>NZ_JBEXQJ010000001.1:0-1001061 GCF_040612515.1 Streptomyces sp. NPDC006372 | reverse complement strand
GGTGCCTCGCCGGCGGCGAGGCACCACGCCCCCTTTTCGGACCGCTCCAGGAAGCCAAGAAGTGAAACCCCTCACACTCATCAGGTCCAGCAGCGCGCTGCGGGTCGCGCCGGTCGCCCTGCTTCTCGTGTTCGCCTACTACGCCACCGATCTCGGTGACGACCTCCGTATCGATCCGCTGGGCTACTCCGCCACCGTGGTCGACGCGGTGCTGCGCAACCTGCTGCCCGTGGCCTTCGCGGTCGCCTCGGGCCTCGCCGCCTGGGAGGCGCGGAAGCTGGGTGCCTCAGGAATCTGGAGGCTGGGGGCGGTGCGATCCCGCTACACCATCGCCGCCCAGCACCTGTCGCCCGTGGTCGCCCTGGCCTGGTCGCTCCTCATCCTCCCCACGCTGTGCGCCCTCGTCCAAGAGCAGGTCGCGCCCGACCTGCCCGGCCTCACGCTGCTGGCCTTCGCACTGGTGCTCTGCGTCGCCCACGGCATCGTCGGATTCGCCGTCGGAGCCACCGTTCGGCACATCGCCGTAGTGCCGATCATCGCGGTCACCGACTTCCTGGCCGTCGGCTGGTCCACGGGACTGGAGACACCGTGGCCCCGGCACCTCACCGGCCTCTTCGCCGGAAAGATGATGTTCGGTGAACTGCCCACCGCCGCCGCCCTCGCGGCTCCCCTCCTGCTCGCCGTCGGCTCCGCCGTCGCCATGGCTCTGCTCTGGGCACCTGTCTCCCGCCGGCTGCGCGGAGCCGTCGCGGGAGCACTCGTCGTCGCCTGCGCGTTCGGATCGTTCTCCTTGGTCAGCGACTGGAGCTACATAGGCCCACGGAGCACCGGGCACGGAGCGATCGCCTGTGCCGGACAGTCCCCCCGCATCTGCCTGCCCGAGGCGCGCGCCGAGCACATCTCCGCTCTCACCGAGGAAACGGAGGCGACGCTGGAATCCCTGCGTCGAGCCGGTCTCCCCGCCGAGCCCACCTCCATCAAGGACACCTCTCTCAACCTCCGGTATCCCGAGCCGTCCACGAAGGACGACTGGACCGTCCCACTCGGGGTCGGCGAGGCGACGGGCACCGTCCGCTACCAGGTCGCCCGCGAAGTGGTGCGTTTCGAATGCGCTCCTCCGGCCACCGGCCCCGCCCGCCTCGTGTACTACTGGGTGTCCTCCAAAGTCGGGCAGACGGACACCTACTTGAGACGGCTCAGTTCCGAACCCGATTTCACCCCTCAGGAACGCAGCCGTATCCAGGACGGGGTGGCGAAGGTCCTGCGGTTGAGCGAGGCCCAGCAAATGGACTGGTACGAGGAGACGGTGGCGGAGGCGTGCCAGGAAGCCGGGACGACAACGTGATGTGGTGGCTGCGTGCCCGCCGCGCCCACACCCGGCTGCCCCTGGGTTTCCTGATGTTCGCGCTTCTGGCGGCGACGGTTCAGGACACCCCCCTCTTCTTGCCCTCCATCTGGTCCAGCGGCTCCGAGCTCGTGCAGGCCGCCACACTCGTCCCGCTCGTGCTGACCTCGGTCCTCTTCGACTGTCTGCACACCCGGCTGGACGCCGCCGAGACCACCGGAATCCGACCCGTCAGGCTCTTCGACGTCCTGCTCGCGCTCGGCGTGGTGGCACTCGCAAGTGCCGCGGGTGAAGTGATCGCCATGATCACCGGGGCCGCGTCGGCCGAGACACTGGGCCGCAACACGGCCTTCCTCGCCGGCCTCACCCTGCTGTGCGGAGCTCTCTTCGGGAGATCCGCGATCCTCGTTCCCGCACTGTGGCCGCTGCTCGGTGTGCTCTTCGGCATGAGAGCGCCCGGCGACGCCTACCCGTGGACCGTACTTCTCGAACCGCCTGACACCTGGTACGCCTCCACGGGAGCCCTCTTGATGCTCACCGTCGGCGTCGGTGCCCACCTCCTTCCACCGAACCGCTTCGCACGGAGAGCCGCATGACGCTTGTTCTCGATTCCTGCACCTTCGCCTACGGCCGACGGCGGGCTGCCGTGCTGAAGGACTTCACCTACCGGCTTCCGGACGGACTGACCATCCTGCTCGGACCGAACGGGGCCGGAAAGTCCACGATGCTGCAGCTGGCCGCTGCCGTCACCACGCCCCAGCGGGGAACCGTGACGTGGGACGGACTCGACGCGAAGAGCAAGGACTACCGGCGGACGGTGGCCTGGATGCCGCAGAACATCACACCCCTGCCCTCGCTCACGGCACGCGAGTACGTCGCTTATGTCGGCTGGCTGAAGGGGATGAGCAAGGGCGATGCCTGGGCCAACGCTCCGCGAGCGCTGGCCCGCGTCGAGATGACGGAGCACGCCGACACCCGCACCGGTCGGCTCTCCGGCGGCCAGCTGAGGCGCGTGGGTGTCGCCTGCGCGCTGGTCCACGACGCACGGGTGCTCCTCCTGGACGAACCGACGGCCGGCATGGACCCACGTCAGCGACGGATTTTCCGCGATCTCCTCGCCTCGGTCAAGGGCGAGGTTCGCATCCTGCTGTCCACGCACGACGTGACCGACCTCGCCGAAGAGGCCGATCACGTGTCCGTCCTGGTGGGCGGACGTCTCGTGCAGAGCGGTTCGACCAGTGAGTTCCTCGCCCACACTCCGCCGGGTACGGCGCAGGGCCGGGCTGCCGAAGGGGCTTACACGACCCTGCTCGAGTCGGCCTGACCCGCTCGGTCTCCGACGCGGGCCGAGATCATCTCGGCCCGCGTCGGTCGTTCCGCGCCCGGCTCGACCGGATCAGACCCCCAGGTCCTTGATGATCTTGGCGACATGGCCCGTGGCCTTGACGTTGTACAGGGCGCGTTCGACCTTGCCCTCCTCGTCCACCACGATGGTGGAGCGGATGACGCCGACGACCGTCTTGCCGTACAGCTTCTTCTCGCCGAAGGCGCCGTACGACTCCAGGACCTGCTTGTCCGGGTCGGCCAGCAGCGTGACCTTGAGGGACTCCTTCTCGCGGAACTTGGCCAGCTTCTCCGGCTTGTCGGGGGAGATGCCGATCACGTCGTAGCCCGCGCCCGCCAGCAGCTCCAGGTTGTCCGTGAAGTCGCAGGCCTGCTTGGTGCAGCCTGGAGTGAGGGCGGCCGGGTAGAAGTACACGATGACCTTGCGGCCCTTGTGGTCCGACAGGGACACCTCGGTGCCGTCGGCGTCGGGCAGGGTGAAGGCGGGGGCCACGTCCCCCGGCTGGAGTCGCTCGCTCATCGGACCAGCCTAACCGGGGGTCGGGACAGTGCTGTGGGCCGTGGAGCTGACAGACTGTCCAGCACAGGCTTCATACCGACTTCGGAGGCGACACGGTGGCGGACACGGCGGACACCAGAACCCCGGCGCAGATCGAGGCGGACATCAGGCGCCGCCGCGAGACCCTGGCCGAGACCCTCGACGAGATCGGGGTGCGGGTGCACCCGAAGACGATCGTCGGGGACGCCAAGGCCAAGGTCGCGTCCAACATTGATCACACCCTCGGGCGGGCCTACGTGGAGGTCAACCGGGCCGTCACCGATGTGCGGGCCCGGTTCGTCGACGAGGACGGGGCGCCCCGGCTGGAGCGGGTCGTGCCCGTCGCCCTCGTGGTCGTCGGAGTGGTCGGGCTGCTCGCCTTCAGCACGCGGCGGCGCAAGGGCTGACCCGACTGCGTACGTTCGCCGGGAAGACAGGTAGGTTTCAGGGCGTGAGCGCCAAGAGAAACGAGAACAGCACCCACCCGGACAAGCTGCCCATCCGGATGCTGCACGACCGCGTCCTCGTGCGGCAGGACACCAGCGAGGGCGAGCGGCGTTCTGGTGGCGGCATCCTGATCCCCGCTACGGCCGCGGTCGGCCGGCGGCTGGCTTGGGCCGAGGTCGTCGCGGTGGGGCAGAACGTCCGGACCGTGGAGCCGGGCGACCGGGTCCTGTTCGATCCGGAGGACCGTGCCGAGGTCGAGGTGCGCGGTGTCGGGTACGTGCTGATGCGCGAGCGTGATCTGCACGCCGTGGCCGCGGACCGGTTCGAGGGCTCGGAGGACTCGACGGGCCTGTACCTGTAGTTCCGGTACTTGTAGTTCCGGTACCTGTAGTTCCAGCAAGCAGCGGAAGGGGCCGGTGACCATCGTCACCGGCCCCTTCGTCGTTGCCTTTGCTAGCTTGGAAGGACCCGACGAGACGCGCCGTACCGGGACGAAGGCAAAGACGACGCACCTACACCGTCAGCCCGTTTCCCGGAGGTGCCGTCATGGCCTGGGTTCTGCTCGTCGTCGCCGGTCTGCTCGAGGTCGGGTGGTCGATCGGTATGAAGTACACCGACGGCTTCACGCGCCCGCTCCCCAGTGTGCTCACCGGCGCCGGCATCGTCGCCAGCATGCTGCTGCTGTCCCAGGCCGCCAAGACCCTGCCCATCGGTACCGCCTACGGGGTGTGGGTGGGGATCGGTGCGGCCGGGGCGGCGGTGGTCGGTATGGCGGTGCTGGGGGAGCCGGCCACCGCCGCCCGGATCTTCTTCGTGTGCCTGCTGCTGGTCGCCGTGGTGGGGCTGAAGGCGACCAGCGGTCACTGAGCGGGTCGCCGGGTCACTCGCGGCGTGCGCCCTGCGGTGCGAAGCCCCAGCCGGGGCCGGTCGGGCCGCCCGTGGCGCCGCCGTCGGAGGCGTCGCCGCCCTCCGTCGTGCCGCCGTCGGCCGTGCCGCCCTCGGTGGTGGTGCCGCCGTCCGTCGTGCCGCCGTCCGCGGTGCCGCCGCCGCTCGGGGACTCGCCTCCGGTGCTGCCGTCGGTGGTGCCGCCGTCGGTCTGGCCCTGGGTCTGCCCGGCGGGTGTGCTGGGCGTCTGGGCGGGTGTCTCGGTGTCGGTCTCCTGGCCGGTGGGCGTGCCGCCCTCGTCGGGCGTGCCCGTGGCGGGGTCGGCCGGGGGCTGGGTGTCCGGGGCCTCGGAGACGTCGGAACCCGGCTGGAGTTCCAGGTCGAAGTCGGTGACCGGCTTGCCCTTCAGGGCGTCCTGCGTGAACTGGGTCCAGATCTCCGTGGGCGCCCCGCCACCGTTGATGCGCGGCAGGCCCATCGCGCCGTACAGCGACTTGTGGGCGGCGGTGACCGGGTCCTGGCCCATGACGGAGACGACGGTGGCGAGTTCGGGGGTGTAGCCGGCGAACCAGGCCGCGGTGTCCTCCTCGGCGGTGCCGGTCTTGCCGGCGACGGGGCGGCCGAGGGCCTGTGCGGAGGAGGCCGTGCCGTTCTGGACGACGCTCTGCAGCATCGCGGTGGTGGTGTCGGCGGCCTCGCGGCTCACGGCCTGCCGGGTGCGTCGCTCGGGCAGTTCGATCGGCGTGCCGGCCTTGGTGACCTTCTCGACCATCGTGTACGTGCCGTGTTTGCCGTGGTTGGCGAGGGTGGCGTACGCCTGCGCCATGTCGAGGACGCTGGCGGTGGCGGTGCCGAGCGCGATGGCGGGGCCGTCGGCGAGGTCGGGGGTGGCCTCGGGGATGCCGAGGTCGATCGCGGTCTGCTTGACCTTCTGCGGGCCGACGTCGGCGGCCATCTGCGCGTACACCGAGTTGACGGAGCTGTCGGTGGCCTCGGTGACGGTGATGTCGCCGTAGGAGTGCTGGTCCTCGTTCTCGGGGGCGTAGGGGTCGCCGTCCCAGCCCTGGACCGTGCGCTCGTTGGTGCCGTCGTAGATCGTGTTCGGGGTGATCTGGCGGCCGTCCTGGGTCTGTGAGCCGTTCTCGACGGCCGCGGTGAACACGAACGGCTTGAAGGTGGAGCCGACCTGGAAGTCCCGGCGGGTGGCGTTCGGGGTGTACTGCTTGACGTAGTCGACGCCGTTGTACATCGCGACGACCTTGCCGGTCTTGGGGTCGACGGAGGCGCCGCCTGCGCGGACGTAGGTGTCGACCTTGTTGTTCTTCTTGTCCAGCTCGTCCATCAGCTTGTCGTCGACGGCCTTCACGAAGGCGTCCTGCCTGGGCTTCTGCAGGGTGGTGGTGATGCGGTAGCCGCCGGCGTCGAGCTTGTCCTCGTCGATGATCTTGTTCTGGGTGAGGTAGTCCTTGACGGTGCGGACGATGTAGCCGCGCTGTCCGGACATGCCGGTGGAGAGGGTGGACTCCTTCGGCACGGGGAACTTCATGCCGGCCCGCTCGGACTGGCTGAGCCAGCCCTTCTTGACCATGCCGTCGAGGACGTAGTTCCAGCGGGACTCGGCGGCCTTGCGGTTCTCCGGGTGGGCGACGACGTCGTACTGGCTGGGGGCGTTGACGAGCGCGGAGAGGTAGGCGGCGCGGGCGGGGTCGAGATCCTTGGCGTCCATGCCGTAGTAGGCCTGGGCGGCGGCCTGGATGCCGTAGGCGTTGCGGCCGAAGTAGCTGGTGTTGAGGTAGCCCTCGAGGATGTGGTCCTTGCTCACCTCGCGGTCCAGCTTGATCGCGATGAAGAACTCCTTGGCCTTGCGCGTGACGGTCTGCTCCTGGCGCAGGTAGTAGTTCTTCACGTACTGCTGCGTGATCGTGGAGCCGGACTGCTTGCCCTTGCCGAGGGCGGTGTTCCAGGCGGCGCGGAGCATGGCCTTGGGGTCGACGGCGGACTCGGTGTAGAAGTCGCGGTCCTCGGCGGCGAGGATGGCGTGCTGGGCGTCCTTGGAGATCTGCGCGAGGGTGACGTTCTCCCGGTTGACCTCGCCGTCGCGGGCGATCACGGAGCCGTCCGCGTACAGGTAGACGTTGGCCTGCTTGGTGGCGAGCGCGTTGGCCGGGGGGATCTGGACGAGTGAGTAGCCGAGGAAGAGGCCGCCGGCCAGGAGCAGGACGGTGACGATGGCGGCGCCGAGCGTCATGCGCCAGGTGGGGATCACCCGGCGCCAGCCGGTCCGCTTGCGTTTCCCGGCCGGGGAGGCCGCCTGCGGCCCGCCCTGGTCGCTGACGGTCGGCAGCTGCGCCGTGCCCGGGTCGCTGTCCGCCGGTGCCGGTGACGGTGCCGATGCCTGTGCCGCGCCCGGTGCGCCGGCTGCCGGTGTCCGTGCCGTGCCCTTGACCGCCCGCATCCGTACGGTGCCGGGGTCGGTGTCCGCCTGCCCCTGCCCCTGCGCCTGTTCCCGGTCCGGGCTGCCGGCGCCCTGCGGCCGTGCGGTGCCCTTGACCGCCCGCATCTGCACCGTGCCCGGGTCGGTGTCTGCCTGCGACTGCGACTGCGACTGCGACTGCGACTTCGGCTGAGCCTGAGACTCCGGCTGCTTCCTGGCCTTGCCCGGGTCGCTGACGGCCCGCATCTGTACCGTGCCCGGGTCGGTGTCGGCCTGGCCGCCCCGGTCCGGTGGCGTGCCCGGGTCGTCGCTCGCCTTGGCCCGTGGCGTGCCCGGGTTGCCGTCCGTCTGCGGCTCTCTCGGTGCGCGGCCCGGTTTCGGCTGCTGCGGCTGAGGCTCGTCACTCATGTCGTGCACGGACTCCTGTTTCGCGTCGTACGTCGTTCCGTACGTCTCTGCTCGCTCTTGTGCCCCTGTGATGAAGACTGTCCCATCCGGCGATCAGTTCCCTGACCGAGGGCCGTGTCCTGAGCCGTGCGACGAGGCGGGCAGCGTGCGGGCGGGGCGACGGGCGAGTGCAGGGTGAACTGCGTTATCCTGCACGTCTGTTCGAATTGCGATCTTGCCACCGCGAGATTCGCCCGAAGGGGGACCCGCCGAAGATGCGACTGCTCGTACGCTCCGCCCTGGCCGGCACCGCCGCCACTCTGCTCGCCCTGACCACGGGCGCCTCGGCCCACGCGGACGGAACGGATCGTACCGTCTGGGCCGGTGCCGACTGGAACGTCACGCCCAAGGAGGAGTACGGCGGCAAGGCCCACATTCAGACCTACGGCGAGGTCTTCACCATCACCGACCTCGCCAAGGACGGCCACTCGACCATCGGGATCATCTCGATCGGCGGCGAGGGCAACACCTACTACTACTGGAACCGTGACGGCGTGGACACCACCCGCACGCTCAACCTGGACATCAAGGAGGGCACGCCGGTCAACATCAAGGCGTGCATCGGTGACTGGAGCGGCTCTCCCACCGCCGGGATCATGTGGGACAAGTGCAGCAGCTGGGCGCAGACCGACGCGTGATCGAACTCCTCGTTGGGGCGCTCCGGGCACGGCCCGGGCGCCCCAACGGCGTCCGTGCCCCACGGCGCGTGTCCGGAACGGGAAAATCCCTGGCACGCGTGATCCTCGTCGCACTAGGCTCCTGCGCTTCGGTGCCGGGCGGCGAGGAGGGCTGTGGATGTGGGCTCGGGACGGTTGTACGCGGCCGTAGCGGCGGGCGGTTTCCGGCGGTACGCGACGTATCGGGCGGCCACGGTGGCCGGGGTGTTCACCAACACGGTCTTCGGCGTCATCCTCGTCTACACGTATCTGGCGCTGTGGGACGAGAAACCGCATCTCGGGGGGTACGACCAGGCGCAGGCCGTGACCTACGTGTGGCTGGGGCAGTGCCTCTACGCGACCCTCGCCATCCAGGGCGGCGGTGCCGAGAAGGACCTGATGCAGCGCATCCGCACGGGTGAGATCGCGGTCGACCTGTACCGGCCGGCCGATCTGCAACTCTGGTGGCTGGCGGGCGACGTGGGGCGTGCGCTGTTCCAGATGCTGGGGCGGGGCGTGGTCCCGTTCGTGTTCGGCGCGCTCTTCTTCCCCATGGCGTTGCCGACGTCACTCGCCCCCTGGGCGGCCTTCGTCGTCACGCTCCTGCTGGCGACGGTCGTCAGTTTCGCCCTCCGCTACCTGGCGGCCCTGAGCGTGTTCTGGCTGTTGGACAGCATGGGCGTCAACCAGGTCCTGATGGTCACGGGGATCTTCTTCTCGGGCATGGTGCTGCCGCTGAACGCCTTCCCGGGGGTCTTCGGGGAGGTGGTGCGGGTGCTGCCGTGGGCGGCGCAGATCCAGATGCCCGCGGATGTGCTGATGGGGGAGACGGACCCGCTGCGGGCGTTCGTCTTCCAGGCGGCCTGGGCGGTGGCGCTGCTGGCGGCGGGACGGCTGCTGCAGTCGGCCGCGACGCGTCGGGTGGTGGTGCAGGGTGGCTGAGCGCAGTGTCCTGCTGGAGGGGCTGCGGGCCTACCGGCTGATCGCCGGGATGTGGGTGCGGTCCAGCATGACCTACCGCGCCTCCTTCGTCGTCACGGTGTTCGGCAACCTGACGGTGACCGGCCTGGACTTCGTGGGAATCCTGCTGATGTTCTCGCAGGTCGACTCGCTCGGCGGCTGGTCGCTGCCCGAAGTCGCCTTCCTGTACGGGCTGTCGGTGACGTCGTTCGGGATCGCCGACCTGGTGCTCGGCTCGATGGACGTCCTGGGCTCACGGATGCGGGACGGCTCGTTCGACACGCTGCTGGTGCGCCCGGTGCCGGTGCTCGCCCAGGTCGGCGCCGACCGCTTCGCGCTGCGCCGCCTGGGCCGGATCACGCAGGGCGCGGTGGTGCTGGGCTGGGCGCTGGTCTCGGTGGACGTCGACTGGACCGTGCCGAAGGTGCTGCTGGTGCCGGTGATGGTGGTCAGCGGCGCGGCGATCTTCTCGGCGGTGTTCGTGGCGGGTGCGGCCTTCCAGATCTTCGCGCAGGACGCCGCCGAGGTGCAGAACGCGTTCACGTACGGCGGGACCACGCTGCTGCAGTATCCGCCGGCCGTGTTCGGGAAGGACCTGGTGCGTGGCGTGACCTTCATGGTGCCGCTCGCCTTCGTCAACTGGGTGCCCGCCGCCCACGTGCTGGGGCGGCCGTACCCGATCGGTCTGCCGCCCTGGGCGGCGTTCGCGTCGCCGCTCGTGGCGGTGGCCTGCTGCGCCCTGGCCGGGGCGGCGTGGCGGGTGGCTCTTCGTTCCTACCGGAGTACAGGGAGTTGACCGGGATGACCAGGGTTACCGGGGAAGCCGGGATGACCGGGGAGGCCGGGATGGACGGCGGATTCATCGAACTGGACGGCGTGGAGAAGGTCTTCGACGTCCGTAAGAAGACCGGCTTCATGAAGCGGGAGCGGCGGCAGGTGCGGGCCGTCGACTCGATCTCCTTCCGCGTGGAGCGCGGCGAGATGGTCGGCTACATCGGCCCGAACGGCGCCGGCAAGTCGACCACGATCAAGATGCTGACCGGCATTCTCACGCCGAGCGCGGGCCGGCTGCGGGTCGCCGGCATCGACCCCTCCCGCGAACGGACCCGCCTCGCGCACCGCATCGGCGTGGTGTTCGGGCAGCGCACGACCCTGTGGTGGGACCTGCCCCTGATCGACTCCTACCGGCTGATGCACCGCATGTACCGCATCCCGGACGCCCGTTACCGCGAGAACCTCGACCGCCTCGTCGAACTCCTCGAGCTGAGCGACCTGCTGGACGTCCCGGTACGGCAACTCAGCCTCGGCCAGCGGATGCGCGGGGACATCGTGGCGGCGCTGCTGCACGACCCGGAGGTGCTGTACCTCGACGAGCCGACCATCGGCCTCGACGTCGTCTCCAAGTCGAGGGTGCGGGAGTTCCTGCGGGAGCTGAACGCCGAGCGCGGTACGACGGTGCTGCTGACCACCCACGACCTTCAGGACATCGAGCAGTTGTGCAAGCGGGTGATGGTCATCGACCACGGCCGCCTGATGTACGACGGCCCGCTCACGGGGCTGCACGAGGCGGGCGACAGCGAGCGGACCCTCGTGGTCGACCTGGAGCGGGAACTGCCGCCCATCGACGCACCGGCGCCGGCACGGGTGGTCCGGGTGGACGGGCCCCGCCAGTGGCTGGCGTTCCCGTCGTCGGAGTCGGCGGCGCCGCTGGTGGCGCGGATCGCGGCGGAGTACCCGCTGGTGGACCTGTCGGTGCGGGAGCCGGACATCGAGGCGGTGATCGCGAAGATGTACGCGGAGCGTGCGACCGCATAGTGCCCCGCACCGGTAACTCGTAGGCTGCTGTCCATGACCGACGACGCAGTCCCGGATCTCCGCGCCTCCGACGCCGATCGCGAACGGGTCGCCGAGATCCTGCGGGACGCCCTCGCGGAGGGCCGTCTCGACATGGCGGAGTTCGAGGAGCGGCTGGACGCGACGTACCAGGCACGGACGTACGGGGAACTGGCGCCGATCACCCGGGACCTGCCGGCCGCGGGCGTCACGGCGCCCTCCGTGTCACTGACCAAGGACCCGGCCACGACGGGCGCCGGGGGAGCGGGCTGGCCCGCGCGGATCGTCGGCGGGGAGGGCTCCTCGACCTGGGCCGTCGCCGTGATGTCCGGGTTCCAGCGCAAGGGCCGCTGGACGATGCCCCGGAAGTTCACCTGCTTCGCCTTCTGGGGCGGCGGGGAGATCGATCTGCGCGAGGCGAACTTCGCGGACCGCGAGGTCGAGATCAACGCGATCGCGATCATGGGCGGCGTGGACGTCATCGTCCCGCCCGGTGTGGAGGTCGTCGTACGCGGCATCGGCATCATGGGCGGCTTCGACCACCAGGAGGAGGGCGTACCCGGCGACCCGGGCGCCCCACGCGTCGTCATCACCGGCTTCGCCTTCTGGGGCGGAGTCGGAGTCCAGCGCAAACTGACCCGCGCGGAGAAGCTCCGGCTCAAGGAGGAGCGCCGCCGGAAGAAGCTGGACTGAGACCGGTGCCGGCCTAGCCGCGGGCAGTCGTGCCGCTGGGGCGATGGGGGTCCCCCCTGCTCGAGCGAAGCCGAGAGCTTGGGGGAGGGTGGGCGCGGCGGCACTCCGCAGCGCCGGGCTGCGCACCCACCCCCGCGCCCGGCACCAACGCCAGTACGCAACAGCAGGCGGAGTTACAGCTCCGCCGGAGCCGACCCCTTCAGACTCTCCAGGTCGAAGGCCTGCGCCATCCGCGCATACCCCGCATCACTGGGATGCAGATGATCCCCGGAGTCGTACTCGGCCGTCAGCCGCCGCGGGTCGTACGGATCCCGGAGCGCCTTGTCGAAGTCCGCCACCGCGTCGAACACCCGCCCCGCACGAATCTCCGCGTTGACGGCCTGCCGCACACCCTCCCGGGCCTCGGTGTACCCCCGGTGCCCGTAGAACGGCATCAGCGTCGCCCCCACGACCTTCAGCCCCCGCGCATGCGCCTGCCCGACCATCGTCCGCAGCCCCGCGAGAATCGCGTTCGGGTCGGCGAGCCGGGGGTTGCGCAGGATGTCGTTGACCCCGAGGTCGATGACGACGACCTTGACGTTCGTCCGCTCCAGGACGTCCCGTCCGAAGCGGTTCAGCCCGCTGGGGTTGTCCGCCGGCCGGCCCAGCCCGTCGGTGAGGACCCGGTTCCCGCTGATGCCCTCATTGACCACGCTGTAGCGAGGCAGGTCCCGCCCGGCCGCGATCTCCGCGCGTAGCCTGTCGTACAGAACGTCGGTCCACCGGCCGTTGGCGCCCATGGTGGAGGTGATCCCGTCGGTGATCGAGTCGCCGAGGACGACGACCGTCCCCTCGGACTCGTTGCTCAGCACGTCCAGCGCGGTCAGGTAGCGCCAGTACTTGGTCTGCTCGGTGTACGGCGTGCCCGTCGCGTCGGCCGTCTGGTCGCCCTGGGCGACGTAGGAGATCTGCCGGGCGTGCGGGTGGTACGTCACCGGCCCGGAGCCGGTCGGCGTGTATGTCGTGATCAGGACGTCCGCGTCGTGCGGGATGACCACGCGCACCGCGTCGCTCATCACCTGCCGGCCGGGCGGGATGACGACCGCGGGGCCGCCGTTGAAGGTCAGCTGCCGCAGGGTGTCCGGGAGTGCCGCGGCCGTACCGGTCGCGGCGGCCACGGCGATCGAGGCGCGCGTGATGCTCAGCGGCGACTGGCCGTAGAGATTGGACAGCGTCACGCGGGCACTCGTACCGCCGACGCTGGTGTGGACGACGTTGCGCACCGAACGGTCCGCCATGCCGGTGGTCTCGGTGCCCGGCTCGGCCGCGGCCGGGGAGGTGGACCAGGTGCCGACCCAGTTGCCGGTGGAGGCGGGAGCGGCGGAGTTGTTCGGGAGACGGCTGTCGGTGAGGGCGTTTTGGCCCTGCGTGCCGTCGTCGGACGCCACCCCGACGTATATGGCGGTGGAAAAGGCCATGATCGCTGCGACGACCAGGGCCAAGAGGGCGCGGTGCTTGTTCGGGGCGGTGGGCTCTTGCTGCTCCGCAGCGGGCCCGACACCCCAGGCACGTCCTCGGGTCATGCTCTTCAGTTCTCCTCAGGCGATGGGAGCCCAAGGCTCCGATCTGATGTGCCCATGATGCGGCATGGGCCGGGGGAGGCGCACAGGGACCCCGTCGCAATACCCCCTCCCGACAGACGCCGGGAACTCCTGTTCCGTTCCAGGAGTCGGTCAGGAAGGGACAATGTGTGCGGGATCACCAAGCGGGTGGAGCGGATGGAACGGATGAAAGTGGAAGAAAAGGGCGGCGTCGTCGGAGGGCAGCATGCCCGAACCGGCGCGACCGTGAACCGTGCGATGACGACCTTCAGCCCGGCGGACGAGGAGAAGCAGCGCGGCGTACGCCGTATGAAGCTCACCGCCACCGGGCTGCTGATCTTCGTGGCCGTGGTCTACATGCTGGCCAAGTGGGCCCAGAACTCCGGCGCCGGCCCCTGGGCGGGCTATGTGGCCGCCGCCTCCGAGGCGGGCATGGTCGGCGCGCTGGCCGACTGGTTCGCCGTCACGGCCCTCTTCCGCCACCCCCTCGGCATCCCCATCCCGCACACCGCGATCATCCCCACCAAGAAGGACCAGCTCGGCGTCTCCCTCGGCGAGTTCGTCGGCGAGAACTTCCTCTCCGAGGAGGTCGTACGGCAGCGGCTGCGCGCCGTCGGCATCGGCAGCCGCCTCGGCGCCTGGCTCGCGGTCCCGGAGCACGCCGACCGGGTCACCGCGGAGCTGTCCACCGCCCTGCGCGGCGCCCTGACGGTCCTGCGCGACTCCGACGTCAAGGCCGTGGTCGGCGAGGCGATCACCCGCCGCGCGAACGCCCAGGAGATCGGGCCCGGCATCGGCAAGATGCTGGAGAAGGTCGTCGCCGACGGCGGCCACAAACGGGTCGTCGACCTCGTCGTCAGCCGTGCGCACGACTGGCTGGTGCTGCACCGCGAGGAGGTGATGGACGCCGTGGAGGGCGGCGCCCCCGGCTGGACGCCGAAGTTCGTCGACAAGAAGGTCGGCGAGCGCGTCTACAAGGAGCTGCTGCGCTTCGCCACCGAGATGCGTGACATGCCCGCCCACCCCGCGCGCGGCGCCCTCGACCGCTTCCTCACCGACTTCGCCTCCGACCTCCAGTCCGACACCGACACCCGCGCCCGCGTCGAGCGGCTCAAGGGCGAGGTGCTCGGCCGCGGCGAGGTCCAGGACCTCATCGCCAGCGCCTGGACGGCCGTACGATCCATGATCGTCGCGGCGGCGGAGGACGAGCGCAGCGAGCTGCGGCTGCGGGTACGGGCGTCGCTGCTGTCCCTGGGCTCCCGGATGGCGGGCGAGCGCAAGGTGCAGGACAAGGTCGACGGATGGGTGGAGGGCGCGGCGGTGTACGTCGTCACCACCTACCGCAAGGAGATCACCTCCCTGATCACGGACACGGTCGCGAGCTGGGACGCAGAGCACACCACCCGGAAGATCGAGGCGAACATCGGCCGTGACCTGCAGTTCATTCGGATCAACGGCACAGTGGTGGGCTCCCTGGCCGGCCTGTTGATCTACACGGTGTCGCACGCCCTCGGGGCGTGACGCAAGGCGTAAGAGAAACCGCTCAGGGCACTCGGCTCGGGTTCCGCTCGACGAGGAGGGAGCCCATGACCACCGCAGAGGCCGGGACCGGCCGCACCATCACCACCGACCTCCCCGCCCGGCTCGACCGCCTGCCGTGGTCGCGCTGGCACTGGACGATCGTCATCGGCCTCGGCACCGTGTGGATCCTCGACGGCCTCGAGGTCACCGTCGTGGGCAACATCGCCAGCCGCCTCTCGGAGCCCGGCAGCGGCCTTCCCATCACCTCCGGCGAGGTCACCGGACTCGCGGCCGCCCTGTACGTGGCCGGAGCCTGCTTGGGCGCCCTGTTCTGGGGCCGCCTCACCGACAAGTGGGGCCGCAAGAAGCTCTTCATGATCACCCTGGCGGTCTACCTCGGGGCCACGGCCCTCACCGCGATCTCCTTCGACACCTGGTGGTTCCTCCTCTTCCGCTTCCTCACCGGTTTCGGCATCGGCGGTGAGTACGCGGCCATCAACTCCGCGATCGACGAGCTGATCCCCAAGGAGTACCGCGGCCGCGTCGACCTGATGATCAACGGCAGCTTCTGGCTGGGCGCGGTCTTCGGCTCCCTCCTCTCGATCGTCGCCCTGGACACCGACATCTTCGCGGCGGACGTGGGCTGGCGCCTGACCTTCGCCCTCGGCGCGGTCCTGGCCCTGGTGATCCTCCTGGTCCGCCGGCACGTCCCGGAGAGCCCCCGCTGGCTGCTGATCCACGGCCGCGACGACGAGGCGGAACGCATCGTCTCCGCCATCGAACGCAAGATCGACGAGGAGAGGCCCGACCCGCTGCCGCGCCCGGAGGGCGAGATCACCATCCACCAGCGGCGCAGCGTCTCCTTCCTGGAGATCGGCCGCACGGTCTTCTCCGACTACCGCCGCCGCGCGATCCTCGGCTTCTCCCTCTTCATCGGCCAGGCCTTCCTCTACAACGCCATCACCTTCGGCTTCGGCGCCATCCTGACGACGTTCTTCGACGTCCCGAGCGGCAACACCGGCTACTACTTCGCCGTCATCGCGATCGGCAACTTCTGCGGCCCGCTCCTGCTGGGCAAGCTCTTCGACACGGTGGGCCGCCGCATCATGATCTCCGGCACCTACCTCCTGTCCGGCCTGCTCCTCTTCGGGACGGCCTGGCTCTTCGACCAGGGCACCCTGAGCGCGACCACGATGACGGCCTGCTGGTGCGCGGTGCTGTTCTTCGCCTCGGCCGGCGCGTCCAGTGCCTACCTGACGGTCTCCGAGGTCTTCCCGATGGAGACCCGCGCGATGTCGATCGCCTTCTTCTACGCCATCGGCACCGCCGCCGGCGGCATCAGCGGCCCCCTGCTCTTCGCCGACCTCACCGGCACCGGCAAGGTCGGCGACACGGTCCTCGCCTTCCAGATCGGCGCGGCCCTGATGTGCCTGGCCGGACTGGCGGCGGCGCTCCTCGCGGTCCGCGCGGAACGCCGCTCCCTGGAGGACATCGCCAAGCCCCTCACGGCGGCGGCGAGCAAGGGGAAGCCGGGGGCGCGTCAGGGCGGCGGGTCGCAGGACCAGGGCTCGGACTCGGGTTCGCAGGGATCCAGCCCGGCGACGGCCTGACCGACCCACCTCGTGGAAGGGGCATGGCTCCGGACGACCGGAACGCACCACGCCCCCCACTCACGCCCGCCTCGGACCGGGCCGCCTTCTCACCCGGTCACCCGGTCCCGGTCACCCGAAGGTCCCGGTGCCCAGCAGCTCGGGCAGCGGGTTGACGAGGCCGCCGGAGGACGACTTCCGCGCGGAGGGCCCGGTCGGCCACACCGCGGGGCAGTGGGTGCCCTTGCGCGGGGTCTTCAGGGTCACGAGGTAGGTGTCGATGGCGTCCCGCGCGCACGGACTCAGCCAGTAGTCACCGTGGCCGACACCGTCGTACGTGAGGAACACGGCCTCGCGCCCCATCTGACGGGCCGCGTTGGCGCCCCAGGAGTACGGAGTGGCCGGATCGAACCGGCTGTTGGTCATCAGGATCGGCGGGGTGCCGTCGACGTCGAGCCGGCGCGGCGGGTTGTTCACCTTGCCCGGCCAGTCCTGACAGCCGTTCTGGACGGTCCAGCCGAGAGAACTGAGCCGGGTCACGGGGGCGAGCCGGCCGAGCGCCCGCTGGAACCGGGCGAGTGTGCCGTACGAGGGGACCTCGAAGTCGTAGTCCTGGCACATCACCGAGTAGAACGGGAATTCCGTCGGCTCCCCGTACTTCCCGAACGCCCGTGCCGCCGCGGGTCCGGCGGAGTCCAGCTCGGCGAGCGTCTCGGCGAACCCGAACCAGCCGGCCGGGTCGTACATGCCCTGCTGGGCGAAGGCCTGGAGATCCCGGGGACGGACCGTCTGGGGCGGGTCGCCCGGGACGACCAGCTCACCGGCCTCCGCCCGCTTGTAGAGCGAGTCGAACAGGGCGCGGGCGTCCCGGCCGTGGAGCGCACACGACGGAGTACGGGCGCACCAGTCGGCGAACTGGCCGTACGACCCCTCCACCCCCACGGCCTCGGTCTTCTGGAAGCCCCACGCGTCCAGGCTGTGGTCCATGTTCGAGTCGAGCGTCATCGCGCGGATGCGGTGCGGGTAGCGCTCGGCGTACTGCTGGCCGATCGCGGTGCCGTAGGACACGCCGTAGTAGCTGATCCGCCGCTCGCCGAGCCCGGCGCGGATCGCCTCCATGTCACGGACGACGCTCGTGGTGTCCATGTGGTCGGCGAGCGGACCGGTCAGGTCACGGCAGCTCTCGCCGACCGCGCGGTTGGCCGCGCGGAGGGCGGCGAAGGAGGAGGAGCTGTCCGGGTAGAGCAACGCGTCCTGGGCGAGCACCCGGTCCATGTCGCACTTCACCGGGTTGCTGCGGCCGACACCGCGCGGGTCGAAGCCCACGATGTCGAACCGCTCCAGCAGGTCGGCGGAGAAGCTGTCCGGCGCGGTGAACGTGAAGTCCACCCCGGAGCCCCCCGGGCCACCGGGGTTGACGAGCAGCGAACCGATCCTGCGGGCCGGGTCGGTGGCCTTGTGGCGGGCGAGGGCCAGATCGAAGGTCGCGCCCTTCGGCCGCTTCCAGTCCACGGGCACCTTGAGGGTGGCGCACTCGAAGGTGCCCTCGCCGGAAGGCGACTCACAGGGCGCCCAGGCTATTCGCCCGGATAAGGCGGCCGGGGCCTGCGGCGAGGGCGCGGCGACCGCGGTCCCGGCCAGCAGCTGACCGAACAGCGCGGTGACCAGAGCTCCCACGGCCAGTCGCCCGCGTCTCTTCACCCGCGGATGCGGTGGGGTGTTGAACGGCACAGATGTTCCTCCGTAGAACAGAAGTTCACAGACGAACCACAGCCTTACCCCAACTCCCCCGTGACACAAGGGACATGGCCGTCACCCTGGAGCTACTGCGTCCGGCCACGCCGTCGCAGCAACAACAGTCCCCCCGCGACGGCCGTGACCCCCGCCGCCGTGGCCCACCCGACGACGTCCTCCGCCCCCGTGGCGGCGAGGTCACGGCCCGCACCGGGGACAGCGGAGGCACTGGCCGCGGACTGCGGCCGCACACCACCCCCGGCGCCGTCGGACGCGGCCGGACCCGGCGCCGCCGACACGTCCGCGGCCCGCCCACGAGTGAACGCCAGAGTCCCGAATCCCAGTTGGTCGAACCCTCCGCTGTTGGGCCCGTAGTCCCCGCCCCCGCCCTCGGGAGCCGCCTTGGCCGCCGCACGCGTGACATAGGTGGCCGACAGCCCCCGCCGTCTGGTGTAGTGATTCGCGATCATCGCCCAGATGGGCCGGGTCATGGCCGGATCGGCCACCGCCACATCGGACGCGGTCTCACTCCCGGACCATCCCCCGATCGCCCCCTTCTTCCGCGTGTTGGCGGTGTACGGCACATCCCCGCCCAGGCACCACTTGGCCACGTACTGCGCGCCCTTGAGGAACCGGCTGTCGTCGTACCCGTACAGATCGATCCCCTGGTTCCACGCCATCTCGCACACCGTGCCCATCAGCCCGACGCCGAGCAGAGCGTGCCCCTGGTCCCGCCCGGCCTCGACCCACTCGCCTAGCCCGTCCTCATGCACCACGGGAACGGCATGCCGAACCGACCCCATCCCGTCCCCGTGCTTGAAGTACTCCACGGCCCGCTCGACGACGGCCCGCTCGTCGCAGAAGATCCCGGTCGCCAGCACACAGGCCATGGCCGTCAGATCCCAGTTCGGCCAGTAGTTGGTGACGACGGCGTTGTTGTGGCGGGTCAGGAAGTCGTCGCTGAGCGGATGGAAGACGTTCCGCATCAGCTCCTGCGCCCGCCCGAGCGCGAAGCCCGGGTGCTCCCGCACGAGTTCGGCGGCGTTGGCGAACTGGTAGCCGTACAGCCCGGCCGCGAGGAACCGGTCCGCACTGCCCTCCAGCCGGGTCAGCCTCCCCGACCAGGCGTTGAGGATCGCGACGGCGGTGTCGGCATGGGCCTCGTCCCCGCTGACGTGGTACCGCAGGGCGTTCTGGTAGGCCGCGTGGATGTCGTTGTAGAGGGTCCGGTAGTTCTCGGGCGTACCCGACCCCCGGTACACGACGGCCTGCGGGTTGGCCCGCCAGCCGCTCTGCGCGTGCCGGTTCGCGGTGAGCTTGGCGAACCCGGCCGTGTACGGCTCCGCCCCCGCCTTCACCTTGGCGGCCATCCGGCCCAGGGCGGCGCGGGTGTGCAGCAGCCCGGGGTGAGCGAAGGGGGCGGCGGCGGTGGCCGGGACGGCCTGGGCGGCGAACATGGTCGCGCCGACCCCGATGCCCGATGCCTTCAACATGCTCCGGCGGCTGATCTGTCGTGTCACGTCGTCGTACCTCAGCGTCGTAAGTCGCGTACCTGCGGGGGACGGTGAGGAGACGGCCGGACGGTGAAGCCGATAACAAAAACTGCGCTATAGTTGATCTGCGTCCAGTCGCCGGAACTCCGGTCGGCGGACAGTGCGTTGGTGGTCCAAGGAAAGACGCCCCGCTTCCTGCGGGGAAATGCAGGTGCAAGGCCTGCCCGGCGCTCCACACACAAGAACCCGGCCCTGGGATACAGGGCCGGGTTCTTTGCTGCACCCGCTACTGACCGGATCAGCCGCGCCGGTCGGCCACGACCCAGGACGCCAGCCCCACGGCCCCCGCCACCCCGAACACGGCAGGCCACGCACCCACCCTCTTGGCCAGCGGATGAGACCCCGCGAAGGCGCCGACATACGCCGCCGACAACGCCCCCGCGGCCACCCCTCCGGCCTGCTCCCGCCACTGCCGCGCGGCCGCCACCCCGGCGACGGCGAGCACGACCCCGCCGAGCGGCCGCTGCCTGGTCCAGCGGGCCACGCCGTATCCACCCACGAGACCACTCGCGGCGAGCACCGCGCTGGGAACCCTGGCCATGTCTGCCTCCTGCTGCTGCTTCCGGCACCTGTTCGAGATCTTGAGGCTAACTCCCGCGGCGCGGGGCACACGCGGCAGGGCACAGGACACATTTCCCCGAACCTGAGCCTGGGCTTGTCAACTTTCCTCCTCCGAGCTATATAAGAAGACGTAGACCGTAGGGCATCGCACAGGCACCGCCTGAAGAGAGGAGTGAACAGTGATGCTCATGCGCACGGACCCCTTCCGTGAGCTCGACCGACTCACCCAGCAGGTCTTCGGCCCCGCCACCACTCGCCCGTCGGCGATGGCGATGGACGCCTACCGCTCCGGGGACGACTTCTTCGTCCACTTCGACCTCCCCGGCATCGACCCCGAGACGATCGAGCTGGACGTCGAACGCAACGTCCTGAACGTACGAGCCGAGCGCACGTCCCCGGCCCCCGAGGGCGCGGAGCCCCTGGTCGCCGAACGGCCGACGGGCACCTTCACCCGCCAGCTCTTCCTCGGCGACACCCTGGACACCGAGCGCATCGACGCCTCGTACGAGGCCGGCGTCCTGACCCTGCGCATCCCGGTGGCCGAGCAGGCCAAGCCGCGCCGCATCCAGATCAGCGGCGGCGACACACGCAAGCAGCTCAACCGCTGACCGCATTCCCACGAGGACGATGGCGCGCCGCCGGCGCCGACCCCGCCGGTGGCGCGCCCCGACACGGCACCCGGAGGAAAACCCCGCACATGAGCACGACGACAGTGCCCAGTGTGACGACGAGGCACCACGCCCCGAGCGACCACCACGACGATCACGACCCCGACTGGACCCGACTGATCACGGCGGTTCAGCGATCCGGCCAGTACGCCACCCGGCAGGAGGCGGAACAGACCACCCGCACCGTCCTGTCGGCCCTCGGCGCCCACGTCATCGGCGACGAACGGGTCGACCTCGCCCGCGCCCTCCCCGAGGAGGCCGCCCGGCTGATCGCCTCCCAGATCCCGGCCACACACCCGCTCACCGCCGCGGAGTTCGTCGACAAGGTCGCCTCCCGCACAGCCGGGGCCACCCCCGCCACGGCCCGCTGGGACGTCAGCTCGGTCCTCAGCGTCCTCCCGCCCCTGATCGGCGACGCCCTGGTGACCCGCATCCTCGCCCAACTCCCCGCCGGCTACGCCCTCCTGTTCGGCCGAGCGGACCTGACACCGACACCGTAGGCTCCCCCCCTACGACGGCCACCCCCACGTACGGCCACCCCCGCGACGACCGGGCGGTGGCCGTCACGCACCCAGCCAAGTCACCGCCGAATGGAGACACTTGCCCCGCACGACATCCGGCACCCTCACCACCCCCGACGGCACCCGCCTCGCCCACACGGACCACCGCCCCACCACCCGGCCCACGACCACGTTCCTCCTCCTGCACGGCCTGGCAGGCCACCAGGGCGAGTGGGACACCCTCGCCGCGCAGCTGTCGGCGGACGGCCACCGCGTGGTGACGTACGACGCCCGAGGTCACGGTGCCAGCACCCGCACCCCCGCGACCACGACCCGCGAGGCCCACGTCCAGGACGCCATAACCCTGATCGAGGAACTGGATCTGGCCCCCGTCACTCTGCTCGGCCAGTCCCTGGGCGGCCACACGGCCATGCTGCTGGCCGCGTCCCACCCCCGCCTGGTGAAGTCCCTGATCCTCGTCGAAGCGGGCCCGGCGGGCCCCAACCCGGACCTCCCCGCACAGATCGCGACGTGGCTGGACAGCTGGCCGACCCCCTTCACGTCCCTGGCGGAGGCGGAGGCCTTCCTGGGCCACGAGGCGTGGACGAGGACGCTGGACCGGCGAGACGACGGCTGGCACCCGGCAGGGGACCGCACCACGATCATCGACACAGTCGCCGAACTGGCCACCACGGCCTACTGGGAGGAGTGGTCCCGCATCACCTGCCCCACCCTCCTCGTCCAGGGCGAACACGGCACCATGCGCCCCGACGAGCCCGCCACCATGCTCACCCACCGCCCGCACACCCACCACACCCGCATCCCCGACGCGGCCCACGACGTCCACCTGGACCAGCCGGCCCGCCTCCACGAAGCGGTCCGCGCGTTCATCACGCGCCCGTGATCGACACGCCGCGAACAACCATTCGCCCGACGACGTTCCCGAACCCGTCCGGCAGGCCAGGCTAGGCCGTCGGATCCCAGAGGCCACCGGCCTCCCCCCGGGCCAGGTGCTCGGCATACACGCTCGTCTTCCAGGCGATCACGGAGCGACACTCCTCCAACGCCCGAATCTGCGCCTCGACGCGCTGCTGATGGGCGTCGAGGAGCTGGAGCCGCTCGGCCTCGTTCCCCGGCCCGCGCCGTACCAGCTCGGCGAACCGCTTCAGCTCCGCGAGCGGCATCCCGGACTCGCGCAACTTGACGCAGATCAGCAGCCAGTCGACATCGACCGTGGTGTATCGCCGTCGGCCGCCCGCCGTGCGCTGGACGGGGCCGACCAGCAGACCCTCACGCTCGTAGAAACGCAGAGCATGCACGCTGAGCCCGGTCCGCCGGGCCACCTCGCCGATGCTCAGTGCCTGCGCACGGGGCTCGGTAGTCGCCATGCCCCACAGCCTAGAACCTGCCACCCAGGACTTGATCTAGACCTCGCTCTACTTCATACCGTCACCGCCATGACCACCACCCACCAACAGCCGCTCGGCTCACCCTTCTCCGCCGCCAGCACCGCCGAGGACGTCACGGCCGGCCTCGACCTGTCCGGCACGACCGCCCTCGTGACCGGGGGCTACTCCGGACTCGGCCTGGAAACCACCCGCGCCCTGGCCGCCGCCGGAGCACGGGTCATCGTCCCCGCCCGCCGACCCGACACCGCCCGCGCAGCTCTCAGAGGCGTGGCCGACTGTGACGTGCTCCCCATGGACCTGGCAGACCTCGACAGCGTGCGCGCCGCGGCGGCGCGCATCCGCGACTCCGTCCACAGCCTCGACCTCCTCATGGCCATCGCCGGCGTCATGGCCACCCCCGAACGACGCGTCGGCCCCGGCTGGGAAGGCCAGTTCGCCACCAACCACCTGGGGCACTTCATCCTCACCTGCGAGCTCTACCCACTCCTCGCCGCCGCCGACGGCGCCCGCGTCATCGTCAACAGCTCCGCCGGACACACCCTCACCGACATCCGCCGGCACGACCCGCACTTCCGAACCGGCTACGACAAGTGGCTCGCCTACGGCCAGTCCAAAACCGCCAACGCCCTCTTCGCGGTCCATCTCGACACCCTGGGCCACACCGACGGAGTGCGATCCTTCACCCTCCACCCAGGCAAGATCATCACGGGCCTCCAACGCGAGATGACCCTCCAGGAGCAGATCGACCGCGGCTGGGTGGACGAGCACGGCACGGTGATCGGCACCGACTTCAAGACCCCCTCCCAAGGCGCCGCCACCGGCCTGTGGGCAGCCACGTCCACCCTCCTCGACAACAGGGGCGGCCTCTACCTCGAGGACTGCGACATCGCACGCGTCTCGGCCCCCGACGAGCCCATGGACGACGGAGGTGTCCGCGCGTACGCCATCGATCCCGACGCAGCCGCACGGCTGTGGGAGCTGTCGGTCGCGGCGACAGGCGCCACCCCGATCGCACGCTGAAGACGGCTACGCCCCCCCGGATCGACAGCCGCGGCGCCTCGGCACGAGCTGTCAGACGACCGAACCATTGTCGGCGCGCGTGGCAGATCACGCGGACGCGAGCCAGTCGCCGAGCGCGTGCGAGACACGCAACGGCGTTTCCACAGGGGCAAGGTGCCCGACGTCGCTCAGCGTGATCACGGGTGGGTCCCCGGGGAGCAGGTCTCGCAACTGAGCCGCCTGGCCGACAGGAATCCAGGGGTCCTGCTCACCCCAGCCGATCGTCACCGGGCAGCTCACCTGCTGGAGGCGTTCCACGATCGGGCGAGTGTGTTCGGTCCGGAGCGCAGCGATCTGACGGCAAAACGCAGGCTGGCCCAGAGCCCCCAACCACGGCTGACTCAACACGTCCACCCAATCGGCGGTCAACTGATGACGCGCCGCACCGGCGATGTACTCCTTGACCAACGCCGTGTGAAGCGGGGCCGGCATTTCCGAGAAGACGTCTACATGGTCGGCGACCAGACGGAAGAACGGCGATCCCCACGGATCGAGTGTCATGACGTCCCAGAGGAACAGACTCGCGTACTCACGCTCGTGAAAGAGGTGAGCCCCGAGCGCCACCGCCCCTCCGATGTCATGCCCGACGACGTGTGGCCTGTCCAAGCCCCAGCACGCGAGCAGCTGCGAGAACCGAGACATCTGGGAGGCAAGATCGACCGGCACCTCCGGATCCTTCGGCGATCGTCCGTACCCGGGCATGTCCCACAAGAACACTCGATATTTGCTGCTCAGATGCCGTGCCGCATCCGCCCATACCTGTGACGACCAGGGCGTGCCGTGGCAGAGCACCACATCCCCCAGCGGAGCCCGCCGCTCGGGAGCCAGTACGTATGTGGCGACCCTCGTCCCATCTACGGTGATGTGGACAGGGTCCGGCAGTCGCGATTCCCTCGTGCTCATGCGATGAAGCTAGAACCTCAGGTCGACCTGAGGTCAAGAAGGGACAATGGCCCCATGAAGATCGGAGAGGCCGCTCACCGTCTTGGAGTAGCGGTGCATGTGCTCAGGCACTGGGACGACGAGGGTGTCGTCGTGCCCGACCGCACACCGTCAGGCCAGCGCGAATACAGCGAGGAGCACCTCCACCGCTTGCGGGTCCTGCGGGCATGCCAGGGAGTCGGCATGAGTCTGTCGGACATCCGGCAGGTCCTGCACCGCCGTGAACCCGAGAGAACGGGAGTGATCGAGCGGCAGCTCCACCGGATCCGGACGCAACGAGCACAACTCGAGGACGCCGAACGATTCCTCGTGCACGTGATCAACTGCGAGCACGATCTGCTGACCAGGTGCGATGCGTGCACTGGATACGCCGCGAGCGTCCCTCTGCAGTGACATCGGTTCCTCACGGTCAGGCTTGGCGGGCGTAGGACGTGAGGCGATCGGCGAGCGCAATGACGAGGCCGCGCAGTTCAGCGGGGCGCTCGATGACAAACGGCCGGTCGAGTGAGGCGAGTGTCCGAGGCAACCAGTCGAGCCGCTGCGCCCGCAGCTCGACGCGCAGCCAGCGCTCTGCCGCCGGATCCTGGCCGGCCGTGGGCTCGCGCTCCTCCAGTCTCGCGACGCCGGCGGGGAGGTGCGCGCGGATCTGCTCAACTGTCCCGTGGATCCGCAAGGTCACCTCATGCTGGTACTCGGCCGTGGCGAATCCCGACAACACGCGCTGCACCGGATCGGGACCCACGGGCGCTTCGAACGAGCCGGGCAGGGCCCTCGGGTCTGCGATGCGATCGAGCCGGAAGGTTCGGTCCTCGCCGACCTGGGCGTCCTTCCCTGTGACGTACCACCGGCCCGCATGGGCGACGATCCCGTACGCGTGCAGTGTGCGTTCGCTGCGCTGTCCGTCGCGGTCGGTGTAGCGAATCGAGACCGGCCGACGGTGCCGCACCGCATCGGCGATGGTGAGCAGGACCCCGGCGTCCGGGCGATCCAACTCGCCGGGCTGGTCCGTGAAGGCGAGAGCCTCCAGGAGGGTGTCGAGCCTGCGGGCGACGTGCTTGGGCAGCACCCGCCGGATCTTCGCCGATGCCGTCTCGCTCGCCGTGGACTCCGTCGTCGTCAGCCCCGCCCGGCGGCCGGCGACCAGGCCGAGCAGCACGGCCAGCGCCTCGTCATCGCTGAGCATGAGCGGAGGCAAGCGGTAGCCAGGAGCCAGCCTGTACCCGCCGTAGCGGCCGCGCACCGACTCCACGGGCACGTCCAGGTCGATCAGCTGGTCCACATACCGCCGCACAGTGCGCCCTTGGACGCCGAGACGGTCGGCGAGCTCGGCCACCGTCCGGGTGCCGCCCGACTGCAACAGTTCCAGGAGTGTCAGCACGCGGCCGGTGGGTCGTGGCATATCTGCAGCCTAAGGCGAATACAGGACCGATTCTGTCCACTATTTCTCCTAGCCTGCGACGTGTACGCCTCCAGCACAGCTCAGGAGAATCCCATGGACTTCGTCTCGATCCGTATCATCACCAGCGACGTCGCACGCCTCGTCGACTTCTACGAGCGAGCCATAGGGATGCAGGCGATACGGGCCACCGAGGACTTCGCCGAACTCAGGACGGCGGGCGCGACCCTCGCGATCGCCGGCACCCGCACCGTCCCGCTGTTCGCCCCGGGCTCCGCCCGCCCGGCGGACAACCACAGCGTGATCATTGAGTTCCTCGTCGAGGACGTGGACTCTGTCCACCAGAACCTGACTGGCTTCGTCACCGACTTCGTCAACGAGCCCACCACGATGCCCTGGGGCAACCGTTCGCTGCTGTTCCGCGACCCCGACGGCAACCTCGTCAACTTCTTCACGCCCGTCACCCCAGCGGCCATCGAAAAGTTCGCACGCTGACGCCACGCACAGCCGCTCACGCGGGAGCCCCGAGCACCCAGGGCTCCCGATGAACGCCGCCCCTCCCAGTCCAGGAGCGCTACCAGCAGGGCACATCGCAACGCACCGCTGACCGCCGAAGGAATCACGTCAAGCCGCAACTCGCGTGGGCCGGTATCGCAGGGCTACCGCCCCCGACCGGAACTCATGGCGGTCCACGAGCTTGAGCTGGATGCGCCCGCGCAGACCGGCGAGCAACGTCGGCCCGTGTCCGGCAAGTACCGGCTGAACAAGGAACTCGTACTCGTCGATCAGTCCCAGATCTGCCAACGCCAGGGGGAGCGTCACGCCACCCACCCAGAGGCCCTCGCCTGACTCCTGCTTGAGCCGCTGAACCGCTTGCCCCAAGTCGCCTCGCACCAGGTCGGCATTCCAATCGACCCCGCTCAGCGTGCTCGACACGACGTACTTCTTCGCCCGGTCGATGGTCTCGGCGAACGGGATCTGCCACTCACCCATCCAGTCAGGCCACGGGCCCGTGGTCGGCTTCCGCCACGCCGACTCCATCATCTCGTAGGTCACCCGGCCGAAGAGCAAGGCATCGGCTCGCTCCATCTCAGCGGTCCAGTAGCGCATCGACTCCTCGTCCGGGGGGAGCCCTGCCTCATGATGGCAGCAGCCGTCGAGCGTGACATTGATCGAGTATCGAAGTGGTCTCATCTCGTTGCTCTCCCTTGATGCGCGCTCCGCGTTCACCGGACCGTATACAGACGACTGTCGGCCTCATTTCTCATCGGCGCCCCAGGGGGTTCCTGGATCGCGCGCTTGGCCGCCGGCTGCGCGGACTTCGGTAGCGCGTCCAGACAGTCGGCGGTTTTGTGAACCCAACACCGCAGGTGGCGGGTCATGGGGAAGACCTCGCTCAAAGCGTTCCAGAAGCCGAGTGCACCGTCGCCGACGGCCAGCACCGGGGCGCGCATGCCGCGGCGGGCCTGCAACGCGAGATGACCCTCCAGGAGCAGATCGCCCGCGGCTGGGCGGACGAGCACGGCACGGTGATCGGCACCGACTTCATGACCCCGTCCCAAGGCGCCGCCACCGGCCTGCGGGCAGCCTCGTCCACACTCCTGGACGACCACGGCGGCCTCTACCTTGAGGACTGCGACATCGCACGCGTGTCGGCCCCAGGCGAGCCCATGGACGACGGAGGTGTCCGCGCGTACGCGATTGATCCCGACGGGGCCGCACGGTTGTGGGAGCTGTCGGCCGCGGCGATGGGGAGGGGGCCAGATGCGATCCTGCCCGTATGAACCAGCTCGGCGACGCGCACCTGCGCAACTGGACGCTGCGATACATGGCCCTACTCGCAGCCGACGCCCAGGATCAGGCTGCCTGGCTGGGCAAGCGGGAGCTGGAGACGGAGTCTGTCATCGAAGAGGCGGCTCTCCTTTGCCGTCTCTCCGAAGGGCTCACGGAGCGCGGAGCCCTCGAATCCAAGGATGTGCCCTGTCTTCAGGCCATCGGTCGTCGACTCGGTGAGATCGATGCTGACGGCCGCGCCGGTCTCTGGGCCACTGCTCTGGCCGCAGACCCGGCGTGGGACGAAGTACGTCTTCTCGCCCGCCGGTTCCTCCTCACGACACTGGGCGACTGGCGTCAGCCACTCCCACGCCCCGTGAACCCGCACACCGGCGATCACTGAGCAGGTAAGGCCGCCTGTGCAACTCTGACCCCTGACGCCACTGAGCACCCGCACTCGGCGACGCTCCCACGCCTCGGACCGCCGTCCCCGCCGCCCCACCTCTGGGCCGCCCGGTCGGCCAAATCCCCGCGGTGGAGGGGCGAGTGTCAAGGGTGAAGCGAAGCGCAATCGGCGAAGCCGACGCCCGGAGGGCGCCCTTGACACTCGCCCTGGAACCGCCAACCTCGTGAGAACCGGGTGGCCGTGAGTACCTCTTGGCCAACAGGACGGGCCGAGACCTGGCCTCCTACGCCAGCGACTTCCGTATCGCCTCGACCAGTGAGGCCGCCCGGACATCATCAGAACCTTCGATGATGTGGTTCATCACGTAGCCGAAGGCGACACCGTGCTCAGGGTCAGCGAACCCGAGCGAGCCACCTCGCCCGGCGTGACCGAACGACTGGGGTCCGGCCATGGCGTTCGTCTCGGTGGGCAACATGTAGCCCGAGCTGAAGCGGCTCGGCATCACCATCACCTCATCGACCCCGCTGGCCTGCTCTGCCGTCGCCAACGCAAGGGTCTCCGGAGACAACAGCCGCATCCCGTCCACCTCCCCGATCAGTGCGGCGTACATCCGCGCCAGTCCGCGCGCGGTCCCGATGCCGTTGGAAGCCGGGAGCTCGGCGGCCTGGACCTCGGGAGAGTTGAAGTCGATCTCAGCGGGATCGGTGACGGCGAAGGCTCTGTTGCTGAGAGAGTTCGGATCGCGCCAGGCGGCGACCAGTGCCCGGAACTCGTCGGGGATCGACTCCGGGGGAGCGGTCGTGAGGTCGACCGCCGGTTGCTGGTACACCATCCGGCTCAGCCGGTCGCGTTCACTCGCGGGCAGCCCGATGAAGAAGTCCAGCCCCAGCGGAGCCGCAATCTCGTCGGCGAAGAAGCGGCCGGGCATGCGGCCGGATACCCGACGGATCACCTCACCGACCAGCCAGCCCCAAGTCCTGCCGTGATATCCGTGCGCGGTGCCCGGATCCCACAGCGGACGCTGAGCGGCCAGTGCGGCGACCATCGGCTCCCAGGCCAACGCCTCCGACAGCGGCACCGGACGGTCCAGAGCGACCAGACCGGCCTGGTGAGACAGCAGCCAGCGCACAGGGATGTTCGCTTTGCCGTGCGCCGAGAACTCTGGCCAGTACTGGGCCACGGGGGCATCCAGGTCCAGCAGTCCGCGCTGGACCAACAGATGGACTGCTGTCGCGGTCGCTCCTTTGGTCGCCGAGTAGACGAGTTGCAGAGTGTCCCGCATCCATGGACGCCCAGTTTCGGCGTCGGCGACCCCGCCCCACAGGTCCACTACGGGCTGACCATCTCGATATACGCATACTGCTGCGCCGATGTCCCCGTGCCGGACGAAGTTCTCCGCGAAAGCCTCACGCACCGGTTCAAAACCAGCTGCAACCTCACCGTGGATCGTCGTCATGCGACCGATCCTGACACTTGGCTGCCCTGATTTGGAGGACTAGCTGAGATTGGCACTCGACAAGGGCAGGCTCCCGGTACTGACCGCGTCAAGGAAACGACACCAGGCCTCAAGCCCCGCTGGGATGACGGCTCCACTCACCTGCTTCGAGTCGCGTATGAACGCTCCGCTGGGAGCGAATGCGCACTCCACGCACTCGGTCCCGCTGCCGCCGCTGTAGGAGGACTTGAACCACTGGGGCATGGAGGGCGCCGTCATCAGAACTCCTTGCTTATGCGGTGGATGGTCTCCGCCGAGGACTCAAGGTCGAGTGCCTGTGCACTGAGGTATTCGAACGCCAACCTATAGCGATCAAGTTCCTTCGGCTTCTCCATGAAGAGCCCACCACCGAGTAGATCCACGTATACGACGTCCAGTTCTCGGGAGGGGCCTCGCAGGACAGCGAAGCTGCCAACGGCCGCTGCATGTGCGCCCTTGGCGAAGGGCAGGACCTGCACAGTGACGTGCGGGCGTTCAGAGGTTGCCAGCAGGTGCTGGAGCTGCTCACGCATGACCTCGTGGCCACCTACCCGGCGGCGTAGTGCGGCCTCGTCCACGACGCACCAGATGTGCGGGGGCTCCTCGCGGTCGAGCAACTCTTGCCGCTTCATGCGGATGTCGACCATGTGCTGAACTTCCCTCTCCGGGCACTGCACCTCTGAGGCGCGATGCACTGCCTCGGCATAAGCACGCGTCTGGAGTAGCCCGGGGATGTACATGCAGGCGTAGTGGTCCTCGCGTACGACCTCGTCCTCCAGCGTGAGCATGAGGTTCATGGAGTCTGGGATCGGGTCTGCCAGCGAACGCCACCAGCCCTGAATCTTCGCTCCCTTCGCGAGCTCAACAAGGGCTTGGCGTTCCTCATCCGAGGCGCCGTACTCACGGCAAAGTGCATCGACGGCCGGCCACTTGACTGTGCCTTCCTTGGTCTCGTAGCGGCTGAGCGTTGCTTTGGAGATGCCGACGCGTGCGCCAGCCTCTTCGAGGGTCAGGCGCTTCAGCTCCCGGAGACGCCGGAGGTCAGCGCCAAGCTGGCGCCTGCGAGTGGTCGGTCCAACTGCCATGACATCGGCCCTCCGTGTAGATGCCTCTGATCGTCCTAGCCACCCGAGTGGGACGGCAAGAAGGTGTGCGCCGGGGGCGCGTGCAGTCGGCCAGCGCTCCCGTAGGTACTTGATGAGAGTTCCATTTTGAGAGTTTCAATGCAACTCTCTGTATGTCAGGTGTTGCGTGCTGCAACCGAGCTTCGCCGAGGAGGAGTTGAACGATGGGTTGTATGGCCGGTGTGATGAGGAAGCCTTGGCACCTCCCCTTCGTCGCACAGCCTGAAGAGGTGGCCGCGCTCCGTCGTGCCATGCGTTTTCATCTCGGGCTTTGGGGCTTGCATGAGGTCATCGATGACGCTCAGCTCTGCCTGAGTGAACTCGTGACCAACGTCGTCACGCATGTTGGCGCAGGCACTCCGGCCGCGCTCGCCGTCTCCATGAACAGCACCCGATTGAGGATCGAGGTGCATGACCCCGACGTCCGCGCACTGCCCACGCTGGTTGCGGCGGAGGCCGTCTCCGAGGCCGGCCGCGGCATGGCCCTCGTCGACGCCCTTGCTGCTCAATGGGGTGTCCAGCTCACGCCAGGTAAGAAGGTGACTTGGTGTGAGTTGGCGACCGGCTTGTCAACCGAGTATGGGCATTGTGGAGGGGCTCGGATCAATCGGGTTGAAGCGTTGCTAGTCGAGTACCCGGTGGGTAGTGCACGGCTGCAGAAGTCCGCGGGCGGCAGCGTCCTAGGTCTGGTCGCAGCGGAGCAAGCAGCTGTCGACCTGATTGCAGATCTGCTTCATTGGCTCAGAGCCCATGGCCGCGATGCCGACACCGCACTTGACCGCGCGCAGACTCACTTCGAGGCGGAGATCTCGGAAGCCGAGGGCAATTCGAAGTAGGGCTCGGGCCAACTGACGGAGCCGTCTGCGTGGGCTTGGGCGACGTGCTGCAACAGGAGGCTTGTGGGGTCTTGTATGTCTACCTCGGCCTCCTTGCCGAGTAGGCGGGTCGTGATGGGGATCGAGGGATAGTCGATGCCGAGCAGTCCGCATATATGCTCGAACTCGTCGTTTTTGTTGCCTTCTCCCAGGTTGGACTCGAGATAGTCGTGGAGGCGCGAGGTTATATCAAGCATGGCGTTACCGCTGTCAGATACGTGGTAAATGCCGCCTTGTAGGCTCTCACTACCGAGGAAGCCGATGATGAAGAGCCTCTCGACCTCGTATCGCAGCGCGTCTAGGCTGACGTTCAGGTCCTTGGATGCAGTTCTGTGGTTTCGGTAGCCCTGCTTCTTGACGTACGACAAGATCGCAATGGGGAGGCCGGGGCGCTTTGAGGCAGCGAAGCGCGTGACGTCCTGAGGGGTGAGCCCTCCCAGGGCCACCTGAAGGAGGAGATCCTTCGTTATCTCCTCCCTCAGGGAGGCGTAGATCGCCTCGCGAGACTTATCGTCACCTGCGTTGAAGTCCGCCGGAACCCAGAAGACGCGTAGACGTGACAGTCGATTCCGTAACGGGCCCCTTAGGTAAGACTGTGTTACTTCGGTGAACCGGGCCCGGTGTCGACTTTCGTGACGTGCGATATAGACGGCGGCGTGAATGTCCTCCTCATTGAGGAACGTTCTGAGGTCCTTGTCTATGCCGTCCCCGCCGTGCTGCCACAGAGTCTGACCTGCAACTACCTTCGACCAGTCCCTCTTGAGGTCGCACGAGAAGTCAAAGAGCTTTCGCTGTCCTTCTGTGTAGCCGAACAGTCTTGACTTAGATGCGCTTTCCATGATCCGTAATGCGGCGGATGACAGAAAATCGTGTTCCCTTGATGTCGCCATGGTGTCTCCTGGGGCAGTGGGGGAGCTTACTTTGCTGCGAACCTCGTGTAACCCGTGCCGTTCGGGAAGACGACGTCAATTCGCTCCGTGTGGAGAAGATTCAGCAAGTCATCCTGTGGCTTTTCGGGGAGCAGTACAACCAGTTGAGGGTTGCGCCGCTCGATGTGCCTCACGTAGTCCTTGAGTTGCCCGATTGCCGTGCGAACTTCCTCACGACTGCTGTCGCCCCTAACTGAGTAAAGCTCGTGCTCGGTGGCGTCATAGAGGTCAGTCTTGAGGATGGTTGTCGTGCCCGCGATCTTGATTTGGTACGCGTAGACCTCATGCTGCTGCTTCTTCAGAACATCGAGGTAATGTTCCCGCAGGTCTGATTGCCTGAGATCGGCTATGAGGCTCGGCTGGGCGGCGCGCCGGCTCTCTGAGACTCGTCTTCTCTTGGGCTCGACCATCCGTGGCTCTAGTATTCGACTTGTGGCTACGGCCGCTGACACCCGCTCGGCGTTTGTTGTGTCGGCACGCGTGATGATGTCCTTGGCGATGCGTTCGAACTCGCCTTTTGGACGGAGACGGAAGACGATGATGCGGCGACGCTCCTTCGCCTCGTCCAATGCCTCGCGCACGGTATACGGCTGCTGCGAGTCCAGTTCAAAGTCGCCAACATATCGCTGACGCTTCGCGGCGGACTTTGAGCCAGGTACCTTTCCCGATGCCATGAAGACGCGGAGAGATCTCCCCGTGTCTGCGTGGTACAGGACAGCCGCGTTGCGGGAGCCGTTCAGGCCGAGAAACGTTTGCTCGCCGCGGGTGCCCTGGCCGGTGTACTCGAATATCGGCCCCCGCTCGTCCTCTTCCTCTAGCCAGCCGTCCTCGTAGCCGTACTTCTTGCCGCTGTCATGGTCTACGTAGATGAGGATGTTTGGGGTGGAATCAGAGGGAATGATCCCTCCTTGTGTCCCACCGCCAAACAGCTTCTTCATCGCTGCGCGCGTGGTCATCAGCCCGGGCTTGATCGAAGCTAAGTCCATGGTCTGACGTTAGCCGATCACTCTGACACCGAGCGTGGTCAACTAGCTTGCGTTGATGGCCGCGTATGACCAGACGTCGGCTGGCAGTTCATGCTCCAGGCGCCATGTGATCGCCATCGGCTTGTTGCCCGTATGGCCTTCGTAGACGGCTGGCCCGAGCAGCATCCAAGGCTGAGACTTACCGATGTCGGTGTTCTTGTACCTGCGCATGAAGAGCAGGACGTGGCTGCCCCGTTGGGCGTGGCGCTGGTAGCGCAGGCCCGTGGGGGAGGTCTCGGCCGTCGAGTTTTGAGACTCCCAGTGGAAGAGTGTCGGGCTGAGGGCGTAGTCCCTGTATCGGACAGTGGGCGAGAAGTCCTTCTCGTTCTTCTCCAGCGTGATCAGGAGGGCGTCTGTCTGGAGGTCCTCGACCCACTGGACGCCTTGCGCGAACGACCTAGGCATCTGGCCGCCAAAGCGTGCTACACCGAGCGCCGCAAGGACCTCGGAGCGGTTATAAGCGCAGTGGACCTTGAGCGGGACTTGGCTGTGGCTGCCGGACAGGGGGATGGGGAAGTGATCCGCTTGTTCTATGACGTAGGACAGGACCTGGCGAAGCTCGTCGCGGACGACGGGTTGGTCGCGCAGTGCGTCGAGGCCTTGTTGGAAGCTGGTGAAACCGCCTGCGTTGTCCCACAAGTTGAAGAAGAGCATCCGGGCGTAGGCCTGGTCCGTGGGGTCTAGCTCGTCGTAGTCCGGTACTTCATCGGCGAGAAGCCGGAGGTACGCGTTGGCTCGCTCAGGGTCGTCGACGTGCAGGAAGGCGTGGACGCGTTTGAGAAGGGCCGATTCGCCGGTAGGAGCAGAAGTGTCGAGCAGGCCGGCTCGCCGCAGGATGGTCGTCCAGGAGTTGTCGCTCTTGTACAGCTCCTTGATCTCCCTACGGCTTTCTCGCAGGTAGTCCGTCAGCTGAGGCGTGTCGTAGGCCTTGACTTCGTTGACCAACGTCTTGACGGTGGCGCTGAGTTGGGTGCGAATGTTGCCAAGCACCAGGTCCTTGGCTTTGCCTTCCAAGATGATCTGGCATCCGGACGGCAGAAGCGGAAAGTCGTGCTCGATGTGGTCGACGAGCCGGTTCCTGGAGAGGTTCGTCAAGGCCCGGAACTGCTCTTCAAAGCGGAACTCCGCCCGATGCTGTCCGATGAAGTCGAGGACCGTGAGCACGGGCTTCATCTCAGTGCGCCGTAGCCCACGGCCTAGCTGCTGTAGGAAGACCGTGGCGCTGTTGGTGGGGCGCAAGAGGAGGAGAGTGTCGACATCGGGGATGTCGAGGCCTTCGTTGAACAGGTCCACGGAGAAGATGACCTGTAGTTTCCCCTCGCGTAGGTCCGCGAGTGCTTGAGCTCGTACGACGGCAGGCGAGTCGCTGGTGAGTGCGGCTGCTTGGAATCCGGCTCTTTGGAAGAAGTCCGCCATGAAGCGGGCGTGCTTCTTGTCCACACAGAATCCCAGTGCGCGCATCGCTCCGGGGTGGGAGATCTTGTCTCGGATCTGCTTGACGACGATGCGTGCGCGCGCCTGGTTGCCCGTATAGAGGTTGCCGAGTTCCTCGTCCGTGTACGTGCCCCGCTTCCAGCTGAGGCTCGTCAGGTCTGTGCCATCAGGGATGCCGAAGTAGTGAAAGGGGCACAGCAGGTCGTTTTCGAGTGCCTCCCAGAGTCGCATCTCGGCGGCGATGCGGCCGTCGAAGAACTCGTCCTGCACATTGAGCCCGTCCATCCGCTCGGGGGTCGCGGTCAGGCCGAGCAGTTCCTTGGGCTTGAAGTGATTGATAACGCGGCGATAGGTGGTGGCCGTAGCGTGATGGAACTCGTCGATGACGATGACGTCGAAGTGGTCCGCAGCCAGCTCCTCAAGTCGCTGGATGTTTAGGGACTGGACGCTGGCAAAGACGTGGTCCCACGCGTGCGGGTCCTCACCGCCGTAGAGCAGCTCGCCGAATGAGGCGTCGTCCAGCACCTCTCGGTAGGTACGGAGAGATTGCTTGAGGATCTCCTTGCGGTGGGCGACGAACAGCAGTCGGGGCCTGCGGTTGCTGAAGCCCTTAGCCAGGCTTCGGTAGTCCAGAGCTGCCATCACCGTCTTGCCAGTACCAGTGGCTGCGACCAGCAGGTTGCGGTTGATGCCTCGGAGTTCGCGCTCCACCCGTAGCCGCTCCAGCATGTCCTGCTGGTAGGGGAAGGGTCGTACCTCCAGCCCGGACAGGTTGATCTTCAAGTCAGCGGTGGAGGTGGCGCCACTTGCATGGGCTAGAGCTTGGTCGATGCGCTCGGCGTGGTGATCGGGGTCGTACGTCTCGAACGCGGAGTCGTTCCAGTACGCGTCGAAGGTCGCCTCGAATTTGTTGAGTACAGCCGGTGTGGCGATGGAGGATAGACGAACGTTCCACTCCAGCCCATCTAGGAGCGCAGCCTTCGACAGGTTCGAGCTGCCGACGTACGCGGTGTCAAAGCCTGTGTGCCGTCGGAAGAGCCATGCCTTGGCGTGCAGTCGAGTGGACCGGATCTCATAGTTGACCTTGACGGTAGCGCCGAAGTCGCGGACCAGACGGTCGAGTGCGTGGCGGTCGGTGGCGCCGATGTAAGTGGTCGTGATGACCCGGATTGGTACGCCCCGCTCCTTCGCGGCGCGCAACGAGTCCTCCAGGACGCGAATGCCGTACCACTTCACGAAGGCACAGAGCAGGTCGATGCGGTCTGCCGTAGCGAGTTCCGCCCTGAGCTCGGAGCCGAGACTAAGGTCTTCCGGAGAGTTTGTGATGAGCGAAGTCTCAGACAGGGGCGTCAGAGGACGTAGAGCGTAGACGCCCGGAGCTTCCTGTTTGGCCAGTGCCAGCAGCTGGCGAGGGCCTTCAACGATGGAGCTTGCACCCTCGGCATGGGCTTCGGTCGGGTTGTTCGCGTCGTTGGCCAACGACTCAAGGATGCGGTTCGCGGTCGTCACGCGTTCCTCGGGCGGAAGCTCGCTTAGTCGCTGACTAACTGCCTCACCGATGTAGCGAGCCAGCACGTGGGGCGACGACTCCGGCGTGACTTCAGCTTCGATTGCCTTCCAACCCGCAGCACTGAAACCTTCGAGCTCGTCGTGCAAGCCGTGGGTGATCAGTTTCTCGTAGAGCCCTGCGATCGGCTTCGACAGCCCCCCATGCTCGGCCACGACTGCTCCCCTGATCCCTCGTGGTTCTCGTACACGATCACTCGTGACGACATAGATCAGTTCTAACAGCAATCACTGTCATTTGAGGGCTGTACCAAAAGGTGACCTACGGTGCTGTTGGACCGCCCGCCTCCTGGCCAGTGTCGTGCCTCCACGCCCCGCCTCAAGGGCGCTCCAGCACGGGTGAGAAGCGAGCGGGCGGCCCGGGGAAGCGGGGGTTGGAGGTGGGCGGCGGGACTGGTGGCTGTCCAGCCCGGGGCGAGGGTGTACGCGGCAGGGGTGCGGCGCACGCCGGGGCGGCTCGGCGGCTTACGGCTCGGTCGGGGCGGCTGACGGTGACGGACGGGCCTGAGGCGGAGGTGGCCGGTGCAGTCGTTTTTGCCCCGCCGGCTCCTGCTGGTCGCAGTGGAGAGGGAGTGTGAAGCGGTCGCTCATCCCGCTGCCGGGGCGACGTAGATCGAGAGCTGTGTCGGACTTCCGCCGGTGTATCGGGCTTCGGCGAGGGTTGCGACCAGGTCGCGGAGGATGGTCAGCGCGATGGAGAGATCGCCTTGCGCGCCCGCGACGGGCCGGGCGTCGGGCCAGACGATGACCACGGGGGGATTGCAGTGCGTGGAGCTGGCCCCAGACCGAATCCGAGAGGGCGTCCCACAGCGTGCGGGAGGTGCCGAGCGGCGGGTCCAGGGGAAGTGCGTTCCGCACGGCCGCGAAGAACGCCTCCTTGTCGGTCCGCCCGGCGGTGGAGAGCGTGAAGACGGGAATGCCCTGGCGGGAGGCCTCGTCGAGGATCCCGGGAATGTCCGCTCCGGGAACCTCGTGGAAGCCTCTGTCGATCACCATGTTCAGAACCGCACCGGGGCGTCCCCGCCGGTCCGGATCTGGCCGCTGAGCAGGGTGTGAGCGGCCGGCGTCCGAGGGGCAGCAGGTCAGTCGGTGTACGGCCCGGGCTACTCCGCGATCTCCGTCCGTTCCCACCAGCGGTACACCGTCGCCGAGCCCTCCTCCGTCTCCTCGTGGCGGGTGGTGACCTTGTAGTGCTCGTAGCCGCCCATGTGGGGGATCTTGAGTTCTTGGCCGGGCGGGGTGACCGGGACGACCTTGCCTGCCAGGTCGTCCGGTCCGCCGTCCAGGAGTGCTTTGGTGGTCATACGTCCATTTTGCCCCGCGAGGGGGTGGCGCATGCTGGGGGCCGCGGCCGCCGGTCCTCGTCAGGCTGCGACCGGGCCGTGGCACTGGCCGTAGGGGCGGTCCGAGCCGCACCAGCAAGCCGAATCCTGCTGCGGGGGCCAGGCCACCGCTCGGCCCCGGGCCGCCAGGGTCGTCGCGTACTGGGGGAGCAGGGTGGGGTCGGACGGGGACGAGAGTTCCGAGGCGGCGAAGGCCTCGTAGGAGGGGACCGTGCCGGTGACGATGCCCAGATTCGGGGTGCCGGAGGACGCCAGTTCCCGGAGGGCGGACTCTATGGTCGCGAGGTGGGCCTCGTGGGACGGGTACTCCGTCTCCAGGGCCGGGTACGCCTCCAGGAGCTCCGTGAGCTCCGTGGCCGGCCAGTGGAGGATCGCCACCGGGAAGGGGCGGGAGAGGGCCTCGCGGTAGGCACCCAGTTCCGCTCGGAGGCGGTGGATCTCCGCTTCCAGCTCTGCCGGATTCTCCGAGCCCAGGGACCAGACGCGCTTGGGGTCGTGGAGCTCGTCCAGGGAGACGGGGAGGGAGTGGACCGAGTCGGCCAGGGCGTCCCACTCGTCGTGGGCCTTGCCCAGCATGCGGCGGACCCGGTGGCGGCCGAAGAGGAGGGGGTGGGCCGGCTGCGGGGGCTGCGGGACGCCGGTCAGGAGGTGGCGGACGGCCTCCGTGAACGTGTCGTGCGCTGCTTCCAACTCGTCGTGGTTCTCGAGGGCCTCCGCGACGATCACCCAGGGGGCCGGGTCTCTCGGGGACGCCGCCCGGACGCCCTCGATGATCGCTCTGGCCTCGGCCTCGTGGCCGTACTCCCAGAGGTTCGAGGCCTTCAGGGCGCGGACCAGGTGGGGGTTCTCCAGGCCGTCCGTGGAGGACAGCAGTCGGTCGTAGAGAGTCGTGGCCTCGGGGCGGTCGCCGGAGAGTTCCAGGTGGGCCGCGGCGCGCAGCAGCAGGGCCTCGGCGTCCTCGGGGTAAAGGCCGGCGGTCCGCTCCAGGCGTGCCGCCTCGGCGGTGTGGTCGACGTTCTCGGCAGGCGTGTCGGGGCGCATGGGGGACACCGTACTGCCGGGAGGTGACGAGCGTGAGAGATGCGCAGGCCGGACCCCCGGCCTGCCCCAGTTCCTCATGCTCGCCATCCCGGCTCCACGGTTCGCCCCGAACCGCCGCCGTGCCGAACCGCCACCGTGCGGACGCCGGTCTACAGCGTCACTCCGTCTATCTGGAGTGTCTGGACCGACTTCGCCGCGAAGGGGACGCTCACCGATTTTCCGTTCAGGCGGATGTCCGAGTGCGGGGTGTAGAGGTCGCCGCCGCCCGTCGTCACCGTGTTCCAGCGGGGGACCGCTCCTCCCGAGCCGCCCGTCACTGTGGAGAAGCGGGAGAGGTCGAAGGTGAGGGTCTGGGCGGAGGTGGAGGTGTTGACCGCTACCAGCACCAGGCGGCGGGACGTGGCGTCGTGGGCCGCGACCGCGTAGCTCACTCCTGTGTCCAGGATGGTCATGCCGGGGCGGATGTGGCGGCTGAACTGGGCGAGTACGTAGTGCTTCGTCTGGACGGTCGTCGGCTGGAGGGTGTTCGCGTCGTAGGCGATCATCGCCCAGCCGGTCGACGGATCCATGACTTGCCAGTAACACCACGCCGTGGGGTGCAGCCAGCGGAAGTCGTAGCAGAGGTTCGACGCCAGGGTCAGGCCCGTGCCGTCGCTGTCGCCCGTCTCGGAGTTCCAGAGTTTCTTGCGGGACGTCGTCACCACGTCCGTGTAGAGGAGGTCGCGGCGGCCGCCGGAACCCTGGTAGCCGTGCACGTTGACCTGGGAGACCAGGGCTTTCGTCGAGGAGTCGAAGGAGGACCAGGTTGAGCGGGCGGTGTCGTAGTTCGTCTCGTCCGAGGCCGCGATGCGGATGTTCGTCAGGCCGCGCTTGTCCAACTCGCTGCGCATGTAGGGGAGTACGGCGGCCTGGACCGCCGGGTCCAGATGGCAGCCCTCCTGGGTGCCGGTCGCGGTCCACCAGGTGGAGGCCGGCTCGTTGAAGGGGTCGACCGTCGCGAAGTTCACGCCCCAGTTGTTGCGTGCGTAGAGGGCTGTCGCCGCGAGGTGGGAGGCGTGCTGGCGGTAGTTCCAGGTCTGGAGGTTGTTGCCGCCGTTCGCGGCGCCCGAGGGGTTGTGGTTGGCGCACATCCACCACATGGGGGAGTTGGCGAAGAGTTCGGTGATCGCGCCGCGCTGGGTCGCCTTCCCGAGCATCGCGCGCTGGTTGGCGTCCGCCGACCACTTCCAGGCGGAGGAGGTGGGGTCCTCGTTGTTCCAGTCCTGCCAGAAGCCTTCGATCTGCTTGAAGCCGGGGATGTTGGGCGACTTCACCATCGTCTCGCCGCCCACGCTGTTCCAGCTGGACGCGCCGAGGTTGTAGCGGGCGATGTTGAGGCCCAGGCCGGGGAGGGAACGGCCGTTGTACGTCACCGACTTGGTGGTGAAGAAGAGGTCCGCGAAGTCGTCCCGGGCGCCGAAGACGTTGGCCCACCAGGCGAGGGAGGTGCCCCAGCCCTCCCAGGTGCCGTACGTGGTCGAGGGGGTGACGGCGATCGTGGCGTCCGCGTGTGCGGTGCCCGTCGCCAGGGCGCTGCCGAGGAACGTACCGCCTGCTGCGGCCAGCAGGGTTCTGCGTCGTATCACGGCTCCTCCGTAGGGGAGTTCGGGGCAGGCGCCGGTCCCCCCGGTCCGGCGTCGCGGGTCGGCCCGCTGATGGCATCGAGAAGCATCGGGTGTGGCAGGTGTGTTGTCGAGAGTTGTGACGAACCTTTCTAAAACCCGTGTACGAAGGGTCGGACGCGATCGGCGGAGCGATCCTGTATAACGAACTGGAGAGGAACGAACGGGGAGTCGGGCGAGTGCGCGTACGGGAGGAGGGGCAGATCGTGGTCCGTGGCTGGGCGAGTCTGCGTCCCGCTCTCGTGCTGCTCTTCCTCGTCCTGGAAGTGGCCCTGCTCGACACCGGCAGCCTCTCCGCCACCGTCGCCCTCGCCGCGACCGCCGCCGCCTCGGCCGCGCTCGCGGTGTGCGCCCTCCTCGGCTCGCGCTGCGCACCCGTCGTGCCGCGCACCCGGGTGCGTACGGCCATCCGCGACCGTGATCTCCGTACGGCCTTCCTGCCCCAACGCGACCCCGACGCCAGGGGGCGCACCCGGCCCCGGGCACCCGGTCACGCCCTCCGGGCGACCGTCGCGTAGGGGGCCTCCACCCATCTGACCCCCGCGCGGGTCGTCATGCCGCCATGCACGTTTCCGGCACGACGAGACCCCCGGAGGGCTCACCCATGTCCGTCTTCGCCAACCTGGTCGAGCAACTCGCCGACCTCCTTCAGCCGCTGTTCGGCGCCTCCGCGGCCGCCGCCGCGATCGTCCTGTTCACCGCACTCGTACGACTCCTCGTCCACCCCCTGTCCCGGGCCGCCGCACGCGGTCAGAAGGCCCGGACCGCGCTCCAGCCGAAGATCGCCGAGCTGCGGAAGAAGCACGGGAAGAACCCCGAGAAACTCCAGCGGGCCGTACTGGAACTGCACGCCGAGGAGAAGGTGTCGCCGCTCGCCGGCTGCCTGCCCGGGCTGCTCCAGGTCCCCGCGTTCTTCCTGCTGTACCACCTGTTCTCCAGCGACACGATCGGCGGCGAGGCCAACGCGCTGCTCGGTCACCAGTTGCTCGCCGCGCCGCTGGGCGGGCGGTGGGTGGATGCCCTCCAGGGGGGTGCCTTCGGGGGTGCGGGGCTCGTGTACGCCGGGTTGTTCGTGATCGTCGCCGGGGTCGCCGCGTTCAGCTTCCGGCTCAGCAAGCGCATGATGGCGGCGAACCCCTCCGTACCGGCCGCCGGTGGTGAGCAGATGGCGGGGCTCGGGGCGGTGACCAAGGTGATGCCGTTCATGTCCTTCTTCACGCTCGTCACCGTGGCGGTGGTGCCGCTGGCCGCCGCGCTGTACGTGGTGACCAGTACGACGTGGAGTGTGGTGGAGCGGGCTGTGCTGTACCGGTAGCCCCTGGCGCTCTACGAGTTTCGAAAGGATGATATTCCCGGAACTTCCGTCCTCCGCTCGCCTGATGCTGGTAGAAGAAGCCCCATGGCGCGGGCCGTGGGACACGGCCCGGGTGGGAGGCGGGGGACATGGGACGCAGGCATCTGGTGTACGTGCTGCCCGGAATCGGTGGCAGCGTGCTGGAACGGCCCGAGCACGGCACCGAACAGCCGAAGGTGGTGTGGGACGCGGGCTTCGGCGACATCGCCGGCCTGCTGTCCCGGCCGGGCCGACTGGCGCTGGACGAACCGCTGCGGGCGGTGGGGCTGATCCGCTCCAAGCGGCTGCTGCCGGGCTGGACCGTCGTCCCCGGCTACGAACGGCTGGTCGCGAACCTCCAGGCGCTGCCCGGTGCGGTCGTCGACACCGGGCACCCGGACCGGCGGAACCCGGCCGCCAACGTGGTGCTGTTCCCGTACGACTTCCGGCTCGGCGTCAGGCATGCCGCGAAGCTGCTCGCAGCCGACGTCCACGACCGGTTGAAGGATCTCGCCCCGTCCGAGCGAGTGGGGCGGGTCGTGGTGGTCGCCCACTCGATGGGCGGTCTGGTCGCCCGGTACTGGCTGGGCCCGCTGGAAGGCCGGCCGCTGTGCCGGGCCCTGATCACCCTGGGCACCCCGCACCGCGGCGCTCCCAAGGCCTTGCAGCTGCTGGCCGACGGCGTACGGGTGGCGGGGGTTCGGCTGGCTCCGGTGAGCGATCTGCTGAGCCAGTGGCCGTCGGTCAGCGAATTGCTGCCCCGCTACCCGATGGTCTGGGACACAGTCTCCGCGGCTCCCCTTTACCCCCACGATGTGCCCCTGGGCAGCCTGCGCCCCCTGGCGAAGCAGGGGTTCGCCCTGCATGAGGAGATCGAGCAGGCGTGGCAGGAGATGCCGCGCAGCGGCACCGAGCCGCAAGTCGTGCCCCGGCTGGGCTGGAGCCACCGTACGGCGGGCTCCGCGGTGTGGGACGGCCGTGCACTGAAGGTCAGCAAGAAGCTGCCGGACTGGCTGGAGCTGGCGGGCTGGGAGGAGGACCACGGGGACGGCACGGTACCGGCGATCTCCGCCGTCCCGGTGGAGATGGACGGCCACGACACCTCCGGCTGGCGGGCCCGTGATCGCCACGGCCCGATCGTCTCCGCCGGCTGGATCCCCGGCCTGGTCCAGGCCTACGAGGAACGGCAGAGGCTGTCCGCGGCCCGCGGTGAGGAACGCCAGGCCGCCCTCGGCCTGGACCTGGACGAACTCCACGCGCAGGGGTCCGCGATCCCGCTTCAGGTGCGGTTGCGTGGGGACGGCGTGCCGCCGGAGGCCACCATCGACCCGGGTTCGCTCGCGGTCTGGGCTTCCCTGCGCCCGGTGCACGGGCCTCGGGGCGCGGTCGCGGAAAGGCGACTGGAATGGGACCGCGACAGGGGCGGCTACGTCACCGAACTGCCCGGGCCGGAACCCGGCTTGTACGACGTGCGGGTGAGCGCGCGTGCCGTGCCCGGGGTCGGTGACCTGTCCGTGTCGGACAGCCTCGCGGTGGTGGCCCCATGAGCCTCATGAGCCCCAACAGAGCCGCCGGTTCGTGGCCCCGCTGGTCCCTCGAAGGGGAACCGGCCGCGCTGGCCAAGTACGTGCTGCCCGACGAGGTCGCCGCCCTGCTCCACCTGCCCGGGCCCCCTGCCGACAGCCGCCTCGGGCAGGCCCAGGCCGTCTACGAGGCGGTGGCCGGGGCCGGGATCACCTACTCCCATGAAGCACCTTCCGACGATCCCGGCCGGCAGGTCATCCGTCAGCCCGGCGAGGTGCTGTGGTGTCCCAAGCACGCCACCTGCCTGGACCTGGCCCTGATCCTGGCCGGGGCATGTCTCCATTCCGGCCTGCACCCCCTCGTCCTCGTCCTCGACCCGCCCCAGCCCGGGCGCGCCGCCCACGCCCTGCTCGGCGTGTGGATCGACGACCCCGACGACTCAGACGACCTCGACGGCATCCGGTTGCCGGATGCGGATGTGTGGGACGGCCGCCCCGACGGCTTCGACGAACTCGTCCAGACCGACCCGACGGGACCGTCGAGGCCGCTGCTGCTGCTCGACCCGGTCGGTGTCGCGCACGCCCTGCCCTCCTCACCCATCCTCGGCACCAGTGCCGCTTTCGCCGAGGCGGCTGCCGCCGGGGCCCGCTACGCCCGTGAGTGGAACTGGCGCCTGGCGGTCGACATCCGCCGCGCCTGGCGCGAACGCGACACCCACACCCCGGCCGACCGCCCCGACGACCAGCCGCTTCGCTCGCCGTACGTGGCCCTGGACCCGGAGGTCCACCGGCCTCTGCAAGCGCTGCGGGCCGAGCACAGAGTGGTGCCCTTCCAGGCCCGGGACGAGCTGACCATCCTCACCGACTGGTGCCACATGGTGGCCCAGGGGGCCTACACCGGCGTCACCGTCGTCCACGGTGTCGGCGGCGCGGGCAAGACCCGGCTCGCCCTGGAACTCGCCGACCAACTGGCCACCCACCACGGCTGGTACACCGGCTACCTGCGCGAGCACCCGACGGGACGGGACTGGCTGGGCACCGTCGTCTCGCCCACGCTCATCGTCCTCGACTACGCCGACGCCCGTACCGCCGACGCCGAACAACTGCTGACCATCCTCAAACGCCGCACCGACCGCGGCGCCGCACCCGCGATCGTCGTCATGACCGCCCGTGCCGTCGACGGCCAGTGGCTCACCGCCCTGCGCGGAACGTGGAACCGAGACGGTCACCTCGTCCGCGAGAGTGCCCCTCTCCACCTGCCGCCCGAACACCCCGACGGCGCCGCACTTTTCCGCCGCGCCGCCCGCACCTTCCACCATGGTCCCGATGAGGACCTCGACCTCGAGGCCGCCGACCGGGCCGCCCCCACTGACTGGACCACCCTCGACTACGTCCTGCTGGCCTTGCTCGCCGCCCGCAGCCCCGGTCGGCTGCCCACCACCCGTGAGGATCTGTACGAAGAGGTCCTCACCCATGAACGCGCCTACTGGGCCCAGACCTACAGGAAGAACGCGAGGCTGGGCCGAGACGCCGACGCGCCTCTCGACGTCCTCAACCGGGCCGTCGCCAGCCTCACTCTGCGCGCGCCCACCACTCGCAAAGAAATCAATGTCGCCCTGCGCGCCGTGGAGGAGCTTTCCGACGCCGCCGAATGGCGCGAGACCATCCGCACCACCCTGACGACCTGTCTGCAGCCCGGCCCCGACGAACCTCTCGTCCTGCGCCCTGACCCCATCGCCGACCACCTCACGCTCCACCAACTCCGCGACGACGAAGACTTGCTACCCGGGATCCTGGACGGCCTCGACGACGATCGTCTCCTGGTCGCCCTGCGCCAGCTCAACCGTGCCGCCATGGCCGCGCCTGACAGCGCCACACGCATGGTGACGGCCTGGGTCAGCGGTGGTCCAGAGCGATGGAGGCCTGTCCTCCAGGTCGCCGCGGAACAAGGCGGTACCGCGCTGGCCGCTCTCCACCAGCTCGTCGACGACGAGCCGGCGGTGCCCTGGCTGGACGACCTTTCCGACGCCATTCCCTTCGCCACGATCGTCCTACCCGAACTGGGCCTGCACGCCGACCTTTGGCGCTTGTCGATTCTGCGGGCCGATGACACCACCCACCCCGCCAGGCTTGCTGAACAGCTCCAACGCACCAGCCATCGCCAAGCCGCTACCCGGGACTGGCGGGCGGCACTTGCTTCCGTGACTGAAGCTGTCGACCACTACCGCACTCTTGCTCAGGCCGACCCTGATCCGTATCTGCCGGATCTTGCAGGCGCTCTGAACAACCTCTCCGTCCGGCAGCGTGAGGCCGGGGATCGGCGGGCGGCGTTGGCTTCGATCGCCGAAGCCGTCGAGATCCGCCGCACCCTTGCCCAGGCTGACCCTGATGCGTATCTGCCGGATCTTGCGGGCGTTCTGAACAACCTCTCCGTCCTCCAGAGTGACACGGGGGACCGGCAGGCGGCACTCGCTTCCATCACCCAAGCTGTCAACCACTACCGCACCCTCGCCCGGACCAGCCCTGCTGCCTACCTGCCCGACCTCGCTACGTCTCTGAACAACCTCTCTGTTCACCAGCGTGAGGCCGGGGATCGGCGGGCGGCGCTGGCTTCGATCACCGAAGCCGTCGAGATCCGCCGCACCCTTGCCCAGGCCAGTCCCGCTGCCTACCTGCCCCACCTGGCCGCCTCCCTGAACAACCTCTCCGGCTATCAGGGGGAGGCCGGGGATCGGCGGGCGGCGCTGGCTTCGATCACCGAGGCTGTCGATCATTACCGCAACCTCGCTCAGGACAGCCCTGCTGCCTATCTGCCCGACCTCGCCATGTCTCTGAACAACCTCTCCATCCAGCAGGGTGAGACCGGGGACCGGCGGGCGGCACTGGCCTCCATCACTCAAGCTGTCGACCGCTACCGCATTCTTGCTCAGGCCAGCCCTGCTGCCTATTTGCCGGATCTCGCCGTGGCTTTGAACAACCTCTCTGTCCGGCAGAGTCAAGCCGGGGATCGGCAGGGGGCACTGGTTTCGATCTCCGAGGCTGCCGATCATTACCGCCGCCTTGCTCAGGAGAGCCGTGCTGCCTATCTGCCCGACCTCGCCGGCTCTTTGCACAACCTCTCCAGCTGCCAGGCTGGGATCGGGGATCATCGGGCGGCGCTGGTTTCGATCACCGAAGCTGTGGAGATCCGCCGCACTCTTGCTCAGGAGAGCCCTGCTGCCTATTTGCCGGATCTCGCCATGTCCCTGAACAACCTCTCCATCCAGCAGGGGAGGACGGGGGATCGGCGGGCGGCGTTGGTTTCGATCTCCGAGGCTGTCGATCATTACCGCACTCTTGCTCAGGAGGACCCTGCTGTCTATCTGCCGGATCTCGCCATGTCCCTGAACAACCTCTCCGGTTGTCAGGGGAGGACCGGGGATCGGCGGGCGGCGCTGGCTTCGATCTCCGAGGCTGTCGACCACTACCGCACTCTTGCTCAGGAGGACCCTGCTGTCTATCTGCCGGATCTCGCCATGTCCCTGAACAACCTCTCCGGCTATCAGAGTGAGGCTGGGGATCGGCGGGCGGCGCTGGCTTCGATCAGCGAAGCTGTGGAGATCCGCCGCGCTCTTGCTCAGGAGAGCCCTGCTGCCTATCTGCCGGGCCTCGCCATGTCCCTGAACAACCTCTCCATCCAGCAAGGCCAGATGGGGGACTGGCAGGCGGCACTGGCCTCCATCACCCAAGCTGTCGACCATTACCGCCGCCTTGCTCAGGAGAGTCCAGCTGCCTATCTGCCGGATCTCGCCGGCTCTTTGAACAACCTCTCCAACCGGCAGGGTGAGGCTGGGGATCGGCGGGCGGCGCTGGTTTCGATCAGCGAAGCTGTGGAGATCCGCCGCGCTCTTGCTCAGGAGAGCCCTGCTGCCTTTCTGCCGGATCTCGCCGTGGCTTTGAACAACCTCTCCATCGAGCAGGGTGAGGCTGGGGATCGGCGGGCGGCGCTGGCTTCGATCAGCGAAGCTGTGGAGATCCGCCGCGCTCTTGCTCAGGAGAGCCCTGCTGCCTATTTGCCGGATCTCGCCATGTCCCTGAACAACCTCTCCATCCACCAGGGTGAGGTTGGGGATCGGCGGGCGGCGCTGGCTTCAATCTCCGAGGCTGTCGATCATTACCGCCGCCTTGCTCAGGAGAGCCCTGCTGCCTTTCTGCCGGATCTCGCCATGTCCCTGAACAACCTCTCCATCGAGCAGAGTGAGGCTGGGGATCGGCAGGTGGCGCTGGTTTCGATCACCGAAGCTGTCACCTACCTCCGCCCCCTTGCTCAGGCCAGCCCCGCAGCCCATTTGCCCGACCTCATCATGGCCCTGCGTAATTTCTCCAACCAACAGAGTGTCATAGGCGCCGCCTCTGCCTGGGAGGGCGCTATCTCCGACCTGGGACTCAACCCACTTGCCCAAGCGGAACTTCGAGCCCAATACGCCGCGTACCTCGCCACACACGCGGACTCCGGCCTTGCCGCCGAAGAACTGGTCCGGGCGGCGCATGCCTGTGGAGTCGGCGACCGGCCGGCCTTGAGCCGGGCCAGGCAACAGGTACGAGGTGTTGCCATGAGCCTGGGTCTCCGGGATCCGCGACTTCCGGACTGGGCCGTGGACCCCCTCCCCGACAGCGTTCTGGACCTACTCGACCAGTGGGCCCACGTCACCGACTGGCCCACCACCGAAGCTTTCCTACGCGCGCATGCCGACCGGCTTCGACAACCGGACTTCCGGCATCACCTGGAACTGGCAGCGGTTCTCGCCCCCGGGACGCCTGCCATCGACTTCCTCATCAGCGTCCTCGGACATGTCGACACCGAAGGCCTCGACACTGTCCTGGACCGTGGAAGGCACGAACACGAGGTCCGACAGACGCTCTCCGAGTGGATCGCGACTCCCACCTGGACGGAGTCGAAGGACTTCCTCGATGAGCACCGCAGCACCCTGAGCACACCGGAAGTCCAGACCTTGCTCGCCGGAAAAGATGAACCGGAAGCGCGCCAGCACCTGGTCATCCTCCAGCTGGCAGAAACCCTCTCCCACGACCAGGTCTACGAGATCGTCACGGACCTGGACGCCGCGACCGAGCACGCCTTCACCGCCGTCGACCAGGCAGATGTCCCGCTCCTGCATCGCGTCCTGGCCGCCCACGAGGACCTGCTCGCCGGCATCACCGGGGCGTTCTTCGCCACCGTGGCGGCCGTGGCCAGCGGCGACACGGACCAGGCGCGCCGGCTCGCCCAGGCCATCGCCGAGCACGGCACGGACACACAGTGCCGGGCCTACGCGATCCGGCTCCGACGGCTCGTCGCGCTCGCCCCCGATCTGGCCGAAGCGGGCGAACTGGCCGACCTCATCCACCCCGACAAGCCTGCCTGATCAATCGTTGCTCCGATGGTCCAGCACGTGAACTGGGTATTGCGGAGTGACCTCCCAGCTTGGAGGATCGACCAGTCCTCCGATGGCTGCCCCGCCGCATCCGGGCCGCACGCCTCCGGCGGGCGCCCGCGATCTAGGGAGACGTGATCATGAAGCTGCTGCGAGTCGGTACGGCGGGGGCGGAGCGGCCCGCGCTGCTCGACGCCGAGGGGGCCCTGCGGGACCTGTCGGGCGTCGTCGCGGACGTCGACGGTGCGCTGCTCGCGGACGAGGAGGCGCTGGGCCGGGTTCGTGCCGCCGCCGACGCCGGTGAGCTGCCCGTCCTGGATGCCGCGGGGTTGCGGGTCGGGCCGCCGCTGGGGCGGATCGGCAAGATCGTCTGCATCGGGCTGAACTACCACGACCACGCGCGCGAGACCGGTGCCGAGCCGCCCTCCGAGCCCGTGCTCTTCATGAAGGCACCGGACACGGTGGTCGGGCCGAACGACACGGTGCTCGTGCCGCGCGCGTCCCGCAAGACCGACTGGGAGGTCGAGCTGGCCGTCGTCATCGGGCGTACGGCGAGGTATCTGGAGTCCGCGGAGGAAGGGCTCGCGCATGTCGCCGGGTATGCGGTGGCGCACGACGTGTCCGAGCGGGAGTTCCAGATCGAGCGGGGCGGGACGTGGGACAAGGGGAAGAACTGCGAGACGTTCAACCCGCTCGGGCCGTGGCTGGTGACGGCGGACGAGGTGCCGGATCCGCAGAACCTGTCGATGCGGCTGTGGGTCAACGGGGTGTTGAAGCAGGACGGGACGACGGCCGAGCAGATCTTCCCGGTGGGGGAGGTCGTGCGGTATCTCAGTCACTTCATGACGCTGTATCCCGGGGATGTGATCAACACCGGGACGCCGGCGGGGGTGGCGCTGGGGGCGCCTGAGCCCAAGCCGTTCCTTCGGGGCGGCGACGTCGTGGAGCTGGAGATCGAGGGGCTCGGGCGGCAGCGGCAGGAGTTCAAGGACGCCTGAGGGGTGGGGAGCTGCGCTTCGCCCGGCGGCTGCAGGGCGTGTGTGGCTTGTCGCGCAGTTCCCCGCGCCCCCAGGAGACGAAGGTCAGTCCAGCAGGGACGCCAGCTCGCGCCAGGCCTTCCGCGGAAGGGCGTCCCGCGGCTGGTCGTCGACCACCTGGAGGGCCACGTGGTCCGCGCCCGCCTCGAAGAACGTGTCGATCTTGGTGCGGATCGCCGTCTCGTCGCCCCAGGCGAACAGGGCGTCGACCAGGCGGTCGCTGCCGCCGTCCGCGAGGTCGTCCTCGGTGAAGCCGTGGCGGAGGAAGTTGTTGGTGTAGTTCGGCAGCGGGAGGTAGATGCCGAGGAACTCGCGGGCGAGGGCGCGGGCCCGGGTCGGGTCCGTCTCCGGGACCACCGCCAGTTCCGGGGCGAGCAGGGGGCCCTCGCCGAGGAGTTCGCGGGCGCGGGCGGTGTGCTCGGGGGTGACCAGGTAGGGGATCGCCCCGGCGGAACGGTCGCGCGTCAGCTCCAGGCTCTTCGGGCCGAGGGCGGCCAGGACCCGGCGGTGCGCGGGCAGCCCGGCGGCGTCCAGGCCGTCGAGGTAGGAGACCAGGGCCGAGTACGGGCGGCGGTACTGCTCCGCCCGCTTGGCGTGGCTGACGCCGAGGCCGAGGAGGAAACGGCCGGGGTGGGTGGCCTCCAGCTCGGCGAAGCTCGCGGCGGTGGCGTCCGGCTCGTGCTCCCAGATGCTCTGGATGCTGGTGCCGACGGTGAGCCGTGAGGTCGCCTCGATCAGCGGGGCGGCGTTGGCGGCGGAGGTGTTGCCGCCCAGCCAGACGGCGCCGTAGCCGAGTTCCTCCAGTTCGGCGGCGGCCTCGGCGAGTTCGCCGCGCCGGTCCGGGTCCTCCGAGCGCAGGCCTACGCTCCAGATGCCGTACCGGCCGACGGTTTCCTTCAGGGCGGTGGTCATCGGTTGCGATCCCTCCGGTTGGGCGCCGTGTTCGATCATGCGTACAGCAGGTGCCAACCGGAGGGGTCCGGTGGTAATTCCGTCCTCACCGTTCCTGGTTGCCCTGCTTGCTCAAGTACTCCTCCAGCGCCTCCACCACGAGCCGGTGGTCCTGGAGCTGCGGCAGCCCGGACACCGTGACCGCGCCGATCACGCCCACGCCCTCGACGGTGATCGGGAAGGACCCGCCGTGCGCCGCGTAGGTGTCGGGGTCGAGGCGCGAGGACTCCTCGAACGTCGTGCCCTTGGCGCGGAAGCGGGCGCCGACCAGGTAGGACGGGGAGCCGTAGCGCTCGACCACCCGGCGCTTGCGGGCGATCCAGGCGTCGTTGTCGGGCGTGGAGCCGGGCAGCGCCGCGTGGAAGAGCTGCTGGCCGGCGCGGTGGATGTCGATGGCGACCGGGGCCTGCCGCTGCCGGGCCGTCTCCACGAGGAGCGAACCGAGCGCCCAGGCGTCGTCGTACGTGAACCGGCGGAACACCAGGCGGCGTTCCTCCCGCTCCAGCTCCTCCAGGCTCGGGGTGAGCTCCGGGTGGAACTTGGGGCCGAGTTCCTGGTGGTGGGAAGGGTTGCTCTTGTGTGTCACAGCGTCACCGTCACCTTCTCGCGGGCCGAACGACGGGCGGCCTCCAGCACGTCCAGGGCGGCGGCCGCCTCCACCGCGGTCACCGGGTTCGGGGCGCCCTCCAGCAGGGCCTTCGCCACGGCCGCATAGTAGGCGGGGTAGTCGCCGGGGAGGGTCGGCTCGGGGCGGCCGCCGCCGGTCACCGGGGACTCACCGGAGCCCACCCGGCCCCACAGCGACTCGGGCTCCACACCCCAGTCGGGCCCCGGACGGTGGCCTTCGCGCAGGGCCGCCTCCTGAGGGTCGAGGCCGTGCTTGACGTAGCCCGCGGCGGAGCCGAGGACGCGGAAGCGGGGGCCGAGCTGGGCGGTCGTCGCGGAGACGTAGAGGTGGGAGCGGACGCCGCTGGTGTGCGTGATCGCGATGAACGTGTCGTCGTCCGCCTCGGCGCCGGGGCGGCGCACGTCCGACTCCGCGTACACGGTGGCCGCCGGGCCGAAGAGGACCAGCGCCTGGTCGACGACATGGCTGCCCAGGTCGTAGAGCAGACCTCCGATCTCTGCGGGGTCGCCGGACTCCCGCCAGCCGCCCTTCAGTTGCGGGCGCCAGCGCTCGAAGCGGGACTCGAAGCGATACACGTCGCCCAGCTCGCCGTGGGTAAGCAGCTTGCGCAGGGTGAGGAAGTCGTTGTCCCAGCGGCGGTTCTGGAAGACGGAGAGGAGCAGGCCGCGCTCCTCGGCCAGGGCGGCGAGCTCCCGGGCCTCGGCGGCCGTGCCGGCGACGGGCTTGTCGACCACGACCGGCAGTCCGGCCTCGAGGGCGGTGGTCGCGAGCGCCACGTGCGTCTTGTTCGGGGACGCCACGACGATCAGGTCCAGCTCGGCGGCCCGTTCGAACAGCTCGTCCGGTGTCGCGGCGAGGCGTATGCCCGGGAACTCGGCGCGGGCCTGCTGCTGCCGTTCGGGGCTCGAGGTGACCACCGTGTCGAGGGTCAGGCCCTCGGTGGCGGCGATCAGCGGGGCGTGGAAGACGGAGCCGGCGAGGCCGTAGCCGACGAGGCCGACGCGGAGGGGCGAGCCGGGGGTGCCGGACGTGCCGAGCGGGGTGCCAGTCATGCGCCCCACTTTCGCAACGCTGTTGCCAAAGTGCAAGCGCCGGGGACAATGGGGGCGTGAACAGGGCGGACGAGCGTACGGGCGGGGCCGGCGGCATGCGCGCGGCGGGAGCGGCCGGGGCCGGGGTGAACCTGCTCGCCCTGCGCAGCCACAACACCGCGCTGGTGCTCGACCTGCTGCGGACGGCCGGGCCCGAGGGCATCAGCCGGCTCGAACTCGCCGAGCGGACCCGGCTCACCCCGCAGGCGGTCAGCAAGATCACGGCCCGGCTGCGGGAGGACGGTCTCGCGGTGGAGGCGGGGCGCCGGGCGTCGACCGGGGGCAAACCGCGCACGGTGCTCCGGCTGGTGCCCGAGGCGGGGCACGCGGTCGGGGTGCATCTGGACCGGGACGAGGTGCGGGTCGTGCTGATGGATCTGCGCGGGGCCGTGGTGGGGGAGCGCCGGGCCCCGCTGGACCTGGGGGCCGGGGCGGGGGCCGTGCTGGCGGCGGTGACGGGGGTGGTGCGGGAGACGGCGGACGAGGTGCTGTCCGCCGTCCCGGCCGTCGGGGCCGGTGCGCTCGCCCGGGCCGGTTCCCCGCTGGGCGTGGGCGTCGCGCTGCCCGGGCCGCTCGACCACACCCGGGGCGTGCTGCACCGGGTGACCGGATTCCCCGAGTGGGACGGCTTTCCGCTGCGGGAGGCGCTGGCGGAGCGGCTCGGGGTGCCGGTGGTGATCGACAAGGACACCAACGCGGCGGCGCTGGGACTGGCCGCCGGGGGAGAGGGCGGCTCCTTCGCCTACCTGCACCTCGGCACGGGGCTGGGGGCGGGTCTGGTGATCGGGGGCGGCGTGCACCGGGGTGCCCGGACCGGGGCGGGGGAGTTCGGCCACCAGGTGATCCAGCTCGACGGCCCTCCGTGCACCTGCGGTGACCGCGGCTGTGTCGAGGCGCTGTGCCTCGCCGCGGTGGCGCGCGGCGACACGGAGGAGGCGGCACGGGTCCTGGGCGCCGGGGCGGCGAACCTGGTGGGGCTCCTGGACATCGACGTCGTCCTGCTGGGCGGCCGCACGGTGGGCGCGACGCCGGAGCCCTTCGTGCGCGGCGTCGGCGCGGTACTGGGGGCGCGGGCCCGGCGGACGGGGCAGGACGCGGTGCCGGTACGTGTCGCGGCGGGCGGTGGGCGAGTCGTGGCCGAGGGGGCGGCTCAGTTGGTGTTGGGGCCGGTGTTCGGACGAGGGGACGGCTGAGGGGCTGCGTGCCTTGGATGCGGACGGGGTGTGGCGGCCGTGGAGGCGGTGTCCGGGAAGATCCGCCACAGGTGGTACTCCAGAACCGTCCGTACGTCCGCGAGCGAGCGGCGCCCGTGCAGGACGTCCAGGCCCAGCCCGACCGCTCCCGACACCAGCAGGTCAGCCTCGTGGGCCCGGTCGATGCCCGGTGCCGTACGCCCTGCCGCCTCGCCCACCGCGATGATGTCCGCCACGAGCCGTTCCAGCGGCTGCTCGGCGGCCAGGAAGACCTGCGCGAGCTCGGGATCGGTCAGGCTCCGCGCGTAGTACGCCGTGAACACGCGCAGGGCGAAGGCACGTTGCTCGTCCAGCGGCAGGAACTCGTCCAGCACCGCCCGCAGCAGCGCGCCCGGCTCCGTCAAGTCGTACGGGATACGCCCCTGGGCCAGCCGCTCGTTCTCCTCGTGGAGCAGGCGCAGCGCGTCGACCAGCAAGGCGTGCTTGGAGTCGAAGTGGTACTGCACGACCCGTAGCGACACCCTCGCCTCCGCCGCGATCCTGCGCATGCTCGCCGCGTCCAGCCCCTGCTCGGCCGCGATGCGCCACACCGCCTCGGCGATCCGCCGCCGCTGACGCGCCCGGACCTCCGTCGGCCGGGACACGGGGGGCGTGCCCGGGCCGGGAAGCGGCTGCCTGCGCCGGCGGTAGGCCCGCGCCTGGCAGCTCCGGGAGCAGTAGACCGGCGGCCGGCCTCGACCTGGACGAGCCGTGGGCTTTCCGCACACCTGGCAGGTGCGGCCTTTTTCGTCACGCATCGCCTCACGATAACGCGTTGAGAAAGTGTGATGTAAATCGAGAATTCTCCCTGAGACAGGGCGGTTCAACTCTCGCTGATTGGTACGTTCGTAACGTCTCCTCACACCGCTCCCCACAGAAGGGAAACAATGAAATACGACGTCCTTCAGGTTCTCGGCATGGTGCTGCTGGTGGTGTGCGCCCAGGCACTCGTCCGGCTCGTCGTCGACGACGGCGAGCGGGGGCTGCTGGGCGGGCTGCCCGGTGGGTTCCTTCCGCTGCTGCTGGCCTACGCGGTGCTCACCGCCGCCGGTGTCCTCCTGACCGGCTGGGCCCACTCGCGTGCGAAGGCCCTGGGGCGTCGCTGAGGCGCTGCCCTTCCGCACTCGGGCACTGCCCCGCTGTCCGCCGGCCGCGTGGATCCGTACCGCTTTTCGGGTCCCGTTCCGGGCGAGTCGGCTTGCCACCGGCCTCATCCGGCAATGTCACATGTCCATGCGACCCTGCACGCCCGCTCACCTCTGCCTGGCGGCGGCAGCCGCCGTCCTGCTCACTGGTGCCCACCCGGCCTACGCGGACGACCCGGCGCCCGCCTGCGCCGCGCCCGACGACCACACGTTCCCGCTCACCACCCGTGTCCACGGCGGGCCGCACTCCTACGCGGCCGGGGGCGGGTTCGGGACCTGGTACCTCGACCTGACGAACACGACCGACCGGCCCTGCACCGGCATCCACCCCGTCGTCGTGCTCGTCGACGCCAAGCGGGCGCTGGAGCCGTCCCAGCCCCGGCTGGAGTTCTTCGAGGGGGCCCGGCCCCACACGGTGCGGTTCGAGAAGACCGGCGAGGACGAACTCGTCGGGGCGCTGGCCGACGACGAGGCGCGGTTCGCCGGGTTCACCGTCGGTCCGGGGAAGACCGTCACCGTGCGGATGCGGCTCGCCATCACCTCGGACGCCGTGCCCAACGCCGTCACCGCCAACGCCGCCGTCGTACAACGGCACGACGACGACGGGGACTGGGTGGGGCAGTCGAACGACTACCGGTTCGGCATCGACGGAGGCGGCCCGGACGACGGCGGCGACACAGGCGATACGAGGGACGACGACGGGACCGACTCCCACCCGGAGCCGGAGGCCACCGCACCTGAGCCGGACGCCACCGCGCCGGACTCGCACGCCACCGCGCCGGAGCCGGAGGCAAGCGCTCCGGAGTCCGAGGGGACCGTCCCGCCCCGCGAGGACCGGTTCCCCCTCGCCGAGGAGCTCGCCCGCACCGGAACCGGCATCAAGCTGGCCGCGGCCGCCGCCGTGCTGCTCACCGCGGGCGGGGCCCTGCTCCTCGTGCGCCGCCGCCGCTGAGACGATCGGCCGTCCCGTCCCTCGGGACGCCGGGAGCCGACCGTTCCGCAAGATCCGGCCACTGTTTAGGCTGGGGCTGCCTGGACCGCGCACGGCAGGAGACCTCGCACATGGCAGACCGCAAGCCCATCGAGTCGTGGCTCACCGACATGGACGGTGTGCTCATCCACGAGGGTGTGCCGATCCCCGGCGCCGACGCCTTCCTGAAGAAGCTGCGCGAGTCCGGGAAGCCCTTCCTGGTCCTCACCAACAACTCGATCTACACGCCGCGCGACCTGCACGCCCGCCTGAAGCGCATGGGCCTGGAGGTGCCGATCGAGAGCATCTGGACCTCGGCCCTGGCCACCGCCCAGTTCCTGGACGACCAGCGGCCGGGCGGCTCGGCCTACGTCATCGGCGAGGCGGGCCTCACCACCGCGCTGCACGACATCGGCTACATCCTGACCGACCACGAGCCGGACTACGTCGTCCTCGGCGAGACCCGCACCTACTCCTTCGAGGCCATGACGAAGGCGGTGCGGCTCATCCTCGGCGGTGCCCGCTTCATCTGCACCAACCCCGACGAGACCGGCCCGTCCACCGAGGGCCCGCTGCCCGCGACGGGCGCGGTGGCCGCGCTGATCACCCAGGCGAGCGGGAAGAAGCCGTACTTCGCGGGCAAGCCGAACCCGCTGATGATGCGGACCGGACTGAACGCCATCGGGGCGCACTCCGAGACCAGCGCGATGATCGGCGACCGGATGGACACCGACGTGCTGGCCGGCATGGAGGCCGGGATGCAGACGTTCCTGGTGCTCACCGGGCTGACCCGGCCCGAGCAGGTCGAGGACTTCCCGTACCGGCCGTCGCAGGTCGTGGACTCGATCGCGGACCTCGTCGACCGGGTCTGACCTGGGCCGACCTCCGAAAGCGGGTCGCCCGCGCCCAAACCCGTCGTCACCCGTACGGAGCAGGAACCGCGTCCCGGAGGATGCGATGACCCTCTGAGCGGGGGAGGCTCCAGTGGTCTGGAGGTTCACGATGGGTTCCCTGAGAGTCACTGTCTGTACGAGCGTCCTGGCCGTGACCGCCCTGACCCCGGCGGCGTACGCGGCGGACACGGGGGGCGTCTCGGTGATCCCGGCGTCCCCCGCGCCCGGCAGTGATGTCACGCTCCGCGTGACCGACTGCGCGGAGCGGACGGCCGTCGCCGCCTCGTCGGCGTTCGTCGCGGACGCGCGGCTCGCCACCGTCACCGAAGGTGAACTCGTGGGCGAGAGCCGCGTCCGCTCCACCCTCACGCCGGGCACGTACACGGTGAAGGTCACCTGCGGGGCCGCCGAACGGACCGGCACGTTCACGGTCCGCGGACGCACGGGCCAACAGCCGCCCGCACCCGGAGCCGCACCGGGAGCCGCCTCGGGTCGGGTCGGCCGGCCCCCCGCGCCCGGGACCGCCGGGCGGCCTCCGGCACCGGGGACGGCGATTCAGCCCCCCGCACCTGGGACGGCCGGCCGGCTCCCCGCGCACTCGCACAGCAAGGCCGGGCAACTCCTCGCACCGGAACCGGAGGCGTCCGGACAGCTCCCGGCACCCGGCACGGCCGGTCAGCCCCCCGCACCCGGGACCGCCGGACGGCCACCCCTGCCCGAGGGCGGTGGGCAACCGTCCGCGCCCGGACACGACGGGCACTCGTCCACCCCCCTGCGGCCGGGCGCGCACGCCTCGCCCGTCGCTCCGGTCGCCGCCGGTGGCGGTGGCGCGGCGGACCTCGTCGCGGCGGCGGACCGCGGGACCGTCCCCGGCACCGCCCGGGGAGTGAGCCCGGGAACCGCCCAGGGAGTGGTCGGCCTGGTACTCGCGGGTGTCGCCGCGCTGGTCATCGCGCTGGGCGGCCTCCGCCGCAGCCGTGGAACGGAATGACCATGTCCGACCAGTACTCCGACCAGTACCAGGATCAGCTCAAGGGACGCTCCTCGGGCACCGGCCGCCTGCTCGCCGGTGTGGCCTGGGTGGTGCTGCTGCTCGGGCTGTGGCTGTGGGGCCGTGAGGTGACCGACGTACGGCACGGCGTCTCCGCGCCCGCCACGGGCGACATGGCGGCGGCCGGACGCCCCCCGGACGTCAAACTGCCCCCCGCGCACCGGCCGCTGCGGGACGCACTGCCGCAGCGCGTCGACATCCCCGGACTCGGCGTCCAGGCACCCGTCGTGGCGCGCGGCCTGGACGCACGCGGGGCACTCGATCCGCCGCCGTACGACCAGCCGGGCGTGGTCGGCTGGTACGCGGGCGGGGCCACGCCCGGGGCGCCGGGCACCGCGCTGATGGTGGGTCACGTCGACACCGCCTCCCGGCCCGCCGTCTTCTACAAGGTCAGTGCCATGCGGCCCGGCCAGACGATCCGGGTGGTCCGGGCCGACACCGAGGTCGCCGAGTTCACCGTCGAGTCCGTCCAGATCCTCACCCGCGACCGCTTCGACGCCCACCAGGCCTACGGACCCCGCAAGTCGGGCCGGGCCGAACTGCGCCTCATCACCTGCGGCGGCAGCTACGACCGTACGACCCGCAGCTACACGGCGAACGTGGTCGTCTCGGCGTACCTGACGGGAACCGGCCGGTAGGGGGCTTCTGCGGAACGGCCACCTGACCCGGTCGGCGACCCGCTCCCCCTGAAGTCGCCGACCGGGCTGGTCCTCGACCGCGCGCGCACGGGCTGCGGGAGTGACCCGGCGAACTGCGCGGGAGGCTGCGGGAGCCACGGCGGGTGAATCTCTGGCCGGAGCCGGGCGTTGCTGAGAAGACTCTAGGACCAACGGGCCGCCCGGGCCTAGAGGTTGAATGACGCCAAGTCCCGATACGGTGGCGCTGCGTCACCGCGCAGGCCGGGTTCGGCCTCGTGCGCCGCGGGACGTATGTCAGGATTGAGACTTGGAACGGTGCACCCAAGGGGGAGTTGGATGTACGGCAGCAGGGGGGCCGGGGCGTCCGCCGCGAGGCGGATCTCCACAGCGGTGCTGGGGGCGGCACTGCTGATCACGGGATGTTCGTCCGGCGGAGGGGACGGAGCGGACAAGGACGCCGACGCGGGCGCCGGGATCACACAGCAGCCCAAGGGGACCGCCCCGTTCTGGGTCAACCCGGACGGCACCGCGGCCCAGCAGCTCGCGGACCTGGAGGAGTCCGGCAAGAAGCAGGACGCCGAGCAGATCCGGAAGATAGCGGAGCAGCCGGTCGCCGAGTGGATCGGCCCGGACAACCCGGAGGAGCAGACCCGGGGCTTCACCGAGGCCGCCGACAAGGCCGGCCGGACGGCACTGCTCGTCCTCTACAACATCCCGCACCGCGACTGCGGCCAGTACTCGCAGGGCGGCGCCGCCGACGGCAACGCCTACCGCGCGTGGCTCGACGGCGTGGCGGCGGGCATCGGCGACCGGTCGGCCACGGTCATCCTGGAACCGGACGCCCTGCTGCACCTCGTCGACGGCTGCACCCCGGAACAGTTCCACGAGGAACGCTACGACCTCCTCAAGGGCGCCGTCGGCAAGCTGAAGTCCCTGAAGGACACGAAGGTGTACCTGGACGCGGGCAACGCCGGCTGGCAGCACCCCGACCAGATCTTCGAGCCGCTGAACCGGGCCGGTATCGCCCAGGCCGACGGCTTCTCCGTCAACGTCTCCAACTTCTACTCCACCGAGGAGTCCATCTCCTACGGCAAGCAGCTCTCCGCCAAGGTCGGCGGCAAGCACTTCGTCGTCGACACCAGCCGCAACGGCAAGGGCCCCTACACCGGTGGCAAACCCGACGAGCGCTGGTGCAACCCGCCGGGACGCGCGCTGGGGGAGACGCCGACGACGAAGACGGCGGACCCGCTGGTCGACGCCTACCTGTGGGTGAAGCGGCCGGGCGAGTCGGACGGGGAGTGCAAGGGCGGGCCCAAGGCGGGGCAGTGGTGGGCGGACTATGCGCTGAAGCTCGCGAAGGCCAGTTCCTAGAGGTCGGGGCAGACGTTCTCGACCTGGTCGGGGTCGACTGCCAGGTCCTTTTCCCCCTCGGTGAGTTCCCGTTCCGCGAGGGCGCACAGCCGGTCCATCCAGCGGTCGGGGTCGAGGGGGATCACCGAGGTGCGGGAGCCGTCGATGATCGTGAGCGACTTGCCGTCGGTGCTCGGTGAGATGACGGAGCCGTAGCCGACGTAGTAGCGGTAGGTGTCCTGGCGGTTCGCCACGTCCCAGACGACTTGTTCGCCAGCTGCGGTCGTGGTGTGGAGCATGCGGTCGCCGAGGAAGCGGCCGAGGTAGTAGACGCCGCTGGATGTGAGGTCCTTGTTGAACTTCTTCTCCCGTACGTCCCAGAGGCGGACCAGGCCGCCGGAGTACTGCACGGCGAGCAGCTTTCCGTCGGGGGACAGGCTGAACGACCGGATCGGCCGGTCCTTTTCGGGGTTCTTCTTGAACCACCTCGTGAACTCTCCGGTGGTGAAGTCCCAGGTGCCGAGCTCGTCCAGCGTGCGCACCAGTGCCTGCGGTTTGCCGGGAACGGCGGTGGCGAAGGTGCCCGCTGCCTCGTTGGCGAGCTGTGCGGGTACCTGGGCCCTGGGCTGGTAGGTCTCACCGTCCGGCTTACCGGTGTCGAGCCGCCAGCGGGAGACGTACGACAGTCCCGAGATCACGGCGTGGTCATCGTCGGAGAAGCTCAGGTTGATCCACGACGGAGTGAGACCCGTGAGGCGGTCCGGGCCGACAGCCGTGAGCTCCTTCGGAGCAGGCAGCTTGAGGACGTGCTCTTCGGTGAGGGAGTCGTCGTCGATTCGCCAGACCAGAACCGTGCGCTGGTCTTCGGCGATGGTCAGCATCCTTCGCCCCTCCGGGCTGAAGGCGGCGTACATACGTGCCAGGGGCTGCGACGGACGCGCGGTCGCGAGAAGCTTGCGATGCGCCAGGTCCCACAGTTGGAGCCCCGTGCCGTTGGAGTCGACGACCGCCATCCTGCCACTCGGTCCGTCCGGCGTACGGATGCGGTTGAGGAGGACGTCGGTGTCGAAGGACGTGGGTGGCCGGACCCGTACGGTGACGATGCTGCCGCCGATCGCGACGGCGGCACGCAGGTCACTGGGGGGCCCGGCCAGTGCGACCGCAGGAGAGTTCGCCCGGCCGGTGATGTTCTGGTCCTCCGGAGCGGCGGCGGGGGCGTCGAACGTGGCCGGCCAACCCTTCTCCAGGTCGACGACCAGGAATCGCATTCGGCCGAGGTCGGTACCGATACGGCCGGTGGGGTTGACCAGGTAGCGGCCCGTGGCGTCGAGCCGGGGTGTGTTGAGCGGGCACAATCCTTGGAAGCTGCTGTTGTTCCAATTGCGGAAGCGTTGAGGCGACTCACCGAGCCGCCATGCTTCGAGAGCACCTTGAGCCGTGCAGGTGACCAGGACACCGCCGTTGCCGCTGACCGTCGCGGAGGCTGCGGTCTGCTCGCCCCAAGGGCGATGCAGCGCACCGTCCTTGAGATCCCATGAGACCAGCCGGCCTCGAGCGTCGTCCGTGTCGGCGTCCTCGGGCACTGTCCGCGCCACCACCGTGTCGTCCGCGCCGAACCAGGCCTGTGCGACGTCCCAGCCCTTCGGCGGGCTGAGAGTGCGGCCCGTGCGGTGACCGTCGCTCGTGTTCCAGACGAGCACGCCCTCTCTGGGGATCGCGGCGAGGATGCGCTTGCTGTCCCCGGCGAAGCGCAGGTCGTGGACCCGGCGGGGGTTGTTCTCGACGGCCTTGTCCTGGCGAAGTGTGACCGGCCGCAGTTTCCCGGAGGAGGACGGGACTCCGAGGGAGATCACGCCCCAGTCGGTCGCCCTGGCCACGATGCGGCCATCCGGCGAGACGGCCGTACGGTCGTTGTTGGCTCTCTTGGTGAGCCTGACGGGTTTGGGCCGGGCTTTGCCCCGCAGGTCGAGTTTCACGAAGTCCCCGTTGGCCAGCACGGCGTACGCGAACGTGCCGTCCTCCGTGAGCGTGACGTCCTCGACGTCGTTGCGGTTTTCCATCACGACCCGCTCGACATCCTGCAAGCGCAGATACTGCGCCAGCAGTGCCGAGCGCGCCTCGGGCCGTGCCTCGGCCCGGTACGCCCCGACCGCGTACAGCGAGGAGATGGTCAGGGATGCGCTGTCGAACGATGCGGCCTGCTGCGCCAACCGGTCCGACGCCAGCCGCCGCTGCTCCGTCAGCAGGTTCAGATACAGCACGGACACCACCGTCGCCGCCACCACGGCCAGCACGGTCACAACGGCCCACAGCACCCGCAGATACCGCTTCCGGCGCTCGGACCGCGCGGCCTCCTGCTCCTTACGGGCCCGCAGCCCGACACTCGCCTCGATGAACTCCCGGTCCTCGTCCGTCAGTTCGTCACGCCGCTCGGCGAGCGACTGCTCCGCCACCGACAGTGCCGGATCCTCCAGCAGCAGCCCGTCCGGCCGCCCCTCCCGCCACCACCGGGCGCGGTCGTACCGCAGCTCCCCGCGCCAGGCCAGGAACGCACGGTCCTTCTCCAGCTGATCGGCCAGCGGCTGCCAGTGCTCGATGAGGGCCTCGTGGGCCAGCTCGACCGTCTCGCCCCGCTCGGGATCCGCACCCAGGACGAGGACCCGCTCCTCGGCGAGCGCGCCGGCGACGGCCCACCGCTCCTCACCCGCCTCGCGGCGTGAGAGCCGGGCGCGCAGGGCGGTGCCGCTGCCGGGCGGCAGCTGTATCAGGGCGCGAAGCAGTCCGGCCGCGACCTCCGGTGTCGTACCGCGCAGCGCCCGCTTCCACGCCGAGTCGGCCCTGCTGCTCAACACCCCGGCGAGCCCGCCGAGTTCGTCGTAGGTGTCGAGGCGGAGCCGGCCGCCGACCTGGCGTTCCCACAGGGTGGTCAGGACGAATCCGAGGAGGGGCAGGGCTCCGGGGCGGCCCGTCGCGTCGTCGATGAGCCGGTCGGCCAGGCCGCTGTCGTACTCCACCCCGGGGAAGGCGCGCAGGGGCAGCCGGACCACCTCGGTGAGCTGCTCGCGGGTCATCAGGCCCAGCTGGTGCGCGGGCGCCCCGCCGACCAGGCGGCTCAGCTCCGGGTGGCGCAGGGCCGCGTCCTGGAAGTCGGTGCGCAGCGCCACCAGGACCGCCACCCCGGGGTGCCGGCAGGCGTCGAGGAGGGCGTCCACCAGGGCGCGCAGCTCCTCCTCGGGACGCAGCAGCAGGGCCTCCGCCTGGTCGATCGCCAGGACGAGTCCGGGGGCCGACCGGTGGGCGCGCAGCTCGTCGCGGACCACCGACGCGTCCGGCAGGCGGCCCTCGGCGCGCAGCGTCACGACCTCTACGTCCTGCTCCTTCAGCCGGGGGAGTACGCCCGCCATGAGGAGGGAGGACTTGCCGGAGCCGGAGGGGCCGGTCAGCGTCACGCAGCCGTCGGGTGCGGATCCGCGCGGGCGGAGCAGGTCGACGACCGCGGTGACGTCCTCGTCCCGGCCGAAGAAGTGCGCGCTGTGCTCCTCGGTGTAGGGGCGAAGCCCCGGGAAGGGGGAGTCGGGGGCGAGCAGTTCGGCCAGTTCCGGGAGTTCGTCGAGGATGGTGCGGGTCGGGATGCAGAAGCTCTGCCCGCGGTGCGCCGGCGAGATCGAGGCGACGATGCCGACGACGGCACCGAGGTCCTCGTCCCAGACGGCCGAGCCGCTGAAGCCGGGCTGAACCGGGTCGGTCTGTCCGTCGAGCGGCGACATCTGGAGTCGGCCCGTGCCGGTACGGCCCCGCAGCCGGGCGGTGTGCCAGCCGCCGCCCGTGTCGTCCCTCGGCAGTCCGAAAACGATGGCCGTGTGGTCCCAGACGTCCCTGGGCGCCACCATGACGACCGGCCGGGCCTCGGGCAGCGGGCGGGACAGGGACAGGACGGCCACGTCCCCGGTGCCGTTCGCGCGTACCGGGACCCAGTCCCGTACGACGGCCTCGGTCTCCTCGCCCGTACGCAGGACCAACCGGACCCGCACCGGGTGCTCGGGGCGTTCCTCCCGCCGCGTCGGCAGGCCCGCGGCGTCCAGTACGACATGGGCGCAGGTCAGCACCAGCGTGGGCGCGACGATCACGCCCAGGCCGCCGATATGTCCGTCAGCGCCCGTGACCTGTACGGTCGCGGCGGCCAGGACGTCCTCGGCCACCGGACCCGACGTGGTCGACTCGGTCATCTCCCGTTTCCCCCGCCACCGTTGACCACACGCCTTGCCGATGTCGTACCGAGAGCACACCAGACCGGGCGCTGCCGTCAAGAACGTTTCCCGTCACCCGGACATGCGGAAGGGGCGCCCTCCTCACCGGAGAGCGCCCCCAACCAGCCGATTCCTACGGCACCTTGACCCACTGGGCCTTGCTGGGCGTGCCGTCGGCGTTTGTCACGAACAGCATGTACCAGCCCGACTGGACCAGGTTCCGGTTCTCCGGCACGGTCACCTTCAGTTTGTCGCCGGACGCCTTGAAGTCCAGGGCGATCGACCGCTGGTCGACGTCCGTGACGTGCGTGGCGGCGCTCGGGCGGATCAGCCGGACCTTCTTGACCGACTGGGCGTCCGAGGAGGTGAAGGTGCCCGTCCCGCCGCGCTCGATGGTCTGCGGCCCGCCGGACAGCGAGGGACGGTTCCCGTCGCCGTACAGGTACGGCGGCGTGTAGATCTCGATGCGCTGCTCGAACTCGCCCGGCTTGGTGTTGGCCTTGTCCGCGTAGAGCGAGTCCGAGCCGAAGAACATCACGCGGCCGTCGGGCAGCAGGATCGACCCGGAGTGGTAGTTGCGGCCGACCAGCGGGTCGGCGACCCGCCGGAGCTCGTTCTTCGCCGTGTCGTAGAGATGCGCCTGGAAGATGTTGGAGTCGCCGCGGCCGCGGTAGTCCTCCGAGCCGCCGGAGACCAGCACGCTGTCGTCCGGCAGGATCGAGGCGTTCGGGTAGCGGGTGCCCTTCTCCAGGGACGGGCCGTCCTTGAAGCGCGGGTCCGGGTCCTTCAGGTCGACGATCCGGGTCTTCTCGCTGGACTGCGCGGACTCGCCGACGCCGCCGCCGCCGACGACCATGTACTTCTCGTCCTGGGCCGGCGGCAGCAGCACCGTGCCGGACGTCTCCATCAGCTTGGGGTCGCTCAGGCCCGGGATCTTCGTGAACTTGTTGGTGTCCACGTCCCACACGCCCGGCTCGCGGCCCACGTTATCCGGCCCGTAGCCCGCGTTCGAACCCGAGTAGAAGACCTTGCCGTTCTGCATGAGGAACAGCGCCGGGTAGGTCGGGAACTGCCGGACCTTGCCGGTGTAGGTCCACTTCTTGGTCTTCGGGTCGAAGACCTCGTTCTTGCCCGGGACCAGCTGGCCGATGTCGTCGAGGCCGGAGACGCTGAGGATCTTCCCGTCGCTCAGGGTGGTGAGCGTCGGGTACCAGCGGGCCTCCTTCATCGGGTCGACCTTGATGTACTTCTCGGCTATGGGATCGAACTCGAAGGCGTCCCGGATGCCCTGGAAGTCCTTCTTGTCGAGGGCGAGCTTCTGGGCGATGCCGTAGGTGTTGCGGGCGTCGTCGCCCTTGAGGCCGGTCACGCGGTAGTTGTCCTGCGTGCCCGTCTCGTACTTCTTCCCGCGCTTCTGCGCCTCGACGTAGATACGGCCGAGCCCGGGGTCGTTGCGCAGGAACCTGCCGGTCGCCTTGTCGAAGACCTTCTTCGCGCGCGGCACGAGGACGGGGTCCTTGGAGACGAAGGTCTTGCCGTTCTTCTTGCCCGTGAACCTGGTGCCCGCGGGCAGGGTGATCGGCTGGTCCGGGTTCTCGTTGTGGACGATCATCAGGCCGCCGGCCTTGGTGACGTCACCCTTGAGCTTCTCGTACCGCTTGGTGCCGCCCGCGATGAGCAGGTTGCCGTTGGCGAGCTGCGTGTGGCCGGTGCAGAACAGGTCGGCGGGTGTGGGGACCTTCTTGATGGTGCCCTTGACCGGGTCCCAGATCCGGGTGTCGAACTTCTTCGCGTCGAAGTTGTCCTGGTTGTTTCCCGAGCCCGCGACGAGCAGCACCTTGCCGGTGCGCAGCAGCGCCGCGTGGATGGTGTTCTGCCGGTACTCCTCGGGGAAATCGACGATCTCCCACTTGCCGTTCGCGGCCTTGTACTCCGGCTTGTTGATTGTGTACTGGTGGTATTTCTCGGTGCCGAAGCGGTAGAGCCACGGCCCGTTCATCCCGGCCAGCGCGAGTACCACCGCCGTGCCGATCGCGAGTCGACGGGCCCGGCGGCGGCCTGCACGGTCGTTCATTCCTTACGTCCCCCAAGTCCACCAAGGGCGATCTGCATGGTCTGGTCGGATCCTCCGACCTCCCCGTTCGCGCCCGGGGCGGCGGCCCAGCTGGGCTTGTGCTGCGGGGCGTGCGCCGCGGGCTGCTGCGGGATGGGCAGCGGCTGTGTGCGGTTCGGGCCCGCAGGGTCCTGCGGCTGCTCCCCGGCGGGGGCGGCGGGCTTCTTCGCGTCCTGCCGCAGCTGCCAGCGCCAGGCGAAGACCGGCGAGGCGGTGATGAGCAGCGCGAAGGTCGCCCAGATGATCATCGCGGGGTGGGAGTGGCCGAAGACGAAACCGGCGGTGATCGAGGCGGCGAAGATCAGGATGAAGTACCAGTGGTAGCGGAACGTGCCGAACCAGCGGTCCGGGCTCGCCGAGTCGCCCTTGGGCGTCACCACGAACTTGCTCTTGCGCCGCAGCACGGAGTCGATCAGCGCCTTCGCGTACAGCGGCGCCGACAGCGCGGACATCACCATGCCGGCCACACCGCCGGAGCCCTCCGGCTCGTGCGGCGAGACGTTGTGCCGGCGGTTCCAGACGTACAGACCGATCTGCAGGGCGGAGGCGTTGCCGTAGAGCATCAGCCAGACCGCCGGGTCGATGTTCACACCCGAGGCGCCCATGCCCAGGAACAGCGCACAACTCAGCGCAGCCAGGATCCAGTTCATAGCCGACATCGGATAGAAGATGATCATCATCGTGTAGTTGAAGAGCTTGCTCGGCGGCAGCGAGTACCAGCCCTTCCAGTACTGCTTGAGGATCGTCTCGTACGTCCCTCGCGACCAGCGCATCTGCTGGGTGAAGAAGTCCGTCCAGGCGCTGGGGCCCTCACCGACGGCGAGCACGTCCGGGGTGTAGACGGAGCGCCACTTGTTGCCCGTCGCCGGGTTCTTGTGGCGGTGCATCTCGAAACCGGTCGCCATGTCCTCGGTGATCGAGTCGTACAGACCGCCGATCTGCTTCAGCGCCTTGATGCGCACGGCGTTGGAGGTGCCGACGAACATCGGGGAGCCGTAGCGGTTGCCCGCGCGCTGGATCAGCGCGTGGAAGAGGAACTGCTGCGACTCGGCGGCCTTGGTGATGGGGTTGTCGTAGTTGCCGTAGACCTGCGGGCCGATGACGAAGCCGACGTCCGGGTCGCGGAAGAAACCGAGCATCCGCTCCAGGTAGTTGGGCAGCGGCACGTGGTCGGTGTCGACCGAGGCGAAGAAGTCGTAGTCGTCGCCGTGCGCCTCAAGCCAGGCGTTGTAGTTGCCGTGCTTGGTCTTGGCGCGGTGCGGGCCCTTGGCCTGGTTCCACTTCGCGACGCCCTTGCGGGAGAAGTGGTGCACGCCGAGGCGCTCGCAGACCGCCTTCACGTCGGGGTCGTCGCCCTCGTCGAGCAGCCACACGTGCATGAGACCCCGGTGACGGATCCTCACCGCCGCCTCCAGGGTCTTCGTCACCATCTCCAGCGGCTCCTTGCCGGGCACGAAGGAGGTGAGGAAGGCCACTCTGGTGCCGGTCTCGGGCACCACCGGGATCGGGTCGCGCGCCACCAGCGTGGCGTGGGCGTTGGACAGCACGTTCATGCAGCGGAAGAACTCGATCAGACCGATCGAGACGAGCATGACCATGTCGAGCGCGGGCAGCCAGTCGAAGGCCGGGTAGTCGCGCTCGGTCCAGTGCTCGGGCTGGAGCAGCCAGAACAGCAGCACCAGGGAGAGCACCGGAGCCGCGGCCAGCATCAAGGCCACCCGTATGCGGTGCGGCTCCTGGGAGATGAGGGAGCGGTACTGCACCCGGTAGGGCTTGCCCGGGTCGGGCTGGGTGAGGGGGCCCGCGAGCCGGCTGTAGTGCTCGTAGTCGTATCTCGGCAGAGTCTTCTTGATCCGCCGGAAGGTCCCCGTGGTGCTCATCCGGTGCGCCGGCACCCTGAGCTGGGTGGTCTGGGACGGGTCGTGGTCCTGTCGGGCGCCCGTCGGCCTCGACGTCATGAGTCATCCCCCCACACGCGAAAGAGCCGCGTGTTTCGTCGCTTGCTTCCGTCTGCGACCGGTCCCCCTCGACCTTCACAGACGTATCAGTGGTGGATCGCGGTCACCACGTCTTCCACACCTTATAGACATGGCAACGCGACCTTCCGGTTGCATGATGCCCCCCTCGGCATCGCTCCTTGAGCGGGGGCCCCTACCCCCGCCCAGTCGGCAACCGGCCCTTTTGCCCCCCAACTGCCGCGAATCCGCAGCATCTTGAAAAACCAGATGACCAGGGTTCTACGGCGTCCATCATGATCGCAAGACGCGAAACCCGGTGTTTACCGGTCATACGCGTTCATTGTGACGGGTGTGGGGGAGCTGTGGAGCGGTTGTGGACAGGCGGGCGCGGATGTTCCCGAAGTGCTCTCTTATGGCCTCCTCCGCGCGCATCGCGTCACCGGACCTGACCGCGTCGAGGATCTCCCGGTGCTGCCGGCAGGTCACCTTCGGATCCTGCGGCTCACCCCCGAGGTCCGTGCGGACCCGGTGGAAGGCGTCCCAGAACGCCTCCAGGACCTCACTCAGCAACACGTTGTCCAGCCCCCGGTAGAGGGTGGCGTGGAAGGCGCGGTCGGTCTCGGCGAGGCCGGCTCCGTGCGCGGCCTCCTCTTCCATACGGTCGACCAGCGCATCCAGTTCAACGAGATCCGCATCCGGTATCCGGCCTGCGAGCCGGGACACCAGCCCCGTCTCCACGGCCTCCCTGAGCTCCAGCAGCTGGAGCAGGGAGTCCTCGCCCCGGTAGTGCCCGGCGACCGTGCGGAAGGCGAGGCCCTCGATCATCGGGGCCAGGGACATCGGGCCGACGTAGGTGCCGAAGCCGTGCCGGATCTCCACGATGCCCATCGCCTGGAGCGCCTTCAGTGCCTCCCGCACCGAGTTCCGGCTCGCGCCGAGGTACTCCATCAGCTCGGGCTCGGTCGGCAGCGGGGCCCCGGAGGCCAGCCGGCGGTCGATGATGAGCTTCTTGATCCGCTCCTGGAGGTCTCGCGCTGCCATGGCGAGAGGGTAGCGGTCGGACCGCGCCGGGGCTGACCACGGGCATACGAAAAGCCCCCCGCTTCCGCGAGGGGCTTCCGGTCGGTGCGCCGCCAGGGACTCGAACCCCGGACCCGCTGATTAAGAGTCAGCTGCTCTAACCAACTGAGCTAGCGGCGCTCGCTGACGTCATAACTCTACAGGACGCCCGGAGGTGCTCCTGACCACCCGGCCCGGTGCCGGGACGTCCCGGCCGAGGCGTCCGGTTACATCATTCGGACCGTCAGCATGCGCGTCCGGAAGACAGTTGCGAAACTGACGACGTCCCGCCCGGACGCGCACTCGCGCGGCCATTTCCACCGGAAGTGTGAGGGGAATCGCATGGAGTCTCCGGTATTCGAGCAAATCGACCCGGCGAGCGACTGCGACTGTCCCGGCTGCGTCCACTGGCGCCGTGCCCTGCCGCGTTCCCGGACCGGCCGCATCACCGCTCACCCGGCCGCCCGCCGGGCCCTCGCCCTGGCCGCCATGGCCTCGGCGGCGTTCGGCGCGAGCCATGCCGTCCCGGCCGTGGCCGCCCCGACCGCGTCACACCGTCCAGGAGTTTCCGCAGGTGACGAGCGTGACACCCCCCAGGGCGACCAGGCTCCGCTGCACGGGCCCGACGGCCGTCCGGTCAAACCTCCCGCCTCCGCCGAACCCGTCGCCATCACCCGCGCGGAGATCATCAGCCGGGCCAGGACCTGGGTCGCCGCGAAGGTGCCGTACAGCATGAACAAGTACTGGTCCGACGGGTACCGGCAGGACTGCTCGGGCTATGTGTCGATGGCCTGGAAGCTGCCCGGAAACGAATGGACGGGCAGTCTCGCCCAATACGCCGAGCGGATTTCCAAGGAGGAACTCCAACCGGGCGACATTCTGCTGTTCCACAATCCGGCCGACGCCCAGAGCGGCTCGCACGTCACCATTTTCGGCGGCTGGACGAATTCCGCGCACACCTCCTACACCGCCTACGAGCAGGCCCGCCCGCGCACCCGCCGCAAGACCACCCCTTACGCCTACTGGACCGACTCCAGCCGGTACGTCCCTTACCGCTACAAGGGCATCACCCAGGAGCCGGCCAAGGGACCGGACTCGGGACCGGTCGCGGGGGCGGAGCCGGGGTCGGCTTCGGGTGCAGCTTCGGGGCCGGGTGCGGGGCCGGGCTCCGGGTCGGCTTCAGGGACGACCTCGGGATCGGACTCGGGGTCAGCTTCTGGACCGGCCTTGGGATCGGACTCGGGGTCAGCCTCGGGGTCGGGCGCGGGGTCAGCTTCGGGGCCGTCCTCGGGGGCAGCTGCGGGGTCGGACTCCGGGCAGGTGCCCGGATCAGGTCCGGGAGCAGGCTCGGGACCAGGCTCGGACCCGGCGGCCCCCGGACCGGCCCAGGGGCCGGAGAGAGGGACGCCCGGCGCACCGGCCACCGTCACGCCGTACCCCGGTGCGGTGTATTTCGGCCCCGGCGCGAACAACAAGTACGTCCTGCAGCTCGGCCGCATGCTCGTGGCCCGCGGCGCCGGCGCCGCCTATGGCTCGGACCCGGGGCCGCGCTGGTCGGACGCCCACCGGCGGGCCACCCGGGCCTTCCAGCGGGCCCAGGGCTGGAAGGGCGCCGACGCGGACGGACTGCCCGGACCGCGCACCTGGGATCTGCTGGTCAGCGGCAAGGGCAAGGACGTCGGACCCGGGGCGGTCGGACCGCGGTCCTCCTCCCACGGCGTCCCCGGCTACCCGGGGCGGGCGATGTTCCGGCCCGGAGCGGCCAACCCGCACATCACCCGGATGCGGAAGCAACTGGTGCGCAAGGGATTCGACAGGTTCTACGCGACCGAGCCGGGGCCGCGCTGGAGCGAGGCGGACCGGCGAGCCGTCGAGGCCTTCCAGCGCACCCAGGGCTGGCGGGGCGGAGCGGCGGACGGCTTCCCGGGACCGGAGACCTGGCGGCGGCTCTTCTCCTAGCCCCCTGGGCCTTTGACGACAGGGGCGACCGGCCCTGTGACCGTTGTGACGCAGCTGGCGCGGAGGCTGGAGGCACGCATGAGCACGACCACGTCCCACCCGTCCGAGCCCGACGGACCGGCCGGCACGCAGGCGAGGCCCGGCAGGCTCATCCAGAACGAGTCCACCACCGAGATCCCCGTCCACCTGCTGTTCCGCGACGAGCCCGACCTGGCGCCGGGACCGCCGAAGCCGGCGGTCGTGGGCCGCGGGCAGGGCACGGGGGAGCAGCCGCGCCTGAGGCGCCCGGCCGTGGCGGCGCGCCCGGTGCCACGGATCGACGCCGACCTGGTGGAGCGCTCCGCGCGGGTGCTGCCAGGTGCGGCGGGTGTACTGGCGGGGGTGTGCGGGGCGGCCGGTTGCGTGGCCACCTCGTGGTGGGCCGGGGTGCTGCCGCCGCTCGCCCTGGAGGCACTGCGGCTGCCCGCGCACGCCGGGGCCGGGCCCGGTCCCGCGCAGTGGGCGGCGTACGCGGGAGCCGGGGCGCTCGGTCTCTTCGGGTTCGGCGGGCTGGCCCGGGGCCGGACCGGGCGGGCCTGGGTGCTCGACCTGTTCGGCCGTTACCGGGGGACCGTCCGGCGCTCCGGCCTGCTGTGGGTCAACCCCTTGTTGCTGCGTCGCCGGGTGGACGTGCGGCTGCGGCACTGGCGCAGCGAGCCGGTGCCCGCCGCCGACGGCTGCGGGGTCGCGGTGCGGGCGGTCGTGCTGGTGGTGTGGCGGGTGCGGGACACCGCGCGGGCCACGCTGGCCGTCGAGGACCACGAGAGGTATCTGCGCGAGTGCGTCGAGGCGGCGCTCGCCCGGGTGCCGGTCCAGACCCCCGGCGGGACGAAGGGCGCCACGGACGCGGCGGCCGAGGCACTCACCCGGCTGGTGGCGGCGGACACGGACCCGGTCGGCCTGGAGGTGTTCTCGGTGCAACCGCTCCGGGTGGAGTACGACCCCGAGGACACGCTGACCCGGCTGACCGTGCGGGGGCTGGTCGAACTCGACGACTCCGAGCGGAAGGCGCTGGTGAAGGACCTGACGGCTGCGTTCCGCGCGGGACGGGGAGAAACGGGCCCGTGATTGGTATGGACATGTTCAACTAGCGCCCATACTCTCAGACTTGGTCTAGACCTACCTGCACGGCTCACTGAACCTCCCCCACGTTCTCCAGGAGCGGCAGCATGCGTACCAGGACCAAGTTGTCCGCAGCCGCGGTGGGACTGGCCACGACCGGAGCCCTCGTACTCTCCTCCGGCGGAGCCAGCGGCCACGGCTACACCGACCTCCCCGTCAGCCGGCAGAAGCTCTGCCAGAACGGCACCGTGACCAACTGCGGATCCATCCAGTGGGAGCCGCAGAGCGTCGAGGGCCCCAAGGGCTTCCCGGCCTCCGGCCCGGCCGACGGGCAGATCTGCAACGCCGGCCTCGGCCAGTTCGGCCAGCTCAGCGCACCGCGGACGCCGTCCGGCGGGGCCTGGCCCACGACCAGGGTGACGGGCGGCCAGAACTACACGTTCCGCTGGCAGTTCACGGCTATGCACGCCACGACCGACTTCAAGTACTACGTCACCAAGCCGGGCTGGAACCAGAACCACAACCTGGCCCGGTCCGACCTCAACCTCACGCCGTTCTTCACGGTGCCGTACAACGGCCAGCGGCCGCCGTCGACGCTCTCCCACAGCGGCAGGCTGCCGACCGGGCTGAGCGGGCATCACGTCATCCTCGCGGTGTGGACGATCGCCGACACGGGCAACGCGTTCTACGCCTGCTCGGACGTGACCTTCTGAGGTTCCCTTGAGTCACCGGCGCGGCCGGCGTGGGTAGGTTCCTCCCACGCCGGCCGACCGATGGCCGCGCAGGGCCTCGGGGGAGCTCATGGAAACCTTGTTCTACGTCGTGCCCGCGCTCATGATCGCGGTCGCCTCCTGCGCCGCGGTCGCGGTGATCCGCCGCTCCGTCCGGGTCGGCCGTGCCTGGAACAGCGGCCTGACCGCCGAGGCGCGTTGTCTGCGGACGTACACCACGACGAGTGGTGGCGGTGACAGCTCGGTCCACACGACTCTGCACCACGTCTACGAGTTCACCACCCGCGAGGGCCGCGGCGTCCGGTTCGAGGAGCAGGGTGGGCCGGGGACGACCCTCGAGGGCGACATCGTCACCGTGCACTACCCGGCCGACCGCCCGGAGCACGCCACGGCCAGGCCCCCGGCGCCGGGGAGGCTCGCTGCGGGCACGGGATGCCTGCTCGCCTTCCTCGGCACGTTCATCCTCTTCGCGATCGGCTTCATGGTGGTGACGCACGCGATGTTCTCCGCCGTCGGCGACTTCCCGCAGCCGTAGCGCTCCACATCTGACGGTACGTCAATTACCGTGCGTCCTCATGGAGTCCACTACGGGACGCACGGTCGCGGAGCTCGTGGCGGCCCGGTGGGGTGACCACCGGCCGGGGTTGTTGTCCGAGGGCGTGGTGCTCACGCAGCACGAGGTGGCGGCCGGGGCCGCCGCCCGGGCGGCCCTCCTTGCCGACCTGCTGCCACCCGGCGCCGAACCCCACCTCGGCGTGCTGCTCGACAACACCCCCGAATTCCCGCTGTGGCTGGGCGCGGCGGCCCTGGCCCGGGCGGCGGTCGCCGGCGTCAACCCCACCCGCCGGGGCGCCGAACTCGCCCGCGACATCCTGCACACCGAGTGCCGGATCCTGGTCACCGACCGATCCCACCTGCCGCTGCTCCAGGCCCTGGACCTGCCCGGCGTACGCCTGCTGCTCACGGACACGGCCGAGTACGCCGACCTCCTGGCCCCCTACGCGGACGCGCACCCGGATCCGTCCCTCGTCGTCCCGCACGACCGCTTCCTCCTCTACTTCACCTCCGGCTCGACCGGCGCTCCCAAGGCCGCGCTCTGCTCCCAGGGCCGTCTGGCGGCCGCCGGACGCTCGCTGGCCGGTCAGTTCTCCCTGACGCCGGACGACGTGCACTACCTCTGCATGCCGCTGTTCCACGGCAACGCGGTGATCGCGGGCTGGGCACCCGCCCTCGTCACCGGGGCCGGCGTGGCACTGCGCCGCCGCTTCTCGGCGTCCCGCTTCCTGCCGGACGTGCGCCGCTACGGCGCGACGTACTTCACGTACGTGGGCCGGGCGATCCAGTACGTGCTGGCCACCGAGCCGAGCCCCGAGGACCGCGACAACCCGCTCCGGCTGGGCTTCGGCACGGAGGCGGGCGCCGTGGACGCGGCGGCCTTCGAGCGGCGGTTCGGGGTGCGGCTGGTGGAGGGGTACGGCTCGTCGGAGGGCGGGGCCGCGGTGCAGTGGTCGCTGGGAACACCGCCGGGGGCGGTCGGCCGGGCCGCACCCGGGCTGGTCGTCCTCGATCAGGAGACCCGCGAGGAGTGCCCGCCGGCCCGCTTCGACGGGGCGGGGCGGCTGCTCAACGGGGACGAGGCGATCGGCGAGCTGGTCAACCGGGGGCCGAGCCCCTTCGAGGGCTACTGGCGCAATCCGGCGGCGGAGGCGGAACGGCGCAGGGCCGGCTGGTACTGGACGGGTGACCTCTTCTACCGGGACGCCGACGGCTACCTCTATTTCGCCGGCCGCACCGACGACCGCCTCCGCGTCGACGGCGAGAACCTGGCCGCCGCGATGATCGAGAACATCCTCGCCCGCTACGAGGGGGCCGCCGCCGTCGCCGTGTACGCGGTGCCGGACCCGGTGACCGGCGACCAGGTCATGGCGACGATCGCCGGCACGTTCGACCCGCTGTCCTTCGCGGAGTTCCTGCTCGCCCAGCCCGACCTGGGCACGAAGATGGCGCCCCGGTTCGTGCGGGTGGTGGAGCGGATGCCGGTGACGGCGACGAACAAGATCCACCGTGCGGCACTGCGGAAGGAGGGCGTCCGATGCGCGGATCCGGTGTGGTGGCGGCCGCCGGGGGAGTGCGTCTACCGCAGGCTGACCAGCGCTGACCTCGAACACGCCGAAGGGCCTCCCGCTCCCACGAGAGGCCCTTCACCGGTGCGCCGCCAGGGACTCGAACCCCGGACCCGCTGATTAAGAGTCAGCTGCTCTAACCAACTGAGCTAGCGGCGCATGACTCTCGCCGACCGCCGGAACCGTGTTCCGCGGTGGGCGACGGGAAAATACTACCCGGTCCCGAGGGGTGCTTCTGACCACCCGGCGCCGGGCTGCGACCGGGCCTAGATCGCCATGGACAGCAGCACCGGTGCCGCGTTGCGGTTGAGGGTGTCCGCGGCCTGGCGCAGGCGGTGGGCGTGCTCGACCGGGAGGGACAGGGCCAGGCAGCCGACGGAGGAGCCGGCCGTGATGGGGACGGCGGCGCAGACCGTGCCCACCGCGTACTCCTGGAGGTCCAGGACGGGCACGGTGGGCGGCTGGGCCTCCAGCCGGGACAGCAGCAGCCGGTCGCTGGTGATGGTGCGCGAGGTGAGGCGGGCCATCTTGTGCCGGGCGAGGTGGTCGCGGCGGCCGGCGTGGTCGAGCTGGGTGAGCAGGCTCTTGCCGATGGCCGTGGCGTGGGCCGAGGAGCGGAAGTCGACCCACTCGTTGACCTTGGGGGTGGCGGGGCTGTCGGCGTACTGGGTGATGCTGATCTCGCCGTCGACGTACCGGCTCATGTAGACGGCGGCGCCGACCGAGTCGCGCAGCCGGTCGAGGGTGCGCTGGAGCTTCTCGCGCAGGGTCTGCTCGTGGTGGTGGGCGGAGCCGAGGCGGGCCAGGGTCTCGCCCGTGACGTACGCGCCGTCGGCGATCTGCTCGACGTAGCCCTCGCGGCGCAGCATCCGCAGGAGCGTGGTCAGTCGCTCCGGTCCGATGCCGGTGTGCCGGGAGAGGTCGGTGTCGGTGACTCCGGTGGAGCTCCGCGCCACGGTCTCCAGGACGCGCAGGGCTTCCTGTGCCGAGTGGTACGGGGTGGTCGGCGGCTCGTGCTTCAGCGCCACGGTGGTCTCCCCCTGCGCTTGCTGTTGGGCCGAATCCGGACAGCGAATCCCCTCCACGATAACGAACAATGGGCTTGTGGAGAGCGGGGGTTGACAAGATTCACGGGGCCCGGGACCGGGGCATCACCCTTCTGGCATATGCCAAGAGCATGCCCCGATCGCCGGGCCCCGCGTCGGGCCTGGTCGCACGGTGTAGTCAGAGCACCGCGCTGAGGAACTCCCGCGTCCGGTCCTTCTCCGGCTCGCTGAAGATCTTCTCCGGCGGACCGGCTTCGATGACCCGGCCCGAATCGAACATCAGCACCTGGTCGGAGATGTCCCGGGCGAAATTCATCTCGTGGGTCACACAGAGCATCGTGATGTCCGTGGAGCGCGCGATGTCCCTGAGGACGTCGAGCACGCCCGCGACCAGCTCCGGGTCGAGCGCGGAGGTCACCTCGTCCAGGAGCAGCACCTGCGGCCGCATCGCCAGCGCCCGGGCGATCGCCACCCGCTGCTGCTGCCCGCCGGACAGCTGTGCCGGGTGGGCGTCGCACTTGTCGGCCAGGCCCACCATGTCCAGCAGGCCCTTGGCCCGTTCCACCGCCTCGTCCTTCGACATGCCGAGGACGGTGACCGGCGCCTCGGTGATGTTCCGCAGCACCGTCATGTTCGGGAACAGGTTGAACTGCTGGAACACCATCCCGATCTTCTTGCGGACCTCGCGGACCTCCTTGTCGGAGGCGGGGAACAGCTTCTGCCCGTCGACCGTGATCGTGCCCTCGTCGGGCTTGAGCAGGGTCATCAGCAGCCGCAGGATCGTCGTCTTGCCGGACCCGGACGGGCCGATCAGGGTGACGTGCTTGCCGGCGTCGACGGAGAAGTCCAGGTGGTCCAGGACGGTGTTCTGGCCGAACCGCTTGGTGACCTGCTCCAGCCGGATCAGCTCGCCGCCGCTCCTGGCGGGGTTCTTCTCGGGGTTGGGGAGAGTGTCAGTGGACAAGGCGTCGCTCCAGGGCTCGCAGGAGAAGGGAGGCCAGATAGGAAATGACGATGAAGGCCGCTCCGATCACCGTGAGCGGCTCGGTGAACTGGAAGTGCTCCTGCGAGAACAGGCGCGCGTGACCGAGCATCTCCAGGACGGTGATCGCCATCAGCATCGGCGTGTCCTTGAGCATCGCGATGACGTAGTTGCCGAGCGCGGGGACCACCCGGCGCACCGCCTGCGGCAGGATCACCGCGGTCCAGGTCCGTCGCAGGGGCAGGTTCAGCGCCGTCGCCGCCTCCCACTGGCCGACGGGTACGGCCTCGATGCCGGCGCGGTAGACCTGCATCGTGTACGTCGAGTAGTGCAGCCCGATCGCGAAGACACCGGTGCTCAGCGCCGAGAAGGTCAGGCCCCACTCCGGCAGCACGTAGAAGAGGAAGAACAGCTGCACCAGCAGCGGGGTGTTGCGGACGAACTCCGTGACCGCCCCGACGGGCCAGGTCACCCACCGCGAGGGCACCCGCATCAGCAGCGCCCACACCAGGCCCAGCACGAACGAGATCAGCGAGCCGAGCACCAGGATCTGGAGGGTGACCAGCAGGCCCTTCCAGAAGTCCGGCATGAAGTCGGATACCGCGCTCCAGTCCCAGTTCATGCGACACCGCCTCCGACGCCAGTCGTCTGCGGACGGCTCAGCTCCTGGGCGGGTGTGCTCCCGGCCGGCTTGCCGACTCCGCCCTTGAGCTTCTTCTCCAGACCGCGCATGACCCGGGTGAGCAGGAAGGCGATCGCGAAGTAGATGAGCAGGATGTAGGTGTAGATCTCCGCGCTCTCCTGGAGCGCGAGGCGCACCAGGTTGCCGCTGAAGGCCAGGTCACCCATACCCATGATCGACACCAGCGCGGTGCCCTTGAGCAGTTCGATGAGCAGGTTGGAGAACGGCGGGATCATCTCCGGCACCGCCTGCGGCAGCAGGATCAGCCGCATCCGCTGCCAGGGCGTGAAGCTGAGCGCGATCCCGCCCTCCTTCTGCGCCGGGTCGACCGCGTTCAGCGCGCCGCGCACGATCTCCGAGCCGTACGCCCCGTAGGTCAGGCCGAGCGCGAGCGTGCCCGCCCACAGCGGCACCAGCTGCCAGCCGAAGGCCGGGGGCAGCACGAAGAACACCCAGAAGATCATCACCAGGGCCGAGGTCCCGCGGAACACCTCGGTGTAGAAGCCCGCGAGGAAGCGGACGATCCACAGCCGGTGGGTGCGCGCGACGCCGACCACGAAGGACACGGCGGCCGCCATCAGCGCGCTGCAGACGAGCAGCTGGATCGTGACCCAGACGCCCTTGAGTACGAGTTCCCACAGTCCCGAGGTCATCCGCCGCAGAGCTCCTTCGCGGTCAGATCCGTCATCTCGGCCTCCGTGAATCCGAAGGGCTTGAGGATGCGGAACAGCTCACCGCTCTTCTTGAGCTTGCGCAGCTCCACATTGAAGGCGTCCCGCAGGTTGCTCTCCGTCGGCCGGAACGCGAAGGCACCCCCGTCGACGTGCGGCTTGCCTTCCACGAGCGGCTTGAACGGCTCGGTGGACTCCGCCTTGGCCGACTTCTTCACCACCTCGCGTACGGTGAGCGCCGTGCCGGCGAACACGTCCACGCGTCCCGCCTCGACGGCGTTCAGCCCCGCCACCTGGTCCGGGACGATGAGGATGTCGCTCTCCTTGTACCCCGCCTCGACGGCGTACTGGATCTCGGCGTAGCCGGTGCCGGTGGCGAACTTCGCCTTCTTCGCGACGACGTCCTTGTAGCTGTGCAGCCCCTTCGGATTGCCCTTGCGCACGATGAACGCGTCGAGCATCTGGTAGTCGGGGTCGGAGAAGATGACCTGTTCGCAGCGCTCCGGGTTGACGTACATCCCGGCGGCGACGACGTCGAACTGCTGGGAGTTCAGGCCCGGGATCAGGGAGCCGAACTCGGTCGGCACGGGCTGTACCCGGTCGATGCCGAGGCGCTTGAAGATCGCCTTGGCCAGTTCCGGTGCCTCGCCGGTGAGCTTGCCGTTCTTGTCGATGAAACCGAACGGGATCTCGCCGGCGATACCGAGACGGACGACCCCGGCGGCCCGGAGCCGGTCGAGCAGGTCGCCGCCTTCCGTGCTCGACGCGGTGGCCACCCGGCTGCATCCCGTGGCGCCCAGCGCGCCGAGCGCCGCGACCCCCGCGAGCAGCGACCGGCGTGTGGGCCCGGATGCAGATCCGGACACGGTCTGGGACTTGGGTTCCGGACTTCTCAGTGGGCTTCTCTGTGGTGGAGCCATGGGCGCGCGGCTACCCGAACGCATCAGAGTTATGCCGACTTTTTCGAGCCCCGCACGTATCCCCGTGCGCCCTTGACCGCGGGGGCGCCGGGCACTCCCATGGAGGCATGGCTGATCGCTTCATCGAGGTCTCCCTGGTCAAGCGCGACGTGACCTGCACGGCAAGGCTGCTGGACGACCGTGCCCCGATCACCTGCGCGACCGTCTGGGACGCCCTTCCGCTGTCCGGTGACGTCTACCACGCGAAGTACGCACGTAATGAGATCTACGCACTTTTCCCGCCCTTCGCCGAAAAAGAGCCGCCTCTGGAGAATCCGACCGTAACTCCCATTCCGGGCGATCTGTGTTATTTCGCCTTCGCGGGGACGGAGTTGGGAACGAAGTCCTACGGCTACGACCGAGAGGTCCAGGCCGGAACCACCCTCGTCGACCTGGCCCTGTTCTACGAACGCAACAACCTGCTGCTGAACGGCGATGTCGGCTGGATCCCCGGCATCGTCTGGGGCCAGGTCGTCGAGGGCCTGGACGCCATGGCCGAGGCGTGCAACGACCTGTGGCGGTCGGGAGCGGCGGGGGAGACGCTCAGCTTCAAACGGGCGTAGGCCCGGCGCCGGACGCCACCCCGGCCTCGTACAGCGCGTGGGCCGCCCGCAGCACCAGATCGTCCCGGTGCCGGGCGGCCACGAGCTGCAGACCGATCGGCAGACCGTCCCCGTCGGCGCCGACCGGCACGCTCGCCGCGGGCTGCTGGGTCATGTTGAACGGATAGGTGAACGGGGTCCAGCCGGTCCACCGCCGGTGGCCGGATTTCTTCGGTACCTCGGCGCCCGCCTCGAACGCCGTGATCGGCATGGTCGGGGTGACGAGCAGGTCGTAGGTGTCGTGGAAGCGGCCCATCCGGCGGCCGTGGTCCATCCGCACGTCCACCGCCGCGAGATAGTCCAGCGCCGAGTAGCGGGCGCCCTGCTCGCAGATCTCCCGCAGACCCGGGTCCAGCAACGCGCGCTGTTGCGGGCCCAGATGCTGGGTCACCCGAGCCGCCCCGCTGAACCACAGGGTGTGGAAGGCGTCCACCGGGTCGGTGAGGTCCGGGTCGGCCTCCGTGACGTACGCGCCGAGCTCCGCCAGCCGCTCCACCGCCCGCCGCACCGCCCTCGCGACCTCCGGGCGGACCGCCACCTGCCCGCCCAGCGACGGCGAGTACGCCACGCGCAGCCCGCGCACCCCGCCTGTCAGGCCGTCCGTGTACGAGCCGGGCGGCGGGGCGAGCGCCGACCAGTCACGCGAGTCCGGATGGCCGATGACGTCCATCAGCAGCGCCGCGTCCGCCGCGTCCCGGGTCATCGGCCCGACGTGCGCCAGCGTGCCGAAGGCGCTCGCCGGGTAGAGCGGCACCCGTCCGTACGTCGGCTTCAGCGCGAAGATCCCGCAGAACGACGCCGGGATGCGCACGCTGCCGCCACCGTCCGTGCCCAGTGACAGCGGGCCCGCGCCGAGCGCCACGGCCGCGGCGCTGCCTCCGCTCGAACCGCCCGCGGTGCGCGACCGGTCGTACGGGTTGCGGGTCACGCCGCTGAGCGGCGAGTCCGTCACGCCCTTCCAGCCGTACTCGGGGGTCGTCGTCTTGCCGAGGAACACGGCCCCGTGCTCCCGCAGTCGGGCCACCGAGGGCGCGTCCTCGTCCCAGCGGCCCGCCGGGTCCACCGCCTTGGAACCACGCAGGGTCGGCGCGCCCCGCAGCAGCAGGATGTCCTTCACCGTGACGGGCACGCCGTCCAGCAGCCCGAGCGGCTCACCGCGTCGCCATCGCTCCTCCGACTCCCGGGCCCGGATCAGCGCGTCCTCGGCGGTGAGCCGGACGAAGGCGTTCACCTCCGGCTGGATCGCTTCGGCCCGCTCCAGCGCCGCGCGGGTCGCCTCCACGGGACTCCACTCGCCCTTGCGGTAGCCGTCGAGGAGCCGTACGGCGGTCAGGTCGGTGAGCTCGGTCATCCACCCTCCAGGGAACGTCAGTGTCCGGGTACGTACCCACGCTGCTTGTCGACCACGTTCTTCAGGGGCTCCCCGGCCGACCACAGCTCGTACAGCTCAATGAACTGAGTACCCAGTTCATCGCGCCAGCCGACGATGTCGCCGCTCATGTGCGGGGACACGATCAGCCCCGGGACCTGCCACAACGGACTGTCGGGAGCCAGCGGCTCGGACTCGAAGACGTCCAGGGCGGCGCCCGCGATCCACTGCTTGGCCAGGGCCTCGGCCAGCGCGTCCTCGACGACCAGCTGGCCGCGGCCGATGTTGACGAACCGGGCGGACGGCTGCATCACGCCGAAGCGGCGGGCGTCGAACATGCCCCGCGTCTGCTCCGTCAGCGGCGCCGCCGCGATCACCCAGTCGGCCCGCGCCAGCAGCCGGTCCAGATCCTCCGGGCCGTGCACGCCGGTGCGCGGGGTGCGCCCGACGAGCGCGGTCGTGATGCCGAGCGCCCCCAGCATGCCCGCGATCGCCCGGCCGATCGGCCCCGAGCCGACCACGACCGCCCGGCCTCCGGCGACCTTCTGCGACTCGCGGTGCCGCCAGGTCCGCTCCCGCTGCAGCTCCAGTGTGCGCGGAAGGTCCTTCGCCATCGCCAGCACGAGGGCCGCCACGTACTCGGCGATCGGCTGGTCGAAGATGCCGCGCGCGTTCGTCACCACGGTGTCGGAGGCGGCGAGTTCCGGACACATCAGGTGATCCACACCGGCGCTCGCCGTGTGCACCCAGCGAGGCCGCGGGCCCTCGCCCGGCCAGGCGTCCCGTACGGCGTGCGAGGTGAAGTCCCACACCAGCAGTACGTCCGCGTGCGGGAGGCGCTCGGCGAGGCCCTTGGCGTCGGTGTGTTCGACATGGGCGCGGCCGGTGAGGCGGCCGAGGCGGGGCAGGGGTTCGGCGTCCAGGACGAGCAGGGTGGGGGTGGGCATGAGCAGCCGTTTCTCCAGCCGTACGGCGGGGCGGCCGGGCTTCGGGGCGCCGGCCGGGGACGACGAGTTAACCAGGTGTTGACCAATGAGTGATCCGGGCGGATTGACCACGCTCGCACCGGAACCTACCGTCGTCAACACGGGCGTTTCCACGATCCGTTGCACTTCGGTTGCCCAGTGTGAGGCCGGTGCCCTGCATGGACGTCTCTTTTCTCGGCGGGCCCAGCCCGCAGCGCGGGGTCGGCGTCGTCGCCCCCTTCGACTTCGCACTCGACCGCGAGCTCTGGCGCTGGGTGCCGGACGAGATATCCCTGCACATGACACGAACGCCCTTCGTGCCGGTCGAGGTCAGTCTCGACCTGGCACGCCTGGTCAGTGAGCACGAGACCCTCGGCGAGGCGGTGCGCACGCTCAACGCGATCGCCCCCGAGGTCGTCGCCTACGCCTGTACGTCCGGCAGTTTCGTCGGCGGGGTGATGGGCGAGCGCGCGATGTGCGACGCGATGAGCCGGGCCGGTGCCGTACCGGCGATCACCACCTCGGGCGCGCTGCTGGAGGCCCTGGTGGAGCTGGACGTCCGGCGGGTGGCGCTGGTGACGCCGTACACGGTGTCGGTGACCCAGTCGCTGGAGGCGTACGTCGCCCAGGCGGGCGTCACGATCTCCGGGTGCGCCTTCATGGGCCTGACCCGGCACATCTGGAAAGTCCCTTACCGGGAAGTCGTGGACATGGCGCGGCAGGCCGTACGCGGCGACGCCGACGCCCTGTTCATCAGCTGCACCAACCTGCCCACCTACGACGTCATCCCGCAGCTGGAGGCCGAGCTGCGCATCCCGGTGATCTCGGCCAACCAAGTGACGATGTGGGCGGCGCTGCGCCGACTGGGTACCCGTGCGGTGGGACCGTATCAAGCGCTGATCAATCCCGAGGCGCGGTCCGGTCTCGTACCGCCGGGGGCGGACCCCGGTCCCGTACTGCCGGAAGAAGAGCAGCAGCAGGAAGGCTGGACATGACAGCAGTGGGCTTTCTCTACCCGGGGCACTCCGCCGAGGACGACTATCCGCGCATCGAGCAGTTGCTGGGCAGTGACATCCGGGTGGACCTGGTGCACACCGACATCGGTGAGGACGCGCACCGGGTGGACGCGCTGCTCGAGATGGGTTCCGCCGGGCGGCTGGCGGCGGGTGTCCAGGAGCTGCGGCACGCCGGTGCGGAGGCTGTGGTGTGGGCCTGCACCAGCGGCAGCTTCGTCTACGGCTGGGACGGCGCGCAGGAGCAGGTCCGCACCCTGGCCCAGACGGCCGGCATGCCCGCGTCCTCGACGTCCTTCGCGTTCGCGCACGCGGTACGGGAGCTGGGGGTGCGGCGGGTCGCGATCGGCGCGACGTACCCGGAGGACGTGGCGCAGCTCTTCGCGGCGTTCCTGCGCGCGGACGGCGTGGAGGTCGTGTCCGTCAACAGCTCCGGCATCATCACGGCCGCCGAGGTCGGCACGTGGGGCGAGACGGAACTCCTGGCCCTGGCCCAGAACTCCGACCACCCCGACGCCGAGGCCCTCCTCCTGCCCGACACGGCCCTGCACACGGCGGCCCACATCCCGGCCCTGGAGAAGACACTCGGCAAGCCGATCCTCACCGCCAACCAGGTCACGGTCTGGGAAGCCCTGCGCCTGGCGGACCGCCGCGTGAACGCCCCGGAACTGGGCGCCCTGTTCACGAGGGAGCCGATCGTCCAGGCATGAGGCCGGGGGCGGTCCTCGCCGTCCGCGGCAGCTGCCGCGGACGGCGAGGACCATCCGGACAAGGCGAATCGGCGTTCGGTGCCCTCGAACTCGTGCCCCATGTGGGCCGGAATCGGTCCTACCCCTTCAGTGGCGCAAAAGCGGGCATATGTGTGCGAAAAGTCGACCAAGAGCTGAGGAATGCTCAACTCCACTGAAACATCCACCGCTTGAGTTGACCGAAAGCGCGTTCCCCCTCCGGTGTTCGCCCCGTGCACACTGGCCACGTCCGCAGCCACTCGTGCCGTGAAGGACGATCCCGATGGCCGAATCCGAGCCCTTCAGATCCCGTGTAAGCGCTGTCCAACTCTCCGGGCGCCTGTTGTGCTGGAACCTGGGTGCGGCGATGATCACTGCCGCGGTGGACGCCGTACTCGATCCGCACGCCCGCTGGTGGGGTGCCGTGTGGACGCTGCCGTGGTACCTCTTCTGCGCAGCCGCCCTCGTGTGGGGTGTCCTCCGCGCCCGCGAGAAGGCAGGCCGGCGGCCGCCGTCCGAAGAGGTCCGGAGCGACTGGGAACAGGCGGCCTGACCGGCCGCCCGGGAATAACCGGAGACAGTCTCCTGTTAACGCCGGACGACAGCACACGGCCGACAGCAGGAGGCACCCCACCGTGGCGGCAGACGACACACGCGGCGACGAGATCCGCGGCGCGGCGCAGGGCAGCGCCCCCGTCCCCCTCTCCGTACTGGACCTGGTCACCGTGGGGGCCGGCCGCACCGCCTCCGACGCGCTGCGCACCAGCGTCGACCTGGTCCGCCTCGCGGAGGCCCGCGGCTTCCACCGCTACTGGGTCGCCGAGCACCACTCCATGCCGGGCGTGGCCTCCTCGTCCCCCGCCGTGATCCTGGCCCACCTCGCCGCCCACACCGGCCGCATCCGCCTCGGCTCGGGCGGTGTGATGCTGCCCAACCACGCCCCGCTCGTGATCGCCGAGCAGTTCGGGACGCTGGAGGCGATGGCCCCGGGCCGGATCGACCTCGGCCTCGGCCGCGCGCCGGGCACGGACGGCGCCACGGCCGCCGCCCTGCGCCGCACCGACCGGCTGAACGAGGGCGCCGACGACTTCCCCCAGCAGCTCGCCGAGCTGACCCGGTTCCTCGACGACGACTTCCCCGACGGGCACCCCTACCGCCGTATCCACGCCGTACCGGGCCCGGTCCAGGCGACCAGCCCCGGCGGCGTCCAGTCCCCGCACCGCCCGCCCCTCTGGCTGCTCGGCTCCTCCGGCTTCAGCGCCCGGCTGGCCGGTGTCCTGGGACTGCCGTTCGCCTTCGCCCACCACTTCTCGGCGCAGAACACCGTCCCGGCCCTGGACCTGTACCGGGAGTCCTTCCAGCCGTCCGCCGTGCTCGACGAGCCGTACGCCCTCATCGGCGTCTCCGCCCTCGCCGCCGACGAGGAGAAGGAGGCCCGCCGGCAGGTGCTGGCCGCCGCCCTCAGCATGGTCCGGCTGCGCACCGGACGCCCCGGCCTCGTGCCCAGCCCGGAGGAGGCGGAGGCCTACGAGTTCAGCCCCGTGGAGCGCGACTTCGTCGACTCCTGGAACGCCAACGTCATCCACGGCACCCCGGACGAGGTCCGCTCCGGCCTGGACGACCTCGCCAAGCGCACCGGCGCCGACGAGCTGATGATCACGGCCAACGCACACGGCGGCGACGTACGCCTGCGCTCCTACGAGCTGATCGCCGACGCCTACGGTTTGCCGACACCCGCCTCGGTCTGAACGTCCGGCGTCCCCAGCAGCTCGGAGATGCGGTCCGGCGACACCGGGCGGGAGTAGAGCCAGCCCTGTCCGGTGTCGCAGCCGATGCGCCGCAGCCGGGTCGCCTGCGCCGAGGTCTCCACGCACTCGGCCGTGACGGTCAGCCCGAGCCGGTGGGCGAGCTGGATCATCGCCTCGACCACGACCTCGTCGGCCGGGTTCGGGCGGGTGGCCGAGTCCCGGTCGTCGTACTGGAAGCCCCGGACGAAGGAACCGTCCAGCTTCAGCACCGACACCGGCAGGCGGCTCAGGTACGCCAGGTTCGAGTAGCCCGTGCCGAAGTCGTCGATGGCGATGCGTACGCCCATGTCGCTGAGCGCCTTCAGGGCCTGCAACGGCCGGCCCGCCGAGCCCATCACCGCCGACTCGGTGAGCTCCAGCTGAAGCAGGCCCGGCGCAAGGCCGGTCTCCGCGAGGGTCTCGGCCACGTCCGCCACCAGGTCGGAGTCCCACACCTGCCGGACCGCCACGTTGACGCTGACGAAGATCGGCGGCTCGTCCGGGTGGTCGAGCTGCCAGCGGCGCGCCTGCCGGCAGGCCGTGCGCAGCACCCAGCGGCCCAGCGGAACGATGGAACCGTCCTCCTCGGCCAGTCCGATGAACCGATTCGGCGTCAGTACGCCGAACTGGGGATGGTTCCAGCGGACGAGCGCCTCGACCCCGTGCAGCCGGTCGTCCTCCATGCCGACCAGCGGCTGGTACTCGAGCTGGAACTCACCCCGGTCGATGGCCGGCCGGAGCGTGGAGACGAGGGCCTGACGGGTCATGCGGTGGGCGTTGCGCTCCGGGTCGAACAGCGTCCAGCGGGACTTGCCGTCGGCCTTCGCCCAGTAGAGGGTCGTGTCGGCGTCCTGCACCAGCGCGGTCGCGGTGGTTCCCGCCGCGTGCCGCTCCACCACCCCGATCGACGCCGAGACCGACAACCGCCGGCCGGAGATGTCGAACGGGTCCTGGATCGCCTCCAGTACCGACTCGGCGAGCTCGGCCAGTTGTTCGGTGCCGGTGGAGTCCTCGACGAGCAGCGCGAACTCGTCCCCGCCGAGCCGCGCCACCAGCGGAGCGCTGGTGCGTGAGTGACCGGACGCGTCCGCGCAGCGCGTGAGGCGCTCGGCGACGGCGGCCAGCAGCCGGTCGCCCACCCGGTGTCCGAGGGTGTCGTTGATGGCCTTGAAGCCGTCCAGGTCCAGGTAGCACAGCCCGATCCGGCCGGTGCCGCTCTGCTCGTACGACTCGGCCTCCAGCGCGGCCGAAAGCCGTTCGAAGAACAGCGTGCGGTTGGGCAGCCGGGTCACCGGATCGTGCATCTGCAAGTGCCGCAGCCGGGCCTGGAGTTCGCGGCGGCCGCTGATGTCGGCGACCGACAGCAGCACGCCCCGGTCCTCGGCGGGCAGCGGCGCGACCGTCACCTGCACCCACAGCGAGTGCCCGTCGGGGTGCTTGAGGCGGCGCGTGCAGCGCAGCCGGGACTGCCGGCCGCGCAGCACCTCGCCGTAGGCGTGCCAGGTGCGGGCGTCGGAGGTGAGGTCGACCAGGTCGGCTGCGACGGACCCGGCGAGCTCGTCGGGGGAGGTGCCGAGCAGCGCGGCGAGCGCGTCGTTGGCGCTGACCACCGTCCCCGCGCGGTCGACGACGGCCATGGCGAGCGGAGCGGCCGTGAAGACGGAGCGGTACGGCGGACGCGACGGGGGCTCGGTACGGGGAGACGTGTCGATCTCACTCTCTGTGACGACCGGCCGGTCGAGGTCTGCCGCGGGCGCCGGCCCTTCGAAGGTTCCGCTCACCGCTCGCTCCCGCATGTATTCGATCTCTGTCCGTGCAGGAAAGGTCAGGAAAGTGTGCCGATCATAGAGGCTGGCCCCAGGGCCTTCCAGCCGGTGTCCAGTGTCCCCGGTCAACCCGCCCTTCTGCCAGATCGTTTCTGCTCAGCCCTGGACGGCTTCTTCAGGCCCCCGACCAGTTGTGACGTTCTGTGAGTGTTTCCAGGGCATCGGCTTCCGCAAACTTTCGGCTCCTTCACCCGACTGGTGCAGGCAAACAGGGCGCAGTACGACAAATCACAACAGGCTGGGTGCGGTGTCCCGTGAACCGCACCCGGAGGTGGCCGTGCCGCGTCAGTTCCCGCGCGCCCGACTGCGCAGCACCGCGGCCGTGTTCACCACCATGTCGGCCCTCGCCGCGACCTCCCTCGGCACCGGGTTCTCGGCCGCCGAGCCCGACTCGGCCGAACCCTGCGCCCTGACCCGCACCGACGCCCACCACTCGGAGGGCCTGGACACCTGGAACGCCGCCTATCCCCGCCCGGCCCGGGCCCTGGACGCGGTCATGGTCTTCCTGTCCTTCCCGGACGCCCACCCGCTGACCACGCCGCAGGAGCTGACCGCCGACCACTTCCCGGCCACCACCCGCTTCTTCGAACGTGCCTCCTACGGCCGCTTCACCCTGCGCCCGCACCCGCTGCGGAACTGGATCCAGATGCCGAAGCCGTCCACGGCGTACGACATACAGCGCGACTGGAGCGCCACGCACCGGGCCGCCTACCTGCGGGACGCGCTGACCGCGGCCGACCCGCAGGTCGACTTCTCGCGCTACGACGTCGTGTACTTCGTCGCCGACCCGGACGCACCCGGCGTGGACTCCGACGCGACCAAGGTGGTGAACCTCACCGCCCCGCTGCGGGCCGACGGCGCCGACCTGCGCCGGGTCGTGACGGTGTTCGAGCGGCATCCCCCGGACCGGCTCGTCCTCGCCCACGAGACCGGGCACGTCTTCGACCTGCCCGACCTCTACCACCGGCCGGTGGACGGCAAGGGCGACTGGGACACGCACGTCGGCGACTGGGACCTGATGGGCAGCCAGTTCGGACTGGCCCCGGACCTGTTCGGCTGGCACAAGTGGAAGCTGGGCTGGCTGGACCAGCGGCAGGTGCGGTGCGTGCAGGACGCCGGGCCCGCCCGGCTGACCCTGGAGCCGCTGGCGGCGGGGCCCGGAGTGGCCGTGACGGGTGCCGCCGGAGCGCCGACCTTCGGGCTGGGGCGGGGCACCAAGCTGGCGGTGGTGCGCACGGGCCGCGACAGCGTGCTCGCCTTCGAGGCGCGCGGGCCGGTGGGCAACGACCTCGGCGCGTGCCGGCAGGGGGTGCTGGTGTACCGGGTGCGGGGCGAGGCCCAGTCCGGCGGTGGGCCCATCGAGGTGATCGATGCCCATCCGCGCACCGACGCCTGCTGGGAGAACTCGGTCTACCCGCCCCTCGCGGACGCGCCCATCGGCGTCGGGGAGAGCTTCACCGTGCCGGGGGAGGGGGTGCGGGTGGAGGTGGAGGGGAGGACCGCCTCGGGGGCGTGGACGGTGAAGATCACGGCCGGGCGTTGAGGGGGCATGCGAAAGGCCCCTCGCTCGCGCGAGAGGCCTTTGCTGTCTGTGCGCCGCCAGGGACTCGAACCCCGGACCCGCTGATTAAGAGTCAGCTGCTCTAACCAACTGAGCTAGCGGCGCCTGCTGACGTCGTAGACCTTAGCACCCTGGTCGGCGGGAGGAAAAATCGATATCCGCACGGCGGAGCGGGCCGCCCGGACGGCCGCCCAGAGCAGTACCTCGGGGCCGGGGAGCCAGGGCTGACGGGTGTCGGGGGCGACGAGCCAGCGGGCGGGGGAGGCCGTCTCCGCGGGGGGCGGCACGGTCACCGCGTCGCCGGTGCCATGGCAGAGAAGCGGGGGGACGGCGGCGGTGCGCCGGGCCTCCCCGGTGTCCCGGGGGCGGGCGCCCCACTCCTCCCACTCCAGCAGTGCCGGCAGCCGCTGGGCCGTGCCCGGCGCGGCGAACAGCAGCATCCGGCCCCGGTACTCCGCGACCGGACCCGAGCCGGGGCCGTCGTCCCACAGCCGGTCGAGCATCCGCCGCCCGAACATCGCGGGCGCGCTGACCACGTCGAACACCGAGCCGCAGGGCAGCACGACCGGCGCGTCCGGGCGCTCCTCCCAGAGGGCGAGCGTGCTCCGGGGATACGTTCCTGCCGAAGCGAGCCAGGCGGCTCCGTCCGGGGTGACGTGTGAGGCGTTCCATGCGCTGCTCATGCCGCCCATGTCTACCGGCGGTGAGTACGCGGTTCCCGAGGGTTGCGGGAAAACGGGACAGGAGGGGGTGGGAGGGAGTATCTTGCCCGCCTGGCATATGCCACGTAGATCGGCAAGGCTGCAGCGGCCGGTCTCACACCGGGTCGACGGGCCCCCGGCCCTCGCTGCCGCCGCGCATCAGGTCCCGGCCGAACTCGACCATCTTCTTGGCGTAGTCCTCGGTCCACTCGGCCCGCTCGGCGATGTCCGCCGCCGTCAGCCGGTCGAACCGCCGTGGATCGGCCAGCTGGGCCGCCGCCACCGCCTGGTACTCCACCGCCCGGTCCGCCGCGGCCCGGAACGCCAGCGTCAGCTCCGTCGCGCGGGCCAGCAGCGCGCGGGGGTCGTCGATCGACTCGAGGTCGAAGAAGTGCTCAGGATCGGAGGCCGCCTCCGCGGGCTCGAAGAGCAGGGGCGCGGGGCGTAGCCGCGGTTCGTTCCGACGCGGCGTGGGCTCCGCCATGTCTTCTCCTCCTCGTACGTCGCGCTGACCCTCCCGGTGGAGTGGGCCACCGTCCATTGTCTCGCGGGCGCGCAAGTGGGCATCGCGATAGTGGTACGGCGCCCACACCACCCGGCGTTCGCCCACAAGCGGGTTACGGACGCCACACCAGCCGATGTTCGGCCAGATCGCGGAGCAGCCCGCAGGCGGATGTGTGTTTGGGACGGGTCAGGGCCGCCACACCACCCGGTGCTCCGCCAGCCGAGCCAGCACCGCGTGGTTCGCCTCCCACCCGTCCGGGAACTTCACCACTGTCCCCAGCTGTACCGGCTCCGTCGACGGATAGTCGTCCAGGAGGTCGCTCACACCTGCCCGGCAGACCACGATGCACGCGTGCCGGTGGCGGGAGGCCAGGACGCAGAGGCGGCCCGTCTCCAGGTGGAAGGCGGTGGCGTCGGGGCGGCCGGAGAGGGGGTGGAGGACGACCGTGACGTCGTACTCACGGCCCTGCAGCCGGTTCGCCGTGTCCACGATCACGTCCTTGACGCCGAGGCCGGCCAGTGCCGCGCGCACCGCCGCCGCCTGGTCCCGGTGGGCCGTGCCCACGGCGACCCGGTCGGCCGTCAGGGGCGACGGGTCCGGTGAGCGTTCCGACGTCGCCGCGCCGCCCCGGTCCAGCAGACGTCGTACGACCATGGCCACCGCCCGTACCGCCTCCGGGTCCGTGCGCGGGGTGTGCCGCGCGGGCAGCTCCAGCAGGCCCCAGCCCGACTCGGCCGCCTCGTCGATCACCCGGTCGGGGCCCGAGCGGTCCGACGGCACGGCGAAGGACAGGCCGCGGTCGCCGGGGCCGGTGCCGCTGCGGAACGGCGTGTACGGGTAGAACGCGTCCGAGACCAGGGGCGCCGCGGACGCCGGAAGCCGCCAGGAGACCGGCAGCCGATGCTGCGGCAGGTCCGGGTTGTGCGCGAGCAGCGTCGTGACCGCCGAGGCCGACGGGTCGTACGTGAGGCCCGCCCACTGCTCGCCGCCGACGATCGAGAACGGGTCCAGCTGCCCCGGGTCGCCCACGAACAGCGCCCGCTCGAACAGCCCGGCCACCGCGAGCAGCGCGTCCGAGCGCATCTGGTACGCCTCGTCGACGATCGCGTGCCGCCACGGTTCGTCGACCTTGACGTGCCCCCATTTCGCCGCGGTCGAGATCACCACGGCCAGCCCGGCGAGGTCGGCCGCCTTCGCCGACTTGCGGACGTTCTGCAGATCGTCGAGCGCCCTGTCGTACGGGTCGGCGTCACTGCTGTGCAGCCGCCCGACCGGCAGCTCGGGGTTCTTCTCGGCGAGCCGCAGGACCAGGTCGTCGACCTGGGCGTTGGTCTGTGCGACCACCATCAGCGGATGGCCGGCCTCGGCCAGTTCCAGGGCGGCCCGGACGACGAGCGTGGACTTGCCGGCACCGGGCGGCGAGTCCACGACGACACCGCGCGCGGTGCCCTGCAGCGTGTCGTGGAGGATCGCGTCGGTGGCCCGGCCCGCGGCGGCCGAAGGGTCGAACACCGTGGTCACAGCACATCCTCCTCGGTCACCGGGTCCGCCGCCTCCAGGGTCGCCTCACCGGGCGGCCCGCCGTGCGTCCACGGCGTCTCCTCCGGGTCCGGCAGCTTCGCCCCGCCCCGCTGCTCGTGCTCGAAGAGCGTGAAACAGACCCGGTCGCCCTTCTCCGGCACCGACCCCGGCTCGGGCTCCTTGCCGCGGCCCATCTTGTCGAGGACCCGCAGCACCACGTACGCGCCGTTCTCCTCGACCCCGACGAACTCCGCCGACTGCGGCTTCCCGCCCAGCGACCGGTACACCTTCGTCCGCTCCCCAAGGTGCGGCCGGTCGTCCGTCCGGACCGTGACCAGGGGCCGCGGGCTGGGCCGCTTGCCCTCGCTGTACGCCATCACGACATCGGTGACCTCGCCCGCGAACGCCTCCCCGGACAGCCGCCGCCCCGCCATCACCAGCGGGTCGTCGAGGGCCTCCTGCGCCTCCAGCCGGGCCTGCTCGCGCTCGCGCGTGGCGAGCTTGTTCGCGGCGGTGACGGCGTCGTCGCGGCGCGGCTGCGGCGGCTCACCGGCCAGGACCCGGTCCCGGTGGCCGGTGAACGACCAGCGGTCGCGTGTCCACCGCTCCTCGACATGCGCCCCCGCGGGCAGCTCACGCAGCAGGTCCAGCCCCCGCCACACCGCGTCCCAGGTGGGCCGGGTGCGGCTGAACACCAGGTCGCGGATCTCCCGCTCGGCGGCGGTCAGCACCCCGAACCGGTCGTCGGCCTGCAAGCCGTCCTCGGCCGAGGCGAGGGCCGTGCGGGCACGGTCGTAGCGCTCGATGGCCGGGGCGAGCAGCTTGTTGTCGAACGCCGGGTCGGTGGCGGGACCGGCCGGGGGACACGTCAGCTGGCCCCGCTCGTCCCGCTCCAGCTCGGCCCGCAGCGCCGCCTCGGCGCCAAAGACGCCCTCCGGCGGATCGATCCAGGCGAGCAGCGCCCCGAGGTGCTGGTCCTCCAGTGTCGACTGCCCGGTCGCCCAGTGCCGGCCGAGGACGTCGGTCACGGCCAGCAGCAGCGAGGAGCCGGGCACCCGGGCCCGCTCCCCGAAGTGCGTCAGCCACCGCCCGAGCAACGGCACCCGCGGCGGCGCCGGATAAGGGGCCTCCGGGTCCTGCTCGGCCGTACGCCGGAAGCGCGTGGAGCGCCCCAGCAGCCGCACCAGGTCGATGCCCGCCCGGCTCGGCACGATCAGCTGCGGGGCGTCCGCGCACAGGTCGACCTCGACCTTGACCCGCTTGCCCGTCTCCGGATCGGTCTCGGTGCGCTCGGCGGCTTCCACCACCTCGGCGTACGCATCGACGTACGGCAGCACCACATCGGCGAGTTCGGCCAGGAACGCGAACCTGAGGTCGCGGTCGCGGGGCTGCGGGACGGCCAGCAGCCGCGGCGCATCCCGGTCGGTGCCGACCAGCGCGCCGAGCGGGGCGCCGGTCTCACCGGCGGTGGTGAGCGGCACGAACACCAGCGGGTGGTCGGACAGGTGCCGGTGCCGGACCGTCGCGGCGGGCTGGGCACGGCCCGTGCTGACGGCCTCGAGCCGGGCCAGGGTGGAGATCAGCGACACGCCGCCTCCAGCGCCCTGGGCGCTCCGCCTCCGGGGCGCCTCAGCCGGTGTCGAGGGGACGATCGTGCTCGACCCTTCGGGCCTCCGCGCGCTCGCCCCCTCGACACCGGCGCGCCCCTCCGGCTCCGCGCGTGCCTCGGCACGCAGGGCCGCCGCCCGCCTGAGAGCCGCCACGGCAGGATCGCCGGGGTCGCCCGCCTCGCCGCGGGCCGCCGCGAGGACGTCCTCCACGGTCGTCAGCCCGCCCAGCTCCGCCCGCACCGGGCGGCCCAGCGAGGTCACCGCACCCGCCTCACGGGACCGGGTCCGGCAGTGGAAGGCCAGCTCGCACGTGGACAGGCACTCCGGCGCGTACGCCGCCGGGACCGACTCCACGGCGGCCGTCAGCTCGTCGCCGGGCAACTCGGGGGAGAAGCACGTGCCCTCGGGGAGCGCCTCGGCGATGTCCTCGATGCGGGTGAGCCTGGCCAGCTGGCGGGCCGTCACCGCACGCTGCTTACGGATGTCGACGGCGGACGCCGCCGGCAGGTTGGAGAAGTCCCGGGGGCAGACGAGGAGGATCCGGTGCCGCACGCGCGGGGAGGACTCCAGCCGGGCCGCCACCTCCTCCAGCGCCAGCACGTACACCGCCGCCTGCCGGGCCGCCGCCCCGACCTTCGCAGGGTCGGCCGAACCGTCCAGCAGCGGGAAGGACTTGATCTCGACCACGGTCCAGCTGCCGTCCGGATGCACCACCACCGCATCCGGTTCCAGGAACGCCGGGGAGCCCGCGACGTCCAGCGCGAGCATCGGGTGGTCCAGCAGCGTCCACGCGCCCGAGTGCTCGGTGGCCTCCCGCAGCTCCAGCTCCGTACGGGCCGTACGCCCCTGGGGGCCGCTCGCGGTCAGGTCGGGCACGCGCGCCTGGTCGGGCGGCTCGGCCGTCCGGTCGAGCTTCTCGTGCACCAGCCGCAGCAGCTCCGCACCGCCGTCGGCCTTGACCTTCGCCTCGAACGCGTTGCCCCGCGTGAGCGCGAACTGAGACTGGCCGAAGACCGAGGGCGAGCCCAGCGCGCTCGCCAGATCCGCCTTGTTCACCCCGGCGCCGTCGAGGATCGCGCGCCGCGCACAACCGGGGTTGGCGGCGAGGGCCGCCAGTGCGCGCGCGTCCAGCGCCTTCGCGGGTACGTCCGGGCCGCGCAGCTCAGCGAGCCGGTGCCGGAGCGCCGTCCCCCGCGTCCTGGGGAGAGGCACTGCCGGCCTCGGCTCCCGCTCCGAGCCGCGACTCGCGCTGCCGTGGAATTCGCTCACCCGCGGAAGTCTGGCATCCGGCACTGACAATCGAGGAACCCGTGGCGGAAGAGGCCGCCGTGACCGGCGCGACTCGCGGTACGAACCGCCCCCTGACCCGGTCCGCCGCGCGCATCACGAACGGCGCCAGCAGCAGTCCGGCGCCCATGACGGCCGCGCCCGCGACCGCGTCGAGGAAGTAGTGGTTGGCGGTGCCCATGACCACGATGGTCGTGATCAGCGGGTAGGCGACACCGGCTGCCTTCGCCGTACGCGTGCCGCCGTAGCGCCAGAGCATCACTCCGCACCACAGGGCCCAGCCCACGTGCAGACTCGGCATGGCCGCGTACTGGTTGGTCATGCCCCCCATGCCGCGCGGGGCACTGGCCGCGCCGCCCCACCAGCCGTACGAGCTGTACTGCGCCATGGTGTCCACGAAGCCGTGACTCGCGTCGAGGAGCCGGGGCGGGCAGGTCGGCATCAGGGTGAAACCGATCAGGCCGATGAGAGTGGACGTCATCAGCCAGGTGCGCGCGGCGCGGTAGCGCACCGCACGCGAACGGAAGAGCCAGACGAGGATCACCGGCGTGACCAGGTAGTGCAGCGACGCGTACCAGAAGTCCGCCGGTATGCCTATCCAGGCCTCGCGGGTGAAGAGACGGTTGAGCGGGTGCTCGAAGTTGAGATACAGCGCCTTCTCGATGCGCAGGAGCGCCAGGCCGTTGTCGACCGCCCCGGAGACGTCGCCCCGGGCCAGGAGCCGGCCCGCCGTGTAGCACGCGTACACCAGCAGGATCAGTGGCAGCTCGGTCCACCAGCGCAGCCGGGGCGCAGGGGCCGCCTCGGTGCCCGGTGTCTCGGTGTGCGGCATCCGATCGCCCTCCCCCTTCGTCGTCACGCGGCTCCCGCCTGGCCGGTCGTGTCACCTTACGGCGTGTGTGCGCGCCCTGGGGGCGCCCTCCGGTCCTCGAAGACGCAGAGATCGCCCCCCGGGTTGCCCATGACCAGCGTGCGCGATGATGGACGGGTTCCGCTTGCGTTTTCCTCCCGGAAAGGTTCCCCATGGCTCCGCGCATCCTGCTGGCCCGCCACGGACAGACCGAATGGTCACTGTCCGGCAAGCACACCGGCAGGACCGATGTACCCCTCCTGGAGGAGGGCAGGCGCGGAGCCAAGCTGCTGGGCGAGCGCCTGCACCGGGCCCCCTACGACGGTCTGCCCGGTGTCGAGGTGCGGACCAGCCCGCTGGTACGCGCGCGTGAGACCTGCGAACTTGCCGGCTTCGGTGACCGTGCGCGCACCTGGGACGCGTTGCTGGAGTGGGACTACGGGGCGTACGAGGGCATGACCCCCGCGGACATCCAGGCCGTCCGGCCCGGCTGGCTCATCTGGCGCGACGGTGTCCCCGAGGGGGAGACGCTCGCGGAGGTCACGGCCCGGGCGGACGAGGTGGTCTCCTGGGCCCGCTCCGAGGACCGTGACGTCCTGGTCTTCGCCCACGGGCACGTCCTGCGCTCCCTCGGGGCGCGGTGGCTCGGCCTGCCGATCGACTTCGCGGCGCGGATACGGCTGAATCCGACGTCGTTGTCGGTGCTGGGGTGGGCGTACGGGGAGCCGGCGATCGAGAGCTGGAACGACTTGGGGCACCTGGTCTGACCGAGGCCGGGTTGGGTGCGCAACCCGGCGCTGCGGGGTGCCGCTGCACCCACCCTCCCCCAAGCTCTCGACTTCGCTCGAGCAGGGGGGACCCCCATCGCCCCAGCGGCACGACTGCCCGCAGTTAGGTCATCCGTGGCACTGACGCATGCCTCTCCAGGAACGCCGACACCCCCGAAGCCCGGCGATGCGGCAGCAGCACCCGTGCCGTGGCCGCCAGCATCGTCTGGATCCGGGACGACTGGACCTCCTCCAGCAGATCCAGCACCCGCATCCCCGCCAGGGCCGCCTCGTCCGGCCGCCCACCCCGCGCGAGGTCGTCCGCCAGCTCCGCCGTGTACAGCGCGATGTTCCGCTTGAAGTGCGGATCCTGCAGCTCCGCCGCCCGCCGCGCGTGCCGTGCCGCCCGGGGCCAGTCGCCGAGCGTGGACCAGCACTGCGCCTCCAGACCCTCCAGTTCGGCCTCTCCGTAGAAGGACATCCACTCGGGATCGGCGTCCGAGGGACCCCGTTCGAAGAGGGCCTGGGCCCGGGCCATGGCCTGCTCGCAGCCGACCCGGTCGGCGAGGCCCGCCCAGCCGCCCGCCTCGCGCAGCGCGAGCAGCGACATCAGCCGGGCCGAGCCCACCGGCCGGGCGACGCGCTGTGCGGCCTGGGCGGCCCGGACCGCCTCACGGGGCCTGCCCGCGTCGCGCGCGAGGAACGCCGTGTTGCAGAAGGCGTGCGCCTCCAGGCCCGGGTCGCCGGTCATCCGGGCGGTCGCCAGTGCCTCCGCGTAGTGGGAGCGGGCGTCGTCGAAGCGCCCCGAGTCATGGGCCAGCCAGCCCACGGAGATGGCCAGTTCACCGGCGCCCGAGTAGAGCCGGTCCGCCGTGGTCTGCCGGGTCGTGCCGGCGTCCAGCAGGGCGTAGGCGGCGCGCAGCGGGGCCGCGGCACGGCGGTAGAGGCCGTCGGCGCCGTGCCGGTCGTCGAGCAGCCGGATGCGGCGGACGGCTTCTTCCAGGGCGCCCGCGTCACTGGCCCCGGCGCGGCGCACGCGGCGTTGTGCCGCCGAGGCGTCGCGGGCGAGGCCGACGGGCCCCAGCGAGGCGGCGGCCACGGTGGCGCCCCCGGTCATGAATGCGCGACGTAGCACGTCGCTCTCCTCGTAGGTGTCGTGCGGGTGGTGCGGGTCGTACGGGTTCTCCCTTTCATACGGCTCACACGCTCCACTGGGTTCATGGGTGGCGTTCGCCGGGTTCGCGGCGCACGTAAGAGGCGTGTCCTCGGTGTCGCGCGCCCGGCGCCCGCGTACCGACGAGCGGGGCGCGAACCCCAGGTCGGTGAGCGTGCGGCCCGGGAACATGTGCCGGAACACCCGTTCGTAGGCGTAGTTGGGACAGCGGATCTCACCCGCCTCGACCCGGCCGATGTACCGCGCGTCACAGCTGACCTGTTCGCCGATCTCGAGTCCGGCCCGGCGGATCGCCGCGGCGAACTCGGCCGGTGAGCGCTGTCCGCGCAGTTGCCGGAAGGCGAGGTTGGGCCGCAGTGGCCGGTTGGGTTGAGACGAGGTCACCGTTGACGACGCCATGGCCGGGTCCTCTCGTGCGAACCGTCGAACCATGCCGGGTTCGGGGCAGCTTGTACGTGTTGTCCGTATGGTCTGCCCCGTGCCCGGCGGGCAAGAACGTACCTGCTGTGCCGGAGTCGCCACGCTGGGTTTGGCTACAAACCGGATATCTCATGCGTGATCTGCCATGAAGTGCCATCCTTTGCGGCCGACTTTCCCCGTAGCCCTTGACGCCCCGCCGCGTTGAACCCTGCGGACCGGGAGGCCCCCGACTTCCGACCGCTCGTCCAGACAGGGGTTCCGTGGTGGAGGCCGGGATGGCGACCAGCCAGATCAACGATCCTCGTACGCCGCCGAGTACGCCGGCGGCCGGCTGCGACGTGGTCACGGTGCCGGCCCGGCAGGGGCTGGAGGCGGTCGACATCCTGCGGCGCGGGACCGGTGAGGCGGTCGGGCCCGTGCTGCACGACGACGGCGGTGGCACACTCGGCTTCCTGGTACCGCCGGGGACGGCCGCGGCGTGGGACGTGCCGGGGAGTACGTGCACGGAGACCGACGGACGCGGACTGGTCCTGGCCCCCGAACCCCCGGTGCAGGGCTCGGACTGGCTGCTGCCGCCCGGCGAGGCGGACCTCGCGACGGATCCCGCGGTGCTGCGCAAGGCCCTGGGGGAGGCGGCCCGGACGATCAAGGCGGCGGACAGCTGCCGCTGACGCGACCGGACAGCACCGAGCCGCCGCTGCCCGCTGAAAAGCTGCCCCTGCCGCTGTCGCTGTCGCTGCCGCCCGAGCGTACGTTCTGCTTAGCCGCCCACCCTGATAATGACCCCATGGGAAAGTCCAGGGGCGGTCGGCGCAGGCAGGCCGGTGCGGAAGCCGTCGTCGAGAGAGTCGACGGCGGTCTGGCCGAGCTGATCCCCGACCGCGACCGGGCCCGGGCCTGGACCCTGCTGATCGACGGAGCCCCGCAGTCGCACGTCGACCTGGACGACCCGGCCTACCTGTCCTTCGAGTACCAGCGCCGGCTCGGGCACGTCATCGACCTCGTCGCCCCACCGGGCCGGCCCGTGCACGCCGTGCACCTCGGAGGCGGCGCGCTCACCCTCGCGCGGTACGTCGCCGCCACTCGCCCCCGCTCCACCCAGCAGGTCGTCGAGCGGGACGCCCCCCTCGTGCAACTGGTCCGCCGAGAGCTGCCGTTGGACGCGGGCAGCCGGGTCCGGGTGCGGTCCGTCGACGCCCGCGAGGGACTCGCCAAGGTGCCGGACGGCTGGGCCGACCTCGTCATCGCCGATGTCTTCAGCGGGGCCCGGACACCGGCACACCTGACCTCGACCGAGTTCCTCGACGAGGTACGCAGGGCCCTGAAGCCCGGCGGCGCCTATGCCGCCAACCTCGCCGACGGGCCGCCGCTCGTCCACCTGCGCGGCCAGATCGCCACCGCCGCCGCCCGTTTCGAGGAGCTCGCGCTGGTCGCCGATCCGGCGGTGCTGCGCGGCAAGCGCTTCGGGAACGCCGTCCTGGTCGCCTCCGACCACCCGCTGCCCGTCGCCGAACTGACCCGTCGCGCCGCCTCCGACCCGCACCCCGGCCGGGTCGAACACGGCAGGACGCTCACCGACTTCACCGGCGGGGCCGTACCCGTCACGGACACCGCCGCGGTGGCGTCCCCGGCGCCGCCCGCATCGGTGTTCAGATGACCCCTATCACCCCGTACGGCGCTCAGTAGGTCCCGATCTCCACGCGCGGCGGCCCGTCGTGCCAGGTGCAGAAGACCGACACCCGGTCCGCGCCCGAGGCGAACTCCACGCGGATCCACGACTCCGTCTTCCACACCTGCATCGACCAGCCCGAAGCCGGTGTCGCCGAGACGAGGGACGCGGAGACCGGCCCGAGGTCGAAGGCCGCCCGGCCGCCGTCGGTGTCGTAGCTCCGGATCTGACCGGTGGGGGAGGGACTCGCACTGGCCGGCTTCGAGGGGATGGGGCTCGGCTTGCGGGGCTCGGGCGGCGTCGCGCTCGGCTTCCGTGGCGCCGGACTCGTCCGCCGCGTCGGCGGCGCCAGTGCCTTCGACTCCTGCCGGGCCGCTTCGGCGGCCTTGACGGGCAGGGCGCGCGGCGGGTCGTAGACCGTGCCCGCCATCACCGTGTGCACACCCCACCACGACAGCGTGACCGCCGCGCCCGTGGCGAGCAGCCAGGCCAGTACGTGTACGAGTCCTCTGCGCATCGCGGGCCATACTGCCTCACGCGCCCCGCGAGTTGTCACCGAACAGGAGTCTCGCCAGGGCAGGTTGTCCCCAGGCGAGGAGTTGTCCACAGCCCCGCACCGGCTTGTTCGAAATGGCGTACGGTGCGGCGCATGGCAAGTGTGCTCGTGGTCGAGGACGACCAGTTCGTACGCTCCGCGCTCATCCGGCATCTGACCGACGCCTCGCACACCGTGCGCAGCGTCGGCACGGCGCTGGAGGCGCTGCGCGAGGTCGCCCACTTCCGCTTCGACGTGGTGATCCTGGACCTGGGACTGCCCGACCTCGACGGGTCCGAGGCCCTGAAGATGCTGCGCGGCATCACGGACGTCCCGGTCATCGTGGCCACCGCCCGGGACGACGAGGGGGAGATCGTGCGGCTGCTGAACGCGGGCGCGGACGACTACCTGACCAAGCCGTTCTCCGTCGAGCACCTGTCGGCCCGCATGGCGGCCGTGCTGCGCCGCGCCCGCTCCGGCGCGGCGGAGGGGGAGCCGTCCCCGGTGATCCGGGTCGGCGGCCTGACCGTCGACCCGCTGCGCCGGCAGGCCGAACTGGACGGCGGGCGACTCGACCTCACCCGCCGAGAGTTCGACCTGCTCGCTTTCCTGGCGCGGCGGCCCGGTGTGGTCGTCCCCCGCAAGGAACTGCTCGCCGAGGTGTGGCAGCAGTCGTACGGTGACGACCAGACCATCGACGTCCATCTGTCCTGGCTGCGCAGGAAGCTGGGCGAGACGGCCGCGAACCCGCGCTATCTGCACACCCTTCGGGGCGTCGGGGTGAAGCTCGAACCGCCGGGGGCGGAGGCGCCGCGATGAGGTGGGCCCTGGTCAAGGTGGCACTGGCGGTGACCTCCATGGTCGTGCTCGCCTTCGCGGTCCCCCTCGGACTCGTCATCCGCGAGCTGGCCCGGGACCGTGCCTTCTCGGGCGCCGAGCGCGAGGCCGCGGCCGTCGCCCCGGCCCTGTCCATCACCACCGACCGCGACCAGCTCGAACGGGTCGTCGCCGCCGCCGGTTCCGACTCCGGGATGGCGGTGCACATACCGGCGGGCGACGGTCAGGAGGCCCTCGAACTCGGGCGGCGGCGCGCCGCGGACGAGGACATCGCGGCCGTGCGGAAACTGGGCCGCGCCTCCACCACCGGCGTCGCGGGCGGCTCCACGCTGCTCCAGCCGGTCGCGCTCAGCACCGGTGAGATCGCGGTCGTCGAGGTGTACGTGCCGGAGGCCGAGGTCACCAACGGTGTGGGCACGGCGTGGGCGGTGCTCGCGGCGGTGGGTGTCGCGCTGGTCCTCGGCTCGGTCGCGGTCGCCGACCGGCTGGGCGTGCGGATGGTCCGGCCCGCCAAGCGCCTGGTGGAGGGGGCGCGGGAACTGGGGGAGGGCAAGCTCGGGGCCCGCGTGCCCGAGGAGGGGCCGACCGAACTGCGGCTCGCGGCGGTCGCGTTCAACTCGATGGCCGACCAGGTCGTCCAACTCCTGGCGAACGAGCGGGAGCTGGCGGCCGACCTGTCCCACCGGCTGCGCACACCCCTGACCGTGCTGCGGCTCAACACCGCCTCGCTCGGCGAGGGTCCGGCCGCCGACCAGACCCGGACCGCGGTCGAGCAGCTGGAGCGCGAGGTCGACACCATCATCCGTACGGCCCGGGAGGCCAAGCCGCAGACGGCCGCGGCCGGTCCGGGCGCCGGATGCGACGCGGCCGAGGTGGTCCGGGAGCGGATGGCGTTCTGGTCGGCGCTCGCGGAGGACGAGGGCCGCAAGTGGCGAGTGGCCGGGGCCGACCGGCCCGTGCGCATACCCGTGGCCCGTAGTGATCTGGCCGCCGCGCTCGACGCGCTGCTCGGCAACGTCTTCCGGCACACCCCGGAGGGCACCGCCTTCGCGGTCGACGTGCACAACGGCGAGGACGCGGTGATCGTCCTCGTCTCGGACGCGGGCGCCGGCATATCCGACCCGGAGGCGGCGATGGCGCGGGGCCGCGGCTCCGGGAGCGACGGCTCGACCGGGCTGGGCCTGGACATCGTGCGCCGGCTCGCGGAGTCGACCGGCGGGGATGTCCGGATCGGGTCCTCGGTGCTCGGCGGGACCGAGGTGCGGATCTGGATCCAGCCGGCCGGCCGGGCGCCGGTGGGCAGGGGGCACCGGCAGCTGCGGCGCAGGCGGCCGGGCAGGCTGGCCGCCGCCTTCAAGCAGCACTGATCCCTCCCTACCCGCGGGTCGGTCACGTTTCGACAAATGAATTCGACGCCTCTTGACGCATGAACGGACATACGGCTGTTATTGCGCCACCGTGTTCGGTCAAGTTGATTTCTGGTCGATTAAGACCAGGTTTCACGCCACACCCTCGTGGCCGAACCCTGCACCCAGGAGCCGTTCATGCACGACCACTCCCTCTCCGGACTGTCCCTCCCCGCCCCCAGCCGCCGCACCCTCCTGCGCGGCATGGGCGGCGCGGCCCTCCTCGGCGCGGGCATACCCCTGCTGAGCGCCTGCGGCGGCAGCGGCACCGCCGCGGACCCGAAGACGGTCACGCTCGGCTCGAACTCCTCGGACGCCGTCCCGAAGAAGGCGTTCGCCGAGATCTACGCCGCCTTCGCCAAGAAGTCCGGCATCAAGGTCGACGTGAACACCAAGGACCACAACACGTTCCAGGAGCAGATCAACTCCTACCTGCAGGGCACGCCCGACGACGTGTTCACCTGGTTCGCCGGCTACCGCATGCAGTTCTTCGCGGCGAAGAAGCTGGCCGCCCCGATCGACGACGTGTGGCAGAAGATCGGCGGGGACTTCCCCGACGCGATGAAGAAGCTCAGCAAGGGCGAGGACGGCAAGTACTACTTCGTGCCGCTGTACACGTACCCGTGGGCGGTCTTCTACCGCAAGAGCGTCTTCGCCCAGCACGGCTACAAGGTCCCCACCACCTGGGACGACTTCGTCGCCCTGTGCAAGCGGATGCAGAAGGACGGCCTGGTCCCGATCGCCTTCGGCGACAAGGACGCCTGGCCCGCCATGGGCACCTTCGACCAGATCAATTTCCGCACCAACGGCTACGACTTCCACGTCGACCTGATGGCGGGCAAGGCCTCCTGGAACGACCCCAAGGTGCGCAAGGTCTTCGACCACTGGACGGAGATCCTCCCCTACCACCAGCAGGGCGCGGTGGGCCGCACCTGGCAGGACGCGGCACAGACCCTGGTGGCGAAGAAGGCCGGCATGTATCTGCTGGGCACCTTCGTCGGCCAGCAGTTCACCAACAAGGCCGATCTGGACGATCTTGACTTCTTCGCCTTCCCGGAGATCGACCCGCAGTTCGGGCAGGACACCGTCGAGGCGCCCACCGACGGCTTCATGCTCTCCAAGGCCCCGAAGAACCGCGACGGCGCCGTCAAGCTCCTGGAGTACCTGGGCACCCCTGAGGCCGAGCTGATCTACCTCAAGGCCGACTCGAGCGTGGTGGCCGCCTCCACCAAGGCCGACACCTCCTCCTACACCGCGCTCCAGAAGAAGTCCTTCGAGATGATCTCCAGCGCCAAGAGCCTGACGCAGTTCATGGACCGCGACTCCCGGCCGGACTTCACCTCCACCGTGATGCAGCCCGCGCTGCAGAACTTCATCCGCAACCCCAAGAACGTCGACAGCATCCTCTCGTCGATCGAGCGCCAGAAGAAGACGATCTTCGCGTCCGCATGAGCACCGACACCACGAAGTCCCCGCAGGCGGCGCCCCTCGTGCCGCCTGCGGGCACCGCACCCGTCAAGAAGCGCCCCGCACACGGCCACGGCCGCCTGCTGACCCGTCGCGACCGCGTCACGCTCGGCCTGATGGCGGGGGTGCCGACGATCCTGCACGTCGCCCTGGTGTGGCTGACGGCGCTGGCCTCCATCGCGCTGGCCTTCACCACCTGGGACGGCATCGGCTTCGACTCCATCACGTGGGTCGGCCTGCAGAACTTCCGGGAACTGTTCACCAGCAACCCGCAGTTCTGGCCCGCCGTCGAGCACAACGTCATCTGGTTCGTCGTGCTGATCCTGCTGCCCACGCCCTTCGGCCTGTTCCTCGCCGTGCAGCTGGACAAACGGATCCGCTTCAGCCGCGTCTACCAGACCGCGTTCTTCCTGCCCGTCGTGGTCTCGCTCGCGGTCACCGGATTCGTCTGGCAGCTCGTCTACAACCCCGACACCGGCCTGATCAACAGCATCATCGGCGCCAACGAGCCCGGCCACTACATCGACTGGATCGGCAACCCGGACCTCAACCTGTGGGCCGTCCTGGTCGCCGCCTCCTGGCGGCACGCCGGCTACATGATGATCCTCTACCTGGCCGGCCTGAAGAGCGTCGACCCTTCCCTGCGCGAGGCCTCCGCCCTCGACGGCGCGAACGAATGGCAGACGTTCAAGAACGTCGTCTTCCCGACGCTGCGCCCGACCAACACCGTCGTCCTGGTCGTCACCATCATCGAGGCGCTGCGCGCCTTCGACCTGGTCTTCGTCTTCAACAAGGGCGCCCAGGGCACCGAACTGCTGTCGATCCTGGTGACCAACAACATCATCGGCGAGTCCAGCCGCATCGGATACGGCTCGGCCATCGCCGTCGTGCTGCTGGTGATCTCCCTCGCCGTGATCATCCCCTACCTGATCGCGACCTTCCGGAAGGAGCGGCGCGCATGAGCCACGCCCTGGTGAGCAAGCAGCGCACCCCCGTCCGCCCCGCCCGGATCCTGCTGCACACCTTCCTCGTCGTCACGGCCCTGGCCTGGCTCGCCCCCCTGCTGTGGGCCCTGCTCGCGGCCATGCGTCCGTACGCGGAGACCAGCACCAAGGGCTACGTCTCCTGGCCCGACAAGCTGAGCTTCGACAACTTCACGGCCGCCTTCCAGCAGTCGGACATGCTGCACTACCTCGGCAACACCCTGATCATCGCAGTGCCGGCCGTACTGCTCACGCTGCTGCTGTCCTCGATGGTCGCCTTCTACGTCAGCCGCTTCGACTTCCGGCTCAACCTGTTCCTGCTGCTGGTCTTCACGGCCGGCAACCTGCTGCCCCAGCAGGTCATCATCACCCCGCTGTACCGGCTGTACCTGCTGATCGACCTGCCCGGCATCACCATGAGCGGCAAGCTCTACGACTCCGCCCTCGGCCTGGTCCTGATCCACGTGGCGTTCCAGTCCGGCTTCTGCGCGTTCGTGCTCAGCAACTACATGCGCTCCCTGCCGCACGAGCTGACCGAGGCCGCCCTCGTCGACGGCGCCTCCGTCTGGCGGCTGTACTGGCAGATCGTCCTGCCGCTGTGCAAGCCCGCGATGGCCGCCCTCGCCACCCTCCTCTCCATCTGGATCTACAACGACTTCTTCTGGGCCATCGTCCTGATCTCCACCGGCCAGAACATGCCGATCACCTCGGCGCTGAACAACCTCTCCGGCCAGTACTTCACCGACCCCAACCTGGTCGCCGCCGGCGCCCTGCTCACCGCGATCCCGACCCTGATCGTGTACTTCGTGCTCCAGCGGCAGTTCGTCAGCGGCCTGACGCTGGGCGCCAACAAGGGCTGACCTCTTCCGAAAGCGGCCCGCTGACGACTGCGGCGAGTTTCCTACTTGTTTGATAATCTCGACCCATGGGTGAAATTCCGTACGGCGTCGGTGAGGGGCCCGCTACCAGGGTCAGCCTCTCCCTTCCGGAAGGGACAGCGGAGGCGATCCGGCGGCGGGTCGGCAAGCGTGAGTTCTCGGCGTTCATCACGGACGCCGTCGAGCGTGAGCTGCGGGGTCAGATCCTGGACGAGTACCTCGCCGACTACGAACGCCGCAACGGGCCGATCTCCGAACACGAGCAGGAACGCGCGCGCCAGGTCTTCGACGAGGTGTTCGCCGAGGAGGGCCAGTGGCCCGCCGCAAGCTGAGTCACGAAGGCACTCTCGTGCTCGACTGCGAGGGGCTGTCCGGGTTCATCGGTGATCATGAACCTGTCGTCGCCCTGGTTGCCGAGGCGCGCAAACGGGGGATGGAAGTGGTCATCAGCGCGCTCACCCTCATCGAGGCGGTCCACCACAGAACGGACAGGGCTCGACTCGCCTGGGTCCTCTCGGGCCTGCGGATCGTGCCGATCGGCGACGAGGAGGCCAAGGCCGCCTCGGCCATGCTGATCAGCGCGGGACTGCACGGGCACACGTACGCGATCGACGCGGCAGTGGCGGAAATGGCGCTGCGCCAGCGTCGTCCGGTGGTCATGCTCACCTCTGACATCGACGACATGTCCAAGCTCTGCGGGGACAGGGTGCGTCTCGTCGCCGTCTGATGACGATCGCTTCGGGCGGACGCGAAACACACGGGGCGCGGCACTCCCCTAAGGTGCCGCGCCCCGTCCCCCCCGCCCCCGAGGCGGCTGAACCGCCTCCGAGGTGGCTAGACCGCCCCCACCTCCGGCAATGCCCCCGCCCGCGCAGCCCGCCCGTACCAGCGGGCGCTCGTCTTCGGGGTGCGCTCCAGCGACGCGTAGTCCACGTACACCGCGCCGAAGCGCTTGCCGTAGCCGTACGCCCACTCGAAGTTGTCCAGCAGGGACCACAGGAAGTAGCCGCGGACGTCCGCGCCGTCGGCGATCGCGCGGCGCACCGCGGACAGGTGGCCGTGGAGGTAGGCGACGCGCTCCGGATCGTGCACCCGGCCGTCGGAGTCGATCTTGTCGTCGTAGGCCGCGCCGTTCTCGGTGATGTACAGCGGCAGCCCCGGCGCCTCGCGGGTGTAGCGCATGATCAGCTCGTGCAGGCCCGTCGGGTCGACCGTCCAGCCCATCTCGGTGCGCTCGCCGGGAGTCTGGTGGAACGCCACGTCGTCCACGCCCGGCCACGGCGAGTGCTCGCTCGCCCCGTGGCCGTCGGCGCGCGGCCCCTTCGCGTTCGGGTCCGCCGCCGACACCAGCGAGGGCGTGTAGTAGTTGAGGCCCAGTGCGTCCAACGGCTGGTTGATCAACGCCAGATCGCCGTCCAGGACGTAGTCCCAGTCCGTGACCCCGGCCGTCGCCACGTACAGCGACTCCGGGTAGGCGCCGTGCAGGATCGGGCCGTGGAAGACCCCGCTGGCCAGGTCGTCGATCTTCCGGGCCGCGGCCAGGTCCGCCGGCTCCTGCGAAAGCGGCCGCACCGCCGCCGAGTTGAGGGCGACCGCCACCTGGTTGCGGGCCGGCATCACCGACCGCAGCGCGGACACGCCCAGCCCGTGCGCCAGGTTCAGATGGTGCGCGGCCCGCAAGGCGGCAGCCGGATCCGTACGGCCGGGGGCGTGCACCCCGGAGGCGTAGCCGAGGAACGCGCTGCACCACGGCTCGTTGACCGTCATCCAGTGCTCCACACGGTCGCCCAGCGCCTCACCGACGATCCGCGCGTACTCGGCGAAACGGTGCGCCGTGTCCCGCTCCGGCCAGCCGCCCGCGTCCTCCAGCTCCTGCGGAAGGTCCCAGTGGTAGAGCGTGACGGCCGGCTGGATGCCCTTCGACAGCAGCTCGTCGACCAGCCGGCGGTAGAAGTCCAGCCCCTTCTGGACCGCCGGGCCGCGCCCCGTCGGCTGCACCCGGGACCAGGAGACGGAGAAGCGGTAGGCACCCAGGCCCAGCTCCGCCATCATCGCCACGTCCTCGCGGTACCGGTGGTAGTGGTCGACAGCGATGTCACCGGTGTCGCCGCCCTCGGTCTTGCCCGGCGTATGGCTGAAGGTGTCCCAGATCGACGGCGTACGGCCGTCCTCCCGCACCGCACCCTCGATCTGGTACGCGGAGGTCGCCGCGCCCCAGAGGAAGGTGGGAGGGAAGGTCACCGAAGTGGCCGGGTTCTCGGAGTCAGGCATGGAAGCGCTCCCATTGGAGGTCGTGAGACCGACGGTGGAGGGGGGAGGGGGAGGATGAGGGGCCGGAGCGGCGCTGACCCGGCCCCACGGACGGCGGGTCAGCCCTTCACGGCACCCTGCATGATGCCGCCCACGATCTGCTTGCCGAAGATCGCGAACACCAGCAGCAGCGGCAGCGTGCCCAGCAACGCGCCCGCCATGATCAGGGACTGGTCGGGCGTGTAGCCGCGGCCCAGACCCGCGACCGCGACCTGCACGGTCGGGTTGCCCATCTGGGTCAGCACCAGGAACGGCCACATGAAGTCGTTCCAGGTCTGCACGAACGTCAGCATCCCGAGCACGGCCATCGCCGGCCGCGCCGCCGGGAACACCACGTGCCACACCACCCGCCAGCTGCTCGCCCCGTCGACCCGGGCGGCCTCGATGATCTCGTCCGGCAGCGCCTGGATCAGGTACTGCCGCATGAAGAACACACCGAACGCGCTCACCAGCGACGGGAAGATCACCGCCTGCAACTGGTCCGTCCAGTCCAGCTTGGCGACCATCATGTACAGCGGGATCACGCTCAGCTGCGGCGGCACCATCATCGTGCCGATCACGATCAGCATCAGCGCGCCACGGCCCCTGAACCGCAGTTTGGCGAAGGCGAAACCGGCGATCGTCGACAGGAAGACGATGGTCAGCGCCGAAGTGCCCGCCACGATCGTGGTGTTGAAGAACGCCTCGCCCAGATTGGCCTCGTTCCAGGCGATCTCCAGCTTGTCGAACAGCCCCGAGCCGAACCAGAACGGCGGCGGCGTCTGCGCGAGCCGCTGGTTGTCGCGCGAGGCGGCGATCGCCGTCCACACCAGCGGGAACAGCGACACGATCGTGAACACGATGAGGATCGCGTACGCGATCGGACCGCCGTGCAGCGTCCCGCCGGCCCGCGCGGACTTCGGCAACCGGGGGCGTTTGGCAGTCTCGACGGGCTTGGTGTCCGGGGGCGTCACAGTCGTCGTCACGGCCACACTCCTTAACTACTGGCGCGCAGCCGGCGCGAGATGACGTAGTTGACGATGCCGATGACGATCAGGATCAGGAACATCGTCCAGGCGATCGCCGAGGCCCGGCCCAGGTGCTGGGCCACCCAGCCCTGCTCGTACAGGTACAGCCCGAGCGTCTGGAACTGGTGCTCCGCGCCGCCGGACGCCCCCTTGTTGACGTCGAACAGCAGCGGCTCACCGAAGACCTGCGAGGCTCCGATCGTCGAGACGACGGCGGTGAACAGGATCGTCGGGCGCAGCGCCGGCAGCGTCACATGGAGGAACTGCTGCCAGCGGTTGGCCCCGTCCAGCGCCGCCGACTCGTACAGGTCCTGCGGGATCGCCTGCATCGCGGCGAGGTAGATCAGCGCGTTGTAGCCCGTCCAGCGCCAGATGATGATCGTCGAGACCGCGATCTGCGAGGGCCACTTGTCGTTCTGCCAGTCGACCGGGTTGATGCCGACCATGTCGAGCAGCCAGTTGATCATGCCGTAGTCACGGCCGAAGAGCAGCACGAACACCAGCGAGGCCGCGGCGATCGACGTCGCGTACGGCGCGAGCATCGCGACCCGGAAGAACGTCGAGGCCCGCAGCTTGTAGTTGAGGATGTGGGCGATGCCCATCGCCATCAGCAACTGCGGAACGGTGGAGATGATGCCGATGGTCAGGGTGTTCTTCGCCGCGTTCCAGAAGAACTCGTCGTCGAAGATCCTGGTGTAGTTGCGCAGTCCGACCCAGTTCATGTCGGTCGGCGCCGTCAGTTCCACCTGGTGCAGCGAGGCCCAGCCCGTGTAGATCAACGGGAACAGGCCGAACGCGACGAACAGCAGGAAGAACGGGGAGACGAAGGCGTACGGGCTCCAGCGGATGTCCCGCTGCCAGCGACGGGACAGCCGGTCCCGGCGCCGCCGCTCCTTCTCCACGGCCGCGGCGTCCCCGGGCGGGCGACCCGGGGCCGCGCCCCCCTCCACGGGGGGCGCGGCGGTGTCGTGACGGGTGGCCATACGGGTCACTGGTCCAGCTTGTTGTCGATGGTCTTGACCGCGGAGTTCCAGGCCTCGTCCGCCGACTTGCCCTTCGTCACCAGGAACACGCCGTTGTCCGACAGACCCTGCATGATGATCTGGTCCTTCGGGCCGATCACCTGGACCGGGGCGCCCTTGGCGGCCTCGGCGAAGACCGTGCCGATCGGCTGGTCACCGGTCATCTCGTTCTTCGCGCCGGTCACTTCGGGCCTGGTGTAGGCGGCCGGGGTGCTCGGGAAGTTGCCCTGCACCTTGAACAGCTTCGCCTGCTGCTCCGGAGCGGTCAGCCAGGCCACCAGCTTCTGGGCCTCCTTCACGTTCTTGCCGCTCTTCGGCACGGTGAGGAAGGTGCCGCCCCAGTTGCCGCCCTTGGGCGCCGCGGCCACGGCCCACTTGCCGGCCGCGTCGGGCTGCGACTTGCCCTTGATCGTGCCGAGCATCCACGGCGGGCAGGAGATCGTGGCGAACAGGCTCTTGGAGATCGTGGTCTCCCACGACGGCTGGAACTGCGTCTGCGACTGGACCAGCCCCTTCTCGGCGGCCTCCGAGGTCAGGTCGAAGGCGGCTTTGACGGCCGGGTTCGTCTTGTAGATGACCTTGCCGGAGGCGTCGTAGAACTTCTCCTTCTCGCTGCCCAGGATCGCGTTGAGCAGGCCGCCGGGGGAGTCCATGAAGTAGGTGCCCTTGGGGGCCTTCGCCTTGTACCGCTCGCCGACGGAGACCAGCTTGGCCCAGTCACCGGCCCACAGCTTGCCGACCTCGGCGGGGTCCGTGGGCAGCCCGGCCTTCTGGTACAGGTCCTTGCGGTAGCAGAGCGCCATCGGGCCGACGTCCGTGCCGAGGCCGATCGTCCGGCCGTCCTTGGTCGTGGCCTGCTTCCACTTCCAGTCGAGCCAGGTGTCCGGCTTCACGCCCGAAACCTTGGACATGTCCTCGAGCTTGTCGGACTGAGTGGCCGTGACCTCGGCTATGTTGGCGACTTCGACGGCCTGGACGTCGAGCAGGCCGCTGTTGGTGGTGAGGTGGTTCAGCAGCGCCGGGTAGTAGTTCTCGTTCCGCTCGATGACGTTCTCGGTGATCTTGATGTTGGGATTGAGCTTCTCGTACTCGGCGTAGAGGCCGGATTCCTTGAAGCCCATGGTGCCGAAGAGCCCCAGCGAGATCGTCGTCTTGCCCTTGCCGTCTCCGTCCGACGAGCCGGAGCCGTCGTTTCCGCCGTCGTCGGCACAGCCGGCCAGCAGCCCGGCGCCCAGCGACGCGACGGCCGCGAGAACCATCGCCTTGCGGGCGGTTCGGATGCGTGCTCGCATGTCGTCCTCCTGTTGCCCTGACGTGCCGACCCCCCGGCCAACTGCATGTTGGACCCGTTTTTTACTCGCTTCGGCGCGGGCGGGGAACGTGCGGGTTGTGTATGTGTCAGGTACTGTGGGAGCGCTCCCACCAGTGATGTGTTGAAGGTTCGCGGGTCGGGGCGGGGGTGTCAAGGGACCGGACAGGGAGATATGCGTTCAGTTATCGGGCTGTTAACTGGCCCCCGACCGGGAACGGTTGCCGCCCGGGGCGGCGGTATCCAGCCAGTCGATCAAGCTCGTCCGGTGGAAGCGGAAGGCCCGGGGCGGCAGCCCTCCACAGCGGTCACTTCCATCGGCGGGCCTGTTAAATTCCAGGCCAGCCGCAGAGTGCGGGTCTGGACGGGAAGGCGGAGCCCATGGCAAGCCACGGAGCGCGGGGCCGAAGCGGTGGCCGGCCCACCCTCGAAGAGGTGGCGGCGCGCGCCGGTGTCGGCCGCGGCACCGTCTCCCGGGTGATCAACGGTTCGCCGAGAGTCAGTGACGCGACCCGGGCGGCGGTGGAGGCCGCCGTCGCGGAGCTCGGCTACGTCCCCAACACGGCGGCCCGCGCCCTGGCCGCCAACCGTACGGACGCGATCGCGCTGGTCGTGCCCGAGCCGGAGACCAGGTTCTTCGCGGAGCCGTACTTCTCCGACATGCTCAAGGGCGTCGGGGCGGAGATCTCCGACACGGAGATGCAGCTGCTGCTGATCTTCGCGGGCAGCGACCGGGAACGGCAGCGGCTCGCCCAGTACCTGGCCGCCCACCGGGTGGACGGTGTGCTGCTGGTCTCGGTCCACGCGGACGACCCGCTGCCCGACCTGCTGGCGCAGCTGGAGATCCCGGCAGTGATCAGCGGCCCGCGATCGTCGGCGGAGACGCTGCCGTCGGTCGACTCGGACAACTACGGCGGTGCCCGTCAGGCCGTCGAGCACCTGCTGTCCCGCGGCCGCCGCCGGGTGGCCCACATCACCGGCCGCCTCGACGTCTACGGCGCCCAGCGTCGTGTCGACGGCTACCGCGACGCCCTGAGCGACGCGGGCCACGGGGTGGACGAGGCGCTGATCGAAGGGGGCGACTTCACGGAGGAGGGCGGCCGCCGTGCCATGGAGGCGCTGCTGGAGCGCCACCCCGACCTGGACGCCGTCTTCGCCGGCTCCGACGTCACCGCGGCCGGCGCCCGCCAGGCGCTGCGCGAGGCCGGGCGCCGCATCCCCGACGACGTGGCGCTCGTCGGCTACGACGACTCCGCCATCGCCCGCCACATGGACCCGCCCCTCACCAGCGTCCGCCAGCCCATCGAGGAGATGGGCCGACGGATGATCGACCTCCTCCTCACCGAGGTCGCCGACCGCCGCCCCCTGGCGTCCCGGGGCCTGGACCGGCGTCAGATGGTGCTCGCCACGGAACTGGTGGTGCGGTCGTCGTCGTGACGGCCCGTCCTTTCCCCCGCCCAACTGGCGCTCGGGAGAAGCGCGGTCACGTCCTCGCCGGTACCGGACGGCGGAGCAGGTAGGCGGCCGCGACCGACACCAGCACGGCCATACAGGCGATGAACACCAGCCCCGCGCCCTCCAGGCCGATCGGGTGGGTCAGGAGGCCCACGCCGATCACCGGGAGGGAGATGCCCGTGTAGGCCACCACGAACAGGGTCGAGATGACCTCCGCGCGCTGGTGCCCGGGAGACGCGGCGGCCACCTCGGCGAGCGCGCCGCGGAACGCCAGCCCCTGTCCGACCCCGCCGACGATCGCGCTCAGGACGACCAGCGTCAGGAGGCCCCACCGCAGCGCGCCCGCGAGCAGCGCCAGTCCGGCGAGGAGTCCGGCGCAGCCGAGGGGGAGGGAGCGCCGGACGCCGACCACACCTACCGCCAGTTGCCCCGCGGTGGAGGAGAAGAAGGCGAGCGCGACGACCAGACCGCTCACCGCGTGGTTGTGCAGGTCCAGGGACCGGGCGAGGAAGTCCGGGCTGACCGAGGTGAACAACCCCAGCAGCGCGAAGCCGACGAACGAGGCGATCGCCGCGGGCGCGAACACCGCCCGCACCTGCGGGGGCAGCGCGGGACGCTGCGGCCGTACGGTGCGCAGCGGCCGCCGCTCCCGCACGGTCTCCGCGAGGCGCAGCACGACGAGGGCCGCCCCGGCCACCAAGCAGAGGTGGACGACGAACGGCAGGTACAGCGGCCAGTCGGCGTACTGCGCCAGCACTCCGGACAGCAGCGGACCGATGCCCAGTCCGCCCATGTTGGCGGCCGTCGCCACGAAGGTGGCCCGGGAGGTGCCGCCCTCCGGCGCCAGTTCCATCACGTAGGCCGTGGCGGCACCGGTGAACAGCCCGGCGGACAGCCCCGACAGCAGCCGTCCCGCGTACAGCCAGTCCAGCCCGGTGGCGCAGAGGAAGCAGACGGCGCTCGCCGCGGCGAAGGCCAGTCCGCACAGCAGCACCGGGCGCCGGCCCACGGCGTCCGAGGCGTTGCCGACCAGCAGCAGCACCGCGATGACCGCGAAGGCGTAGAGGGCGTACACCACGGTCACCGTCAGGTCGGAGAACCCGAACTTGGCCTGGTAGAGGGGATAGAGGGGCGTCGGCAGCGTGGTGCCGGCCATGCATACGGCGAACACGGCCCCGCCGAGCACACACGCATGCCATCCGCGATGTCCACCGTCCATGGCGCCGACCGTAACCGCGACCGTCGCCAGGGCCGGGACCGGCGCGCAAAAAGCTTCAGCCGGTGGCTTCTGTCGAAACCACCGGCTGATCGCTCAGGGTGAGTGACGGGACTCGAACCCGCGGCATCCTGGACCACAACCAGGTGCTCTACCAGCTGAGCTACACCCACCATGACCGGCTTGGAGGTCAGTGACTTCCCCGACCGGCCGAGAAAAAGTGTACAGGGTCCGAAGGGGTGCTCGCGCACGCCTTTCCCGGCGCCCCCCGACGGGCCCCTGTCGCGCCTACTGAGCAGGCAGAACGTGCTTCGCGGCGATCGTCTTCGCGGTGTCCGAGTCGGGCCCGGGCTGCGGGACGAAAAGGGCCTCGCGGTAGTAGCGCAGTTCGGCGATGGACTCGCGGATGTCGGCGAGCGCGCGGTGGTTGCCGTTCTTCTGCGGGCTGTTGAAGTACGCCCGCGGGTACCAGCGGCGGGCCAGCTCCTTGATCGACGACACGTCGACGATCCGGTAGTGCAGGTAGTCCTCCAGCGTCGGCATGTCGCGCAGCAGGAAGCCGCGGTCCGTGCCGACGGAGTTGCCGCACAGCGGGGCCTTGCCCGGCTCCTTGACGAACTCCCTCACGTACGTCAGGACCCGCTCCTCGGCGTCCTGCAGCGTCGTGCCGTCCGGCAGCTCGGCGAGCAGCCCGGACGCGGTGTGCATCTGACGCACCACCTCCGGCATCGTCTCCAGCGCCCGGTCCGGCGGCCGGATGACGATGTCCACTCCTTCGCCGAGCACGTTCAGCTCGGAGTCGGTCACGAGGGCGGCCACTTCGATGAGCGCGTCGTCCGACAGCGAGAGGCCGGTCATCTCGCAGTCGATCCACACCATGCGATCGTTCATGTGTCTCACCTTACGGCGGGCCGCCCCGGGCCGAGCCGGCGGTGCGGTGACCTCGTGGGCAAGGCCCGGCGGGCCCCGGAACGGAAGCCGGGTCCGCGGAGGCTTCACCCCGCGGACCCGGTCACCCGATCATGTCGCGCTGCGTTGCCCCGGCAGGCTCGCCCGGGACGATATGTACGCTTCCCGACCGTTGTCCGACGCGGCCGAGGCCGACAGCGCCGGGGGCGCCCCGATCGCACCGGCCGCCGCCGTTCGGCGGGACTGGATCGGGACGGGGTGCTCCGGGTGGAGGGAGCCGGGCGGCTGGCCCGGCTGACCGGGGTGGCCCGGGTGGGTGGAGTGGCCGCCCGGGACGCCGGACCCGGGCCCGCCCTGGGCGGCCTCGGTGTCCTGGGGCCGCTCGCCCTGCGGGCGCCGGGCCCGGTAGGCGGCCCGGTACGCGGCCGGGGACGAGCCCAGCTGGCGGCGGAAGTGCCCGCGCAGCGCGACCGGCGACCGGAAGCCGCAGCGCCCCGCCACCTCGTCCACCGAGTAGTCCGACGTCTCCAGCAGGCGCTGCGCCTGGAGCACCCGCTGCGTGATCAGCCACTGCAGCGGGGCGCTCCCGGTCAGCGAGCGGAAGCGGCGGTCGAACGTACGGCGGCTCATGTACGCGCGTGCCGCCAGCGTCTCCACGTCGAACTGTTCGTGGAGGTGCTCCAGCGCCCAGGCGACGACCTCGGCCAGCGGGTCGGCGCCGATCTCCTCCGGTAAAGACCTGTCGAGGTAGCGCTCCTGGCCGCCGCTGCGGCGCGGGGGCACGACGAGCCGCCGGGCCAGGGCACCGGCCGCCTCGTTGCCGTGGTCGGTGCGCACGATGTGCAGGCACAGGTCGATGCCCGCGGCCGTGCCGGCCGACGTCAGCACGTCGCCGTCGTCGACGAACAGCTCCCTCGGGTCGACGTGCACCGACGGGTAGCGCTTGGCCAGCGTCGGCGCGTACATCCAGTGTGTCGTCGCGGGGCGGCCGTCCAGCAGGCCGGCCGCCGCGAGGACGAAGGCGCCGGTGCACAGCCCGACGATGCGGGCGCCCTCCTCGTGGGCCCGGCGCAGCGCGTCGAGCGCCTCCTCCGGTGGCGGAGAAGTGATCGAACGCCAGGCCGGTACGACGACCGTGCCCGCGCGGGAGATCGCTTCCAGGCCATGCGGTGCGCTGAGTTCCAGGCCCCCTGTGGTCCGCAGCGGGCCGTCCTCACCCCCGCACACCAGCAGTCGGTAGCGCGGCACCCCGGCGTCCTGGCGGTCGATCCCGAACACCGACAGCGGTATGGAACTCTCGAAGATGGGGCCGCCGCTGAACAGCAGCACCGCGACGATCTCCTTGCGGCGTCGCCCGGAAAGCTTCCGGGCCACGGCTTCCGGCGCGGCAGTGGAGTCGTGGCTCATACTGCTAAGCCCCCCTCGGTGGTCGCGGCTCCTCGGTTGTGTCGCTCCTGCACGTTTCCCCTCGGTCCTGCACGAGTCCCCCGCCGTAGACAGTCAAGATCGAATCTACTGTGTCCCGTCGCGCCGAGTTGGCCGGTTCGGCACTCGGCAGATTGTCGACTTGGCAACTTGGCGTGAAGCATTCGATCACGAAGCGTTGCACTCGTGGGGCGTGCAGGGAAGTGCGCCTTGTCGCGGTGGCCAATCCACGTAGGGTGCGCAGGGCCCTGGAGGCCCTTTCCGTGCAGGTCAAACGGGGGTTGGGGGGTGGTGGGGCACGGTGATGCACGGGTGCGAGAAGTTGGCTGAAAACCGACGTGCACGTGCACGGAAACCGGTCAGCTGACCGGTGTATCTCCTCCGGTGTGCCGTCCGCCACGGTGCGACCCCGTTCCGGTGCGGTGGTGCCTGCCCCGGTGGGGCGCCCGGTCCTCGGCCGCCATGCGCGCCGCGCCGCGCTCGGACTGGCGCAGCAGCACCCGGCAGGCGCCCGTGACGGCCGCGAGGCCGAGGGCGGTGCCGGCGGCACCGGCCGGCGAGGTGCCGTACCCGAGGAGCACGACCGGGACGAGCAGGCAGCTGAAGGCCGCCCAGCGGACCACCTCCGTCGCGGTGTCCCGCGGCGGCGGGGTCCCGCGGTCCGCCTCGGAGGCGGGGCGTGGTCCGGACATGCGTGCTCCCTGTGGCGTGGCTCACGGGGTTCAACGCTCGGCCCCCGGGGCAGGTCACTGTGCGACCGGATGACCCCGGATCACCCTCAGGGGTAAGTGAATCCTGTGCAAACCGCCTGTACAGCGCAGCAACCATTGCGTTACGGGCGTCGCCTCGTGCATGCTCCCTGGAACCCGCACGCACGGCGGGCGGGGTCTGGGCTAAGGAGGCGTGCCGCCGTACCCTTGGGGGTATGGGGTTGGGAAGACCATTCCCGGACACAGCTCCGCCGCACTCTGTCGTCCCCCATATAAGGATCACAACGCCGAGACAGCCATGGCCGGTCACGAATTCTTCGAACCCGCGGACCGCAAGCGGCCCGTCGCCGATCCCACGGCGGCCGAGCCCCTGGCGGCGGAAGAGCCACGCCATTCCTGCGATCCCGCCTTCAAGCACGGCGTGGTCGTCGGTTTCGACGGCTCCACCTCCAGTGAGCGCGCCCTGGCGTACGCGATCGGCATGGCCCATCGCTCCGGCTCGGGCCTGATCATCGTCCATGTCGCCAACCGGCTGCCGACCACGGTGTGGGCCGGCTGTGAGCCGCCCGTCTTCGTGGACGTGCCGGACCACCGGACCGAGGTGCTCGGTCTCGAGCTGGCCTGTGCGGACTACCTCGCCGAGGTTCCCTGGATCCTGGTCGAGCGCGGCGGGGACATCTGCCACGAACTCGAAGAGGTCGGCCGGGAGTACGAGGCCGACGCGATCGTCGTCGGGTCGACCCACGGCATCGTCGGACGGATCTTCGGCTCGGTCGCCGGGCGGCTCGCCAAGCGGGCACAGCGGCCCGTCGTCGTCATTCCCTGACGCTCAACTCCCTTGGTGCGACGCGCGAATCTACTCGTGCGTACTAGGTGCTTTGTGCCCTTGTGAAGGGCATATACGGGACACCGCACAACTGCACATGCACGAAGGGAGCCCCGCCGTGGACAAAGACGTCTCCGCGGGAAGCGGAACCACGACCGTGGTCGGTCGACTCGCTCTTGGAATCACCCTGTTGGCCTTCGGGCTGGGGCACGCCGATGTGATCGACGGGGTGTCAGCCGCTGACGCCGTGTCAATCGCCCAGTACGTGGGCGGGATCGCCCTCTTCGTCGCCGGGATGATGGCTCTCCGGGAGCGGGACTTCGCCGAGGGTACGGCGTTCCCGGTGCTCGGGGCGTTGTGGTTCACGTGGGCCGTGTCCGACACGGCCTCCGGCAACGAGGCAGGGCTGTTCCTGCTGTTGTTCGCCCTCGTGGCGCTTTCCCTGACGCTCGCGGGAGGGGATCGGCTCGGGCAGGGCGTGTACGGGCTGTTCTTCGTCGCCCTGTTGCTCATGGCGATCGCGAGTTTCGCCGGCAACGACGGGCTCGTGAAGGTGGGGGGCTGGTTCGCCGTCGCCGCGGGTGCGGTGGCCTGGTATGCCGCTACCGCGGTGTTGGCGCACTGGCCGACTGTTCTGCCTCGACGTGCTGCCGGCCGGGGGGTGACGGCCACCGGTTAGCTGCGCCGGCTGGGGAGTTGGGCGGCTTCCCGGCGATGAAAAACGGACCCCCCGTGCCTGGTGGCAGCGCGTGGGGGTCCGTCATCGCCCCTAAAAGAGGGTCACTTACTCAACCGTCACCGACTTCGCCAGGTTCCTCGGCTTGTCGATGTCGCGGCCCAGGGCCAAGGCCGTGTGGTACGCCAGGAGTTGGAGGGGGATGCCCATCAGGATGGGGTCGAGTTCGTCCTCGTTCTTCGGGACGACGATGGTTTCGTCGGCCTTCTCCTGGTGCTGGTGGGCGACCGCGAGGATCTTGCCGCTGCGGGCCTTGATCTCCTCCAGGGCGGCGCGGTTCTTCTCCAGCAGGTCGTCGTCGGGGACGATCGCGACCGTGGGGAGGGCCGGCTCGATCAGGGCCAGCGGGCCGTGCTTGAGCTCGGAGGCGGGGTAGGCCTCGGCGTGGATGTACGAGACCTCCTTGAGCTTCAGCGAGGCCTCGCGGGCCACCGGGTAGCCCCGCACACGGCCGATGAAGAGCATCGAGCGGGCCTCGGCGAACTGGAGGGCCAGCTTCTTGACGTCCTCCTCGTGCTCCATGATCTCGGCGATCTGCGCGGGCAGCTTGCGCAGGCCCTCGATGATGCGCTTGCCGTCACGGACCGACAGGTCGCGGGTGCGGCCGAGGTGCAGGGCGAGGAGCGCGAAGGCCACCGTGGTGTTGGTGAAGCACTTCGTGGAGACCACGCAGACCTCGGGCCCGGCGTGCACGTAGATGCCGCCGTCCGCCTCGCGGGCGATCGCCGAGCCGACCACGTTCACCACGCCCAGGACCCGCGCGCCCTTGCGCTTGAGCTCCTGCACGGCGGCCAGGACGTCGTAGGTCTCACCGGACTGGGAGACCGCGACGTACAGGGTGTCGGGATCGACGACCGCGTTGCGGTAGCGGAACTCCGAGGCCGGCTCGGCGTCGGCGGGGATGCGGGCCAGCTCCTCGATCATCTGGGCGCCGATCATGCCCGCGTGGTACGAGGTGCCGCAGCCCAGGATCTTGACGCGGCGGATGCGCCGGGCCTCGCGGGCGTCCAGGTTCAGGCCGCCCAGGTGCACGGTGGAGAAGCGGTCGTCGATGCGGCCGCGCAGCACGCGGTCCACGGCGTCGGCCTGCTCGTGGATCTCCTTGTGCATGTAGGTGTCGTGGCCGCCCATGTCGTAGGAGGCGGCCTCCCACTCGACGGTGGTGGGCTCGGCGGTGGTGCGGGTGCCCTCCGTCGTGTACGTGCGGAAGTCGTCGGCCTTCAGGGTGGCCATCTCGCCGTCGTCGAGGGTGACGATCTGGCGCGTGTGGGCGACCAGGGCGGCGATGTCCGAGGCGACGAACATCTCCTTCTCGCCGATGCCGAGGACGACCGGGGAGCCGTTGCGGGCGACGACGATCCGGTCGGGGAAGTCGGCGTGCAGCACGGCGATGCCGTAGGTGCCCTCGATGAGCCGGAGGGTCTCGCGGACCTTGTCCTCCAGCTTCGTGGCCTGCGAGCGGGCGATCAGGTGGGTGAGGACCTCGGTGTCGGTCTCGGACAGGAACTCGACGCCGTCCGCCTCCAGCTTGCGGCGCAGGTCGGCGGCGTTGTCGATGATGCCGTTGTGGACGACGGCGACCTTGCCCTCGGCGTCCAGGTGCGGGTGCGCGTTCACGTCCGAGGGGGCGCCGTGGGTGGCCCAGCGGGTGTGGGCTATGCCGGTCGTGCCCTTGAAGCGGGCCGGGACCTTGGCCTCCAGGTCGCGGACGCGGCCCTTGGCCTTGACCATCTTCAGGCCGGACGCCTTCGGGGCCGTGACGACGATGCCCGCGGAGTCGTAGCCGCGGTACTCCAGGCGCTGGAGGCCCTCCAGCAGGAGGGGGGCGACGTCACGCTTCCCGATGTAACCGACGATTCCGCACATGTACAGGTATTCCTCAGCCGTAGACGATACGCCGCAGCTGCCGGAGCGAGAGCTCCGGCGGCGCCACCGCGCGATATTTCAGATCCGCCCCGATCCGCTCGAAGATCGCCGCGTTCACCAGGCCCTGGGCCTGGAGCTCGCGGTGGCGGCGACGGACGTACTCCTCGGTCGTCTCGTCGAACCAGGCGAGCACGTCCTGGATCACCCGCAGTGCCTCGCCCCGGTTGAGAGGCGTGGACCGCGTCAGGTGATCAACGAGTTCGTCGTGCACTCGCTAGATCCTGGGGCACCGGCGGCACTTTCGCAAGGATCCTGCCCGGTTTCGGGCAGATGGCTGTTGGGGATCTTTGGGGGAACGTTGAACCTGTCATGAGCGCTTGTTCGCGAAGCGTCCACCGGACGTCCCGCATCCCGTTGCCCGAGGCGTCGATTTTTGGACGCCATGGACATTCCTCGTATGGGCGTACCCGAGCGGCTCGCCGAGCGCATGAGTATGGCCGAGCAGCACGAGTACCTGCGCGCCAGATTCTCCCGGCGCACGATGATCAGAGGCGGTGCCGTCACGCTCGGCGCCGTCGCGGGTGGCGCGTTCGTTCCCGGCGCCACCGCCCAGGCCGCCGTTCCCACGGCGCGCACCGCTCCCGCGACCGAGGCCGTCGACGGCGCCTTCGTCGCCCCCTTCGGCCGCCACCTCGCCTACGGCAACGACCCGCGCACGGAGATGACCGTCTCCTGGCAGGTCCCGGTCGCCGTCAAGAAGCCGTTCATTCGCATCGGCGCCCACCCCACGGACCTCTCCCGGAAGATCGACGCCGAGGTCCGCACCCTCTTCACCCCGGCCGGTGTCGGCGCGAGCGGCGACCACACCCAGTACTACCTCCACGCCCGGCTGACCCACCTGCGACCGGGCCGGACCTACTACTACGGCGTCGGCCACCAGGGCTTCGACCCGGCCGAACCGCACCTGCTGGGCACCCTCGGCACCTTCACCACCGCCCCCGCGCACAAGGCGCCCTTCACCTTCACGGCCTTCGGCGACCAGGGCGTCAGCTACCACGGCCTCGCCAACAACAGCCTGCTGCTCGGCCAGAACCCGGCCTTCCACCTGCACGCGGGCGACATCGCCTACGGCGACCCGACCGGCCAGGGCAAGACCTCCGACACCGGTTTCGACTCGCGCACCTGGGACCAGTTCCTGGCCCAGACCGAGACGGTCGCCAAGTCCGTCCCGTGGATGGTGTCGTACGGCAACCACGACATGGAGGCCTGGTATTCGCCGAACGGCTACGGCGGCGAGGAGGCCCGTTTCAGGCTCCCCGACAACGGGCCTGACAAGAAGCATCTGCCGGGCGTCTACTCCTTCGTCCACGGCAACACGGCGGTCATCTCGCTCGACCCCAACGACGTGTCCTTCGAGATCCCGGCCAACCTCGGCATCTCCGGCGGCACCCAGACCAAGTGGTTCGAGGCGCAGCTGAAGAGGTACCGGGCCGCGAAGGACGTCGACTTCGTCGTGGTGTTCTTCCACCACTGCGCCTACTGCACCTCCACCTCGCACGCCTCGGAGGGGGGTGTGCGCCAGGAGTGGGTGCCGTTGTTCGAGAAGTACCAGGTGGACCTCGTGATCAACGGTCACAACCACCAGTACGAGCGCACCGACGTGATCAAGGGTGACAAGGTCGCCAAGAAGCTGCCGATCGGCGGCACGGCGTACCCCGAGACCGAGGGCGTGGTGTACGTGACGGCGGGCGCGGCCGGCCGCAGCCTGTACGCGTTCAGCGCGCCCGACTCCTACGAGGGGCACGAGCACGAGGTCGACTCCGTGGCTTCCTTCGTGAACCTCAAGGACGGCAAGCAGAACGAGACCGTCGCGTGGTCGCGCGTGCGCTACCTGAACTACTCGTTCCTGCGCGTGGACGTCACTCCCGCGCCGAAGGGCCACTACACGACCCTGAAGGTGCAGGGCATCGCGGAGACCGGCGACCGGATCGACCACTTCACGGTGGCCCGCCGCGCCAAGTAGGACCGGGCGGCCCGGGCCGGGCTTCCGCGTCCGGCCCGGACCGCAACGGATCTCCGCCGCGGGGTGGATTGTCTGCCCCGACTCACGAGAGAGTGGTCCAGACCTCTTGGGGCTCTACGGCTCATGGAAGGGACACGCTTGTGAGAGACGGCCGTGTGAGACAGCACCACAGAACGCTCCGCCTTCTCGGTTCCCTGCTGCTGGTGGCGATGGGCGTCTCCGTGACAGGGGCCACCCCCGCGGCGGGGGCATCGCCCACCCCGCTCGACCGCGTGATCCCCGCGCCCGCCTCGGTCGCGCCGGGCGGGTCCCCCTACCGGATCACCCGAGGCACCCACATCCGCGTCGACGACTCCCGCGAGACCCGCGGCATCGGCGAGTACCTCGCGCGGATCCTCCGCCCCTCCACCGGTTACCGCCTGCCCGTCACCGCCCACGGGACCGGCGGTATCCGACTGCACCTCGCCCAAGGCCCGTTCGGCGCCGAGGGCTACCGCCTCGACAGCGGCCGCGAGGGCGTCACCATCACGGCGGCCGAACCCGCCGGCCTCTTCCACGGCGTGCAGACCCTGCGCCAGCTGCTCCCGGCGGCCGTCGAGAAGAGCTCCGTCCAGCCCGGACCGTGGCTCGTCGCCGGCGGCACCGTCTCCGACACCCCGCGCTACGGCTGGCGCGGCGCGATGCTCGACGTCTCCCGGCACTTCTTCACCGTCGACCAGGTCAAGCGCTACATCGACCAGCTCGCCCTCTACAAGATCAACAAGCTGCATCTGCACCTCAGCGACGACCAGGGCTGGCGCATCGCCGTCGACTCCTGGCCGCGCCTCGCGACGTACGGCGGTTCCACGGAGGTCGGCGGCGGTCCCGGCGGCTTCTATACCAAGGCCGACTACCGGGAGATCGTGCGCTACGCCGCCTCCCGCTACCTGGAGGTCGTCCCCGAGATAGACATGCCGGGCCACACCAACGCGGCCCTCGCCTCCTACGCCGACCTGAACTGCGACGGCGTGGCGCCCCCGCTCTACACCGGCACCGAGGTCGGCTTCAGCTCGCTGTGCGTCGGCAAGGAGGTCACGTACGACTTCGTGGAGGACGTGATCCGGGAGCTCGCCGCGCTCACGCCGGGCAGGTATCTCCACATCGGGGGCGACGAGGCGCATTCGACCAGCCATGAGGACTACGTGACGTTCATGGAGCGGGTGCAGCCGCTCGTCGCGAAGTACGGCAAGACGGTGGTCGGCTGGCACCAGCTGACCGGGGCGAGCCCCTCGCGGGGGGCGTTGGCGCAGTACTGGGGTCTGGACGGTACGAGTGCGGAGGAGAAGGCGCAGGTCGTGAAGGCCGCGCAGAACGGGACGGGGCTGATTCTGTCGCCGGCCGACCGGGTGTATCTCGACATGAAGTACACCAAGGAGACGCCGCTGGGGTTGTCCTGGGCGGGGTACGTCGAGGTGCGGCGGTCGTACGACTGGGATCCCGGGGCGTATCTGCCGGGGGTGCCCGGCGGGGCCGTGCGGGGGGTCGAGGCGCCGATGTGGTCGGAGACGCTGGAGAACTCCGGGCATGTGGAGTTCATGGCGTTTCCGCGGTTGCCGGGGGTTGCCGAGTTGGGGTGGTCTTCGGCGGCTTCGCATGACTGGGAGCGGTACAAGGGGCGGCTTGCTGCGCAGGCTGAGCGGTGGGATGCCCTGGGGATTGAGTGGTATCGGTCGCCGCAGGTGCCGTGGGGGTCTGGCGGGCGGTGATGCGCCTGCGGGTGCGTGGGGGCTTGTCGCGCAGTTCCCCGCGCCCCTAAAAGATTGCGCAGTTCCCCGCGCCCCCAAGCATGACGAGCACCCCGGAGGACCGTACTCCGGGGTGCCCGTCTGTCTGTGGGGTCAGAACTGTGCGATGGGGTTTTTCAGGTTGCCCACCAGCTGGAGGGCGCCGGACGGGTCCGAGAGGTCCACCATCTGTTCGTTGTTGCGGAGCTGGAGGCGGTTGAGGCAGGAGAGGGCGAACTCGGGGGCGAACATGTCGTACTGCTTGAACTTGTCGGCGAGTTCCGGCGTCGACTCCTGGTAGGCGCGGGTCACGTCCGCGACCGTGCGCCAGAAGTCGTCCTCCTCCAGGATCCCCTCGGAGGCGAGGTTCGCCGCGAGGAAGCGGAAGAAGCAGTCGAAGACGTCCGTGAAGATCGACAGGAGCTTCTTGTCCTCCGGGACCTCCACGCGCAGCCGCTCCACCGTCGGCGGCAGCACCGCGTCCGGGTCCATGACGGCGATCTCCTCGGCGATGTCCTTGTAGATAGCGCGCTGCACGACCCCGTCCTTCAACACCAGGATGACGTTCTCGCCGTGCGGCATGAACACCAGGTCGTAGGCGTAGAAGCTGTGGAGGAGGGGCGTGAAGTAGGCCTGGAGGTAGCGGCGCAGCCATTCCTTCGGAGTGAGGCCCGACTGCTCGATGAGCGCGCCCGCGACGGAGGCGCCCTCGTGGTCGACGTGGACCAGGGAGGCCATGGTGGCCAGGGACTCGCCGTCCTTCAGGGACGGCACCGGGCTCTCCCGCCACAGCGCGGCGAGCATCTTGCGGTACGGCGAGTAGCGGTCCGTCGCCTGCTCGTACTCCAGGTGCCGGTAGCCGACGGCGGCCCGCTCGCGGATGATCGACAGGCCCGTGGAGCTCAGCACCGGGTCGCCCTCGATCAGCTGGGCCAGCCAGTCGTTGATCGCCGGGGTGGCCTCCATGTAGGCGGCCGAAAGACCGCGCATGAAGCCCATGTTGATGACGGACAGGGCCGTCTTCACGTAGTGCTTCTCGGGACTGGAGGTGTTGAAGAAGGTCCGGATGGACTGCTGGGCCAGGTACTCGTCGTCGCCCTCGCCCAGGCACACCAGGTGTTTCCGGGCGACCTCGGCGGCGAAGGTGACGGTGAGCTTGTTCCACCACTGCCAGGGGTGGACGGGGATGAGGAGGTAGTCGGCCGGGTCGAGGTCCTGGTCGCGCAGGACACCGTGGAAACGCTCGACGGTCTCCCGGCCCAGTTCCTCGCGCAGGAACGACTCGTACTCGATGCCGATGCCGGCCGTGAACGCGGCACGTGAGCGGTGTGCCGCCAGCCAGATCAGCCGGACGGGGCTCGCGGTCTCCGGGGCGTACGACAGGTACTCGTGGATGCCGAAGCCGAGCCGTCCGTTGTTGGCGACGAAGCAGGGGTGGCCCTCGGTCATGCCGGTCTCGATGGCCTGGAAGTCGCCGCGGGCGAGCTCCGCCGCCGTCTTCTTCGGTTTGGTGAGCTTGTAGCAGGTGCCCGAGAGGGTGGAGGAGATCTCCTCCAGGTAGACGGGCAGGATGTCGTCGCTCAGGCCGAGGGACTTCTGGAGCTCGATGAAGAAGTCCAGGGCCGCCAGGGGGGCCTCGGCGCCGTCCCGGTGGCGGGTGATCGAGTCGGCGTCGACCTGCCAGTGGTCGAGCGCGCGGCGCACGGCGGTGAAGGTGTACCGGGTCTGGCCGTCGCTGCGGACGACGTACTCGCCGTCGCCGGTGGCCTCCGGGGTGATGAGCCGCTCGTGCGCGAACTCGGCGAGCGCCTTGCGGATCAGGAGGCGGTTGGCCCGCGCCCAGCGGTGGGGGGACAGATGCGCTACGGCGTCGGACAGGGTCATACGGCTACTCCTCGGGCGGCCAGGAACTGCTCGCGCGTGCAGAAGCTCAGCAGCGCGCGCTTCTCCGGCTTGTCGATCTCACGTGCGGGCACGAAGCCCACGGCCTCGTTCAGCTTGTGCACGGCCTTGTTGCTCACGTCGGGCTCGACGACGACTCGACGGGTGCGCGGGTCGGCGAACAGCTCCTCCATCACGGTGGTGATGACGGCCCGGGTGAAACCGTGGATCGGCCGGTCGGTGGGGGCGACCAGGAAGTGCATGCCGACGTCGCCGGGCTCCGGCTCGTACAGCCCGACCAGCTCGACGTACCGGGGGTCGTAGCTCTCCATCAGGAAGGCCGGTTCGCCGTCGTGCAGGCCCACGAAGGCGTGGTGGTGCTCGTGGGCCGCGATCCGCATGTACTCGCGCTCGACGTCCTGGAGCTTCGCGTCCTGCATCATCCAGTAGGCGGCCTTGGGGTGGGTGACCCAGGAGTGCAGCAGCTCGGCGTCCTTCAGCGGGTCGAGGGCGCGGACGGTGAGGGTGCCGATGCTCATACGGAGAACTCCTGGAACGCGATCGTCTTCTCGACCGGGTAGTACTCGGTGCCGAGCAGCTCGCGGATGATGTACGCGTTCCGGTACGGGCCCATGCCCAGGTCGGGGCTGGTGATGCTGTGGGTGTGGACGCCGGCGTTCTGCAGGAAGATCCCGCGGCCGGTGACGTCGACGGCGTAATTGCGGGCCACGTCGAAGTTGCCCCGGGAGTCGTAGACCAGGCGGTCCCGGACGGGCTTCAGGAACTCGGGCTCGGCGTACTTGTAGCCCGTGGCGAGGACCAGGCCCTCGGAGGTCAGCTCGAAGTCCTTCTGCTGCTCTTCCTGGCGGAAGCCCAGCGTGTACGTGCCGTTCTCGTACGCCGCGCTGTGCAGCGAGGAGTTGGTGAGCAGGCGGGTGGGCACGGGGCCGCCGAGGTTCTTCTGGTAGAGCAGGTCGAAGATCTCGTTGATCAGGTCGCCGTCGATGCCCTTGAACAGGCCCTTCTGCTCGGCCGTGAGGCGGTAGCGGGTGGCCTCCGGCAGCTCGCGGAAGTAGTCCACGTACTCCGGGGACGTCATCTCCAGCGTGAGCTTGGTGTACTCCAGCGGGAAGAAGCGCGGGGAGCGGGTGACCCAGTTCAGCCGGTAGCCGTGGACGTCGATCTCGCTGAGCAGGTCGTAGTAGATCTCGGCGGCGGACTGGCCGGAGCCGACCAGCGTGATCGAGTCCTTCTTCTGCAGCTCCGCCTTGTGCCGGAGGTAGCGGGAGTTGTGGATGAAGTCGCCGCCCAGGCCCTGGCAGGCCTCGGGGACGTAGGGCGGGGTGCCCGTGCCGAGGACCAGGTGACGGGCCCGGTACACCTCTCCGGCCTCGGTGTGCACGACGTAGACGCCGTCCTCGTAGCGCACTTCCGTCACCGTCGTGCCGAAGCGGATGGTGCTCAGCTTGTTCGCGGCCCAGCGGCAGTAGTCGTCGTACTCGACGCGCAGCGGGTAGAAGTTCTCGCGGATGTAGAACGAGTACAGCCGGCCCTTCTCCTTCAGGTAGTTCAGGAAGGAGTACGGGGACGTCGGGTCGGCGAGGGTGACCAGGTCCGACATGAACGGGGTCTGGAGGTGGGCGCCGTCGAGGAACATCCCCGCGTGCCACTCGAAGTCGGGCTTCGACTCCAGGAAGACGCCGTCGAGTTCGGCGATGGGCTCGGTCAGGCAGGCCAGGCCGAGGTTGAAGGGGCCGAGCCCGATGCCCACGAAGTCATGGGTTCTGGTCGGGTTTTCAGGACGCGCGGTCAAGGGATTCTCCCAGGTACTGCTCGGCGTGGCCGGCGATCAGGTCGAGGACGGCGGCGATGTCGGACGCCTGCGTCTCGGGGTTGAGCAGGGTGAACTTCAGGTAGTGACGGCCGGCGACCTTGGTGCCCGCGACGATGGCGTCGCCGGAGGCGAAGAGGGCCTTGCGGGCGTAGAGGTTGGCTCGGTCGATCTCGGCGGGGTCGGTGACGTTCGCCGGGATGCAGCGGAAGACCAGCGTGGACAGGCTCGGCTCCACGACCACGTCGAAACGCGGGTCGGCGGCGAGCAGCTTCCAGCCCTCCCGGGCCAGCTCGCACACCTCGTCGAAGAGCTGCCCGATGCCGTCGGCGCCCATGGTCCGCAGTGTCATCCACAGCTTGAGGGCGTCGAACCGGCGGGTGGTCTGCAGGGACTTGTCCACCTGGTTGGGGATACGTTCCTGCACCATGCGGCGCGGGTTCAGGTACTCGGCGTGGTAGGTGGCGTGGCGGAGCGTCGCCGCGTCCCGTACGAGGACGGCCGAGGAGCTCACCGGCTGGAAGAAGGACTTGTGGTAGTCGACGGTGACCGAGTCGGCGCGCTCGATGCCCTCGATGCGGTCCCGGTGCTTCAGGGAGGCGAGCAGTCCGCAGCCGTAGGCGGCGTCGACGTGCATCCAGGTGCCGAACTGCTCGCACAGCTCGGCGATCTCGGGCAGCGGGTCGATGGAGCCGAAGTCGGTGGTGCCGGCGGTGGCGACGACGGCCATGGGGACGAGGCCGTCCTTCGTGCAGCGCTCCAGCTCGCGGGCGAGGGCGACGGTCTGCATGCGCTTGTCGTGGTCGACGGGGATCGAGACCACGGCGTCCTGGCCGAGTCCGAGGAGCTTCGCGGACTTCTTCACGCTGAAGTGGCTGACCTCGGAGGCGAAGATGCGCAGTTCGGCGAGGCTGTCGCTCTTGGCCTCCTCGCGGGCGAGCAGCAGCGCCTGGAGGTTGGACTGCGTGCCGCCGGAGGTGAACACCCCGTCGGCGGCCGGGCCGAGGCCGATGCGCTCGGTCGTCCAGTCGATCAGTTTCCGCTCGATGAGGGTGCCGCCGGCCGACTGGTCCCAGGTGTCCAGGGAGGAGTTCACGGCGGACAGGACGGCCTCGCCGAGCACGGCCGGGATGACGACCGGGCAGTTGAGGTGGGCCAGGTAGCGGGGGTGGTGGAAGTAGATCGCGTCCCGGAGGTAGACGTCCTCCAGTTCGTCGAGCACCGCGGCGGTGTCGTGCAGCGGCTGGTCGAGGTCGATCTCGTCGATGCGGGGAGCGAGGGCGTCGACGCTGACGCCGGTGAACGGCCTGTCGGTGGCGGCGAGTTTGGCGGCCACCCGCTCGACTCCTTCGGTCACGGAGCGGCGGTACTGCTCCGCGGTGGTGCCGTTGAGCAGGTGCGAGCGCATGTGGGGGTCCTCCGGTGGGGACAGTCCGGTGCGGGACAGGGCGGCTGAACCGCCGGTTCAACTTAGGTAAGCCTAACCTAAGTTGCTGGGCGGGAAACCGTGCCCTTTCGTGACCGTGGTCACTCAGGTTTCGACTTTCGTCCGTCGTCGCCGGCGGATCGGCTACCCCTCCGTCCGCAACTGCTCCTCGCTCACGCCGTGGCGCCAGTAGCCGACGAACGTGACCCGGCGACGATCGATCCCCCGCTCGTGCACGAAGTGCCGCCGCAGCTGCTTCACACAGCCGGACTCGCCCGCGATCCATACGTACGGACGCTCGCCGGGCGGGAGTTGGGTGTCGCGAAGGATGTCGAGGGCCATGGGGGAGGAGCCCTCGACGCTCCTCTTCTCCTCCCGTACCAGCCAGGTGATCTCGGCGTCCGCCTCGGTCACGAGGTCCTGGACGTCCCCGGCGTGCGGCACCTCCAGCCACACCCGGGCGCGGACGCCCGCCGGGAGCGACTCGACGATGGCGGAGGCGGCCGGTACGGCGGTCTCGTCGCCCCAGACGACCACGAGGCCGGTGTCCTCGGGCGGCCGGAAACGGATCGCCCGGTTGTCGGCGATGGCCGGCCCGAGCAGCAGGACCCGGTCCCCGGCGGCGGTCCGCGCGGCCCAGCGGGAGGCGGGTCCGGCCTGGACATGGGCGCCCGGCTCGATGCCGTGCAGGGCGAAGTCGATGTCGATCTCGTCCGGGTCGCGGCGCAGTGCGCGCAGGGTGTAGGACCGCATCACGGCCCGTACGTCGTCGGGGAGTTCACGCCAGCCCTGCCACCAGCCGTCCCCGAGCTCGAGCGGCACGACCGGCTCGGGCTGCCCGGGGTGGGGCAGGAACAGCGACAGCGACTGGTCGCACCCGTCGGAGTGGAAGGCGTGCAGATCGGGCCCACCGAAGGTGACCCGGACCAGAGACGGACCGAGCCGCCTCGTCCGCACGACCTGGAGCGAGAAGAAACGGAAGGGGGCGGCTACGGCGGTGGTCATATCGGGCTCCTGAGTCTTCGTCAGGCGGTGGGGCGTGCCCTTTTAGGGGCGCGGGGAACTGCGCGACCAGCCACAGCGGACCCGCGGTCATGAACTCGGCACAGCCCCCACGGCGCTGAGCGATCAACTGACCTTCTTCGCGGTCTCGATGGCCTTCGCCAGCCCCTCCACCAGCGGCACACACTTGTCGTACGACAGAATCGGCTCAGCGGACCGCGAGATGACCTGCCCGGCCTTCACCGCGGGCAGCTTCTTCCACGTCGCCTCGGTGATGTTCGCCGGCTGGATCGCCGAGGACCGGTCGTCCATCATGATGATGTCCGCCGCGTACTTGTCGACGTTCTCCCAGCTCAGGCTCTCGAACCAACCGCCGCCCTGGGCCTTGGCCTTCTCCGGCGGCTCGACGAAGTTCACGCCGAGGGCCTTGAAGTACTCCAGGTCGACGGAGAGGTTGGTGCCGGAGACGTAGAAGAGCTCCTGGCTCGCGGAACCGGCCATCACCTTGATGTCGGGGTGCGCCTTGGCCGCCTTGCGCAGCCGCTCGGACGCCTCCTCGAACCGCTTCTTGGCGTCGGTGGCCTTCGCGGCCTTCATGTCGCCGCCGAGGGACTCGGCCAGCTCCCACATCCGCTGCAGCGGGGCGGTGAGCTGACGGTCATACACGGAGATGCCGACGCTCGGGGCCAGCTTGGCGATCTTGTCCTTGGAGTCCTCGGGGACGTACCAGAGGGTGCCGGCGTCGTCGAACATCGTGCTGATCAGCACGTCCGGGGCGAGGGTGGCGTACTTCTCCATGTTGAACTGGTCCCAGGCGTTGCCGAGGACGGTCACCTTGCTGATGTCCATGTCGCCGGCCTGGACATCGGGCTTGCCGTCCTTCGTCCTGGTCGGGCCGAAGACGCCCTTGACGGAGACGCCGTAGTCGTACAGGGCGGCGGCGACACCGGTGAAGGCGACGATGTTCGTGGGGACCTTGTCGAGCTGGACGTTCTTGCCGCGGTCGTCCTTGAAGGACCACGGACCGGACTTGGCGGCCGCCTTCGACTCCGAGCCGCTGTCCTTCGCGTCCTCACTGCCACACGCGGTCACGAGGGCCCCGAGTCCGAGGGCGCCGCCGGCGGCGAGGATGCCGCGGCGGGAGAAGTGGGCGGTTCTGGCGTTCGACATGACTGGGTCCTCGGTTGCTTTCATGCGTACGGAGCCACTGCGGGCGCGGCCGAGAGCCGCTTGGCTGGAAACAAGCTTAGGTTAGCCTAACCTCAAGATGTGTCCAGGGGGTCCTGGTAGCTGTGCCCAAGGGGTGCGGCGGGGATGCGCGACGAGACGGTGATCCGGATCACCGAGACGTCTGCGACTGTGTGGCGCCTGCGAGTTCAGCGTGAAGATTGGGTGTGGCAGGGGCTGTGATCGGCTGATACCTTCCAAGCGACCATCGAACCGAACACCGGTTCTCCATGCGCGCTTTCACGGGGGAATGCTGCGCCATGTCCTGCGCCGCCTTGCGTGTCACCTTGCTGCCCGTCGCTGTGCCCGCACTGGCCGCCCCGCGTTCATGAGCGTCACGGCCCCGGAAGGGACACCATCATGAGGAAGCTTCTCTCCACCACGGTCACGGGTGGCGCCGCCGCTCTCGCCCTTGTCGCCCTGGCCGCGGCCCCGGCCTTCGCGGGCACCGCCGACTCGCAGTTCGACGTGGTCTTCCCCGGCCAGAAGCCGCAGACCACCTACTACGTGCAGAACACCGGGACCCACTCCGGCAGCATGACCGGCAAGTCGGTCATGAGCTGGCAGATCATCGACGACCAGGTCGTCGACAACTCCAAGCGGTTCACCAGCTTCAAGATAACGACGCGGATCGAGGAGCGTCTGACCAAGACCAGCGAGGACCACGTCGTCACGTCGAAGACGTGCGACCTGACCAAGCTCGTCAACGACAACTACTCGTGGTTCCAGGTGGAGCCCGTGAACACCTGCGTCGCCCCGTCCACGGTGTACGACGGCGAGGTGTACTGGTCCACGGACGCGACGATCGTCTACGACATCGAAGGCGACGGCAAGGGAGCCATCACCCAGCAGACCCTCGGTTCGCCGCTGATCCACGGCTGACATCCGCGCACCGACGGGCCCTGAGCACACCGGTACTCAGGGCCCGGCCCGGCTCTCCTCCACGGACCGTCAGGGCTGGCCGTAGCGTCGGAACGCCGAGGTCTCCACGGTCCAGGGGCCGAACGGCACCGAATCCCCGAAGATGTACGGTTCCTTGCGGCTGTAACGGTTCTTGCAGGGGTCCGAGTGGACCTCGATGGTGCCGGTGCGGGGGTCGACGATCAGGTAGTGGGGGATGCCCATGGCGGGGTATTCGCTGAGCTTCTCGCCGTAGTCGTTGCTGGGGTCGGTTCGATCTCGGGGCCGGTCGCGCAGATGTAGCCGGGGTGCGTGGTCCCGAGCTGCTTGTTCAGTTGCTCGCGGATACGGTGGACCGTGCCCTCGTGACGCTTCGAGGGGCGCATCATGGCCAGTACCGGACCCGACGGGCCGATCTCCACGCTCCAGGCCCCTTCAAGGTGCTCGGCATAGGCCCCGAGCTCCTCGGCGAGTGCGCGCATCCTCGCGTAGTCCATGGTCCAAGGGTACGCAGGGGAAGGTGTGGGGGCCTGCATCATTGCTGGTGCGGGCCCCGTCGGGATCAGCTCACCAAACCCAGTTCCCGGGCGATCAGCATGCGCTGGACCTCGCTCGTGCCCTCGCCGATTTCCAGGATCTTGGAGTCGCGCCACATGCGGGCGACCGGGTACTCGTTCATGAAGCCGTAGCCGCCGTGGATCTGGGTGGCCTCGCGGGCGTTGTCCACCGCCACCGTCGACGAGTGGAGTTTCGCGAGGGCCGCCTCCTTCTTGAAGGGGGCCCCGGCCACCAGGCGGGCCGCGGCGTCGCGCCAGGCCAGGCGGGCCGTGTGGGCCTTCATCTCCATGTCGGCGATCTTGAACTGGATGGCCTGGTTGGCGGCGATCGGCTTGCCGAAGGCGTGGCGTTCCCTGGCGTACTTGATCGATTCGTCCACGCAGCCTTGAGCCAAGCCCGTCGCCAGCGCCGCGATCGCGATGCGGCCCTCGTCGAGGATGCGGAGGAACTGGGCGTAGCCGCGGCCCTCCTCGCCCAGGAGGTTCTCCGCCGGGACCCGGACGTCGGTGAAGGACAGCTCGCGGGTGTCCGAGGCGTTCCAGCCGACCTTCGAGTACGGGGCCGCGACCGTGAAGCCGGGGGTGGTCGAAGGCACGATGATCGAGGAGATCAGGGGCTTGCCGTCCGTCGAACGGCCCGTCACCGCCGTGACCGTGACCAGGCCCGTGATGTCCGTGCCCGAGTTGGTGATGAAGCACTTCGTGCCGTTGATCACCCATTCGTTGGTGGCGGAGTCCAGGCGGGCCGTCGTACGGGTCGCGCCCGCGTCGCTGCCGCCGTCCGGCTCCGTCAGGCCGAACGCGCCCAGGAGTTCGCCCGAGCAGAGGCGGGGGAGCCACTCCTGTTTCTGGGCCTCCGTGCCGTAGCGGAAGACGGGCATCGCGCCGAGGGAGACGCCGGCTTCCAGCGTGATGGCGACCGAGGAGTCGACCCGCGCCAGTTCCTCCAGGGCCACGCCCAGCGCCAGGTAGTCGCCGCCCATGCCGCCGTACTCCTCGGGGAACGGCAGCCCGAACAGGCCCATGCGGCCCATCTCCCGGACGATCTCGTACGGGAACTCGTGCCGCTCGTAGAAGTCGCCGATCTTCGGCGCCACCACCTCGTGCGCGAACTCCTCGACCGTGCGGCGGAGTTCCTCCAGTTCGGGGGAGAGTCGGTAGTCCATGGTGATCACTGCTCCTCGGTGCCCTCGTGGGACAGAGCTCGGACGGTGCGGGAGGGGCTGGGTCGGCCCAGGTGGGCGGCCATCCACGTGCTCGTGGCGACGAGGCGGCCGAGGTCGATTCCGGTGTCGATGCCGAGGCCCCGCAGCATCCACACGAGGTCTTCGGTGGCCAGGTTGCCGGTTGCCGACTTCGCGTACGGGCAGCCGCCGAGGCCGCCCGCGGAGGCGTCGACCGTCGTGACGCCCTGCTGGAGCGCCGCGAGGGTGTTGGCGAGTGCCTGGCCGTAGGTGTCGTGGAAGTGGACGCCGAGGGTGGCGGGCGGGATGCCCGCCTCGTCCAGGGCCGCGAGGAGTGCGACCACGTGGCCCGGGGTCGCGACGCCGATCGTGTCGCCGAGGCTCAGCTCGTCGCAGCCCATGTCCACCAGGGCCCGGCAGACCCGGACCACCTGGGGGACCGGGACGGCGCCCTCCCAGGGGTCGCCGAAGCACATGGAGAGGTAGCCGCGGACATGGACCGACTCGGCCTTCGCACGGGTCACCACCGGCTCGAACATCGCCAGTGCCTCGTCCACCGTGCGGTTGAGGTTGGCCTTCGCGAAGGACTCCGTGGCGCTGGCGAAGACCGCCACCCGCCGGGCGCCCAGGGCGAGGGCGCGGTCCAGGCCGCGTTCGTTCGGGACGAGGACGGGCAGTTCCACGGGGAGGTCACTCACTTCGGGGAACAACTGTTCGGCGTCGGCCAGTTGGGGAACCCACTTCGGATGCACGAAGCTCGTCGCCTCGATCGTGGTCAGGCCCGATTCGGCCAGGCGGCGGATGAAGTGCGCCTTGACCTCCGTGGGGACCGTCGCCTTCTCGTTCTGCAGGCCGTCGCGTGCGCCCACCTCGTGGATGCGGACGCGGGTGGGGAGGTCCGCGGTCGGGACCACCATGGGAAGGCCGGTCGTCGTCATGCCTCCACCTCCTCGTCGGGCGCGATGACCGCCAGGACCTGGTCCATGGCGACCGTCGAGCCCGGTGCCACGTCCAGTTCGGTGACCTTGCCGGCGTGCGGGGCGGAGATGACGTGCTCCATCTTCATCGCCTCCACCACCAGCAGGCTCTGACCGGCGGTCACCGCGTCGCCGACCGCGACCTTGACGACCGTCACCGTGCCCGGCATGGGGGCCGTGAGTGAGTCGGCGCCCGCCTGGGCCGCGCGGGTCAGGGACGCGGCCACCGGGTCGTGGTCGCGTACGTGCCAGGCGTCGCCGTCGCGGCCGAGCCAGTCGGCGGCGCGGTGGAAGGTGTGGCGGACGCCGTCCAGCGTCACCGTGACGCGGTCGCCGAAGACCGTGGCGGTGCCGCGCGGGGTGTGCTCCAGCGGCTCCTGCACCCTCAGGTGGAAGGCGGCGGGCTTCCGCTCACCGCCGAGGCGCCAGCCGCTCGGCACCGAGAAGGGATCCGTCCAGCCGCCCGGCTCGGGCCTGAGCCCTTCCAGGCGTACGGCGGCCGCCGCCTCGTACACCTCCTCCGGTACGTCCCTGGGGACGAGCCCTTCGACTTCCCGCTCGACCAGGCCGGTGTCCATGTCGCCGGAGACCACCGACGGGTGGGCGAGCAGGCGGCGCAGGAAGCCGGCGTTCGTCTGCACCCCGAGCGTGACCGTCTCCGCCAGGGCCGAGCGGAGCTTGCGCAGCGCGGTCGCGCGGTCGGGGCCGTATGCGATGACCTTGGAGAGCATCGGGTCGTAGAGGCTGCCGACCTCCGTGCCCTCCGTGAGGCCGGAGTCGGTGCGGATGCCGTCGCCCTGCGGTTCGCGCAGCTTCAGGACCCTGCCGCCGGAGGGGAGGAAGCCGCGGGCCGGGTCCTCGGCGCAGATACGGGCCTCCACGGCGTGGCCGGTCAGCCGTACGTCCTCCTGCGTGAAGGCGAGAGGTTCGCCCGCCGCCACCCGCAGCTGCCACTCGACCAGGTCCAGGCCGGTGACCAGCTCCGTGACCGGGTGTTCCACCTGGAGGCGGGTGTTCATCTCCATGAAGTAGTACGAGGAGGGGTCGCCGCCGGGGACGATGAACTCCACCGTGCCCGCGCCCCGGTAGCCGCAGGAGCGGGCCGCCTGGACCGCCGCCTCGCCCATCGCGGAGCGCGTCTCCTCGTCGAGGAGCACACTCGGCGCCTCCTCGATGATCTTCTGGTGGCGGCGCTGCAGGGAGCACTCGCGCTCGCCCAGGTGGACGACGTTGCCGTGGCCGTCGGCCAGGACCTGGATCTCGATGTGGCGGGGGCGGTCGATCCAGCGCTCGACCAGGAGTGTGTCGTCACCGAAGGACGCGCGGGCCTCACGGCGGGCCGACGCGATCTCCTCCTCCAGCCGGGTCAGGTCCCGCACCAGGCGCATGCCCTTGCCGCCGCCGCCCGCGCTGGGCTTCAGCAGCACGGGGGCGCCCAGCTCGCGGGCCGCCTCGGCCAGGTCGGGGTCGCGTCCGCCGGGGACCACCGGCACCCCGGCCGCCCGGACCGTCTCCTTGGCGCGGATCTTGTCCCCCATGAGCGCGATCGCGTCCGCCGGGGGGCCGATGAAGACCAGGCCCGCATCGGCGCAGGCACGCGCGAAGGCCGCGTTCTCGGCGAGGAAGCCGTAGCCGGGGTGGACGGCCTGGGCGCCCGTACGCGCCGCCGCCTCCAGCAGGCGCTCCGCCGACAGATAGCTCTCCGACGCCGGGGCCGGTCCGATCCGGACCGCCGTGTCCGCCTCGCGGACGTGCCGGGCGTCGGCGTCCGCGTCGGAGAAGACGGCCACCGAGCGCACACCCATCGACCGCAGCGTCCGGATGACGCGTACGGCGATCTCGCCCCGGTTGGCCACAAGCACTGTCTCGAACATCGTCGTCCGTCCCCTCACATCCGGAAGACGCCGAACTGGGGGTCACCCAGGGGCGCGTTGGCGCACGCGGTCAGGGCCAGGCCCAGGACCTGCCGGGTGTCCGCCGGGTCGATCACACCGTCGTCCCAGAGGCGGGCCGTCGCGTAGTAGGCGTTGCCCTGGCGCTCGTACTGGGCGCGGATCGGGGCCTTGAAGGCGTCCTCGTCCTCCGCCGGCCAGGACTCGCCGCGTGCCTCCAGCTGGTCCCGTTTGACCGTCGCGAGGACCGAGGCGGCCTGTTCGCCGCCCATCACCGAGATCTTGGCGTTCGGCCACATCCACAGGAAGCGGGGGGAGTACGCCCTGCCGCACATGGAGTAGTTCCCCGCGCCGTACGAGCCGCCGACCACGACCGTCAGCTTCGGTACGCGGGTGCAGGCGACCGCCGTGACCATCTTGGCGCCGTGCTTGGCGATGCCGCCCGCCTCGTAGTCCCGGCCGACCATGAAGCCGGAGATGTTCTGCAGGAAGACGAGGGGGATGCCGCGCTGGTCGCACAGCTCGATGAAGTGGGCGCCCTTCTGGGCGGACTCGGAGAACAGGATGCCGTTGTTGGCGACGATGCCCACCGGGTGGCCGTGGATCCGGGCGAAGCCGGTGACGAGGGTCTGGCCGAACTCGGACTTGAACTCGGCGAAACGGGAGCCGTCGACGACCCGGGCGATGATCTCGCGCACGTCGTAGGGGGTGCGGGAGTCGACCGGGACCGCGCCGTAGAGGCCGTGCGGGTCGACCTTGGGTTCGGTCGCCTCCGTGACCTCCCAGGGGAGCGTGCCGCGCGCGGGGAGGGTGGAGACGATCGTGCGGACGATGCGCAGGGCGTGCGCGTCGTTCTCCGCGAGGTGGTCCGTGACGCCCGAGACGCGGGAGTGGACCTCGCCGCCGCCGAGCTCCTCCGCCGTGACGACCTCGCCGGTGGCCGCCTTCACCAGGGGCGGGCCGCCCAGGAAGATCGTGCCCTGGTTGCGGACGATCACCGCCTCGTCGCTCATCGCCGGGACATACGCCCCGCCGGCCGTGCAGGAACCGAGGACCGCGGCGATCTGGGGGATGCCGGCGCCGGACATGCGGGCCTGGTTGTAGAAGATCCGGCCGAAGTGGTCCCGGTCGGGGAAGACCTCGTCCTGCATGGGGAGGAAGGCGCCGCCGGAGTCGACCAGGTAGACGCAGGGGAGGCGGTTGTCGAGGGCGACCTCCTGGGCGCGGAGGTGCTTCTTCACGGTCATCGGGTAGTAGGTGCCGCCCTTGACCGTGGCGTCGTTGGCGATGATCACGGTCTCGCGGCCGCTGACCCGGCCGATTCCGGCGATGACGCCGGCGGCCGGGGCCTGGCCCTCGTACATCCCGTCGGCCGCGAGCGGGGCCAGCTCCAGGAAGGGCGAGCCCGGGTCGAGGAGGGTGTCGACGCGGTCGCGGGGGAGCAGCTTGCCGCGCGCGGTGTGGCGGGCGCGGGCCTTCTCGCCGCCGCCCCGGGCGGCCGCGGCCAGCTTGGTGCGCAGCTCCTCGACGAGGGCGTGGTGCGCCTCCTCGTTGGCCCGAAAGGCCTCCGACGCGGGGTCTGCCGCGCTCGTGAGCTCCGGTGCCTCGTGCATCCTGCGGGTCCCCTCACTTGTTAATGAGCGTTAACGCATTTCCTTCAGGTTAACGACCGCTAACCTCCCTGTCTAGAATTGATTTCATGGCCACGAGAACCGACGCACCCACCCGCCGTGAGCAGATCCTCAAGGAGGCCGCGCGGCTGTTCGCCGAGCGGGGCTTCCACGGGGTCGGGGTCGACGAGATAGGCGCCGCGGTGGGGATCAGCGGGCCCGGGCTGTATCGGCACTTCGCGGGCAAGGACGCGATGCTCGCGGAGCTGCTGGTGGGGATCAGCGGGCAGTTGCTGACCGGGGCGAAGCGGAGGTTGGCGGAGGCGGACGGGCAGGTGGACGCGGAGGCGGTCCTCGACTCGCTGATCGAGGGGCACATCGACTTCGCGCTCGACGACCGGCCTCTGATCACCCTGCACGACCGGGAGCTGGATCGCCTCCGGGACAGTGACCGGAAGATGGTGCGGCAGCTGCAGCGGCAGTACGTGGAGCTGTGGGTGGGAGTGGTGCGGGAGGTGTACCCGGGGCTCGGGGAGCCGGCGGCCCGGTCCGCCGTGCACTCGGTGTTCGGGTTGCTGAACTCGACGCCGCATCTGGGGAGGGGCGGGGCGTTGCCCGGGCGGGGGGCCACGGCGGAGCTGCTCCACCTGATGGCCCGGGGTGCGTTCGCGGCGGCGGGGTCACACCAGTCTCCGGCGTGACGAGCGTTACCGGCCCCCACCCTGGACGCTCGTTGATACTCGCCGGTACCTTGGACTGAGCAAGCGCTTAGACAGCTAGGTCCGTGGAGGTGGCGGCGTGCGCCGTACGGTGTTCAACGAGGATCACGAGGCGTTCCGGGAGACCATCCGCGCCTTCATCGAGGCCGAGGTCGTACCCGTGTACGACGAGTGGTTCGCGGCGGGTCAGGCGCCCCGGGACTTCTACTACAAGCTCGGTGAACTCGGCATCTTCGGTATCAACGTCCCCGAGGAGTTCGGTGGCGCGGGCCTGGAGAGCCACAAGTTCGAGGCCGTGATGTACGAGGAGACCGCCCGAGCGGGTGTCCAGTTCGGCGGCTCCGGCGTGCACGTGCTGCTCGCCCTGCCCTACATCAAGATGCTCGCCACCGACGAGCAGAAGAAGCGCTACCTGCCGAAGTTCGTCAGCGGCGAGGAGATGTGGGCCATCGCGATGACGGAGCCGGGTACCGGTTCCGACCTCGCGGGCATGAAGTCCACCGCCAAGCTGAGCGAGGACGGGACGCACTACGTCCTCAACGGCGCCAAGACCTTCATCACGGGTGGCGTGCACGCCGACCGGGTGATCGTCTGCGCCCGGACCGCCGCCCCGACCGCCGACGACCGCCGCCACGGCATCTCCCTCTTCGCCGTCGACACCAAGTCCGAGGGCTACTCCGTCGGCCGCAAGCTCGACAAGCTCGGCCTGAAGACCTCCGACACCGCCGAGCTCGCGTTCGTCGACGTCAAGGTCCCCGTCGAGGACCTCCTCGGCGAGGAGAACAAGGGCTTCTACTACCTCGGCCACAACCTGGCCTCCGAGCGCTGGGGCATCGCCTTCGGCGCCTACGCCCAGGCCAAGGCCGCCGTACGGTTCGCCAAGCAGTACGTGCAGGACCGCACCGTCTTCGGCAAGCCGGTCGCCCACTTCCAGAACACCAAGTTCGAGCTGGCCGCCTGCCAGGCCGAGGTGGACGCCGCCGAGGCCGTCGCCGACCGGGCGACCGAGGCGCTGGACGCCGGTGAGCTGACCCCCGCCGAGGCCGCGAGCGCCAAGCTGTTCTGCACCGAGGTCGCGCACCGCGTCATCGACCGCTGCCTCCAGCTGCACGGCGGCTACGGCTACATGAACGAGTACCCGATCGCCCGCCTGTACGCGGACAACCGCGTCAACCGCATCTACGGCGGCACCAGCGAGATCATGAAGTCGATCATCGCGAAGGACATGGGTCTGTAAACCGGCCGTAGTCATTGACCGGTACAACAGTTGCCATGAGCAATGCACTCCAGGACCTCCTCGATCTGCTCGACCTCGAGCAGATCGAGGAGGACATATTCCGCGGCCGGTCCCGGTCCGCCGTCGTGCCCCGGGTCTTCGGCGGGCAGGTCGCGGCGCAGGCGCTCGTCGCCGCCGGACGGACGGTCCCCGCCGACCGGCACGCCCACTCCCTCCACGCGTACTTCCTGCGCCCCGGTGACCCCGGCGCGCCCATCGTCTACACCGTGGACCGGATTCGCGACGGCCGTTCCTTCACCACCCGCCGGGTGGTCGCCGTCCAGCACGGCAAGCCGATCTTCCACCTCTCGGCGTCGTTCCAGACGTACGAGGACGGGCTGGACCACCAGGCGCCGATGCCCGCCTCGCCCGATCCCGCCACGCTGCCCACCGGGGAGGAGCGGCTGCGCGGGTACGGCCATCTCGACCCCGAGGTCGTGGAGAAGTTCATCGAGGCACGGGCCGCCGTCGACCTGCGGTACGTCGACGAGCCGCCGTACGGGAAGTTCGGCGAGCGGCGCGAGCCGCACTCGCAGGTGTGGTTCCGGACCAACGGCAAGCTCGACAGCGATGTCGACGAACCGCTGCTGCACGTCGTCCTCGCCACCTACGTCTCCGACATGACGCTGCTCGACTCCGTGCTGCTCGCGCACGGACGCGGCGGCTGGGCCGTCGGGGACGTCGTCGGGGCCTCGCTGGACCACGCCATGTGGTTCCACCGGCCGTTCCGAGCCGACGAGTGGCTGCTCTACGACCAGGAGTCCCCGTCCGCGTACGGCGGCCGGGGACTGGGACAGGCCCGGATCTACACGCAGGACGGGCAACTGGCCATCTCGGTCATCCAGGAGGGAGTGGTCCGCGTCCCGCGCGAGCCGGACGCTAGCTGAGGCCCGCCTCCGCCAGCAGGTACGCCGTCATCGGGTCGTAGTGGCGCGGGCTGACGACGTGGTCGTCGAGGGGCACCGTCACCTGCACGGTGCCCTCGGCCTCGGCGACGAACAGGGCGGGGTCGTTGCAGTCGGCGTAGCCGACGGAGTCCACGCCGTGCTGTCCCGCGTATCCCGCCCAGCCGTGGTCGGCGACGACCAGGTCGGGCAGCGGGCGGCCCGCGCGCTCCAGGGCGGTCAGGATGGCCTTCATCGGTTCGCCCGAGTGGGTGTGCCACAGGGTGGCGCCGTGCTCCAGCACCGCCACGTCCGCGAACTGCATCACATAGCCCTCGTCCGTCGTCAGACCGTCCGGGATGACGACGATCTCGCAGCCCGCCGCGCGCAGGGCGGACGCGGTCGCGCGGTGCACGTCGAGCAGGCCACCGGGGTGACCGGTGGCGAAGAGGACCCGCTGCCCGCCGTCGGCCGCCTTGCGCAGCCGCCCGGCGAGCCGGTCCAGGGCCGCGACCGTCAGCTCGGGGTCGATGGTGTCCTGGCCGTACCGGTGCTCGGGGTCGTCGTTCACGCCGACCCGTTCCGCCATCACCGCGAGGACGTCCTGCTCGTCGCTCCAGCGGTCGCCGAGTTCCAGGCCCAGCCAGTAGTGGCGGTCACCGTTCGCCAGCTTGCGGTAGTGGGAGAGGTTGTTCTCGCGGGGGGTGGCGACGTCGCCCGCGATGCGCGTCCTGACGAGGTGGTCGACGAGTTCGGCGCGGCTGGGTGTCCCGGGTATCGGCATGCCTCCCATTGTGAGGCAGCCCCCGGTGGGCGTCCCTGGGGTATTGCTCCCTGGGATGTGCGTCACGTGCTCAGGGAGACGTGGGCGATGCGTGGGCCGAAGTACTCAGATCCGCCGCAGTGCGAACCAGAGTTCCATGCGTACGTCCGGGTCGTCCAGGTCCGTCTCCAGCAGGGCCGCGCAGCGGGCGACGCGCTGCCGCACGGTGTTGCGGTGCACGGACAGGGCGACGGCGGTGCGGTCCCAACTGCCGTGCAGGGACAGCCAGGTGCGCAGGGTCTCGGTGAGGGCGGGGTGTGCCGTGACGGGGGAGAGGAGCGCCCGGGCGTGGGCCGCCGCCTCGTCGGGCGGGACCAGGTCGGCCAGGGCGGGGCGCGGGGCGTGCCGGAGCAGCGGGGTCCGGGTCGCGCGGGCCCGGGCCAGGGCGCGGGCCGCCTGGGTGTCGGCGGCGGGCCAGTCCTCCGGGGCCGCGGCGGCGCTGACGCCCAGGGTCCAGCCGGGCAGCGGGGCAGGTGCCCGGTCGGCCGGGACCAGGACCCGTACGACCTCGCCCGCCGGGTCGACCAGGGCGGAGCCGAGCGCGGCACCCAGCGCGGAGGCCGCGACGGCGTCCGGAGGGCCCTGTCCGTCGGGCCGGGCGTGCACGACGAGCCACCGCCGGCCGCCGAGCAGCGGCGCGACCTCCTCGGGCGGAGCCCCCAGCAGCAGCCGCACCAGCGCGGCGGAACGGGCGGCGCCGGTGCCGCTCTGCTGCTCCCCGGTGAGCAGGGACAGCAGCACGGCCGCGACGGAGGCGACGGTGTGGTCCCCCGGCGCACGCTCCGCCGCGGCGACCCCGAGCACGAACCCGTGCCCGGCGCCGAGGGCGTAGGCGGCGAGGTGGGTGCCGGCGACGGTGTCGGTGGCGGAAGTGGGGTGCGGAGACCCCCCGGGGCTCCCGCCCGTCGGCCGCACCACCCCCGCCAGCCCCGCCAGTGCCGAGGTCGCCTCCTCCCCGGGCTTTCGGCCCGCCCCCGCGACCTCCGCTCCCTCCGGTCCGTACAGCACCGCCCAGCCACCCAGGCGCTGGGCGAGCTGCCGGAGGACCGACGGGACCGGGTCGGGGCGGGAGGCGGCGGCGGTGAGGCTCTGCTGGGCCTCGGTGACGCGGCGGAGTTCGGCCAGGCGGGCCTGCGCCATCAGCTGCCAGACGGCGCGGGCCACACCCGAGAAGGTGGTCTGCGGCGGCACCTCCAGCAGCGGCAGACCGTGGGTCTCGCAGGCGGCGGCCAGCTCCTTCGGCACCGTGTCGTGCACCGGCGCCACACCGAAGCCGAGCGCCGCACCGCCCGCCGCCACGATCCTGGACACGTAGTCGTCGAAGTAGGCCCCTGCCCCCGCCCCCTCCGGGATGTGCACGCCCGCCGTGAGCAGCAGCTCCCCGCCCAGCAGATACGGATACGGGTCGGCCATCTCCGAGGTGTGCACCCAGTGGACGACGGCCGCGGGGTCGTCCGGGCCGGCGACCCGGCGCAGGGCCAGGTCCTCGCGGGCCAGCAGGGCGGCGAGCCGGACGGGAGGCGTGGGCGGGACGGCGGGATCCGGCATGGTGTGCGTTCCCTCCATACAGCACCGGCTCGAATGGATGAAACGTACACTTCGCAGTCGCTTTCCGGCCACCTAGGGTCAGTGCTCGTCAACCTCGTCTCCCGCCACCCCGCGTGTGCGAAGGAGGTCCTCATGGCCGTCGACTACCTCGTGATCGTCGCCTACCTGGCCGGAATGCTGGCCATGGGCTGGTGGGGCATGCGCCGCGCCCGCTCCAAGAGCGAGTTCCTCGTGGCCGGCCGCCGCCTCGGCCCGGCCATGTACTCCGGCACCATGGCGGCGATCGTCCTCGGCGGCGCCTCCACCATCGGCGGAGTGGGGCTGGGCTACCAGTACGGCCTGTCCGGTGCCTGGATGGTCTTCACCATCGGCCTCGGCCTGCTCGCCCTGTCCGTCTTCTTCTCCGCCCGCATCGCCCGGCTGAAGGTGTACACCGTCTCCGAGATGCTCGATCTGCGCTACGGCGGCCGGGCGGGTGTGATCTCCGGGGTCGTCATGTGGGCGTACACCCTCATGCTCGCGGTGACCTCGACCATCGCCTACGCCACGATCTTCGACGTCCTCTTCGACATCAACCGCACGCTCGCCATCGTCCTCGGCGGCTCGATCGTCGTCGCCTACTCGACGCTCGGCGGGATGTGGTCGATCACCCTGACGGACATGGTGCAGTTCGTCGTGAAGACCATCGGCGTGCTGCTCCTGCTGCTGCCGATCGCCGTCGTCAAGGCCGGCGGGTTCGGTGAGATGAAGGCCCGGCTGCCCACCGAGTACTTCGACCCGCTGGGCATCGGCGGCGAGACGATCTTCACCTACGTGCTGATCTACACCTTCGGCATGCTCATCGGTCAGGACATCTGGCAGCGCGTCTTCACCGCACGCGGCGACCGCACCGCCAAGTGGGGCGGGACCGTCGCCGGCACCTACTGCCTCGCGTACGCCCTCGCCGGTGCCGTCATCGGTACGGCGGCCAAGGTGCTGTACCCGAAGCTGAGCAGCCCGGACGACGCCTTCGCGACCATCGTGAAGGAGGAACTGCCCGTCGGGGTGCGGGGGTTGGTGCTGGCCGCGGCCCTGGCCGCCGTGATGTCGACCTCGTCCGGCGCGCTGATCGCCTGCGCCACCGTCGCCAACAACGACATCTGGTCCCGGCTGCGCGGGATCGTCGAGGCGCCGTCGGACGACCACGACGAGGTGAAGGGCAACCGGGTCTTCATCCTGCTCATGGGCCTCGCCGTCATCGGCACGGCCATCGCGATCGACAACGTCGTGGAGGCACTCACCGTGGCCTACAACCTCCTCGTCGGCGGGCTGCTCGTGCCGATCCTCGGCGGGCTGGTGTGGAAGCGGGGCACGGTGTACGGCGCGCTCGCCTCCGTCGTGGTCGGCGGACTCGCGGTCGTCGTGCTGATGGCGACGCACGGGATCCTCGCCAACGAGCCCGTCTACTACGGGCTGCTCGCCTCGCTCGCCGCCTACCTGGCCGTCTCCCTGGCCACCCCCGCCACCGACGCCGCCGTCCTCGCCGCCTGGCGCGAGCGGCTCGCGGGACGGTCCCCCGAACTCGCGTCCGAACCGGTCACGGCTCCCCGGTAAGGTCGTAAGGCAAGCAGTACATACGCGATGAAGCGTAGGAAAGAAGGCATTTCTTCATGAGCAGCAACGAGACTCCCCGCGGACCCGTCGACTCCTCCCGGGTCCCGCGGTACGCCGGACCCGCGACCTTCGCCCGGCTGCCCCGGCTCGACGAGGTCGGCGGACGAGCCGATGTCGCCGTGGTCGGCGTGCCGTTCGACTCGGGCGTCTCGTACCGGCCGGGCGCCCGCTTCGGCGGCAACGCGATCCGTGAGGCGTCCCGGCTGCTGCGCCCGTACAACCCGGCGCAGGACGCCTCGCCGTTCGCCCTCGCCCAGGTCGCGGACGGCGGCGACATCGCCGTCAACCCGTTCAACATCAACGAGGCCGTCGAGACCGTCGAGGCCGCCGCGGACGACCTCCTCGGCACCGGCGCCCGCCTGATGACCCTCGGCGGCGACCACACCATCGCGCTGCCGCTGCTGCGTTCGGTGGCGAAGAAGCACGGCCCGGTGGCCCTGCTGCACTTCGACGCCCACCTCGACACCTGGGACACCTACTTCGGCGCCGAGTACACGCACGGCACCCCGTTCCGGCGCGCGGTGGAGGAGGGCATCCTCGACACCTCCGCCCTGTCCCACGTCGGCACCCGCGGCCCGCTCTACGGCAAGCAGGACCTCACCGACGACGAGAAGATGGGCTTCGGCATCGTCACCTCGGCGGACGTCTACCGGCGCGGTGCCGACGAGGTCGCCGACCAGCTCCGCCAGCGCATCGGCGACCGGCCGCTGTACATCTCCATCGACATCGACTGCCTCGACCCGGCCCACGCCCCCGGCACCGGCACCCCCGAGGCCGGCGGCATGACCTCGCGCGAGCTGCTGGAGATCCTGCGCGGCCTGGCATCCTGCAACCTGGTGTCGGCCGACGTCGTCGAGGTGGCCCCCGCGTACGACCACGCGGAGATCACGTCGGTGGCGGCCTCCCACACCGCGTACGAACTGACCACGATCATGTCCCGCCAGATCGCCGCGGCCCGGAAGGACTCGGAAGCGAAGTGACTCACGACCACGACCTGGTGCTCCGCCCGACGCCCGCCCAGACGGAGGCCGCCCTGAACCCTCCCCCAGGCCGTAACGGCGGAGACCTGGTCGTGGAGACGCTGGCCGGGCTGGGCGCGACGACCGTGTTCGGGCTGCCCGGCCAGCACGCGCTCGGCATGTTCGACGCCCTGCGCCGCAGCGATCTGCGCTACATCGGCCTGCGGGTGGAGAACAACGCCGGGTTCGCGGCGGACGCCTACGGCCGGATCACCGGCGAGGCCGCGCCCCTGCTGCTGTCGACGGGGCCGGGCGCCCTGACCTCCCTGGCCGCTCTCCAGGAGGCGGCGGCGGCCTCCGCTCCCGTGCTGGCGATCAGCAGCCAGATCCCGACGGCGGGGCTCGGCGGCGGCCGGCACGGCTACCTTCATGAACTGCCCGATCAGGCGGCGTCGTTCCGGGGCGTGGTGAAGTCCGTCCACACGGTCCGCACCCAGTCCCAGATCCCCTCGGCGATCGAGGCGGCCTGGACGTCGGCGCTGACCGCCCCGCACGGCCCCGTGTGGGTGGAGATCCCGCAGGACGTGCTGCTCGCGCCGACGGCGATCCCGGTGGTGACGGGCGGCGACGCCTTCCCCGAGGAACTGCCGCCGCGCCCCGAACTGACCGCCGTCGCCGCCGACCTGCTCTCGAAGGCGGCCCGGCCGGCGATCATCGCGGGCGGGGGAGTGGTACGGGCGGACGCCTCGGGCAAGCTGAGGCAGCTGGCGGAGCTGCTCGCGGCCCCGGTCGTCACGACCCCCGGCGGCAAGGGCGCCTTCCCCTGGAAGCACCCCCTGTCGCTCCAGTCCTGGATCGAGGACCGGCACACCACGGACTTCCTGGAGGACGCCGACGTCCTCCTGGTGGTCGGCTCGGGACTCGGCGAACTCTCCTCGAACTACCACACGTTCAAGCCGCGCGGCCGGGTCGTCCAGATCGAGGCCGACCTCGGCAAACTGGAGTCCAACCACCCGGCCCTGGGCATCCACGCGGACGCCCGCCTCGCGTTGCAGGCCCTGCTGGAGACCGTGTCCGAACGACAGGACCCGGCAGCCCCCGAGCGCGTACGGGAGCTGCTCGCGAAGGTCACCGAGCGCATCGCCGCCCAGGAACTCACCCTGGAACAGGACGTCCTGGCGTCCGTGCGCAGGGCGCTGCCCGCAGACTCCCCGTCCTTCTGGGACATGACGATCCTCGCGTACTGGGCCTGGTCGGCCTTCGACGCCAAGGGCCCCAACCACATGCACTCCGCCCAGGGCGCGGGCGGCCTCGGCTACGCCTTCCCGGCGGCCCTCGGCGCGGCGGCCGCCGACCCGACCCGGCCGGTCCTCGCGGTCTCCGGCGACGGCGGCGCCCTGTACTCGATCGCCGAACTGGCGACGGCCCGCCAGTACGGCCTCGACGTCACCTGGCTGATCGTCGACGACGGCGGCTACGGCATCCTCCGCGAGTACATGAACGACGCGTTCGGCGAGGCGACGGCGACGGAACTGACCCGGCCGGACTACGTGGCCCTGGCGGAGTCCTTCGGGGTGCCCGGGGTGCGGACGACCCCGGAGAGCCTGGAGGGGGACCTCGCGAAGGCGCTTCGGACACCCGGGCCCTCGGTGGTCCTGCTCCCCGCCGTGCTGCGCATGTTCGCGCCGACGCACCTGGGCTGAGCGCGGCCGGCCGGCCGGGGTTCCGCGCTCCTCACATGGGCGGGGCCGGACGGGGCACCTGTGCTTCAGTCCACCAGCGAAGGGAGCCGATCATGGTAGTCGTCGCCGTCATCGCCGTGTGCGTGGTCCTGGCCGTCCTGGCCTTCCTCGTCCCCCGCCTGTCCCGCCATCCCGAACGCGGCACGCAACGTACGCTCGGTGCCGGCGCGCGGGCCGGTGGCAAGGCACCCGGGATACTGGGACGGCTCTTCAGCAAGCCCTTCCACACCAGTTCCCGCGCGGTGAGCCGCAGCGGTTCGGCAGGTCGCCGCACCCGCGGCCGCCTGCCCTTCTGAACGACGGTGCGGACGGAGCGGGGAGCCTGGTGATGAACGCCGAAGACGCGGACAGACTGCTGGACGGGCTGACCGTGGACGCCAGCCGGCCGGAGCGGCCGATCGTGCTGGACGGAGACGGGCGGCCCATCCGGACCTGGCGGGAGAACCATCCGTACGACCGCAAGGTGGGCCGCAAGGAGTACGAGCGGACCAAGCGCGTCCTGCAGATCGAGCTGCTCAAGCTCCAGCGGTGGGTCAAGGACACCGGCGCGCGCGTGGTCGTCGTGTGCGAGGGGCGGGACGCGGCGGGCAAGGGCGGCACGATCCAGCGGCTGACCGAGCGGCTCAACCCGCGCGGCGCCCGCGTGGTCGCCCTGGACAAGCCCACCGAACGCGAGGCGGGCCAGTGGTACTTCCAGCGGTACATCGAGCAACTGCCCACGGCCGGGGAGATCGTCCTGTTCGACCGCTCCTGGTACAACCGGGCCGGCGTGGAGCGGGTGATGGGGTTCTGCTCCAAGGACGAGTACGAGCTGTTCCTCGACCAGTGCCCGGCCTTCGAGCGGATGCTGGTCGACGACGGCATCCTGCTGGTGAAGTTCTGGTTCTCCGTGTCCCGCTCCGAGCAGCGCACGCGTTTCGCGATCCGGCAGGTCGACCCGGTGCGCCAGTGGAAGCTCTCGCCCACCGACCTGGCCTCGCTGGACCTCTGGGACGACTACACCGAGGCGAAGGTCGACATGTTCCGTGCCACGGACACCGCACACGCCCCCTGGACCGTCGTCAAGAGCAACGACAAGCGGCGTGCCCGGCTGGAGACGATGCGCAGTCTGCTGTCGCGCATCGACTACGCCAGCAAGGACCACGAGGCGGTCGGCACCCCCGACCCCCTCATCGTCGGCGCCGCCGACACCCTTCTGGAGCCCGGGGAGGAGGACACCACACTGTCACCCACTCCGCTGTCCCCCGGCGCGGACGGGCCCGGCAAGCATCCCGGGCCCGACTGACACTCCGACACTCAGGCACCGGCACTGGCGGGGCGGAAACAAGCCGTCACCGTCTTGCCGTGCTTCTGGCACCTCATCGCCCACTCGTCCGCGAGCGTCCGCACGATGGCCACGCCACGGCCGCCGACATCACCCGGCTCCGCCTCGCGCCCGCGCGGCAGCGTCGGGTCCTCGTCGTGGACGCTCACATGGAGGCAGTCACCGTCCCACGTGAGGACCAGGTGCGCGTCGCTGTGCGCATGGACGTGCGCATTGGTGATCAGCTCGGAAACGGCCAGCACGACGGCGTCCACCGTGTCGGGTTCGGCAGCGGCCCAGGGCAGGGACTCGAGCCGCTCGCGCGTCCACTGCCGACCGGCGCGCACGCCCTCGGACATACGGAAGGAGTGCGCCCACCCCATCGCTTTCACCGCCACCGCCCCGACCTCCCGTTTTCGACCACACAGCAGCTCGTACGCGAACCGGGTACCCGGCGCCCGCATCGACAGACCTGAGGGCGCCGGACCCGGACACGGCTAGAGGCCGTCGCGGACCATGGCGGCGACGATGTGGACGTGGCGGTCGGCCGCCGTGGTCGACCACTCGTTGTCGTAGTTCAGGCCGTAGGGCCAGAAGTGGCCGCCGCCGGTGGAGATCTTCGCCCCGGAGCCGTCGTACTGCTTGACGAGCGCGGTGGCCTGCGCCCCCGTCCAGGTGCCGCTGCCGCCGAGCCGGGACCAGCCCGAGCTGGTGCCCACGCCGAGGGTGTGGGCGGTCTCGTGCAGGGCCGTCCGCTCGTTCATGTAGCTGCGGTTGCTGCCGAAGCGGATGGTGCCGTTGATGTTGCCGTCAGCGGTGGGCACGCCCGGCTCGTACCGGACGGTGATGGTCTTGCCCAGGTCGCTGAGGTTGTTGTAGCGGGCCACCGCCGCGTTCATGGCCTTGGTGATGAGGTCGTAGGCCGTGCGCTGGTCCTCGGTGGGGTTGCTCGCGCGGACGAGGGACCAGGTGATGGTGGCCGCCGCGGCGCGGTCGCGGGCCGGGGCGGGTGCGGCGGTGGTCTGCGGGGTCGCGGCCTGGGCGACGCCGGGGCCGATCAGGAGCGCGGCCGTCAGGGTGGCTATGACTGCCTTGCGTGGGCTCATGGGGGATCCTCCTGTGGGGGTGGCCGTGACGCGTGGGGGCGAAACTTCGTACGGCGTTCGGGATCTCGGACATACGGAACCACTGACGGCGTCAGCTGTGGATGGGTCAACTCTGTTCACTGACAAGTCAGTTGGTGTGCTGTCGACCGCAAGTATCCCGATGGGACAGACGGCGTCAAGAGTTCCGGTTCCGGTTCAGCTGACGTCGGACGGGTCCAGGCGGTAGATCGTCGACTGGTTCGACTGGTTCGACTGTGACGAGGAGTTGGAGCCGGTGCTCTTGCTGTAGTCGCTCTCCTTCACCGCCGTGCCGTGCTTCTGCACCCACGCCGTGACCTCGGAGCTGACGGTGCTGCCGCCGCCGGGGCCGCCGCCCATGCCGCCACCGCCGAGCTGGATGTAGTGCAGTTCGCCGTTCTTCACGAGTTCCTCGAGCTTGGCGAGGGTCATCGCCTTGTCGCTGCCGGACCAGCCCCACATCGAGATGACGGGCTCCCCGCTGCTCAGGATGAGCTGGGCCGCGCTCTGCGAACTGGACACGGCCAGGAGCCACTCGGCGCCGTCCTGGTGCTTCTTGAGGTAGGCGACCAGTTCGCTGCTCGCGCCGCCCATCCCGCCGGGACCGCCCGTGCCGTCGCCCGTGCCGTTCGGGGACTTGCCGCCAGGAACCTGCCCGCTCTGCCCGCCGGACGGCGTCCCGCCTCCCGGGAAGCCACGGCCCGCCTGGGCGTTGCCACCCTGCTGTGTCCCCCCGCCGGGCATCCCGCCCGCGCCCGGCCCGTCCGAGCCCGCGCCCGGAAAGCCCCCGCCGTCACGACCCCCGCCCCCGGGCCCGCCGAAACCACTGCCCGTGGACGGCCCGGCGGTCGGGTTCGTCCCACCCATGCCACCGCCACCGCCCGACCCGGACGGCACCGACCAGGCATACGCCGCCGGCCCGGCCACCGCTGCGACGACCGCCGCAGCCACGGACACCGCGAGCAGCCGCAGCCGAAGCCCCGAGACGCCGGACCGGAAGACGAACAGCCCCACGAGGGCCAGCGCCATGACGACCAGGACCGAAGGCCACAGCCAGGTGTTCCAACCGGAGGCCCGCCGCAGCAGCACCGCGGCCCAGACGGCCGTGACGCCCAGCCCGAGGGGCAGCACCCACACCCACCGCGGGTCCGCCCGGAAGGCGCGCAGCAGCAGCACCCCGCCGCCTCCGCACAGCGCCGCGACGCCCGGGGCGAGCGCGGTCGTGTAGTACGGGTGCATCGTGCCCTCGGCCAGCGCGAACGTCAGGTAGTGCAGGACGGTCCAGCCGCCCCACAGCAGCAGCGCGGCCCGGGTGAGGTCGGTTCGCGGTGCGCGGCCGCACCGGACCAGGCCGCCCACGAGCGCGACACCCGCGAAGGGGATCAGCCAGGAGATCTGGCCGCCGAGGATGTCGTTGAACATCCGGCCGAGACCGGCGGTACCGGAGAAGCCGCCGCCTCCGCCGCCCCCGCCCCCGCCGTTGCCCTCGCCGCCGAAGATCCGGCCGAGGCCGTTGTAGCCCATGATCAGGTTCCAGGCGGTGCCGTCCGTCGAACCACCGATGTACGGCCGCGAGGAGGCCGGGACCAGCGACACGGCGGCCGCCCACCAGAAGCTGGAGACGGCCAGCATCACACCGGCGGCCACCAGGTTCACGACGCGCTTCACCGACGCGGGCTTCGCGGCGTACAGATACACCACGAACACGGCGGGCAGTGCGATGTACCCCTGGAGCATCTTGGTGTTGAAGGCGAGCCCGAAGCAGGCCGCCGAACCGAGCAGCGGCAGCAGCCGCCCGCTGCGCACCGCCCGCAGGCCGAGGGCCGCGCCCGACACCATCAGGAACACCAGGAGCGTGTCGGGGTTGTTGTCCCGGTTGATGGCGACCGTGATCGGGGTGAGGGCCAGGACGAGGGCGGCGACGGCCGCCGCCGCGTGCCCGAACACGCGCTTCACAGAGGCGTGCAGGACCCAGATCGTGGCCAGCGCGGCCCCGACCATCGGCGCCATCATCTGCCAGGTGCCGTAGCCGAACATCCGGCAGGACAGGCCCATGACCATCAGCGCGAGCGGCGGCTTGTCGACGGTGAGGAAGTTCCCGGCGTCCAACGAGCCGAAGAACCACGCCTTCCAGCTCTGCGTGCCGCTCAGCACGGCGGCGCTGTAGAAGCTGTTGAGGCCGGAGCCGGACAGGTTCCAGGAGTAGAGCACCGCGGCCAGGGCGAGGATCGCGAGCAGCGCGGGCAGTGACCAGCGCGGAACGGCGTCGGACCGGGGCGCGGCCGGAGGGGGCTCGGCGGTGCGGAGCTGGGTTTCGGTGGCAGATGTCACCCGAGCATGGTGGACAGCCCTGTTGGGTGGCCGCTGTGCCCAAGCTGGCCCGCGCCTGTGAAACGGCACAGCCCCCGGTAACGACTCGCACACGCCTTCGTCAACGCCTACAACCTTTGCCCCTCGTCGGTGAGTCAAGGGGTGCATGACTCCTGCCATATCCCGCCGCGCGAGAGTGCTGGCGGTGGCCGTGGGTACGGGCGTACTCGTGCCGCTCGTCGCCTCCGCCACGCCCGCCTCCGCCGCGCCGCCGGCCGTGACCTGTACGTCCAACAAGGCCGGCCTCGCCACCAAGCTGACGAAGGACATCACCGCCGCCCTCGCCACCCGCAAGGGCACCGTCGCCGTCGGCCTTTACGACCGCAGCACCAACACGACCTGCACCCTGCGCGCGAGTTCCGCCTACGACTCGGCCAGCGTCGTCAAGGTCACCGTCCTCGCCACGCTGCTGTGGGACGCGAAGAAGACGAACCGGTACCTCACCGACCGCGAGAACACCCTCGCCAAGGCCATGATCACCAAGTCGGACAACGCCGCGACCTCCACCCTGTGGAAGCAGCTCGGCATGACGAAGATCAAGGGCTTCCTCACCGCCGCCGGCATGACCCAGACCAAGCCCGGCGCGGACGGCTACTGGGGCCTGACCCAGATCACCGTCACCGACGAGCAGAAGCTGCTGAAGCTCCTCACCGCCAAGAACGCGGTCCTGAGCGACAACTCCCGCGCCTACGTCCTCAAGCTGATGGGCCAGGTCGTCTCGTCCCAGCGCTGGGGCACACCGTACGGAGTGCCCTCCGGAGTGACCGTGGCCGTCAAGAACGGCTGGCTGCAACGCTCCACGAACGGCTGGCGCGTGCACAGCGTCGGCGCGTTCAAGGGCGGCGGCCACGACTACGTGATGACCGTGCTCAGCCACGGCAACAGCACCATGAACTACGGCATCGCCACCATCCAGGCCGTGGCCAAGGTCATCCACAAGGACCTGGCCGCGAGCTGACCCTTCACCCCGCGGCCCCCCGTCACCCCGCGGGCCACCCTTCACCACGCGTCCTACCCGGCGTCACCGGCCCGCCCTACGGTGACGCCCATGCCCCTCAGAACCCACCTCGCCCTCCTCACGGCAGGCCTTGCGGCGGCAGGCTGTCTGACCGCCGCCGGCCCGGCCCGGGCGCAGACCTCACACGCCTGCTCGCCCACCGTCTCCATCGACCGCTACTCCGACGCGCTCGACAAGACGACGTACGAGAACACCGTCGTCGGCAACCTCTCCGCGCTCGCCCAGAACGGGGACGGCTCCCTGGCCGCCCTCTCCGACCGCTCGGCGCTGTTCCGCCTGGACGCGCGCACGCTGCGGCCCCGCGCGGTCACGCCGCTCACCGACGAAACCGGTACCGCGCTCGACTCCGAGGGCCTGGTCGTGGACCGCGACGGCACGTACCTCGTCACCTCCGAGACCGAGCCGTCCGTACGCCGCTACTCCCGCAGCGGCAGGCTCCTCGACCGCCTCCCGGTCCCGGACGACCTGCGCGTGACCCCCGCCGGCCGCGCCCGGCCCAACGGCACCTTCGAGGGCCTGACCCTGCTCCCGGGCGGCCGCACCCTGGTCGCCTCCATGGAGTACCCCGTCTCCGGTGACACCGCGGACACCGTCCGCTTCCAGACCTGGGAACGCCACCGGGGCCGTTTCCGGCTCGGCCCCCAGCACGCCTACCGCACGGACCCGGCCCTCGGCGTCTCCGAGATCCAGGCGACGCCGGACGGCCGCCTCCTGGTCCTGGAACGCGGCTTCACGGCGGGCGTGGGCAACACGGTCCGCCTCTACCTGACCGACCCGCGCGACACCACGAAGAAGACCCTCCTCACCGACCTCGCGACCTGCCCCTCCCTGGGAGCCACGGCCAAGCAGCCCCAGCCCAACCCCCTCCTCGACAACATCGAGGCCATGACGCTCACGGGCCGCGAGAAGAACACCCTCAAGGTCCTCCTCGCCAGCGACGACAACGAAAACCCAGCTCAGACGACCCGCTTCTACTACTTGCGGGTAAGGACAACGCCGCTTCTTTAGGGGCGCGGGGCTGTATCGATGTGCGGCTCCGCCGCGTGGGCGCGAGCAGCCACGACGGCGCCGCACCCGACCACGAACAGAAATTGTTACGGCGGGATGAAATCCACCCCCCCACCGCGTTGGTGCCTTTCGGCAGAGAAGGACGATCGAAGGGCACCGGCGTGGGTTCACAACGGGGATGGGCAGGCCGACTGTGGGGATACGCCTGGCGCCACCCCAGGGACGTCGTCCTCGCCCTCGCCTCCTCCCTCGCCGGCATGGCCGTCATGGCCCTCGTCCCCCTGGTCACCAAGGTGATCATCGACGACGTCATCAGTGACCACACCAGGGACATGACCACCTGGGCCGGCCTGCTCATCGCCGCCGCCCTGGTCGTCTACGTCCTCACCTACATCCGCCGCTACTACGGCGGCCGCCTCGCCCTCGACGTCCAGCACGACCTGCGGACGGCGATGTACGACACGATCACCCGCCTCGACGGCCGCCGCCAGGACGAACTGTCCACCGGCCAGGTCGTCGGCCGGGCCACCAGCGACCTCCAGCTGATCCAGGGCCTGCTCTTCATGCTCCCGATGACCATCGGGAACATCCTGCTGTTCGTGATCTCCCTGGTGATCATGGCGTCGCTGTCGTGGCCGCTCACCCTCGTCGCCGTGGCCGTCGCCCCCGCCCTGGCCTGGATCGCCAAGCGCAGCCGCACCCGGCTGCACCCCTCCACCTGGTACGCCCAGGCCCAGGCCGCCGCCGTCGCCGGTGTGGTCGACGGCTCGGTCAGCGGGGTCCGGGTGGTGAAGGGCTTCGGGCAGGAGGAGCAGGAGACCGGCAAGCTCCGGGACGTCAGCCGCAGGCTCTTCGCCGGACGGCTCCGCACCATCCGCCTGAACTCGGTCTACACCCCGGCCCTGCAGGCCGTCCCCGCCCTGGGCCAGGTCGCGATGCTGGCGCTGGGCGGCTGGCTGGCGGTACGCGGGCACATCACGCTCGGCACGTTCGTCGCGTTCTCGACGTACCTCGCGCAGCTCGTCGGACCGGTCCGCATGCTCGCCATGGTCCTCACCGTCGGCCAGCAGGCCCGCGCCGGCACCGAGCGCGTGCTGGAGCTGATCGACACCGAGCCCTCGTTCCAGGACGGCCACAAGGAGCTCCCCGCCGACGCCCCCGCGACCGTCGAGTTCGACGACGTCGCCTTCGGCTACGACGGTGCCCACGGCACGAGCAGCCCCGTCCTCGACGGGCTCTCCTTCGAGATCCGCCCCGGCGAGACCCTCGCCGTCGTCGGCTCCTCCGGCTCCGGCAAGTCCACGGTCTCCCTGCTCCTGCCGCGCTTCTACGACGTCACCCGCGGTGCCGTCCTCGTCGGCGGCCACGACGTGCGGGAGCTGTCCCTGGAGTCGCTGCGGGCGGCCATCGGCCTGGTCCCGGAGGACTCCTTCCTCTTCTCCGACACGGTCCGCAACAACATCGCCTACGGCCGCCCCGACGCCACCCAGGAGGAGATCGAGAAGGCCGCCCGCGCCGCTCAGGCGGACCGTTTCATCAAGGAACTCCCCGAGGGCTACGACACCACCGTCGGCGAGCACGGCCTCACCCTCTCCGGCGGCCAGCGCCAGCGTGTCGCCCTGGCCCGCGCGATCCTCAGCGACCCGCGTCTGCTGGTCCTGGACGACGCCACGTCCGCCGTGGACGCCAGGGTCGAGCACGAGATCCACGAGGCCCTCAAGGGCGTCATGGAGGGCCGCACCACCCTGCTGATCGCCCACCGCCGCTCCACCCTGAACCTCGCCGACCGCATCGCCGTGCTGGACGGCGGCCGGCTGGCCGACATCGGCACCCACGACGAGCTCCAGCGGCGCTCCGCCCTGTACCGGCGGCTGCTCACCGACCCCGACGAGCTGGGCGCGGTCTCCCCGGGCCACACCCAGCCGGCCTGTCCCCAGGAGGACACCTCGGTACGGGAGGAGCTGGACGCCGAGTTCGACGCCGAGCGCGGAGTCACGCCGCGGCTGTGGACCGGTGACCGCGAGCGCGAGGACACCGCGCTGGCCGAGAGTCCCGCCACGCCCGAGCTGCTCGCCCAGGTCGAGGCGCTGCCCCCGGCCACCGACGTGCCCGACGTGGACGAGAGGCGGGCCGTCCAGCCGGAGGAGTCCTACGGCCTGCGCCGGCTGCTGCGCGGCTTCGGGCTGCCGCTGCTGGTCAGCCTCCTCCTGGTCGCCGTCGACGCGGGCATGGGCCTGCTGCTGCCGATCATGATCCGGCACGGCATCGACTCCGGCGTGACGAAGATCGCGCTCGGCGCCGTGTGGGCGGCGTCCCTGCTCGCGCTGCTGACGGTGGTGGTGCAGTGGGCGGCCCAGATCGGCGAGACCCGCATGACCGGGCGGACGGGCGAGCGGGTGCTCTACTCGCTCCGGCTGAAGATCTTCGCCCAGCTCCAGCGCCTCGGGCTCGACTACTACGAGCGGGAGCTGACCGGCCGGATCATGACCCGGATGACGACCGACGTCGACGCGCTGTCGACGTTCCTCCAGACGGGCCTGGTCACGGCCTTCGTCTCGGTGGTCACCTTCTTCGGCATCATGGTCGCGCTGCTGGTGCTCGACGTACAGCTCGCCCTGGTCGTCTTCGCGACGCTGCCGCCGCTGATCGTCGCCACGTTCTTCTTCCGCCGGGCGAGCGTGAAGGCGTACGAGCTGGCCCGTGAGCGCGTGTCGGTGGTCAACGCGGACCTCCAGGAGTCGGTGTCGGGGCTGCGGATCGTGCAGGCCTTCCGGCGTGAGCGGGACGGCGGGCGGCGGTTCGCCGGACGCAGCGAGAGCTACCGGCAGGCGCGCATCCGGGGCCAGTGGCTGATCTCGGTGTACTTCCCCTTCGTGCAGTTCCTGTCGTCGGTGGCCGCGGCGGCCGTGCTGATCGTGGGCGGGGCGCGGGTCGACGACGGGACGCTGGCGATCGGCTCCCTGGTGGCGTACCTGCTCTACATCGACCTGTTCTTCGCTCCCGTGCAGCAGCTCTCCCAGGTCTTCGACGGCTACCAGCAGGCGACGGTGTCCCTGGGCCGCATCCAGGAGCTGCTCCGGGAGCCGACGTCGACGAAGTCCGCCGAGGAACCCCTCGACGTGCCGTCCCTGCGCGGGGACATCGCCTTCGAGGACGTGCACTTCGCGTACGGAGACGACGAGGAGGCCCTGGGCGGGGTCGACCTGCGCATCCCCGCCGGGCAGACCGTCGCCTTCGTCGGTGAGACCGGCGCCGGGAAGTCGACCCTCGTCAAGCTCGTGGCCCGCTTCTACGACCCGACCAGCGGCCGGGTCACGGTCGACGGCACCGATCTGCGGGCCCTGGACCTCACCTCGTACCGGCACCGTCTGGGGGTCGTCCCGCAGGAGGCGTACCTCTTCCAGGGCACCGTCCGCGACGCCATCGCCTACGGCCGCCCGGACGCCACCGACGCCGAGGTCGAGGCGGCGGCCCGGGCGGTCGGCGCCCACGAGATGATCGCCACGCTGGAAGGCGGCTATCTCCACGAGGTCGCCGAGCGCGGACGCAACCTCTCCGCCGGGCAGCGGCAGCTGATCGCCCTGGCCCGTGCCGAGCTGGTCGACCCCGACGTACTGCTGCTCGACGAGGCGACGGCCGCGCTGGACCTGGCCACGGAGGCCCAGGTCAACCAGGCCACCGACCGCCTCGCGGGCCGCCGCACCACGCTGGTCGTCGCACACCGGCTGACCACGGCCGCCCGGGCGGACCGGGTCGTCGTGATGGACCAGGGCCGGGTCGCCGAGGACGGCACGCACGAGGAACTGCTCGCGCGCGGCGGGCGCTACGCCGAGCTGTGGCGGACGTTCATCGGCGCCCCCGAGCCGGAGGAGCCGGTCGGCGCCTCCCGCTGACAGTGGACGCGGTGCGGACCGTGACGCAGGGGACAGTCGTGCAACCGTGCGACATACGCCTTGCGTCCGTACATCAGTACGCCGATGGACGCGGACGACGCGGTACGGGAGGACGACAGTGGACAGTGGAGCGATACGCCGGCGGCTCGCGCTCGGCCTGGCCGTGCTGACCGCCTCCGGCTTGCTGGCGGTCGCCGCACCGGGCGAGGCGCAGGCCGCCACCGCCGCACCCTGCCCCGGCCGCAAGGTCCGCACCCTGCCGTTCTCCACCGGCACCGTGCTCGTCTACAAGCGCGGCGGCTACGTCTGCGCCGTCACGCTCCCCAAGCGGCCCGGCGTGAAGCGGACGATGAAGGTGAGCGTGCAGGCGCGCGGCAACCGCCCGGTCGTCGACGAGGGCAAGTACGCCTACCTCGCGGGCCCGGTGACGGTGCACGCCGGACGCCGCTGCGTATGGCTGAAGGGCAAGGTGGGCCGGGGGACGTTCAGCTCCGGCTGGACCCTCTGCTGAAGCCGTGCCCGCGCACAGGGTTTTCCCTATGTCCCCTGGTGCTCCGGTGAGTTGGTCCGCTAGCTTCCGGCGCACATCTGTCTCACAGGGGAGTGCGCATGCGCAAGGCGCTCAGATGGCTGCTGGCGCTCACGGTGCTCATAGGCACACTGGGCACGGCGACAGCGGCCACCGCCGCCGAGCCGGGGGCCACCGGCACCGACAGCACCACTGACATCAAGGAGAGACTGCTCTCCATACCGGGCATGAGCCTGGTGGAGGAGAAGCCGTACACCGGTTACCGCTTCTTCGTCCTGAACTACACGCAGCCGGTCGACCACCACGATCCGTCCAAGGGCACCTTCCAGCAGCGCATCACCGTGCTGCACAAGGACGTCTCGCGACCGACGGTCTTCTTCACCAGCGGCTACAACGTCTCCACGACGCCCCGCCGCAGCGAGCCGGCCCAGATCGTGGACGGCAACCAGGTCTCCCTGGAGTACCGCTTCTTCACCCCGTCCCGGCCCGCCCCGGCCGACTGGTCCAAGCTGGACATCTGGCAGGCCGCCAGCGACCAGCACCGGGTCTTCAAGGCCCTGAAGAGCGTCTACGCCAAGAACTGGATCTCCACGGGCGGTTCGAAGGGCGGCATGACCGCCACCTACTACGAGCGTTTCTACCCGCGCGACATGGACGGCGTCGTCGCCTACGTCGCCCCCAACGACGTGGTGAACAAGGAGGACTCGGCCTACGACCGCTTCTTCGCCCGCGTCGGCACCAAGGAGTGCCGCGACCGGCTCAACGCCGTGCAGCGCGAGGCGCTGGTGCGCCGCGAGCCGCTGGAGAAGAAGTACGCGGCCTACGCCGAGGAGAACGGCCTCACCTTCACGACCATCGGCAGCCTGGACAAGGCCTACGAGGCGACCGTCCTCGACTACGTGTGGGGCTACTGGCAGTACAGCCTGCTGAAGGACTGCGACCAGATCCCGGCCGACGCGAAGAACGCCACCGACGACGAGATCTGGACTTCCGTCGACACCATCTCCGGCTTCTCCGCCTACGCCGACCAGGGCCTGACGACCTACACGCCGTACTACTACCAGGCCGGCACCCAGCTCGGCGCGCCGACCATCCACTTCCCGCACATCGAGAAGCAGTACGTCCGCTACGGCTACCAGCCGCCCCGGAACTTCGTCCCGCGGGACATCCCCATGAGGTTCCAGCCGTCGGCCATGCGGGACGTCGACACCTGGGTCCGGCACAACGCCCGGCAGATGCTGTTCGTCTACGGCCAGAACGACCCGTGGGGCGCGGAGCCGTTCCGCGTCGGCAAGGGCGCGAAGGACTCCTACGTCATGACCGCCCCCGGCATGAACCACGGGGCCAACGTCGCGGGACTCGTGCCCGAGCAGAAGGCCCTCGCCACCGCCCGCATCCTCGACTGGGCCGGCGTCGCGTCCAGCGCGGTGCAGTCCGACCCCGAGGCGGCGAAGCCGCTCGCGAAGTTCGACGCCAAGCTGGACAAGCGTGACGTGCAGCGGGAGATGACGCTGCGTCCGTAGCCCGAACGTGTGCCGCGCCCGGCCGTCGCTCACAGCGGCCGGGCGCATCCCACGGGCCGGTCGCCGCCGAGCCGGACGTACAGGACCGTCGAAGCGGGGCAGTCGGCGCGGGTGGCGACGGCCCGGGTCACCTCGTACTCCGGCTCGTGTTCGCCCTCCCCGTCGCACGCCGTCTCGCGGACCTGCCCGTCGCCGGAACCGTAGACGCAGTCGCCGACGACGGTACGGGGGCCGCCCCCGCCGCCCGGGTCCCCGGGGTGCGGTGGCTGGAGGTTGCGCATGCAGGCGTAGCCCCGCGGCACCGCCCCGTCGCCGTCCTCGTCGGACGCGGGCCGCTGCTCGCTGATGTGCAGCACGAAGTCCGTGGTCGCCGGGCAGCGCGGCCCGTCCCGCACGGCGCCGTCGTGCCGGGCCACCACCCGGGCCGCGGCCCGCTCACCGGTGCACGACACCTCGGTGAAGCTCGTCGTCCCGAACGAACTGCACTCGCCGACCGCGAGGAACACCGCCCCGTACCCGGAGGGCCGGGTCGCCGTCGGTGCGGCGCCGGCGGTCGTCGGGCCCGGCGCGGCCTCGCCCAGCCGGCCGTCCTCCGCGACGCCCGCCGAGGGGCTCTGGCATCCGGTCAGCAGTGCGCCGAGCAGCACCAGCAGCCCACACATGACCCCCGCCGAACTTCTCGTGCGCATCGCCGTCCCTCTGAGTGCCCTGGCCCAGCGTGGCCCGCGGCGGCGGGCGCACGCCAGGCACATGGGACGGTTTGCGCACGTTGGGGGTGGTGCGCCCGGTCCGCGACGTACGTCTAGTACGACAGCCCGTGGCCGATCGGGTACAGCACCTGCGCGGGATCATCCGCCCGCTGCACGGGCACCGGCAGTTTCCCGCGCGGTTCCACCCGCCCCGCGATCACCCGCGCGGCGGCCTCCAGTTCGACGTCGGTCCAGGAGTACGTGGCCAGACAGGCCGGGACGGAGGTCAGCTGTGCCACGTCGTATGGGTTGCGGACGGCGACCGCCACGACCGGCCGGCCGGTCGCCACGAGCTGCTCCACCAGCGTCTTCTGGCTGCTGCTCGCGGTCACGTTGTACGTGGCGGCCACCACCGCGTCCGCGTCCCGCGCCGCCGCGACCGCCCGGGCGATCGTCGCCGCCGAGGGCGCCGTACCGGTCGACAGGGCGGTGGCGGTGAAGCCGAGCCCGGTCAAGGCGGCGGCGAGCACACCGGTCGGCGGTCCGGTGGTCCCCGACGGCGAGGCCGGATCCGCCCCGACCACCAGTACCTTGGGGTGCCGGCGCCGGGACAGCGGCAGCAGCCGTCCCTCGTTGACCAGCAGGGTGGTGGTCCGCTCGGCGATCCGGTCGGCCGTCTTCAGATGGGCGCGGGTGCCGACGTTCCGGTCGACCCCGCCCTGACTGACGTACGGCGCGCGGAACAAGCCGAGCTTCGCCTTCAGCCGCAGGATCCGCAGGATCGATTCATCCAGCCGGGCCTCGGTCAGCTCCCCCTTGCGTACGGCGGTGCGGACCGCGTTCCAGGCGAGGTCCAGGTCGGGCGGGTTGAGGAGCTGGTCCACGCCCGCCCTGAGCGCCAGCACCGGCACCCGTGCGTCGCCGTACTTGGTCCGTACGCCCTCCATGCCGAGCGAGTCGGTCACCACGACACCGTCGTAGCCGAGCCGTTCGCGCAGGATGCCGGTGAGGATGGGGCGGGAGAGGGTGGCCGGGTCGCCGGAGCCGTCGAGGGCCGGGACCATCAGGTGCGCGGTCATGATCGAGTCGATGCCCGCGGCGATCGCCGCACGGAACGGCGGTGCGTCGAGCTTCTCCCACAGCTCGCGGCTGTGCGTGATGGTGGGGAAGCCGGTGTGGCTGTCGACGTTGGTGTCCCCGTGCCCGGGGAAGTGCTTGGCGGTCGCGGCGACCCCCGACCCCTGGTACCCGGCGACCTCTGCGGCCACCAGCGCGGCCACGGCCCGCGGGTCGGCACCGAACGACCGTACGCCGATGACCGGGTTGGCCGGGTTGACGTTCACGTCGGCCACGGGGGAGTAGTCCTGACGGATGCCCATCGCGCGCAACTCGGCGCCCGCGATCCGGCCGAGGGCGCGCGCATCGGCCCTCGACCCGCCCGCGCCGACGGCCATCGCCCCCGGGAAGAGCGTCGCGGGCCTGCCCACCCGGGCCACTATGCCGTGCTCCTGGTCGGTGGAGATGAGCACGGGCAGCCCGCGCGGCAGCTCCAGGGACGCCTTCTGGATGCCGTTGGACAGCCCGGCGATCTGGTGCGGCTCGCGGGTGTTGTGCGCCCAGGCGAAGTAGATGATGCCGCCGACCCGGTACTTCGCGACGAGCTCGGCGGCCGTACGGACCCCGATCTCCTTCAGGTTGGCCTCGATGTCGGCCTGGTCGGGGCTGGTGGCGGAGTGGCCGTAGACCCGCATCACGAAGAGCTGGCCGACCTTCTCCTCCAGCGTCATGCGCGAGACGAGGGCACGCAGCCGCCTGTCGTCCGGGGCGTCGGCGGCGTTCGCGGGCCCGGCTGCCACGAGGGCGGTGGTGACGCCGGCCGTGGCGGCGAGGACGGTACGTCTGGAGGGCTGTGCGGTGCTTCCCGTGCTTCCCGTGCCGGTGTCGTGCACGTGCGCTCCTTCCGGAGGTGATCCGCTCGGATCCGCTGAAGGAAACTTCCAGGAGGTCACCAATAACCGGGAAGTTTCTGCCAGTCAAGGGAACGCACACTAACCGCACGGGGGCCGCCACCGGCGCGAGGAGAGGGGGACGCGCCGATGGCGGCGGGTGCCGCCGGCCGCGGTACGGCGGAGAGGGTGGTCAGCGATCGCAGCCAGCAGCGAGGGCCGACACCGCACCGAGGTGACTCTCCGGCAGCCTGCGCATTGGACGGCCGGGATCCGCCCCGGGTTCCCGGCTCACGCCGGATTTCCGCAAGTCGGTACGGGGGGTGCTCCGGGGGCCGACGGGCCCTGTGAGCCGACCCTTTCGGCCATCGTGGCCCGGACGCGGCGCTGCCCCGCCCCCAAGTCACCGGGGCGGGGCAGCGGGTCCGCTTCAGTGCCGCGTCACAGGGCGTGCTCGACGAAGCGTGCCGCAGTCTCCGCCAGCACCTCCCGCCCGTCCCGCGCCCACAACCCGTCGTTGAACAGCTCGACCTCGATGGCGCCGGTGTAGCCGGCCGCCTCCACGTACGCCTTCCACTCCCGCATGTCGATCGAGCCGTCGCCGATCTGGCCACGGCCGGTCAGCACGCCCTCCGGGAGGGGCGTCGTCCAGTCGGCGAGCTGGAAGGTGTGGATACGGCCGCCCGCACCCGCCCGGGCGATCTGCGCGGGAGCCGTGTCGTCCCACCAGATGTGGTACGTGTCGACGGTGACGCCGACCTGGTGGGCCGGGAAGCGTTCGGCCAGGTCCAGGGCCTGGGCCAGGGTCGACACCACGCAGCGGTCGGAGGCGTACATCGGGTGCAGCGGCTCGATGGCCAGACGTACGCCGTGCCGCTCGGCGTAGGGGCCGAGTTCCGCCAGGGCGTCCGCGATGCGCTCCCGGGCGCCGTGCAGGTCCTTGGAGCCCGCCGGGAGACCGCCCGAGACCAGGACCAGGGTGTCCGTGCCGAGCGCCGCCGCCTCGTCGATCGCCCGCCGGTTGTCGGCCAGCGCCTCGGCACGCTCCTGCGGGGCGATCGCCGTGAGGAAGCCGCCCCGGCACAACGTTGTCACCGTGAGCCCCGCGTCCCGCACCAGCTTCGCCGTGGCCTCCAGGCCGTACGACTGGACCGGCTCGCGCCACAGGCCGACGTTGTGGATGCCCAGCCGGCCGCACTCCGCCACCAGTTCGGGCAGCGACAGCTGCTTCACCGTCATCTGGTTGATGGAGAAGCGCTCCAGTCGCGAAGTGCTCACTGCTCGACTCCGTACACGCTCAGCAGGCTCCTCATCCGCTCTTCCGCCAGCTTCGGGTCCGGGAACAGGCCCAGCCCGTCGGCGAGTTCGTACGCCTTCGCGAGGTGCGGCAGCGAGCGGGACGACTGCTGGCCGCCGACCATCGTGAAGTGGGACTGGTGCCCGGCCAGCCAGGCCAGGAACACCACGCCCGTCTTGTAGAAACGGGTGGGCGTCTGGAAGAGGTGCCGGGACAGCTCGACCGTCGGGTCCAGCAGCTCCCGGAAGCCCTTCACGTCGCCGGTGTCGAGCACTCGCACCGCCTGCGCGGCCAGCGGGCCCAGCGGGTCGAAGATGCCCAGCAGGGCGTGGCTGAAGCCCTGTTCGTCGCCCGCGATCAGCTTGGGGTAGTTGAAGTCGTCGCCCGTGTAGCAGCGGACGCCCCGCGGCAGCCGGCGGCGGATGTCGATCTCGCGCTGTGCGTCCAGCAGGGAGACCTTGATGCCGTCGACCTTGTCCGGGTGCGCGGCGATGACGTCCAGGAACGTGCGCGTGGCGGCGTCGAGGTCCGTGGCGCCCCAGTAGCCCTCCAGCGCGGGGTCGAACATCGGGCCCAGCCAGTGCAGGACGACCGGCTCGGAGGCCTGGCGGAGCAGGTGGCCGTAGACCTCCAGATAGTCCTCCGGCCCCTTGGCGACCGCTGCCAGGGCCCGTGAGGCCATCAGGATCGCCCGCGCGCCCGACTCCTCGACCACGGCGAGCTGCTCCTCGTACGCGGCGCGGATCTCCGCCAGGTTGTACGGGTAGCCGACCTCGGTGGCGGAGAGCTGGTCCGTGCCCACGCCGCAGGCGATCAGGCCGCCGACCGACTTGGCCTCCGCCGCGGACCGGCGGATCAGCTCCGCCGCGCCCGCCCAGTCCAGGCCCATCCCGCGCTGGGCGGTGTCCATCGCCTCGGCGACGCCCAGCCCGTGCGACCACAGGTGGCGGCGGAAGGCGAGGGTGGCGTCCCAGTCGACGGCGGCGGGCGAGTCGGGGGAGACGTCCGCGTACGGGTCGGCCACGACGTGCGCCGCCGAGAAGACCGTGCGGGAGGTGAAGGGCGTGCCGGGCGCCACCACGAGCGGTGCGGTGCGGGGCTCGTAGGCCCGCAGCGTTCCGTCGCTGCCCGGGAGTCGGATGGTCACAGCGAGATCTCCGGTACGTCGAGTCGGCGGCCCTCGGCCGAGGACTGCAGGCCCAGCTCGGCGAGCTGGACGCCGCGGGCACCGGCCAGCAGGTCCCAGTGGTAGGGGGCGTCGGCGTAGACGTGCTTGAGGAAGAGCTCCCACTGGGCCTTGAAGCCGTTGTCGAACTCGGCGTTGTCCGGGACCTCCTGCCACTGGTCGCGGAAGACCTCCGTGGCGGGGATGTCCGGGTTCCAGACCGGCTTGGGGGTGGCCGAGCGGTGCTGGACGCGGCAGTTGCGCAGGCCCGCGACCGCGGAGCCCTCCGTGCCGTCGACCTGGAACTCCACCAGCTCGTCGCGGTTGACGCGGACGGCCCAGGAGGAGTTGATCTGGGCGATGGCGCCCCCGTCGAGCTCGAAGATGCCGTACGCGGCGTCGTCGGCCGTGGCGTCGTAGGGCTTGCCGTTCTCGTCCCAGCGCTGCGGGATGTGGGTGGTGGCGATGGCCTGGACCGACTTCACGCGGCCGAACAGCTCGTGCAGCACGTACTCCCAGTGCGGGAACATGTCGACGACGATGCCGCCGCCGTCCTCGGCGCGGTAGTTCCAGGACGGACGCTGGGCGTCCTGCCAGTCGCCCTCGAAGACCCAGTAGCCGAACTCGCCGCGCACGGACAGGATCCGGCCGAAGAAGCCGCCGTCGATGAGGCGCTTCAGCTTCAGCAGGCCGGGGAGGAACAGCTTGTCCTGGACGACGCCGTGCTTGATGCCGGCCTCGTCCGCCAGCCGGGCGAGGTCCAGGGCGCCGGCGAGGCCCGTGGCGGTCGGCTTCTCGGTGTAGATGTGCTTGCCGGCGGCGATGGCCTTCTTCAGGGCCTCCTCACGGGCGGAGGTGACCTGGGCGTCGAAGTAGATGTCCACCGTCTCGTCGGCGAGGACCGCGTCCAGGTCGGTCGAGACGTGCTCCAGCCCGTGCTGCTCGGCCAGCGCCTTCAGCGCGTGCTCACGGCGGCCGACCAGGATCGGCTCGGGCCACAGCACGGTGCCGTCGCCGAGGTCGAGGCCGCCCTGCTCACGGAGGGCGAGGATGGAGCGGACCAGGTGCTGGCGGTAGCCCATGCGCCCGGTCACGCCGTTCATGGCGATACGCACCGTCTTGCGTGTCACGTCGTTCCCTTCGTACGCGGTCGTCGCGCCGCGTACGCCCACTGGTGAGCGTTGCAGCAAGCGCTTTCTATACAGAGAGAAGCTAGCCTCTGAACCATGGTCCGGACAAGACCGTGACCAGGACGAGTTGTTCGAGGGGGCGAACAACAGGGGGTCGGGGGCTTAAGGTCTGCTCGGAACCATGGCCATGACTCGAACGGGTCAGGGCCATGGGTCTGTCGGTACCAGGGCCATGGGTCCGTAGGGAAGAGGGCCTCGGGTCCATCGGATCCACCGGGTCCGTCGGATCCACAGGGTTCACGGGTCTGTCGGGTCCGTCGGATCCGTCGGATCCACAGGAACCGAGGCCGCAGGTCTGGATGTGTACGAGGGCGGACGACGAGATGCGCGACCGGAGGACGACGAGATGACGGTGACCCTGGCGGACGTGGCGGCCCGCGCGCAGGTCTCGCCCGCGACGGTGTCGCGCGTGCTGAACGGGAACTACCCCGTGGCCGCGTCCACCCGGGAGCGGGTGCTGAAGGCCGTGGACGAGCTGGACTACGTGCTCAACGGGCCCGCGAGCGCCCTGGCCGCCGCCACCTCCGACCTGGTCGGGATCCTGGTGAACGACATCGCCGACCCGTTCTTCGGGATCATGGCGAGCGCGATCCAGTCCGAGATCGGCGGGCCGGGCGGCCGCGCGGGCGGCGAGCGGCTCGCGGTGGTCTGCAACACGGGCGGTTCCCCCGAGCGCGAGCTGACGTACCTCACGCTGTTGCAGCGGCAGCGGGCGGCGGCGGTGGTGCTGACCGGCGGGGCGATCGAGGACGCGGCGCACAGGGCGGCCATGGACGCGAAGGTGCGCAAGCTGGCGGACGCCGGGACGCGGGTGGTGCTGTGCGGGCGGCCGCCGGCACCGGAGACCGGGGCGATCGCGCTGACCTTCGACAACCGCGGCGGCGGGCAGGAGCTGACCGAGCACCTGATCGGGCTCGGGCATCGGCGGCTCGGCTACATCGCGGGACCGGAGGAGCGGACGACCACGCGGCACCGGCTGGAGGGCCACCGGGCCGCGCTGGCCGCGCACGGCATCGAGGAGGACCCTCGGTGGACGGTGCACGGGCGCTACGACCGGCGGTCCGGCTACGAGGCGACGCTGGAGCTGCTGCGGCGCGACCCGTCGCTCACGGCGGTCGTCGCGGCGAACGACTCCGTCGCGCTGGGGGCGTGCGCGGCGCTGCGGGACTCGGGGCTGCGGATCCCCGAGGACGTGTCGGTGGCCGGGTTCGACGACCTGCCGTTCAGCATCGACGCGGTGCCTTCGCTCACCACGGTGCGGTTGCCGCTGGCGGAGGCCGGGGCCCGGGCCGGGCGGATCGCCATGGGGCGGGAGGAGGCCCCTCCGGGGGGTATCGCCTCGGTGCGCGGGGAGTTGATGGTGCGAGGGTCTTCCGGGGGGCCGCGGGTCTCCTAAGTCCTGGGGGTGCCGTACTGGCCTCGCTGGGGGCTGCCGCCCCCAGGCCCCCGCTTCGGCCTGAACGGCCTCGTCCTCAAGCGCCGGACGGGCTGGGTGTCGCTGACCGGCGTGGTTGCCGGGAGGGCTCGTCAGCGGACCACGTCGAAGACGTTCTTCTGCAGGCCGTTGGCGTAGGCCTCGTGCTCGACGAGCTTCAGTTTCTGGGTGTCCTTGTCCGTGGCGCTGAAGAGCCGCTTGCCCGCTCCGAGCAGGAGCGGGAAGACGAGCAGGTGGTAGCGGTCGATCAGGCCGGCGTCCGAGAGGGCCTGGTTCAGGGAGGCGCTGCCGTGGACGATGATCGGGCCGCCCTCCGTCTCCTTCAGTGCGGCGACGTCGTCGAGTGAGCGCAGGATCGTCGTCTCGCCCCAGTTCGGCACCAGGTCGTCCTCGGTGAGGGTGGTGGAGACGACGTACTTCGGCATCACCTTGTAGTCGGCGAAGTCCTCCATGCCGGGCCACACCGGACTGAACGCCTCATAGCTGGTCCGGCCCAGCAGCATCGCTGTGGCCTCCTTCTGCTCCCGGCCCTTGATCTCGAACGCCTCGGGGAGGAACTCGATGCCCTTGAAGGTCCACCCGGAGTTCCGGTAACCGGGCTCGCCGCCCGGGGCCTCCACGACGCCGTCGAGCGAGATGAAAGCGGTGCTGATCAGGGTGCGCATCTGGGGTCCCTCGGTTCTCGTGTCCGGTTCTCTGCGGGTGTTGCATCCTTCCGACTGCGGATCACGCGGAAACTCATCGGCCGTCGCGCAAGTGTCTGGTCCCGGATGTCCCGGACGGCTAGGCTCGACCCACAAAATCTCTGACTGAGTCAAACATCGGGGGTCGAGGTCATGACCGTCCAGGACATCCGCTCCTTCAACCGCTTCTACACGAACGTCATCGGCGCGCTCGACTACGGCCGCCACATGTACGCCCCCTACACCCTCACCGAGTCCCGCGTGCTCTACGAGCTCGCCCACGCCCCGCGCACCGACGCCGCCGACCTGCGGGCCCAGCTGCACCTGGACGCCGGATACCTGAGCCGCATCCTGAACAAGTTCGAGGAGGACGGGCTGATCGAGCGCGGCCCGTCCGAGAAGGATCCGCGGCGCCGCCGGATCACGCTCACCGCGCCCGGCCGGGAAGCCGCCGCGCTGCTCGACGAACGGGCCCGGGAGACGGTCGGGGCGATGCTGGACACCGTGCGGTCCGAGGACCGGCCCCGGCTGGGGGAGGCGCTGCTGACCGTCCGGACGCTGCTCGGGGACGGCCGCGCGCCACGCCCCGAGGACGTGATCCTGCGCGAGCCCGCCCCCGGCGACCTCGGCTGGATCGTGGAGCGCAACGCCGCGCTGTACGCCGCCGAGTACGGCTTCGACCTCAGCTACGAGGGCCTGGTCGCCCGGATCGTCGCCGACTACGCCGAGGACCACGACCCGCAGCTGGACCGGACGTGGATCGCCGAGCTCGACGGCCGCCGGGTGGGGTGCGTCATGTGCGTCCGGGACGACGCGCCCGGCGCCGCCCGGCTGCGGCTGCTGCTCGTCGAGCCCGACGCGCGCGGCCTGGGCATCGGCGACCGCCTGGTGGGGGCACTCGTCGACTTCGCGCGCGAGGTCGGCTACCGCGAGGTGGTCCTGTGGACCAACGACATCCTCGGCGCCGCCCGCCGCATCTACCAGCGCCACGGCTTCGAGCTGGTCGCGGAGAAACCGCACCGTTCCTTCGGCCAGGATCTGAACGGCCAGGACTGGCGACTGGATCTTCACGCAACACCGGAGCGATGAAGGGGAGTCGTCGGCGGGGGTGCCGGGTAGGGTCCCTCCACATGAAGCTGGCGTTCTCCACCCTCGGTGTCCCCGGCCTGCCCCTGCCCGACGTCCTGCGGCTCGCGACCACGCACGGCTACCACGGCGTGGAACTGCGTACCCACCCGGAGGAACCGGTCCACCCCGGCCTGGGGCCCGCCGAACGGGCCGACGTCGCGGCCGAGTTCAAGGGCTCGGGCGTAGAGATCCTGGGCCTCGCGGGATACGCGCGGGTCGCCGCCCCGGGCGACGACGAACCCGTCCTGGCCGAGATCCGTGCCCTCCTCGACCTGGCCCGTGACCTCGGTGCCCCGTACATCCGCGTCTTCCCCGGCGGCGACCTCGACCTCCAGACCCCCGAGGAGGCCGACGCGACGGCCGCCCGGCGGCTCGGCACGGCCGCCGAGTACGCGGGCGAGCTGGGCGTCCGCATCCTCCTGGAGACCCACGACTCGCACCGCACCGCCGCCGATGCGATGCGTGTCCTCGGGCTCGTCGGCCACCGCCAGGTCGGCGCGCTGTGGGACGTGATGCACACCTGGCTGGGCGGCGAACAGCCCTCGGAGTCCTACGCGGCGCTCTCCCCGCACCTCGGCTACGTCCAGGTCAAGGACATCGCCTCCGCCGAGGACACCACCCCGCTGCCGCTCGGCGCGGGCGTCCTGCCCCTGGCCGAGTGCGTGGAGGTCCTCTCCCGGCACAACTGGGACGGCTGGCTGTGCTGGGAGTACGAGAAGCGGTGGTACGAGTCGGCGGCGGAACTGCCCGGGCTGCTCGGGCCGGGGCGGGATCACCTGAGCCGGCTGCTGAACGAATCGGCGTGACGGGGCGCGGGGCGGCGGCCCGGCGCGTGCCGGCGCCCCGGTGCGGTCAGATGACGCGGAAGAGGTCCGCGGCGGTGTGCACGTCGGTGAAGTCCTCGACGGAGCGCAGGTTGTCGCACAGGGCCTCCAGGACCGAGCCGGCCGCGCCGACGCGCGGCGCGCCGACGACCACGCCGAAGACCCGGAAGCCCAGTCGGCGCTTGGTGTCGTTCCAGCGCCGCATCCAGGCCTCGGTGACACCGCAGTCGTCGTCGGTGATCATCACGATGTCGCCGCGCCCGCGGGCCGTGTCGTCGAACTCCGCCGCCAGCAGCTCGCCGGCCGCCGACAGCGGCGCCTGGTAGCTGGTGCCGCCGCCGAGGAAGGTCTCCGCGAAGTCGAGGACCCGGTCGATGCCGGCGGGCTCGCCGGCCGGGAAGCGGAAGACCCGCAGCCGGTCGGCGGCGGAGAACAGGATGCCCACGAAGTCCCGGCCGGCGTGCCGGGCCTGGTCCAGCAGTGCCAGCGCACACGCCTTGGCCCACGCCTCCCGGGTGATCCCGCCGGGCCCCGCCTCGTACATGGAGTGCGAGGTGTCCACGCAGGCGATGATCGCGCCCCGGCCGGTGGCCTGCTCGCCCCGGCTGTCGTAGAGCATCAGCTCCCCGGCGGCGTAGCGCACCGCGAACACCGCACGCAGCTCGGGCAGGCCGAGATGGGCCAGCTCGGAGGGGATGACGCGGGAGAGGTCGTCGCCGAGCGTGACGCCGACCAGTTCCCCGGTGGCGTTCGCCACCTTGCGGGCGCGCTCGCCGTCGGCCATCTGCCGGAAGCGGCCGATCAGTTCGGCCCACCGGGCGAGGCGGCCGGTGCGCAGCCGTTCGGCGAGCAGGGCGCGCCGGCCGAACGGCATCCGTTCCAGCTCGCCGGCGCCGACGCCCCACGCCCGCATCAGCGCGGCCTCCTCCCGCACGGCCCCGGCGGCTTTCGCCGCCGCGTTCCGCGCGCCGGTCCGCAGCCCGGGAGCCGCCGCCGCGAGGGTCTGCGCGGCGCCCTCGGCGGCCCGTTCCGCATCGGCTTCGGCGGCTTCGGCGGCCTCGACCGCCTGCCGTACGGCGTCGGCGGCCGGAGCGGACACGGTGCCGTCCTCACCGGCCTCGTCGGCGGCCGACCGGAGTGCCTCGCTCACCGCTTTCGCCGCGCCCTCGGCGGCCTGCCGGGCCCGGTCCGCCTGATCGGCCTGCCGCTGTTGCGGCCGGGAGCGCTCCAGCAGTCCGCGCAGCGTGCCGGCCTGGGCGAGCACGGCCATGGCGGCGGCGTACGGGTCGCCGGCCGTCTCCCGGCGCAGCTCGGCGAACTCCGCCGACTCCAGCAGCGAGGTGACGATCTGGTGGTTGACGAGCCGGGAGGGGACCATCTCCGCGCGCTCGCGCACCCGTGGGCCGGCCTTGTAGGCGGCCAGGAACACATCGGCCAGGAGGTCGGGGGCGGCGGTGTGGCCGTGGCGCTCGTCCAGTTCCTCGGCCAGTTCGCGCAGTCCGGCCGACTGCCCGTAGGTGTCGCGCCAGGTGAACCGGTCGAACCGGTCCGCGACCACGGCCGCGGTGTGCCGCCCGGGGCCGGAGCCGGACAGCCCGAGCCATGTCCCGGCCAGGCCGGCCAGCTCGTCGATCCTGCTCGGCGTCCCGTCCATGGATGTGCCCCCGAGTTCTAGAGCTGGGCCTGCACCATGCTCGCGTCCATGCCGAGGGCCTCGGTGAGGACGCGGGCGCGGACGGCGCGCCGACGCCCGGCGACCCGGTCGATGGCGGCGGTGGAACGACCGGCGCTCACCGCCTCCTGGCGGAGCTTCTCCAGCCGCTTCCCCGCCGTGGCGAGCTGGTTGTGGGCCTTCTTGATGACCCAGTCGCTCAGCGCCTCGCGCGACTGCCCGGCCATGGCGTCGAGCTGGGCCTCCAGCTCGTCGATGGTGTCGGCCAGGTCGAGCGCCTCCTTGGCGTCGGGGTTGACCAGGTGCAGAACCTCGCGCTCGACGGTGGGGCGTTCGGCGGGGGAGTTCCACAGCACGTGCGTCAGCACCGAAAGGTCCGTCTCGTCGACCTCCGGGCGGCCGTCGAGGTACGCGGACGCCTGGAGCAGGCCCACCGCCTGCCGCCAGCGGCGGTCGGAGGCGACGAGTTCCTTGCGGCGCAGGGCCGCGCGCAGCGTGCACACCGCGTCGACGACCGCGTCGGGGACGTCCACGGCCGGGACGGCCTCGGTCACGGCGTGCCGCAACGCGGCCAGCTCGACCGTGGTCCGGGACGGTGCCTCCGGGCGTCTGACGGCGGACCGCACGAGCGCGGCGAAGTTCGAGGGATCCTCCAGGTACCCGACCTCGATCCGCACCAGCAGCCGGTCGTAGACGGCGGCCGCGTCCTCCTCACTCGGCAGCTCGTTGCTGGCTGTGATGGCCCCGATGAGCGGGCAGCGGATCGGCTCGCCGCCGTTCTCGGGGTGGTAGATCCGCTCGTTGAGATAGCCCAGCGTCTCGTTCAGGGCGGCCGTGGAGCACTTGAAGATCTCGTCGATGAACGCGATGTGCGCGGTGGTGGCACGGCCGTCGTAGACCTGGCGGTACTCGCCGCGGGCCAGGGCGGCGACATCGATGGGACCGAACATCCGCGTCGGCGCGGTGAACTTCGACAGCAGGATCTCCCAGTAGGCCGCACCTTCGATCCGGCCCGTCAGCTCCCGCGCCATCTCGGACTTCGCCGTCCCGGGCGGACCGAGCACCAGCGAGTGCTGCCCGGCCAGCAGCGTCACCACCAGCGTCCGCACGACGTCGGCCCGCTCGTAGAACCGCTCCGACAGCTCGCCGCTGATCGCCCGCAGCCTCCCCGCGGTGTCCTGCGCGTCCACGTCCGACTCCTCGCTCGCCCGTTCCACGGCGGACCGACGAGACGGCCCGTTCCTCCATGAACCTACGACGAAGTGGCGTGTGATTGACGGGGATCGCGGTGACCCGGGCCGCTCGAAAGCCGATTGCCGCCCCGTCCCCTCATGGGTAGCGTCTCCCGGCGTGCCCCCGACTCTGCGCACCCGGCGCCTGCTCCTGGACGCCTACACCCCGGCCGACGAGGAGGGGTTCGTCGCGCTCTTCCAGGAGCCGAGGGTGTCCCGGTGGATGGGTTCCGGCACGGCTTCCGAGGCGGAGGACCGGGCCCTGTTCGGGCGGATCTTCAGCAAGGTGTATGCGCGGGACCTGTTCGACGTGTGGGCGGTCCGGCGCGACGGCCTCCTGGTCGGGCACGCGGAGGTCAAGCGGGGCGACGAGGTGGACGGCCACGAGATCGTCTATGCGCTGGCGCCTGAAGTCTGGGGCGGCGGACTCGGAACGGAGCTGGTGGAGGCGCTCGTGGACCACGGGTTCGACACGCTCGCACTGACCGAGGTGCACGCCACCGTGGACGCGCGGAACACCGCGTCTCTGCGCCTGTTGGGCAGGGTCGGGTTCGAGCACGTCCGGGACCTGGTGGAGGACGACGGCAGCCTCACGCGCGTGCTGACCTGCCGCAACTCGGTTCCCAGCCGGGCGAAACGCAGCTGAGGCGGTCAGCACACCCGGACCTGGTGTCCTGACCGCCCAGTGACGCGAACCGCCCGCGCCCGGCGTCTGTTGCGTTGCCTCTGCCGACCGCGGATCCGGTCCGCTACTCCGCCTGTGCGCTCTCGGAGCGCGCTGGGCTCGCCGGCTTCTCTGAGGTCTCTGACTTCTCTGAGCCCTTTGCGCCGTTCCCGCACTGGGAGTCCAGCCTTGTCGTGCCGCCGGATCCGCCCAGGACGGTCCAGACGGCGCCTTCGAGCCCCCCTCCCTGCCTCTGAATGTAGATCGTGCGGCACTGAACAGCCCGACTCGTACCCTCCTCGGCCCGCTGATCGGTGTCGGCCGCGACGGGTGCTGCGGTGGTCAGGACGGCGGCGAGGACGATGAGGGCCGATCCAGCCGAGTGCGCGAGGGATCGGTGCGAACAGTGCAAGCGTGGAGTCTTCATGATCACACTTTGGGTGGAAAAGCGCCCGGCAGGAAGGCTGATGGGCCCTCGGGCGGGCAACTCAACCCGAACGTACGACATGGCGGGGAGCAGGGCCCGCGGCAGCGGCCCCCTCACGGCCGGTGGACCGAGGGCTCGGGAGGCAGCATCACGTCTCCACTCCGCTTGAGCCGCTGCCAGGGCAGCCGGTAGCCGTTGATCGCGGTCAGGCACGCCTGGACGAGGACCAGGTACATCACCTGGCGGTAGACGACCTGCTGGAGCGGGAGCGCCCACAGGGGCCGCAGGCTCTCGCCGTCGAGGTGGAAGGCGTACGCGGCGCAGCCGGCCTGCACCGCCAGCACACCGCTCCACGCCAGCACCGTGGTGAGCGGGTTCCCGAACACCAGGCCGTAGACGGCCAGTATGTCGATCAGCGGGGCGAGCAGCGGCGTGAGGATCTGGAAGACGGCCAGCAGGGGCAGGCCGAGGCGGCCGAAGCGGCCCGCCGGGCCACGTTCGAGCAGCGCGTGCCGGTGCTTCCATGCGGCCTGCATCGTGCCGTAGCTCCACCGGTAGCGCTGGCGCCACAGCTCCCGCAGCGAGGCCGGGGCCTCGGTCCAGGCGAGGGCGTCCGGCGCGTAGCTGATCTCCCATCCGGCCCGGTGCAGGGCCATGGTGATGTCGGTGTCCTCGGCGAGGGTGTCCGCACTCATCATCCCGGCGTCCCGCAGCGCCTCGACGCGGAATGCCCCCACGGCACCTGGGATGGTGGGCAGGCAGTGGAGCAGGTCGTACATGCGGCGGTCGAGGTTGAAGCCCATGACGTACTCGATGTGCTGCCACCGGCCGAGCAGCCGCCGGCGGTTGCCGACCTTGGCGTTGCCCGCGACGGCGCCCACTCGCGGGTTGGCGAACGGCTGGACGAGGCGGCCGACGGTCGAGGGGGCGAAGACGGTGTCGGCGTCCAGCATGACGACGAGGTCGTGGGAGGCGCGCCGGACGCCGGTGTTGAGGGCGGAGGGTTTGCCGCCGTTGGGCCGGCGGACGACGGTGACGTTCTCCAGGGCCAGTGACTCGGCGAGGTCGGCGGTGCCGTCCTGGGAGCCGTCGTCCACCACGATGATCTCGACGGGATGGTCGCTCGCGGCGAGGGAGCGGAGCGTCTTGGGGATGCACAGCCTCTCGTTGTAGGCGGGTACGACGACACTGACGGGCCGGATGACGGTCCGGCGGCTGCCGGTCTCGCGGCGCCGGTGGCGGCGGGCGTGCCGGCGGGCCAGCACGATCAGGACCGCACACCGTGCGAGGACGAGCGACCCCACCACCAGCAGCATCACGCTGACGACCGACACCGCCGTCCCCGACACGGCGACCGCGGTCACGAAGATGCGGCCCTGCCACAGGTGCGCCGTGCCGACGGGGCTGGTGAGACGGTCGGAACCGACGACATCGGCGACGGTGGCGAAGCGGTAGCCCTGGGCCTTCAGCCGGGGGATGAGGATCTTGAGGGCCTCGACGGTCTGCGCCCTGTCGCCGCCCGCGTCGTGCAGCAGGACGACCGCGCCGCTGCCCGGCGGGTTCGGAGTGGCCGCGTCGGCGATCGCCCGGGCGCCGGGCCGCCGCCAGTCGTTGGTGTCCTGGTCGATGAACGCCGTGACGTAGCCCTTGTCGCCGAGGCGCCGGGCCACGGACCACGACGCGTCGTCGAGGGCGGCGGTCGTCGAGGAGTAGGGCATCCGCATCAGCGACGTGTTGACGCCCGCGGCTCCCGCCAGGGCGAGCTGGGTCAGCGCCAGTTCCCGGTCGATGTCGCTCGCGGACCGGTCGGCCAGGTCCGGGTGGGAGAAGGTGTGCACGCCGATCTCGTGGCCGGAGCGGATCAGGCTGCGCAGGATGCCCGGGTGCCGGGCGGTCTGCTGCCCGGTGACGAAGAAGGTGCCGGGCGTGCCGTAGCGGTCGAGTACGGCCCGGACGCGGGGTGTCCAGGTCGGGTCGGGGCCGTCGTCGAAGGTCAGGACCACGGTCCTGTCCGGTGTGCGGAAGCTCCGCAGGTGACCGTGGGTGGTGTCGACGATCGGGCCGCCGTCGACGACCCTGCGGGGGACGCCGCCGGCCGGCCGTCCGCCGCGCCCCTCCTGGTCACCGGCGAAGCCCCGGGTGGTGAACCCCTCGACGAGGAGGACCGAGGCGACGAAGGCCAGCAGGACGAGCGGGACGAGGAGGCGGAAGCGGTGCCGCGCCGACAGGGGTGCTCGCGTCCGCCGCGGACCGGGCGACGCCGGTGGGCGGCCGGGTGACCGGGAGGAGCGCCACCGCATCAGGGTGCCTCGACCACCGAGGGGGCGGAGGACGGGGGCACGGCACTGGACGGCGCCGAGCTGCCGGCCGGCGTTGTGGGCTGGGAGGCGGGTGGTGGCGTCGTGGCAGGGGGCTCGGGCGCCGGCGGGGCGGACGGGGCGGTGGTCGGCGGGGCGGACGGGGCGGTGGTCGGCGGAGCCGGTGAGGGCGGAGGCGAGGCGGGAGCGGTGCCCGTGCCGGGGGCGGGAGCGGCGGGGCTGTCATCGGGGGGCGTGGGCCGCGCCGGCGAGGGTGGCTGCTGGGTCGTGGGTGCCTGTGGTTCCGATGTGTCAGGAGACGCCGGTGCGCCTGCCGAAGGACTGCCGGGCACCAGGAGCGAAACCAGAGGCGGGCCGGGTGAGGTGAGCTGCGGTCCGAGCAGCGCGCCGGGACCGGCTGCCGAGGGGCCGTCGGGCGAGCCGTCCGACGCCGGTGGCCCGCCGGGTGCCCCGGGCGTCCCGCCCGGGATGCGGGGGGCCGGCGCGGCAGGCCCGGCCATGTCGCCGGGCAGGATCGCCCCCGGCGCGAAGGGTGTTGCTCCCATCAGACTCAGCCCAAGGACCGCCATGTACGCGGCTGCACAGGCGGCCAGCCCGTAGCCGATGCGCCGCAGGTTCCGAGCACGCCGACCGGAGGAGTCGACGAACACGGGGAGGCTCGGATCCTTCGGCGATTCCTGGGCTTTATGTCCCCTCTTGGCCTGATAAAGCACCATGAAATTCAGCGTACGCCGCCGCGGGACTGGGCTCGGCAAGAATTTCTTACTCCACCGTGCAACCCTTTCCGTCCCCCGAGGGTCGTAGTGGGTGTCAGGACTTCTGGGAGGGGATCTGGGGGGATCGCGGAGAGCTCCTGACGGGAGGGGAAAAGCCGAGGGGGCCCGGTCGACGGACCGGGCCCCCTCGAAACCGTTCCGGGGTCAGAAGAAGACCCCGCACCTGAGCAGCACGTTCGCGTACGGCCGTGCCTCGCCCGTGCGGACCACCAGCCGGGCCCCGGCCGACAGCTCCTTGAGCCGCTCGTGCGAGACGAGCTCCACCCCGGGGAAGCGGGCCGTCAGCAGCTCCGACGCCTCCGGGTTGGCCTCCCGCACCTCCTCCGCCGCCGTCGCCCCCTCGACCACCAGCTCGGCCAGCAGCCCGTCCAGCACCTCGGCGAACGCCGGCACCCCGGCCCGGAAGGCCAGGTCCACCACCCGGGGCCCGTCGGGGATGGGCATGCCCGCGTCGCACACCAGCACCCCGTCCCCGTGGCCCAGTTCGGCCAGCGCACCGGCGAGATGGCGGTTCAGTATCCCGGTCCTCTTCATGCCCCGGCGACCTCCGCCGCCGTCGGGAAGGAGGCCTGCGCGCCTTCCTTCGTCACCGTGACCGCCCCGACCCGCGCCGCGTACGCGGCCGCCTCCGCCAGGGACTCGCCCGCCCCCAGCCGGTAGGCCAGCGCGGCGGTGAACGCGTCGCCCGCGCCGGTCGTGTCCACGGCGTCCACCTTCACCGACGGAACCCGGGAGACCCCCTCCGCGGAGGCCACCAGCGCGCCCTCCGCGCCCAGGGTCACCACCACCGACCGCGGGCCCTTCGCGAGCAGTATCCGCGCCCAGTCCTCGGGGCTGTCTCCCACGGCGGACGCGCCGAGGATCACCTTCGCCTCGTGCTCGTTGACGATCAGCGGGTCGCAGGCCGCCAGCACCTCCTGCGGCAGGGGCCGGGGCGGCGAGGGGTTCAGGACGAAGCGGCTGTCCGGCGCCAGGGTCCGTACGACCTCCACCACCGTCTCCAGCGGGATCTCCAGCTGCGCCGAGACCACCCGGGAGCTCTGGAACAGGCACGCGGCCGCGCTCACGTCCGCGGGGGTCAGCCGGCCGTTCGCGCCCGGTGAGACGACGATGCTGTTGTCCCCGGACGGGTCGACCGTGATCAGCGCGACCCCGGTCGGCGCGCCGCCCACCAGGACACCCACCGTGTCCACACCGGACTCCCGCTGCGAGTCCAGCAGCAGCCTGCCGTGGGCGTCGTCGCCGACCCGGGCCAGCAGTGCCGTACGGGACCCGAGCCGGGCGGCCGCGACCGCCTGGTTCGCGCCCTTGCCGCCCGGATGGACGGCCAGGTCGGAGCCGAGCACGGTCTCGCCGGCACCGGGCCGGCGCTCGACACCGATCACCAGGTCGGCGTTGGCCGACCCCACGACCAGGAGGTCGTAGTCGTACATGAGTTGTCTCCCCACGTGAGTGACATGGCCGGGCGGTCCCACGAGCCGTGTGCGACCGCCCGGCCGTTCCCCGATGTCAGCCGCTGAAGCCGGCCACGTTCTCCTTCGTGACCACCTTCACCGGCACCTTCACCGTCTCCTCGACCTTCTTGCCCTTGAGCGCCCGCAGGGCGTTGTCCACGGCGATCTTGCCCAGCTGGGACGGCTGCTGCGCCACCGACGCGTACAGCGTGCCGCCCTCGACCGCCTTCAGTCCGTCCGGCGTGCCGTCGAAGCCGACCACCGGGACCGACTTGCCGGCCTTGGAACCCAGGGCCTTGATCGCGCCGAGCGCCATCTCGTCGTTGGCGGCGATGACGCCCTGCACGTCCGGGTGGGCCTGGAGCAGGTTCGACATCACGTCGAGGCCCTTGGTGCGGTCGAAGTCGGCGGGCTGCTGGGCCACGACCTTGATGCCCGGGTAGGCCTTGAGGCCGTTCGCGAAGCCCTGCGCGCGCTCGCGGGCGGCGGAGGTGCCCGCCTGGCCCTGGAGGATCACGATCTTGCCCTTGCTGCCGAGCTTCTCGGCGATCGACTTGGCGGCGAGCTCACCGCCGGCGACGTTGTCGGAGGCGACCAGCGTGTCCAGCTTGGCGTTGTTGACGACGCGGTCCACGGCGACGACCGGGATGTCCGCCTTGTCGGCGGCCTTCACCGAGTTGCTCGCGGCGTCCGAGTCGACCGGGTTGACGATGATCGCGCCGAGGCCGGAGCTGGTGAAGTTCTGCAGCTGGTTGGCCTGCTGGGAGGCGTCGTTCTGGGCGTCCGTGACGGTCAGGTCCACGCCCAGCTTCTTCGCCTCGGCCTGGGCACCCGCCCGGATCTGCACGAAGAAGGGGTTGTTGAGGGTGGACAGCGACAGGCCCATCTTCGGGGTGCTCGCCGCGGAGGAGCCGTTGTGCAGGAAGGACGTGGCACCGACGATCGCGACGGTGACGACGGCCGCGAGTCCGTAGGTCGCCGCCTGCCTGCCCTTGCCCCCTTCAGAGGCACCGGCGGCACCCGGGGTCGCCCCCGCCTTGCGCCGCAGCGTGTCGAACAGCACCGCCAGCGCGATGACGACGCCGATGACGACCTGCTGCCAGAACGCCGACACGTTCAGCAGGTTCAGCCCGTTGCGCAGCACGGCCAGGATCAGCGCGCCGATCAGCGTGCCGGACGCCTTGCCGGTGCCACCGGCCAGGGACGCCCCGCCGATGACGACCGCGGCGATCGCGTCCAGCTCGTAGCCGTCGGCGGCCTGGGGCTGCGCGGAGGACAGCCGGGCGGCGAGCACCACACCCGCGACGGCGGCGAAGACGCCCGAGAAGGCGTAGATGGCGAGCTTCTGCCGCTTCACGCGCAGGCCGGACAGCCGTGCGGCCTCCTCGTTGCCGCCGATCGCGTACATCGAGCGGCCGATGTAGGTCCGGCCGAGCACGAACGCGGCGAGGAGCCCCATCACGATCATCACGAGCACCGGCACCGGCAGCCAGCCGCCGAGCGTGTCCCCGAGGTGCGAGACCGAGCCGGGCAGGGCGATCGGCGAGCCCTCGGAGATCACCAGGGACAGACCGCGCGCGACCGACAGCATGGCCAGCGTCGCGATGAACGGCGGCAGTTTGCCGTAGGAGATCAGGATGCCGTTGACCAGGCCGCACGCGACACCGGTCGCTATGGCCAGCAGGACGGCGGCGAACACCGGGACGCCCGCGGACGTGGCGCTCCACGCGAGCACGGTGGCCGACAGCGCGGCGACCGAGCCGACCGACAGGTCGATGCCCGCCGAGACGATCACGAAGGTGACGCCGAAGGCGAGGACGGCGGTGACGGCCGCCTGCACGCCGACGTTGAGGAGGTTGTCGGTCGTCAGGAAGTCGCCGGACAGCGCCGACATCGCGACGACGAGGACGATGAGCGCGGTGAGCGCTCCGTTGTCGAGCAGCAGTCGGCGCAGGCCGCCCGAGGCGCCACCCGCGCCCGTCGTGCTCTTGAGCGTGTCAGTGGCCACGGGAGGCCTCCTTGTCAGTGCTGGGGTTGCTTACGGCGAGTGCCATCACGGCGTCCTGGGTCGCCTCGTCGGCGGAGAGTTCGCCCGCGATCCGCCCCTGGGCCATCACCAGCACCCGGTCGCTCATGCCGAGCACCTCGGGCAGATCGCTGGAGATCATGAGTACGGCGGCACCAGCCGCCGTCAGTTCGTTGACGAGCTGGTAGATCTCGACCTTGGCGCCGACGTCGATACCGCGCGTCGGCTCGTCGAGGATCAGCACCTTGGTGTCGGCGAGCAGCCACTTGCCGATGACGACCTTCTGCTGGTTGCCGCCGGACAGGGTGCGCACGTGCTGGCCGAGGCCCGCCATCCGCACGCCCAGCTGCTTGGCGATCCGCTCGGCGGCCTCCCGCTGGCCCTTGAGGTCGACGAGCCCCGCGCGGGTGGCCGAGCGCAGTGTCACCAGCCCGAGGTTCTCCTCGACGGACGCGTCCAGCACCAGGCCCTGGCCCTTGCGGTCCTCGGGGATGAGCCCGATGCCCGCGGTCATCGCCGCGTTGACGTCGTGCTTGGCGATCGAGGCGCCGGAGACCTTCACGGCCCCCTCGTCGTACGGGTCCGCCCCGAACACGGCCCGTACGACCTCGGTACGGCCCGCGCCGACCAGCCCCGCGATGCCGACGACCTCACCGGCGCGCACCTCGAAGCTGACGTCGTGGAAGACACCGTCCCGGGTCAGCCCTTCGACGGTGAGCAACGCGGCGCCCTGGTCGGCCCGTTCACGCGGGTACTGCTGCTCGATCGACCGCCCCACCATGAGCCGTACGAGCTCGTCCTCGGGCGTGGCGGCGGGCACCTGCCCGACGCTCTTCCCGTCCCGGATGACCGTGACCCGGTCGCCCAGGGCGGCGATCTCCTCCAGGTGGTGGGTGATGAACACGATCCCGACGCCGTCCTCGCGCAGTGTGCGCACGATCGCGAAGAGCTTCTCGACCTCCTCGGAGGTCAGCACGGCGGTCGGCTCGTCCATGATCAGCACCCGTGCTTCGAGGCTGAGCGCCTTGGCGATCTCGACCATCTGCAGCCGCGCGATGCCGAGGTCCCGGACCCGCGCGCGGGGCGACACGTTCACGCCGACCCGCTTCAGCAGGACCTCGGCGTCGGCCTCCATCCGCTTCCGGTCGATCATCCCGAAGCGGCGCGGCTGCCGCCCGAGGAAGATGTTCTCGGCGACGGTGAGGTCCGGTACGAGATTGAACTCCTGGTAGATGGTGGCGATCCCGAGCCGTTCGGAGTCCTGCGCACCCTGGATGCGCGTCTCCTCGCCGCCCACCAGGATCTGCCCGGCATCGGGCGTGTAGGCGCCGGAGAGCATCTTGATCAGCGTGCTCTTGCCCGCGCCGTTCTCACCGAGCAGCACATGCACCTCGCCCCGGCGCAGGTCGAAGTCGACGCCGTCCAGCGCGACCACACCCGGGAAGGTCTTCCGTATGCCCTCGATGCGCAGCAACTCGTCCGCGTCGCTCACGTCGTGCTCCTTTGCACTGGGGTGGGGTTCTCGCCGCACGAGCGGCGTACGACGAGCCGGGCGGGGAGAGTGACGGACTCGCCGGGCCGCCCCTCGATCCGGTCGACCAGGGCGCGCACCGCGGCCCGCCCCAGTTCGCCCGTCGGCTGGGCGATCGCGGTGACCGGCGGATCGGTGTGCACGAACCACGGGATGTCGTCGAACGCGGCCAGCGCGATGTCGTCCGGCACACGCAGACCACGCGCGCGTACGGCGTCCAGCGCGCCGAGCGCCATCAGGTTGTCGGCGGCGAACACGGCCTCGGGCGGCTCGGCCAGGTCGAGGAACCCCTCGGTGACCCGGCGCCCGCTCTCGGCCTGGAAGTCGCCCTGCCCTATGTAGGCGTCGGGCAGTTCGAGCCCGAACGCGGCGAGCGCGTCCCGGAAGGCGTCCACGCGCTCCCGGCCGGTCGTGGTCGCCGCCGGCCCGGCGATGATGGCGACCCGCCGGTGCCCGAGCCCGCACAGGTGCGCCACGAGGTCCCGCACGGCGGCCCGCCCGTCCGACCGCACCACCGGCACGTCCACGCCCGGGATCCACCGGTCCACGAACACCATGGGCGTCCCGGCCCGCGCGGCGTCCAGCATCAGCGGCGAGCCGCCGTCCGTGGGGGAGACGAGCAGCCCGTCGATCCGCCGGTCCAGCAGGTTCCGTACGTGGTGGTCCTGGAGGTCGGGCCGCTCGTCGGCGTTGCCGATGATCACGCTGTAGCCGAGCGCGCGGGCCTCCTCCTCGACGGAGCGGGCCAGCTCCGTGAAGTACGGGTTCAGCACGTCGCTGATGACCAGGCCGAGGGTGTGGGTCTGGTCGGTGCGCAGGGAGCGGGCGACGGCGTTCGGGCGGTAGCCCAGGGCCTCGACGGCGGCCAGCACGCGTGCGCGTGCCTCGGCGCTGACCGACGGGTGGTCGTTCAGGACGCGCGAGACCGTGGCGACGGAGACGCCCGCCTCGGCAGCGACGTCCTTGATGCTCGCCATCGCCACTCCACCTCCTTGTGGAACCGGAGCCCGTCCGCGGACTCCGTGGAATCGATTACACCGACGGGGGGATGGAATCGATTACACGGCGGTAAATCAAGACCCCGGCGGCACCTCGCAACCGGATCGTGATGTCGCGGGGGGCTCCCCGGCGGTCCAGGGTGGAAGGGAAAGGTCCGTTTCGGAGGCCGGTTTTCCGGGCGAGCGGAGGAGCACATGACGGCGGCGACCCGTAACGACGTACCCATCGCACTCGGAGGCGACGGCGTAGAGGTGCGCAACATGCCGATCGGGGGCGGTATGTCAGTCAGCTACATCAGCCTGTCCCAGGGCACGGACATGGGCCCGGCCCTCAAAGGCCTGCCCGACGACGCGTGCCAGTGCCCGCACTGGGGCTATCTGCTCAAGGGCCGGATCAGGGTGCGGACGGCCTCCGGCGAGGAGGAGTACGAGGCGGGCCAGGCCTACTACTGGGCACCCGGCCATGTCCCGGTCGCCCTGGAGGACAGCGAGTTCGTGGAGTTCTCCCGGACCGAGGACTTCCGGCCGGTGCTCGACCACGTGGTGGACCAGGGCGGGTGAGCCGGCGAGAGCGGGGTCCGCGGACGACCGATGAGTTCTGCCGGCCGGAGTAGTCGACCCTTCCTGCCACCCTTCATCTCATCGACCACAGGAGGAACCCCGTGCCCCAGCTACTGCGCGTGCAGAACTTCAACGTCTCGAGCGACGGTTTCGGCGCCGGCGAGGGCCAGAGCCTGGAGCGGCCCTTCGGGCACGCCGACCCCGCGACGATGTTCGCGTGGGCCGGGGCCACGGCGAGCTGGCCCAACCGCACCGACCCGGGCGGGAGCCGCGGCCTCGACGACTACCTGGTGCGCGACTTCCACCACAACATCGGCGCCGAGATCATGGGCCGCAACAAATTCAGTCCCCAGCGCGGCCCCTGGCAGGACCACGAGTGGAAGGGCTGGTGGGGCGACGAACCCCCCTTCCACACGCCGGTGTTCGTCATGACCCACCACGAGCGTCCGTCGTTCACGCTCTCCGACACCACGTTCCACTTCGTCGGCGGCACCCCCGCCGAGATCCTGGAACGGGCACGGGAGGCGGCACAGGGCAAGGACGTCCGGCTCGGCGGCGGCGCCCACGTCATCCGGCAGTTCCTCGACGCCGACCTGGTCGACACGCTGCACGTGGCGGTCTCGCCGGGGGTGAAGCTCGGGTCCGGTTCACGGCTCTGGGAGTCGCCCGAGGACCTGCTCGACCGCTTCCACCGCGACGTGGTGCCGAGCCCGAGCGGGGTGACGCACCACCTGTTCTGGAGGAAGTGAGCCGGTCGATCAATCGGTGGTGAGCTGGTCCGCCCAGACGTAGCTCTCGGGCAGCAGGTCGGTGATCAGGACGGTACGGGCGCGGTCGCCCGTACCGACGATGACCTCGATGCCCGGGAAGTAGTCCAGCAGGACCTGCCGGCAGCGGCCGCACGGCGGGACGACGCCTCGGCCCCGGTCGCCCACGGCCACGATCGTGTCCAGTTCGTACGCGCCCTGGGCGGCCGCCGCACCGATGAGGGCCAGTTCGGCGCAGGGCCCTCCCGTGAAGTGGTAGACGTTCACCGCGGTGACGATCCGGCCGTCCCGGACCCGGGCCGCGGCCGCCACGGTGTGCTGGTCACCCCGGCACCGGGTCTCGGCCACGTGCGTGGCGGCCTGGACGAGTTCGTGGTCGACGGGATGGTGCCGCGCGGTCATCGTCTCCGCTCCGCTCTTGCCGGGGTGTCAGCCGTGGTCGGTCCGGCCGGCTGTTGTTCTCTGAGCTCCCCGTGCAGGCGGGCGACCACCGCGCACACCAGGGGCATGACCACCGGGGGCAGCAGAAGCAGGGCCACGGCGGTCGGCAGGATCTTCACCAGCACGCCCGTGATCCACACGTTGCCGCCGCTGAGCCACAGCATGCCGAGCCCGGCGTAGTGCGCCAGGGGAGCCGCCGCGTACCGGGCGAGCCAGAAGACGAGCACGGCGCCCGCCGTGACCAGCGTGCCCACGCCGAGCGTGCGCCACCGTGCGCGGCGGGTCAGCACCCAGGAGCGGTACAACGCAACGAACGGGGAACGGCGCTCCAGCACCGACTCGGCGGTGGCCCCCGAGAGGCGGAAGTACAGCAGCGGGCCGAGACACCCGATGGCGATCGGCAGCACCCACCCCACCAGCGTGTACTGCGGGGACGCGGTCTCACCGATCGGCGTGGGCTCGACACCGGGCACCTCGCTGCCCTCGACGAGGGACCACCACACCAGGGCCGCGAGCTCCACGGCGCCCACGGCGAGCCCGGTCAGCGCGTTGACCGCGAGGGCGGCGTGAACACGCGGGCGGCTGCGCCGCCACAGCTCGCGGGTGGTCAGCGGTCCGTCGTCGTGCCTGGCGTGGGAATCGGCGACGGCGTACGCGGTGTGCAGGACGGAGACGACGAGGAGGGCCAGGACGAACTGCAGCACCATCACCACGGCACCGACCCGCACCAACGGGTCCAGGCCGCCGTCGGCGTAGGCCACGTAGGAGTCCTCGTTGGCGATGTTGCGGTCCGCGTAGTCCCGGACGGCCCCGAAGGCGTCCCAGGTCGCCGCGAATCCCCAGGCCAGGATCGCGCAGCCGAGCACGGCCGTCGGGGCGGACACGACGAGAGTGAAGCCGTACAGCGCTCGGCGGTGGCGCCGCAGGACGCCCAGCGCCTCCGACATGATCACTGGCTGCGCGGGTCGTCGCGCTCGACGACCCGAAAGCGCTCGGCGACGACGAGAGTGTCGTCGTCGATGACGGGGGTGCGACCCAGGAACTCGCTCACGCCGTCGCTCCGGAAGAACTCCTCGTGCGCTGTCCGCCACTGTGCCACGTCGGCGTAGCCGCGCCCCTCGGCTCGCGCGAAGTCGTCGTCGATCTCCCGCAGGGGAACGACCCGCACGTCGACGAGCTCGATCGTGACGGCCGGCCGACCCTCGGAATCGAGCACCGCGAACCGCTGACCGGTTCGCGGCACGGCCTCTCCGGCGTGCTCGTAGATCTCCAGCAGACCCGTGAGCGCGGTCTTCCGGCCGTTCAGGATCGCCGCGACGCCACGATCGCGTTCCGGGCCGGGAAAGGCGAGTTCGAGAGTCGGAAGGTCGTCATGTCCCACCGGGAGAGGGTACGAAGACCGCTCGCGTTGATCAATGGCCGTCCGCCCGCTCGCCTTCCTGGGCCGCAGCTTCCCGCATCCCCGTCAGAAAGCTTTTGATCGCGGCCAGTTCGCGTTCGTCGTACTCGCGCAACAGACCCACTGCCCGGTCGATCAGCGGGCCGAAGTGCCGGCGGCCGAGGGCGATCGCGCGCTCGTCCACCTCGATGGTGACCTTGCGACGGTCCCGCTCGCTCCGCACCCGCCGCACATGCCCGGCCCGCTCCAGCCGGTCGACCAACGCAGTGGTCCCCGCCGAGTTCAGCCCGAGCGCCGCACCGAGTTGCCCGGCGCTGGTGTCCTTCCCCGCGCGGTAGGCGTCCATCAGGACGATCAGCGCCCGCACGTCGGTGGGATGCATGCCGTTGCGCTGGGCGAACCGGCCGCTGTGCCGCCCCAGGTCGACGACCACCGCGCGCAGCAGATGGACGATCTCCATCTCGGGCCCCTGCCCGGCCCCTTCGTACTCCTGGTCGGACACGGGGCGCCTCCCCTAGCATCTCGCTCAACAAGTATCTTGCTGGCCGAGATAATAGAGGTCCTGGTTCATGAGCGCTCGCGGTACGTACGACATGGACGGCTTCCTCGCCGCCTACGACAGGGTCATGGCCAAGTGGCCGACCACGCGGGAGACCGCGACCGTGCCCACGCCCTTCGGCGCGACGCACGTCAACATCTGCGGCCCGGCCGACGGGCCCCCGCTCCTCCTGCTGCCGGGCGGCGGAAGCCCCACCTCCGCGTCCTGGTACCGGCAGGCCGCCGAACTGTCCCATGTCCACCGGCTGTACGCCGTCGACCTGATCGGCGCCCCGGGCCGCAGCACCCCGGCCCCCGGCCGCCACCCCCGCACCACGGCCGACCTGGTGACCTGGCTGGACGCGCTCCTCAAGGGCCTCGACCTCGCGGAGACCGACCTGGGCGGGCACTCCTACGGTGCCTGGATCGCGCTGCAGTACGCCCTGCGCGCGCCCCACCGGGTGCGCCGGCTGGTCCTCCTGGACCCGACCCAGTGCTTCACCAAACTCAAGCCGGCGTACGGGCTGCACGCCGTGCGGATGCTGATGCGGCCCACGCCCCGCCGGGTCCGGGTCTTCCTGGAATGGGAAACCCGGGGTGCACCCCTCGACCCCGACTGGCACGCCCTCCAGGAGGCAGCCGCCGGCTTCCCCGCCGTGCGGCCGGTGGTGGGGCCAGTCCCGAAGCCGGGCGCGCTGGGCGCCCTGGACCTGCCGGTCCTGGTACTCGTCGCCGAACGCAGCCGGACCCATGACCCCGCCAAGGTGGCCGCCCGCGCCGGGAAACTGCTGCCCCACGCCACGACGGCCACCCTGCCCAACGTCTCCCACCACGCCCTGCCGCACGCCGCCCCGCCCGAAGCGAGCCGCCGCATCAGCGACTTTCTGCTCTGAGCCGTCTCCCTCTGCTCTCCGCCACCCGCACGACGTCCCGCAACGACTCGGTGAGCCGCAGGGCCAAGTAGTGCAACTCCGCACTCGTCACCCGTCGTACCGCGAGGAGTTCGGCGGAATGACCCAGCAGTTCGGCCGCCATGCCGAGCTGCAGGTCCTCGATGTCGTCGGCGAGGCGTGAGACGTATCCCGTCCCGTCGCCCACGAGGTAACACGGTTTGCCCTCGGGACTGCTCCAGGGCAGAAGACGCCCGGCCGTCGCGGGGGAGTGCCGTTCGTCGGTCATGCCCACACCTCCTTCTCACCTGCGGTGACTGCGTTCTGTGCTGAATCACTCACAGAGTGGGGTCGGCGCTGGCTACGCTGCCAGGGGCTGGAGCTTGACATCGCGCCTGTCAGGAAGAGGAGTTGGCCGCATGGACGAACGCCGCGCGCTTCGAACACCCCGCCAGAAGTACGGGGAGGAGCTTCGCCTCCGGCGGACGGCTGGCTGGAGGATCTGGAGAACAAGTACGACCCCCGCTTCGCTGCCGCCGCCGAACTGGAGCGTCATGCAACGCTGATCCAGCAGTTCGCGCTCGCACTGGTTCCCGGACTGCTTCAGACACCTGATTACGCGCGGGCTGTGTTCGCCGCCTACCGCCTCAACCGCACGGACCAGGAACTGGACAGGCACGTTGTCATACGAACAGAGCGTGCCCGGATCCTCGACGGGCCGTCCGCTCCGGTGGTCTGGACGCTTCTCGACGAGGCCGTGCTGCGACGCTGCGTGGGTGGCCCGCAGGTCATGGCCGAACAGCTGCACAAGATCGCGGACTTGGCCGAGGCACGACGAATCCGGCTGCACGTCCTCCCCTACCGCGTCGGTGCGCACGCGCTCATGGAGAGCCTGCTGACACTGATGAGCTTCGAGGACTCCGCCCCGGTGGCATACGTCGACGCGTTCGAGACCGGACGCCTGATGGATGATCCGCCGCTGGTGAGCGCCTGCCAGACCGCTTACGCTCTGGCCCTGAGCGACGCGTTGTCCCAGCAGGAGTCACTGGCCCTCGTCAGGTCGGCAGCGGAGGAACACACGCATGATCAGCAGTGAGCACACTGGGTGGTTCAAATCCAGCTACAGCGGCGGCAGTCAAGCAGAGTGCCTCGAAGTCGCTCACGGCCACCCCCTCGTCCCCGTCCGCGACAGCAAGACCAAGGGCGGCCCGACCCTGGCGTTCTCCACAAGCGGCTGGGCCCTATTCGTGGCCGCCGTCAAGGAAGGCCACATCAAGGGCTGACCGGAGTGTCGTACCCCACCGGATCACGTACGCCAACGAGGAGATCGGCTACACCGTCGCCCGGGTGGACACCGGCAGAGGTGCCGGCGATCTGCTCACGGTCGTCGGCGCGCTGCTCGGCGCTCTGGCCCTGAGCGACGCGTTGTCGCAGCAGGAGTCACTGGCCCTCGTCAGAGCGGCGGCGGAGGAACACGCGCATGGCCACCACTGAAAGCGGCATCACCGGCTGGCACAAGTCCAGCTACAGCGGCGGCGACCAAGGCGAGTGCCTCGAAGTCGCTCACGGCCACTTCCTCGTCCCCGTCCGCGACAGCAAAACCCCCGGCTGTCCGACCCTGGCGTTCTCCACGAGCGGCTGGGCCGTATTCGTGACCGCGATCAAGGAAGGCCACATCAAGGGCTGACCGCACTGTCGTACCCCACCGGTACCGTCGGATCATGCCCAACCAGACGGGGAACCCCACCGCCGAGGAGCCGCGGCGGCTCGCCGTTCTCGAAGGTGTCCTGGAGCGGATCACGTACGCCAACGAGGAGAACGGCTACACGGTCGCCCGGGTGGACACCGGCAGAGGCGGGGGCGACCTGCTCACGGTCGTCGGGGCGCTGCTCGGCGCGCAGGTGGGGGAGTCGCTGCGCATGGAGGGCCGCTGGGGGTCCCACCCCCAGTACGGCAAGCAGTTCCACGTGGAGAACTACACGACGGTGCTCCCGGCCACCGTCCAGGGCATCCGCCGCTACCTCGGCTCCGGCCTGGTCAAGGGCATCGGCCCGGTCTTCGCCGACCGCGTCACCCAGCACTTCGGCCTGGACACGCTGCGGATCATCGAGGAGGAGCCCAAGCGGCTCATCGAGGTCCCCGGCCTCGGCCCCAAGCGGACGAAGAAGATCGCCGACGCCTGGGAGGAACAGAAGGCCATCAAGGAGGTCATGCTCTTCCTCCAGACGGTCGAGGTGTCCACGTCCATCGCGGTCCGCATCTACAAGAAGTACGGCGACGCCTCCATCTCCGTCGTGAAGAACCAGCCCTACCGGCTCGCCGCCGACGTCTGGGGCATCGGCTTCCTCACCGCCGACAAGATCGCCCAGAGCGTGGGCATCCCGCACGACAGCCCCGAGCGGGTCAAGGCCGGCCTCCAGTACGCGCTGTCGCAGTCCACCGACCAGGGCCACTGCTTCCTCCCCGAGGAGCAGCTGATCAAGGACGCGGTGAAGCTCCTCCAGGTCGACACCGGCCTGGTCATCGAGTGCCTCGCCGAGCTGGCCGAGCCGCCGGAGGACGGCGAGGAACCCGGCGTCGTACGGGAGAAGGTCCCGGGCCCGGACGGCGGGGAGCCCGTCACCGCGATCTACCTCGTCCCCTTCCACCGCGCCGAACTCTCCCTCTCCGCCCAGCTGCTGCGCCTCCTGCGCACCGGGGAGGACCGGATGCCGGGCTTCGGGACGGTGGCCTGGGACAAGGCCCTCGGCTGGCTGAGAACGCGCACGGGCGCCGACCTCGCCCCCGAGCAGGAGGCCGCCGTCAAGCTCGCCCTGACCGAGAAGGTCGCCGTGCTCACCGGCGGTCCCGGCTGCGGCAAGTCCTTCACGGTCCGCTCGATCGTGGAGCTGGCCCGCGCCAAGAAGGCCAAGGTCGTGCTCGCCGCCCCGACTGGCCGGGCCGCCAAGCGGCTGTCCGAACTCACCGGCGCCGAGGCCTCCACCGTGCACCGCCTGCTGGAGCTGAAGCCCGGCGGCGACGCGGCCTACGACCGGGACCACCCGCTGGACGCCGACCTGGTGGTGGTCGACGAGGCCTCCATGCTGGATCTGCTCCTCGCCAACAAGCTGGTCAAGGCGGTGCCGCCGGGCGCCCACCTGCTCTTCGTCGGTGACGTGGACCAGCTGCCCAGCGTGGGCGCGGGCGAAGTCCTGCGCGACCTCCTGGCCGACGGCAGCCCCGTCCCGGCCGTGCGGCTCACCCGGGTCTTCCGGCAGGCCCAGCAGTCCGGTGTGGTGACGAACGCGCACCGGATCAACGCCGGCCGGCACCCGGTCACCGACGGCATGACGGACTTCTTCCTGTTCGTCGAGGACGACACCGAGGCGGCCGGGCGGCTCACCGTGGACGTGGCCGCCCGTCGCGTTCCGGCCAAGTTCGGACTCGACCCCCGCCGGGACGTGCAGGTCCTCGCCCCCATGCACCGGGGCCCGGCGGGCGCGGGCACCCTCAACGGCCTGCTGCAACAGGCCGTCACCCCGGGGCGTCCCGACGTGCCCGAGAAGAGATTCGGCGGACGGGTTTTCCGGGTCGGCGACAAGGTCACCCAGATTCGCAACAATTACGAGAAGGGCAAGAACGGTGTCTTCAACGGCACCGTCGGCGTGGTCACCTCGCTCGACCCGGTCGACCAGCGCCTGACGGTGCTGACGGACGAGGACGAGGAGGTTCCGTACGAGTTCGACGAGCTCGACGAGCTGGCTCACGCGTACGCCGTGACCATCCACCGGTCCCAGGGCAGCGAGTACCCGGCGGTCGTCATCCCGGTCACCACGGGCGCCTGGATGATGCTCCAGCGGAACCTGCTGTACACGGCCGTCACCCGGGCCAAACAGCTGGTCGTTCTCGTCGGTTCGCGCAAGGCGATCGGCCAGGCGGTGCGCACGGTGTCGGCAGGCCGGCGGTGCACGGCACTCGACTTCCGGCTCGACGCACAGAAAAATGATCGATCAAATGAGTCGTGAAGGTCACAAGGCACTTCCAGATGGGGAACACAGGGGGCAGGATGAGCAAGTTGGCGGCACTCAGTGCCGCCGATAGGCCCGATGGTCGACCCCGAGTGCACTCTCCTGAGCCGAGTGGGGGATGGTAGAGACAGTCAGGGCACCTCGAAGATGAGGCACAACGTCGGTGAGGGAAGACGTGAGCGACAACTCTGTAGTACTGCGGTACGACGGCAACGAGTACACCTACCCGGTGATCGACAGCACCGTCGGTGACAAGGGCTTCGACATCGGCAAGCTCCGCGCCCAGACCGGTCTGGTGACGCTGGACAGCGGTTACGGCAACACCGCCGCCTACAAATCCGGCGTCACCTATCTGGACGGCGAAGCGGGCATCCTGCGGTACCGCGGCTACCCGATCGAGCAGCTGGCCGAGCGCTCCACCTTCCTGGAGGTCGCCTACCTGCTGATCAACGGCGAGCTGCCGACCGTCGACGAGCTCTCGACGTTCAAGAACGACATCACGCAGCACACCCTGCTGCACGAGGACGTCAAGAACTTCTACAAGGGCTTCCCGCGCGATGCCCACCCGATGGCCATGCTGTCCTCGGTCGTGTCGGCGCTGTCCACCTTCTACCAGGACAGCCACAACCCGTTCGACGAGCGTCAGCGCAACCTCTCCACGATCCGTCTGCTCGCCAAGCTCCCGACGATCGCGGCGTACGCGTACAAGAAGTCGATCGGCCACCCGTTCGTCTACCCGCGCAACGACCTCGGCTACGTCGAGAACTTCCTCCGCATGACCTTCTCGGTCCCCGCGCAGGAGTTCGAGCTCGACCCGATCGTGGTCTCCGCGCTCGACAAGCTGCTGATCCTGCACGCGGACCACGAGCAGAACTGTTCGACCTCCACGGTCCGCCTGGTCGGCTCCTCGCAGGCGAACATGTTCGCCTCGATCTCGGCCGGCATCAACGCGCTGTGGGGCCCGCTGCACGGCGGCGCCAACCAGTCCGTGCTGGAGATGCTGGAGGGCATCCGCGACAGCGGCGGCGACGTCGACACCTTCATCCGCAAGGTGAAGAACAAGGAGGACGGCGTCCGCCTGATGGGCTTCGGCCACCGGGTCTACAAGAACTTCGACCCGCGCGCCAAGATCATCAAGGCCGCCGCGCACGACGTGCTGTCCGCCCTCGGCAAGTCCGACGAGCTGCTGGACATCGCGCTGAAGCTGGAGGAGCACGCGCTCTCCGACGACTACTTCGTCTCGCGCAGCCTCTACCCGAACGTCGACTTCTACACCGGCCTGATCTACCGGGCCATGGGCTTCCCGACCGAGATGTTCACGGTCCTGTTCGCCCTCGGCCGGCTGCCGGGCTGGATCGCCCAGTGGCACGAGATGATCAAGGAGCCGGGTTCCCGCATCGGCCGCCCGCGCCAGATCTACACGGGCGTGGTCGAGCGCGACTTCGTGCCCGTCGAGGAGCGCTGAGGCGCCGTACCGCTCGAGCCCTCGTATCCGGCTTCCGGGTGCGGGGGCTCTCGCGTTCCTGGCTGCACAGAAGCCGCAGAGAAAAAGAAGGCGCCCCGAGCGTCGGTCCCCCCACGGGCCGACGGCCAGGGCGCCTTCCCAGTCCCGGTACGGATTCCCCCCACGGGATCCGGCCGGGCGTCTGTGAGGACAGCGCCTGAATCGCTGTGAGCACAACGAGCAAAACCCGCCGTACTTCGGTTGTGTGCGGTCTGCCGGGACAGCGCACGACCGGGAGGGCCGCTCAAAGCTTCCCGGTGTACGTGTCCCGGCAACGCATCTCCGGAGGAGTCCCCCAAGACACCTCCAGATGCCAGGTATCGCCCCCCAAGACGCTGCCCGGCATCGTCAACTTAGACCTTCGAACCCCTTCGATGGTTACGTTCACATCACTGTGATCTGCGTCTCTTGCTTATGTCCGCTAGATGCACAAGAGCCCGGATATGCCGACCGGGACTCAAGCGTAAGGATGATGCGCGCGCCTTGTGAAGAGCTTATGTGAGCCGGGCCCGGGACTCCAGAGGGGCTCATATCAGGTTCGCCGTGAACTTAGGCCGAATTCGGGGGACTTCACCGGAATGTCCGCAGTCGCAGACTGTTCGTGACGACGAAGACCGACGAGAACGCCATCGCGGCTCCGGCGATCATGGGATTCAGCAGGCCCGCGGCGGCCAGGGGCAGCGCGGCCACGTTGTAGCCGAAGGCCCACACCAGGTTGCCCTTGATCGTGCCCAGCGTCCGCCGGGACAGCCGGATCGCGTCGGCGGCCACCCGCAGGTCACCGCGGACCAGCGTCAGATCGCCCGCCTCGATCGCGGCGTCCGTGCCGGTGCCCATGGCCAGGCCCAGGTCGGCGGTGGCCAGCGCGGCGGCGTCGTTGACGCCGTCGCCCACCATGGCGACGACCCGCCCCTCGGCCTGCAACGTCCGTACGGCGTCGACCTTGTCCTCGGGCAGGACCTCCGCCACCACCCGGTCGATCCCCACGGCCGTGGCCACCGCCTTTGCCACCGCCCGGTTGTCCCCGGTCAGCAGTACCGGCGTGAGCCCCAGGGCGCGCAGTTCGCGCACCGCCTCGGCGCTGGTCTCCCTGACCGCGTCGGCCACGGCCAGGACGGCCCGCGCGCTCCCGTCCCAGCCGGCCAGGACGGCCGTACGCCCGGCCCGCTCGGCCTCGTCACGCGCCCGGGCCAGCTCCGGCGGTACCTCGCCGAAGAGCCGCCCCACGGCGACCTCACGGCCCTCCACGCGCCCACGAACGCCCCGCCCGGGGACGTTCTCGAAGTCCTCGACGTCCGGGAGCTGTCCGGCCCTCTCCTCCGCGCCCACGGCGATCGCGCGCGCCACGGGGTGCTCGGAGGCGTGTTCGACGGCGCCCGCGAGCCGCAGCACCTGCTTCTCGTCCGCGCCCTCGGCCACGTACACCTCCTGGAGGGTCATCCGGCCCGTGGTGACCGTGCCGGTCTTGTCCAGGACGACCGTGTCGATCCGGCGCGTGGACTCCAGGACCTCCGGGCCCTTGATGAGGATGCCGAGCTGGGCACCGCGGCCCGTGCCGACCATCAGCGCGGTCGGCGTGGCCAGGCCCAGCGCGCAGGGGCAGGCGATGATCAGGACGGCGACGCCCGCGGTGAACGCGGTGACGGCGTCCCCGGTCAGCCTGAGCCACACCCCGGCCGTGGCGACGGCGATCAGCAGGACCACCGGAACGAAGATCCCGGCGACCCGGTCGGCCAGCCGCTGCACCTGGGCCTTGCCGTTCTGCGCGTCCTCCACCAGCTTCGCCATCCGCGCGAGCTGCGTGTCGGCGCCGACCCGGGTGGCCTCGACGACCAGCCGGCCGCCCGCGTTGACCGTCGCGCCGGTGACCGTGTCCCCGGCGGTCACGTCCACCGGCACCGACTCTCCGGTCAGCATCGAGGCGTCCACCGCCGAGACCCCTTCGACGACCGTGCCGTCGGTGGCGATCTTCTCTCCGGGGCGTACGACGAACCGGTCGCCGACGGCCAGTCGCTGGGCCGGGATCCGCACCTCACGGCCGTCGCGGAGCACGGCCACGTCCTTGGCGCCCAGCTCCATCAGCGCCTTGAGGGCCGCTCCCGCGCGGCGCTTGGAACGGGCCTCCAGGTAGCGGCCCAGCAGGATGAACGCGGTGACGCCGGAGGCGACTTCCAGGTAGATCGAGGAGGCGCCGTCGCCGCGTGTGACCGTGAGCTCGAAGGGGTGCCGCATGCCCGGCAGGCCGGCGTCGCCGAGGAACAGCGCCCAGAGGGACCAGCCGAACGCGGCCAGCGTGCCGAGGGAGACCAGTGTGTCCATGGTGGCGGCGCCGTGCCGCGCGTTCGTCCAGGCCGCCCGGTGGAACGGCAGCCCGCCCCAGACGGCGACGGGTGCGGCGAGCGTGAGCGAGAGCCACTGCCAGTTGTCGAACTGGAGGGCGGGGACCATCGCCAGCAGGACGACGGGGACGGCGAGGGCGGCCGAGACGAGGAGGCGCCGGCGGAGTGCCGACAGCTCCGGGTCGTCGTCGGCGGTGGGCTCCTCCTCGGGTGCGGGCGCGGGTTCCTGCGCGGTGTACCCGGTCTTCACCACGGTCGCGATCAGGTCGGCGACCTCGGTGCCGGCGGGGTAGGCGATCCTGGCCTTCTCCGTCGCGTAGTTCACCGTGGCGGTGACGCCGTCCATGCGGTTGAGCTTCTTCTCGACGCGGGCCGCGCAGGACGCGCAGGTCATCCCGCCGATGAGCAGCTCGACCTCGGCGAGCGCGGGCTCGCCGTCCGCCGGAGCCTTGGCGGTGGTGCTGGTCATGTGCGTACTCCAGTCCGTGCTCCGGGAGGTGGGCGCGCCCGGGAAGCGGAACGGGCCGTACGGGCCGGTGCGGCGTCGTACGGCCCGTACGTCGGTACGAGTGCCAGGTCTGGCGGGTCTCAGGCCCGGGCTTCCGGGGTTATCGGCCGGCTCAGGTCTCGCCCGTCGGTCGACTCAGGCCTCGTCCGTCAGTCGGCTCAGGCCCTGCCCGTCAGTTCGAAGCCGGCCTCGTCGACGGCGGCGCGGACGGCCTCCTCGTCGAGCGGGGCCGCGGAGACGACGGTGACCTCGCCGGTCGAGGCGACGGCCGTCACCGAATCGACGCCCGGGATCTGGGAGATCTCGCCGGAGACGGCGCCCTCGCAGTGTCCGCAGCTCATGCCGCTCACCTTGTAGACGGCGGTGACGGATCCCGTGGTGTCGGTCTGGGCGGTCATGTCGTTACTCCTCGGGGAGACATGTGGGGCGGTGGGGACCCATGAGGGCCCCACACCTCCCTACTGTACCCCCAGGGGGTATCACCTCACGACGTCCCCCGCCAGTGGTCTCAAGTACCGCAGGAGCACGTCCTTCAGCTCCTGGACGTACGCCTCCCGCTCGGCTCCCTCGTGGATCATGATCAGTTCCAGGCCTGCCTTGTAGATGCCGACGCACATCCGGGCGGTGCGGGTGATCGTCGCGGCGGGGGTGCCGGGTGCGAACGGGGCGAGGATCGTCTCGACCCGTGCGACCAGTGTGGTGTGCAGCGCCTCGTGCTCCTCGGCGATCCGCCCCGGGATGTCGGGACCGTGCATCAGGACGAAGAAGGCCGGGTAGCGGCAGCTGAACTCGATGAAGCGGTCCACGGTCCCGGCGATCACGTCTTCGAGCGGGGTGGTCGCGGGGTCGATCGGAGTGAGGGCCTCGTCGTAGGACTCCCGCATCTCGTGCAGGAGCCGGCTGCCCAACTCGATCGCGATCGCTTCCTTGTTCGGGAAGAACTGGTACAGCGTCCCCGGCGAGACGCCCGCCTCACGGGCGATGGCGTTGGTGCTGGCGGCCGTGTAGCCGGTGGTGGAGAAGACCGTGGCGGCGGCTTCGAGCAGCTGGGCGATGCGGCGCTCGCCGCGGGCCTGACGGCGGCGCGGCCGCTCCTCGGCCGCTGCCGTCGTCTCGGCGGTCTCGGCGGTCTCGGCGGTCTCGGCCGTCTCGGCCGGCTCCGTCGGATTCTCGGACTTCTCGGGCACCCGTCATCCCCAGGTCTCGGAACGCGATTGACAAACGCGAGTCCTCGCTCGCATTCTTGAGTGGCAAGAATGCGAGCGATCTCTCGTGTTTGCCAGTCTATGGCAGCCCCGTGCTGTCAGGCTGCGCCTGGACGCGGGTCACGGTGAAGGGGACACCGCACGATGACCGAAGTCAACACACCTCCGCGCGTCGGAGGCTGGACCCGTTTCGTGACCGCACGGCCCAGGCTGTCGCTGCTGGTGGCGCTGGCGATCACCGCGCTCGCGGTGCTGGCCGGCAGCGGCGTCGCCGACCGGCTCGGCGCCGGCGGCTGGGAGGATCCGGCCGCCGAGTCCACCCACGCGACCAAGGCCCTGGAGCGCGAGTTCCCCGGCTCCCAGCCCAACCTGCTGCTCCTGGTCGACGCGGGCGACGCCTCGGTCGACGATCCGGCCGTCGCCGCCGAGGCCGGGCGGCTCGCGGAGCGGCTGGCCGGTGAGCAGGGCGTTACCGGCGTCGGCTCCTACTGGCAGTCCCGCACCCCGGCCCTGCGCGCCGAGGACGGACACCAGGCGCTGATAGCCGCCCACATCACGGGCGAGGAGAAGACCGCGAGCGAGACCCTGGAGCGCATCGCGCCCCACTACCGCGGCGCGCACGGCCCGGTCGAGGTCAACGTCGGCGGCCCGGTCGCCGTGCGGCACGAGATGCAGACGATCATCCAGGAGGACCTGACCCGGGCGGAGCTCATCGCCCTTCCGCTGACGCTCGTGCTGCTGGTGATGGTCTTCGGCAGCGCCGTGGCCGCCCTGCTGCCGCTCGGCATCGGCATCGTCGCGATCCTCGGGACCAACGCGATCCTGCGGGGCCTCACGGAACTCACCGACGTGTCGGTGTTCGCCATCAACCTCACCACGGCCCTCGGCCTCGGCCTCGCCATCGACTACGCGCTGTTCATCGTCCGCCGCTTCCGCGAGGAACTCTCCACCGGCGCCGAGCCCTCGACCGCCATCGGCACGACCCTGCGCACGGCGGGCCGCACCGTGCTGTTCTCCGCCCTCACGGTCGCGGTCTCCCTCGCGGCGATGCTGGTCTTCCCGCAGTACTTCCTGCGGTCCTTCGCCTACGCCGGGATCGCCGTCGTACTGCTGGCCGCGGCGGCCGCGCTGATTCTGCTCCCGGCGGCGCTGACGCTGCTGGGGCACCGGGTCAACTCCCTGGACCTGCGCCGGGTGTTCCGGCGCGGGCACCGGCCGGAGCCCGCCGAGGAGGAAGGCAGGACCTGGGCGCGCACGGCGGCGCTCGTCATGCGCCGCGCCCCGTTCTTCGCCCTCGGCACCACGGCCGTGCTCGTCCTGCTCGGACTGCCCTTCCTGGGAGTGAAGTTCGGCACCGCGGACGACCGTCAGCTGCCCTCGACCTCCGAGTCCCACGTCGTGCAGCAGCACATCAGGGAGGGCTTCCCGGGCAGCCCCGGCGGCGGCCTCGAAGTGCTCGCGGAGGGCCGTGCGACCGAGGCGCAGTACGGCGCCTACAAGGAGCGGATCGCCGGACTGCCCGATGTGGCCCGGGTCGACGGGCCGCTGGTGAAGGGCGACTCGGCGTACTTCACGGTGCTGCCGAAGGGCGAGGCGGTCGACGACCGGGCCCAGCGCCTGGTCGGCGAACTGCGCGAGGCCGAGGCCCCCTTCGACACCGAGGTGACCGGCACGGCGGCCGTCCTGGTCGACTCCAAGGACGCCATAGGGGAACGCCTGCCGCTCGCGGCCGTCTTCATCACCATCGTCACCCTGCTCCTGGTCTTCCTCCTCACCGGCAGTGTGCTGATCCCGATCCAGGCGGTGGTGCTCAACGCGCTCAGTCTGACGGCCATGTTCGGCGCGGTCGTCTGGGTCTTCCAGGACGGCCACCTCTCCGGCCTGCTCGGCTTCACCAGCCCCGGCTCCATAGAGACGACCCTCCCGGTCCTGATGTTCTGCGTGGCCTTCGGCCTGTCCATGGACTACGGCGTGTTCCTGCTCTCCCGCATCAAGGAGGAGTACGACCACACCGGCGACCACGACCAGGCCGTGCGCCACGGGCTCCGGCGCACCGGCGGGCTGATCACGGCGGCAGCGGTCATCCTGGCCGTGGTCATGGTCGCGATAGGCACCTCCCGGGTCACCAACACCAAGATGCTGGGCCTGGGCGTCGCCCTGGCGGTCCTGATGGACGCGATGATCGTCCGCAGCCTCCTGGTCCCCGCGGTCATGCGCCTCACGGGCCGTGCCACGTGGTGGGCGCCCGGCCCCTTGCGCCGCTTCCACGAGCGCTTCGGCCTGAGCGAGACCGATCCGGAACCGGCGAGGGACGCGGAACCCGCCCGGGACAAGGCCGGGGCCCGCGGCTGAGGGTCCCACCACCGGGCCTCGCCGCCTCGCCGGCCGGCGGTCCGCGCCAGGGGGCTAGCGTGCCCACGTAGGGCGACCGACCGGGGCGCGAGGACAGCCGGCGACCTCGGATGCGAACGGAAGGCGGGTAGGTCATGCGGGCCGTGGTGTTCGAGCGGTACGGGGAGCCGGCCGAGGTGCGGGACGTGGCGGATCCCGGGCCCGCGGAGCACGGGGTCGTCGTCCGGGTGGAGGCCACGGGGCTGTGCCGCAGCGACTGGCACGGCTGGCAGGGCCACGATCCGGACATCACACTGCCGCACGTGCCGGGCCATGAACTCGCCGGAGTCGTCGAGGCGGTGGGCGGGCGGGTGACCCGATGGCGGCCCGGCGACCGGGTCACCGTGCCGTTCATCTGCGCCTGCGGCACCTGCCCGTCCTGCGCGGCGGGCGACCACCAGGTGTGCGAGCGCCAGACCCAGCCCGGCTTCACGCACTGGGGCTCCTTCGCCCAGTACGTGGCGCTGGACCACGCCGACGTCAACCTCGTGGCCGTCCCCGAGGAGTTGTCCGCGGCGACGGCGGCCTCGCTGGGCTGCCGGTTCGCCACGGCGTACCGGGCGGTGGTGCAGCAGGGCCGGGTCGCGGCGGGGGAGTGGGTGGCCGTGCACGGCTGCGGAGGGGTCGGACTCTCGGCGGTGATGATCGCGGCGGCGTCCGGCGCGCGGGTCGTGGCCGTCGACCTGTCGGCCCGGGCCCTGGACCTGGCGCGGGAGTTCGGGGCGGCGCAGTGTCTGGACGCGGCGTCCGTGCCGGACTCCGCGGCAGCGGTCCGTGACCTCACCGGCGGTGGCGCCCATCTCTCCCTCGACGCCCTGGGCTCTCCCGCCACCTGCGCCGCCTCCGTGAACGGACTGCGCCGCCGCGGCCGGCACGTCCAGGTCGGCCTGCTGCCCTCACCGGCCGGCACGACCCCCGTGCCGATGGCCCGGGCGATCGCCCTGGAGCTCGAACTCCTCGGCAGCCACGGCATGGCCGCCCACTCCTACCCGCGGATGATGGAACTGGTCCGCAGCGGAGTACTGCGCCCCGACCTCCTGGTGACGTCCACGATCCCGCTGGACGGGGCCCCGGCCGCCCTGGCGGCGATGGGGACGGCACCGGGAGCGGGCGTGACGGTCATCGCCCCCTGGAGCTGACGCCGCAGCGGGGCCGGGAGGAGAGAGTGCGGGTCAGTCGTCTCTGCGGTGGCGGTTCCCGGGCCTGGAGGCCACCCACGCCCGGACCGTGTCGGCGTACCAGTAGGGCTTGCCGCCCTCGACGTGGTCGGGGTCGGGCAGCAGGCCGTGCTTGCGGTAGGACCGCACGGTGTCCGGCTGCACCCGGATGTGTGCCGCGATCTCCTTGTAGGACCAGAGCCTTCGGTCGGTCATAGCGTGCACCTCCCCGCGCGCACCACGGCGGCGACCGGGACGGCCGTCAGGGGGAGCCGGGCGCTGCGCTGGCGATCAACAAGCCTGTGCCCGGTCAACGACACCCGGTGAAACAGGAAAGGGCCTGTGCACCAGGTGTGACGGAAGACCAGCGGAGCTGGGACACCCGTGACAGGAAGGAGGTGTTTGTGACACGGCCGGAGCAAATGCCCCGCCGCACCTCGCCGATGTCCCCGCGCGAGCCTGCCGCCTGGAGAGGCGGACCGACTCGTAGGGCCCAAGACTCGGAAGAGGAGGACACGACAGAAGGGACACGGACCAGCCTCGGACCGAAAGCGCTGTCATGATGTGGTCCGAATGTCCGGACAAAACATTGACAGGGCTTCGGAAAGGGGGCTACAAAGCCGGGGAGAGCCGACACCGAGGGGAAGCCGATGGCGTACGACCTGATCACCATGGGGCGGATCGGAGTGGACCTGTATCCGCTCCAGACGGGCGTCCCGCTGCCGCAGGTCACGTCCTTCGGCAAGTTCCTCGGCGGTTCGGCGAGCAACGTCGCGGTCGCCGCGGCCCGCCTGGGACGGCACACCGCGGTGATCACCCGCACCGGCGACGACCCCTTCGGCACCTACCTCCACGAGGCCCTGCGGGGCTTCGGCGTGGACGACCGCTGGGTCACCCCGGTGCCCGGCCTGCCCACCCCGGTCACCTTCTGCGAGGTCTTCCCGCCGGACGACTTCCCGCTGTACTTCTACCGGCGGCCCAAGGCTCCCGACCTGGAGATCGACGCCGACGAACTCGACCTCGACGCCCTCCGCGAGGCCCGGGTCTTCTGGGTCACGGGCACCGGCCTGAGCGAGGAACCGAGCCGTACGGCGACCCTCGCCGCCCTCACCCACCGCGCCAAGTCCGGCACGACGGTCTTCGACCTCGACTGGCGCCCCATGTTCTGGACCGACCCCGACGCGGCCCGCCCCTTCTACACGGAGGCCCTGCGCCACACCACCGTCGCCGTCGGCAACCTCGACGAGGTGGAGGTCGCCACCGGCGTGCGCGAACCCCACGCCGCTGCCCGCGCCCTGCTCGACGCGGGCGTCGAACTCGCCGTCGTCAAGCAGGGACCCAAGGGCGTCCTGGCCGTGAACCGCGAGGGCGAGACCGCCGAGGTCCCGCCGCTGCCGGTGAACGTCCTCAACGGCCTCGGTGCCGGTGACGCCTTCGGCGGCTCCCTCGTCCACGGTCTGCTCTCCGGCTGGGCCCTGGAGAAGACCATGCGGCACGCCAACGCCGCGGGTGCCATCGTCGCCTCCCGCCTGGAGTGCTCCTCCGCGATGCCCACGCCCGACGAGGTGGAGGCGGCCGTCACCGCGGGGGCCGTCAAGTGACCGTCGACGTCTCCGAACTCGTCCGCCTGCGCAGCCACCGCCCCGAGGCGATCGCCGAGGCCGCCGCCCGCCGCACCCGCAGGCCCCTGCTGAACGCGAGCGGCCGCCTGATGATCGTCGCCGCCGACCACCCGGCCCGCGGCGCCCTCGGCGTCGGCGGCCACGGCATGGCCATGGCCAACCGGGCCGGCCTCCTCGAACGTCTCTGCCTGGCCCTGTCCCGCCCCGGCGTGGACGGTGTCCTCGCGACCGCCGACATCCTCGACGACCTGCTCCTGCTCGGCGCCCTCGACGGCAAGGTCGTCCTGGGTTCGATGAACCGCGGCGGCCTCCAGGGCGCCCGCTTCGAACTCGACGACCGCTTCACCGGCCACCGCCCCGAGGACATCGAGCGCCTCGGCTTCGACGCCGGCAAGCTGCTCCTGCGCATCGACTACGACGACCCGGGCTCGCTCACCACGATGGAGTCCACCGCCCGCGCGATCGACGACATGGCCGCGCGCCGGCTCCCCGTCTTCGTCGAGCCGTTCCTCAGCCGCCGCACCCCCGAGGGCAAGGTCAGGAACGACCTCTCCGCCGAGGCCGTGACCAAGTCCATCGCCATCGCCTCGGGCCTCGGCGGCAGTTCCGCCTACACCTGGCTCAAGGTGCCCGTCACCGACAACCCCGACGACATGGCCGAGGTCATGGCCGCCTCCACGCTCCCCGCCGTCCTGCTCGGCGGGGAGGTCGGAGACGACCAGGACGGGGCGTACGAGAAGTGGCGCGGCGCCCTCCAACTGCCCACCGTGCGGGGGCTGGTGGTCGGCCGTTCGCTGCTGTACCCGGCGGACGGCGATGTGGCCGCCGCCGTGGACACCGCCGTAGGACTGCTGTGAGGGCCGCCTCATGACCGGTGTGCGCACAGAAGACCAAGGGTTCCGTCCCCCGGGCAGGCCCCGGGCCCAGATCGCCTCCGGCGCGGGAGGCCGCTTTGCTTTGGCAGGAGCGAAGAGCGAGCGACAACTCCCCGCCCGCTACGGCCCCGCGCCGGAGGTCCCCCACACGAGGTGTACGCGGCCTCACCGTGTGAACGTTCGCGGTGGCCGTTGCGTATCCGTGTCCACCCAGAGGGAGGGATACCGATGACCTCGACGACGAGGCTGACGGTCGCACAGGCGCTCGTGCGCTTCCTGTCGGCCCAGTACACCGAACGCGACGGCGTACGCCGTCGGCTCATCGGCGCCACCTGGGGCATTTTCGGCCACGGCAACGTCGCCGGCATCGGCCAGGCGCTCCTGGAGCACACCGAGGAGATGCCGTACCACCAGGGCCGCAACGAACAGGCCATGGTGCACGCGGCGGTGGGCTACGCCCGGCAGTCGGGCCGCCTCTCCACCCACGCGGTCACGACGTCCATCGGCCCGGGCGCCACCAACCTCGTCACCGGCGCCGCCCTCGCGACCATCAACCACCTGCCGGTGCTCCTCCTGCCCGGCGACGTCTTCGCTACCCGCCCCGCCGACCCGGTCCTCCAGCAGCTCGAAGTGCCCTACGCGGGCGACGTGTCGGTCAACGACTGTCTGCGCCCGGTGTCGAAGTACTTCGACCGGATCACCCGGCCGGAGGCCCTGATCCCGTCGGCGCTCAACGCGATGCGCGTCCTCACCGACCCCGTCGAGACCGGCGCCGTCACCCTCGCCCTGCCCCAGGACGTGCAGGCCGAGGCGTACGACTGGCCCGAGGAGTTCTTCGCCGAGCGTGTCTGGACCGTACGGCGTCCCGGTGCCGACCCGACGGAACTCGCCGAGGCGGTGCGGATCATCCGCTCGGCGGCGAGGCCCCTGGTCCTCGCGGGCGGCGGCGTCCACCACAGCCGCGCCGAGGAGGCGCTCGCCGAGTTCGCCGAGACCACCGGCATCCCGGTCGCCTCCACCCAGGCCGGCAAGGGCTCCCTCCGCCACGACCACCCCCAGGACGTCGGCGGAGTCGGCCACACCGGCACGGCCACAGCCGCCGAACTGGCCCGTACCGCCGACCTGGTGATCGGGGTCGGCACCCGCTACACCGACTTCACCACCGCCTCCGGCACGCTCTTCGCCGGTGAGGACGTCCGGTTCCTCAACCTCAACATCGCCGCCTTCGACGGTCACAAGCTCGCCGGGCAGCCCCTCGTCGCGGACGCCCGCAGTGGTCTGACCGAACTCACCGACGCCCTCCGGCTGCACGCGTACCGGGTCGCCGGCTCCTACGCCACCGAGTACACCGAGGACAAGGAGCGCTGGGAGCAGCGCGTCGACGCCTGCTACGAGGTGGACGAACCGGACACCCGGCCGACCCAGCCGCAGGTCCTCGGCGCCCTCGACGCCCTCGTCGACGAGTCGGACATCCTGATCAACGCGGCCGGCTCCCTCCCCGGTGACCTGCACAAACTGTGGCGGACCCGGTCCCGCGACCAGTACCACCTGGAGTACGGCTACTCCTGCATGGGCTACGAGATACCCGCCGCCATCGGCGTGAAGATGGCGGCCCCGGACCGGCCGGTGTGGGCGCTGGTCGGCGACGGCACGTACCTGATGATGCCGACGGAGCTCGTGACGGCCGTGCAGGAGGGCGTCGCGATCAAGGTCCTGATCATCCAGAACCACGGCTACGCGTCCATCGGCGGGCTCTCCGAGTCGGTGGGCGGCGAGCGGTTCGGCACCGCGTACCGCTTCCCGGCGGAGGACGGCACGTACACCGGCCCGCCGCTGCCGGTGGACCTCGCCGCCAACGCGGCCAGCCTCGGCATGCGCGTGCTGCGCGCGAAGACCGTACGGGACCTCCAGGCGGCGCTCGCCGAGGCCCGGGCCGCCGACACTCCCACATGTGTCTACGTGGAGACCCAAACGGCAGACACAGTGTCGGGCGCGCCTCCCGCGCAGGCCTGGTGGGATGTACCCGTGGCCGAGACCGCGACACGGCCGTCCGCGGTCAAGGCACGTGAGCTGTACGAACGGCACGTCTCCACCCGACGCCGCCATCTGTGAAGGAGTTCCCGGCCATGACGAAGATCGTCAACCACTGGATCGGCGGCAAGACCGTCGAAGGCGCCTCGGGCACGCACGGGCCGGTGACCGATCCGGCGACCGGCGCGGTGACGACGAAGGTCGCCTTCGCCTCGGTCGACGAGGTGGACGCGGCGGTCGCCGCCGCCAAGGAGGCCTTCGCCACCTGGGGCCAGTCCTCGCTGGCCCAGCGGACCTCGATCCTGTTCAAGTTCCGGGCACTGCTCGACGCCCACCGCGACGAGATCGCCGAGCTGATCACCGCCGAGCACGGCAAGGTGCACTCCGACGCGCTCGGCGAGGTCGCGCGCGGCCTGGAGATCGTCGACCTGGCCTGCGGTATCAGCGTCCAGCTGAAGGGCGAGCTGTCCACGCAGGTCGCGAGCCGCGTCGACGTGTCGTCGATCCGCCAGCCGCTCGGCGTGGTCGCGGGCATCACCCCGTTCAACTTCCCGGCGATGGTGCCGATGTGGATGTTCCCCATCGCCATCGCGTGCGGCAACACGTTCGTGCTGAAGCCGTCCGAGAAGGACCCGTCGGCATCCATCAAGATCGCCGAGTTGCTCGCCGAGGCGGGCCTGCCGGACGGTGTCTTCAACGTCGTCCACGGCGACAAGGTGGCCGTCGACCGCCTGCTGGAGCACCCGGACGTCAAGGCCGTCTCCTTCGTCGGCTCGACCCCGATCGCCCGCTACATCCACACCACGGCCTCCGCGAACGGCAAGCGCGTCCAGGCCCTCGGCGGCGCCAAGAACCACATGCTGGTCCTCCCGGACGCCGACCTCGACGCGGCCGCCGACGCCGCCGTGTCCGCCGCCTACGGCTCGGCGGGCGAGCGCTGCATGGCGATCTCGGCGGTCGTCGCGGTCGGTGCGATCGGCGACGAACTGGTGGAGAAGATCCGCGAGCGCGCCGAGAAGATCAAGATCGGCCCCGGCAACGACCCGGCCTCCGAGATGGGCCCGCTCATCACGAAGGTCCACCGCGACAAGGTCGCCTCCTACGTCGAGGGCGCGGCGGCCGAGGGCGCCGAGGTGGTCCTGGACGGCACCGGCCACACGGTCGACGGTTTCGAGGACGGCCACTGGATCGGCATCTCGCTGCTCGACAAGGTGCCCACCTCGGCCAAGGCCTACCAGGACGAGATCTTCGGCCCGGTGCTGTGCGTGCTGCGCACGGAGACCTACGAGGAGGCCCTGGACCTGATCAACGCCTCGCCGTTCGGCAACGGCACCGCGATCTTCACCCGGGACGGCGGCGCGGCCCGCCGCTTCCAGCTGGAGGTCGAGGCCGGCATGGTCGGCGTGAACGTCCCGATCCCGGTCCCCGTCGGCTACCACTCCTTCGGCGGCTGGAAGGACTCGCTCTTCGGCGACCACCACATCTACGGCAACGACGGCACGCACTTCTACACCCGCGGCAAGGTCGTCACCACCCGCTGGCCGGACCCGGCCGACGCCCCGGCGGGCGTGGACCTGGGCTTCCCGCGCAACCACTGACCGGTACCGGCCACTCCTTCGCCGGGCGAGCCGTCGATCACGGAGACTGTGGGCATGCACACACCGATGCACCCCACGGAAACCCCGACGACTCTGGGCGAGCAGCTCCTGCTCCTCTCCCTGGACGACGAGTCCGGCGCGGCGAAGGAGTCGGCCAAGGTGGCGCCGGCGATCTCCGCCGCCCTCCTGGTGGAGTTGGCGCTGGCCGGCCGGATCGATGTGACCGACGACAAGGTGACCGTCGTCGACGCCACGCCGCTGGGCGATCCCGCCCCCGACACGGCACTCGCCGACATCGCCGCCAGGGACGAGCCGGGAAGCACCAAGGACTGGATCACCCGGCTGAAGACGGACGCGACGGCGTGGGCGAACCGGGGCCTGATCGAGAAGGGTCTGGTCCGGGAGGAGAAGAAGAAGGTGCTCGGCCTCTTCCCCGTGCGCCGCTACCCGGAGGCCGACGGCTCGGTGGAGGCGGCGGTACGGCAGCGGCTCGACGCGGTCGTCCTTCGAGGAGCGGCGCCGGACGAGCGTACGGCGTCGCTGGTGGCCCTGCTGCACGGAGCGAAACTGCACCGACTGGCCTTCCCGGACGCCGACGCGCGCCAGGTCCGGGCGGCCATGGAGTCGATCTCCCACGGCCAGTGGTCCACGGCGGTGGTGCGTCAGGTGGTGCAGGCGGCGGAGGAGGCGCTGGCGTTGATCGTCGCCGTGACGGCGACGACGACGATCGTCGCCGGCAGCTGACGACAGCCGGGCCGGTCCGCGGGCCTGGAGGGCGGCCTGTCGGCGGTCATGGCTGCACACCTTCCTTATGTCGCTGGTGCTCTGACATCTGCCAGAGCTGTTGCTGTTTCTTGATGAAATGTTGTGTTTCTACTACATTTTCGCCATGAGCCCAGTGAGTCATCGCGAGGGAATGCAGATCTACAACCAGCTGAGAGTGCTGCGCGCGGAGCGCGGCCTCAGCCGCGTCGCGCTGGCCAAGCTGGTGGAGGTGCACCCGCAGACCATCGGCGCCATCGAGCGGGGCGACTACTTCCCGAGTCTCGACCTGGCGTTCCGGCTCAGTGACGTGTTCGAGCTTCCGGTGGAAGCGATCTTCAACCGCAAGCCCTTCGCCCCCCTCTCCGCCCAGCTGTACAGCAAGGAGGACCGCCCGTGAGCCGGCAAGGTGTGCGCGGGACGGATCTGGCGCGCAGCCCCATGCGTCCTGTGGCGCTCTCCCTGTGTGTGCTGAGCGCGGTCATGGTGGTGCTGTCACTCATCTCGGACGGCAACGCGTTCTCCGACTCGTGGTGGCTCGCGGCCTTCGTGCTCTGGCTGCTGCTGTGGAGCGTGCTGCGCTCGATGACCCGTGGCGTGGCCGAAAGGCCGCGGGTGGGGCTGGACGAGCGCGAGCGCGGGTTGCGCGACCAGGTCTCCTTCATCGGCTACCAGTGCGCGGTCGGCGCCGGCATGGCCGTCGTGCTGCTCATGGTCGTCTTCCAGAAGCAGCCGGACATGATCGAGCGGATGCCCGCGCTGCTGACGACCCTCATGCTGACCGCATCCGCCGTGCCCTCCGTCATCTTGGGAATGTCAGGCGTGGGCGTTGAGGACTCCGACGAGGACGAGTGATTCGTCCGGCGTGAAGCGGGAGTCAGGCTCGTGCGACAGGGCGGGTGCCCACCGATTGCGGCGGTGGGCACCCGCTCCGATGGCAGACGGCTCGCGCGCCGGGCGGTCAACCCCGGCTCTTCTTGATCCCCGCGCCGACTGCGACGAGAACGGCGATACCAATGGCGATCCAGAGGGCGATGCTCATGAGGTGCTCCTTCAGCGTTTCTTGCGAGGGGGTCGGTCAGGGACAGGAGGGGGTCTTCCGTACGCCGTGGACCTCCAGCGCCGGCTTGGTCATGTCGCACCTCCAGGGCGATGCACTAACCCGCTGAAGTATTGTGTTAACACATCACTTCGTCAAGGTAGTCATACGTTCTGTCGCTCCACCACGTGGAGCTGCTTCTTCTTGGCCGACGGGATGGCCGGCCGGTGCCGACCCCGAGTTCGAGCAGACAGGCCGGGCTGCGGCCGGGGTGGGGCGGTACGCTGCGCTCCACGCCACCGCAGGTCGTCGTACTGCGGACGCGGTATGCCGAGAGGCCCCGTAGTCCCGTGGGAGGGGTGCGGGTTCGGTCCCCGGTCGACAACTTCCCGACAGGTTCACCCCGTACCGTTGACGCATGGATCTTCGACTGCCCGGACTCCGCGGGCTGCTTCGGAGGCCCCGGAGGCTCCTCGCCGCCGGGGCCGCCGTCGTCGTCCTCGCCGGCGCGGGAACATGGACGGCCGTCGCGAACGACGAGGTGCCACCGGTCCACCGCACGGACCGCCTCCTGAACACCCGGGACGGCGTGCGCATCGACACCTCGTACTTCACCTCCGGCGGAGCCGGCCGGCGCCCCGCCGTCCTGCTCGGACACGGCTTCGGCGGCAGCAAGAACGACGTCCGGCAGCAGGCCGAGGACCTCGCCAGAGACGGCTACGCGGTCCTGACCTGGTCGGCCCGCGGCTTCGGCAGGTCCACCGGAAAGATCGGCCTGAACGACCCCAAGGGTGAGGTGGCCGACGCCTCGAAGCTCATCGACTGGCTGGCCAAGCAGCCCCAGGTCGAACTCGACAAGCCCGGCGACCCCCGCGTGGGCATGGCCGGCGGCTCCTACGGCGGCGCGATCGCGCTGCTCACCGCGGGCCACGACAAGCGCGTGGACGCGATCGCCCCGGCGATCACCTACTGGAACCTCGCCGACGCGCTGTTCCCGAACGGCGTGTTCAAGAAGCTCTGGGCCGGCATCTTCGTCAACACCGGCGGCGGCTGCGAACGGTTCGAGCCCGCACTGTGCCGGATGTACGAGCGTGTCGCCGAGTCGGGCAAGCCGGACGCCCAGGCGCGCAAGATGCTCGAAGAGCGCTCTCCGTCCGCCGTCGGCGACCGCATCAAGGTGCCGACGCTGCTGATGCAGGGCCAGACCGACTCCCTCTTCCCGCTCGGCCAGGCCGACCGGGCCGCGAAGACCATCCGCGAGAACGGCGCCCCCGTCGACGTCGACTGGATCGCGGGCGGCCACGACGGCGGCGACATGGAGAGCAGCCGCGTCCAGGGGCGCGTGAAGTCCTGGTTCGACCACTACCTCAAGCAGGACAAGGGCGTCGACACCGGCCCCGCCTTCCGTGTCACCCGCACCCTCGGACAGGGCTCCGGCGACGGCGAACCCCGTCTGACCGGCGTCACCTCGGACCGCTACCCCGGCCTGGAGAGCAAGCCCCGCTCCATCGCCCTGACCGGCCGCGAGCAGAGCTTCGACAACCCGCCCGGCGCCAGCCCGCCCGGCGTCTCCGCACTGCCCGGCCTCGGCGGCGCCGGCGGCCTCAGCCAGCTCTCCACCCTCGGCATCGGCATCTCCCTCGACTTCCCCGGGCAGTTCGCCGCGTTCGAGTCCGCGCCGATGCGCGAGGACCTCCAGATCACCGGCTCGCCGACCGCCACCGTCCACGTCAAGTCCACCAGCGACGACGCCGTCCTCTTCGCCAAGCTCTACGACGTCGGCCCGGGCGGCGGCACCCAGCAGGTGCTGCCCTCCCAGCTCGTCACACCCCTCCGGGTCGAGGGCGCCAAGGCCGGCAAGGACGTCACCGTCACCCTCCCGGCGATCGACCACGAGATCGACGACGGCCACCGGCTCCGCCTGGTCCTCGCCTCGACGGACCTCGGCTACGCCTCCCCGGTCGGCCCTGCCACCTACACCGCCTCCCTCAAGGGCGACCTCAAGGTCCCCTCCGCGCTCGGCCAACGCGACACCGAGGGCGGGCTGCCCGCGTGGGTGTGGTGGATGCCGATCGCCGGCGCCGTGATCGCCGCCGCGCTGATCGTCACGGGACGCCGCCGCACCGCGGCCCCCGCCCCGCCGGACCCCGAGCTCGCCGACGTGCCCCTCCAGATCACGGATCTGACCAAGCGGTACGCGAAGTCCACCGACCGGTACGCCGTCAAGGACCTCTCCTTCCGGGTGGAGAAGGGCCAGGTCCTGGGCCTCCTCGGCCCCAACGGAGCGGGCAAGACGACCACCCTGCGCATGCTGATGGGCCTGATCAAGCCGGACGGCGGCGAGATCCGCGTCTTCGGCCACGCCATCAGCCCCGGCGCCCCGGTCCTCTCCCGGGTCGGAGCCTTCGTCGAGGGCGCCGGCTTCCTGCCGCACCTGTCCGGCCGCGAGAACCTGGAGCTGTACTGGCGCGCCACCGGCCGCCCGCCCGAGGACGCGCACCTGGAGGAGGCCCTGGAGATCGCGGGCCTCGGCGACGCCCTCGCCCGCGCGGTGCGCACCTACTCCCAGGGCATGCGCCAGCGCCTCGCCATCGCCCAGGCCATGCTCGGCCTGCCCGACCTGCTCATCCTCGACGAACCGACCAACGGCCTGGACCCGCCCCAGATCCGCGAGATGCGCGAGGTGATGATCCGCTACGCCGCCGCCGGCCGCACGGTCATCGTCTCCAGCCACCTCCTCGCGGAGGTCGAGCAGACCTGCACCCACCTGGTCGTGATGGACCACGGACAGCTCGTCCAGGCGGGTCCGGTCGAGGACATCGTCGGCTCGGGCGACACCCTCCTCGTCGGCACGGCAACGCCCGTGGAGGAGCCCGTCGTGGAGAAGGTCACCGCGCTGCCGGGCGTCGCCTCGGCCGTCCGCACCGACGAGGGCCTCCTCGTCCAGCTCGACGCCGACGGCACCCCGCAGCGCCTGGTCGCCGAACTCGTACGGCTCGACGTGCCGGTGCGGTCGGTCGGCCCGCACCGCCGCTTGGAGGACGCCTTCCTCACCCTGATCGGAGCCGAAGCATGAGCAAGCTCGCCGAGCCGCCCGTCGAGGTCGCCGACGGCTACCGCGCGGGCCGCACCCTGCCCTTCCGGGTCGAGCTGGTCCGGCAGTTGAAGCGGCGCCGCACGCTCGTCATGGGCGGCGTCCTGTTCGCCCTGCCGGTCATCCTGCTCATCGCCTTCCAGGTCGGCGGCGCCCCCGGCGGCAACAACAACCGCATCAACCTCATGGACACGGCAACCGCGTCCGGGGCCAACTTCGCCGCGGTCAACCTCTTCTCCGCGGCCGGCTTCCTGCTCGTCATCCCCGTCGCCCTGTTCTGCGGTGACACGGTCGCCTCGGAGGCCAGCTGGTCCTCCCTGCGCTACCTGCTCGCGGCCCCCGTGCCCCGGGCCCGGCTGCTGTGGTCCAAGCTCGCCGTCGGACTCACCCTGAGCCTGGCCGCCATGGTCCTGCTCCCGATCGTCGCCCTCGCCGTCGGCACGGCCGCCTACGGCTGGGGCCCGCTCGAACTGCCCACCGGCGGCAGTCTGTCCACCGGCACGGCGGCCCAGCGCATCCTGATCGTCGTCGCGTACATCATGGTGTCCCAACTGGTCACAGCGGCCCTCGCGTTCTACCTGTCGACCCGGACGGACGCACCGCTGGGCGCGGTCGGCGGGGCGGTGTTCCTCACCATCATCGGCAGCGTCCTCGACGAGGTGACGGCCCTCGGCGACTGGCGCCACTTCCTGCCCGCGCACTGGCAGTACGCCTGGCTCGACGCCGTCCGGCCCCAGCTGGAGTGGTCGGACATGATCCAGGGCACCTCCATCTCCGTAACGTACGCGCTCGTGCTGTTCGCCCTGGCCTTCCGCGGTTTCTCCCGCAAGGACGTCGTCTCCTAGGGCAACGGAGGGTCACCCACCGGTCTCGACGGGCCGCCCCCGTGGCCGCTTCGAGACGCTTCCGCAACGCCCCGTACCGCACGTTCTCACCCCCTGCGCCGTCACAGTCGCAAGAAGCCGACACCAACGGATGCAGGGGGTACGGACGATGCAGGGGCACCGGACACGAAGGCTGCTGCTCGCCCTCACGGCGGCGAGCGGACTCCTGCTCACCGCGTGCGGCGGGGGAGCGGGCACCGACGACGGCAGCAAGGCGGCCGACCGCCCCGGCTACAGCTCGGGCCTGACCGCACCCGAGTACGGAGACGAACGCAGCGAGACGGAGGACGACCGCCGGGAGAACCCCGGCCACCTCTCCACCTTCGCCCTCGACGTCGACACCGCCTCCTACGACTACACCCGCCGCGCCCTCGCCGACGGCCGGCTCCCCGACCCCTCGACGATCCGCCCCGAGGAGTTCGTCAACAGCTTCCGCCAGGACTACGAACGCCCGGACGGCGACGGCTTCTCGGTCACCGTTGACGGCGCCCGCACCGACGACGAGGACTGGTCCCTGGTCCGCGTGGGCCTCGCCACCCGCGCCGGCGAGCGCGCCGGCGAGCGCGCCGGCGAACGCCCGCCCGCCGCCCTGACCTTCGTCATCGACATCTCCGGCTCCATGTCCGAACCGGGCCGCCTGGACCTCGCCCAGGAATCCCTGTCGGTGATGACCGACCGGCTGCAGGGCGACGACTCGGTCGCGCTCGTCACCTTCAGCGACGAGGCCGAGACCGTCCTGCCGATGACCCGCCTCGACGGCAAGCGCGACGAGATCCAGGACGCCATCGCCGACCTGGACACCCAGGACTCCACCAACCTCGGCGCCGGAGTCGAGACCGGCTACGAGACGGCCGTCGAGGGCCTGCGCGAGGGCGCCACCAACCGGGTCGTCCTCGTCTCCGACGCCCTCGCCAACACCGGCGACACCGACGCCGACACCATCCTGGAGCGCATCGCCGGCGAACGCCGCGAGCACGGCATCACCCTCTTCGGCGTCGGCGTCGGCAGCGACTACGGCGACGCCCTGATGGAACGCCTCGCCGACAAGGGCGACGGCCACACCGTGTACGTGTCCGACGAGGGCGAGGCCCGCAAGGTCTTCTGCGAGGAGCTCCCGCGCAACATCGACCTCACCGCCCGCGACGCCAAGGCCCAGGTCTCCTTCGACCCCCGGACGGTCGCCGAGTTCCGCCTGGTCGGCTACGACAACCGCCGGGTCGCCGACGACGACTTCCGCAACGACCGCGTCGACGGCGGCGAGGTCGGCCCCGGCCACACCGTCACCGCCCTGTACGCCGTCCGCACCGAGCCGGGTGCCGAGGGCCATCTGGCCACCGCCACCGTCCGCTGGCTCGACCCCGACACCCGCGACCCCCACGAGGAGTCCGGCGACCTCGAGACCGACGCCCTCCACGACTCCCTGCGCGCCGCCCCCAGCCGCTTCCAGGTCACCGCGGTCGCCGCCTACTTCGCCGACGCCCTCCGCTCACCGGGCGACCGCTACGACCGCCTCCCGGGGGCCCCGGGCAGCTTCACGGAACTGGCCGCCCGCGCCCGCGAGTTGTCCGGCGCCACGGAGGACAGGGCGGTGGGCGAACTCTCCAAGGCCATCGAACGGGCAGAGCGGCGCCGGGGCTGAATAGGGTCGCGACCACCGACCATGCGACGCGGGCCAACCGGGTGAACTTGCGGAACCAATCCTTCTGCACCGGGTTGATGAGGCAGTAGAGCATGCGGCGCTACGAGAAAGGAACGCGCAGTGCTCAAGGCGGCAATGATCGTCGCGGCGGCCGCCGCTTCTGCTCCTTTGGCGCGGGCCCGCATTCATACGTCCTGTTCCTGTGCAGCGCTGCCACCGTTCATGCCGCCTCACCGCCGGGCCCGGACGCGAGTCTCCGCTCCGATACCGGCTGCCCCGATTTTTCAAGCAGGAGGACAACTGCAATGCGACAGACCCTGAGCAGAGGAGCGTTCGCGGCGGCCGCCGCCACGGGGATTCTGTCCCTGTACGGCAGCCCCGCCCTCGCTGACTCCGAGGCGTCGGGAGTGACGAAGGATGCCTCTGGCGCGCTGTCCGGGAACAACGTGCAGGTGCCGGTCGACGTGCCGGTCAACCTGTGCGGGAACACCGTCGAGGTGCTCGCGGTCCTCAGCGATTCGTTCGGCAACGCCTGCCGCAACACCTCGCACAAGTCGAAGGGCTACGGCCCGGAGGCGTCAGCGGTCGCGAAGGGTTCCTACGGCGTGGGGTCCGGAAACATCGTGCAGGTGCCGGTCGATGTGCCGGTGAACGCGTGCGGCAACAGTGTCGACGGCCTCGCGTTGTTCAACGAGGCGACTGAGACCTCCTGCTCCAACGGTTCGTACGGCGGCGGTTACGGCCACGAGGACGACGACACCTCGAAGCCGGGTGAGGAGAAGGACCGGACGCCCCCCGCCAAGGACCGTCCCACCCCGCACGACGAGAAGACGCCGGATTCCCCGCGTTCGCCCGAGAAGGAGAGCGAGACGCCGTCGTCCACCCCTGAAGACAAGACCGGCCCGCTGCCCCAGCTGGCGGAAACCGGCAGTGAGGCGCTTGTGGCCGCATCGGCCGCCAGCGCCGCCCTGTTGGCCGGTGGGGTGCTGCTGTACCGCCGCGGCCGCACCAACTGGTCCCGGTAGCTGTTTCCGGGTGCCGGACGCGACCCGTCCGGCACCCGGGCCCCGCCCCGGACCGGCGCCTGCCGCCACCCGAGGCAGCCCCCGCCGGCCCGGGGACCATCCGCCGCACGGACCGGATGGCAGCGCGTCTCGACCGGTACCGCCCGCCGGACCCGTCGCGTACCCGTTCCGGCGATGTCCCCTCACTTCCATACGGTCCAGGTGCGAGGCCTCTGGCCTCCCAGGACAGCACTTTCCGCACCCCCCGGGCCGACCATGCTCCGGGGGGTGTCAGCCGTGGCATCACCCCACACCCCTCGAGCGTTCCCGGCACAAGTGCGGGCCGCCGATGACACTGTGGCCATCAGCGGCCCACGGTCCAGCACGCGCCTCCCGTCAAGGGCGTACCGGCGACGGCGACTCGCTCCGGCTGCCCGTCACCGGCGCGGGGACTGTGCCGCTCGCCGGCATCGCCCCGAGCCGGCGGCGCACTCCCCGGACGAGTGTCGACGCCGTGAAGGACGCGCCCTGGACGAAACGCATGGCCGGGCCGAAGCCCGAGGCCGTCAGCAGGCCGGCGAGGAACAGGCCGGGGTGGGAGGACTCGAAGCTACGCCCGACCGCCGGGGAGCCGTCGGGCAGTGCTGCCAGCGCTCCGCGCAACTCGGCGGAGAGCAGTCCGAGCCGGTCGCAGCGCGCCCGGAACCCCGTCGCGGCGATGACGTGCTCGGTCTCCAGGCTGCGCAGGGCACCCGCGCGGCTCACTGTGTCCAGTCGTACCCCGCCCGGTACCGCACTGGCCGCCGTGACCTCATGGCCCGGCAGCAGCTCCACGACACCCTCCACCCGGTCGCGGACCCACCAGGCGCCCGCCGGCCCCAGCGCCGTGGTCGCGATGCGTGCCCGGGTCGGCTCCGGCAGGCGGCGGAAGAGGTCGGGGCGCTCCGAGTAGAACCAGTTCTTCCACCCGGGGCCGAGGCCGCTGTGCGGGGAGCGGACCGACTGCCACCAAGGGCGCTCCCAGGGCGGCGGCACATCGTTCCAGACCAGCCGGTCCGCACGCGCCAGCACTCGTACGCGCGTGCCCTGCTCGGCGAGGAGCGCCGCCGTCTCCAGGGCGGCCTGGCCGCCACCGATCACCGTGACGTCCTTGTCGCGGAAGCGGCTGAGGTCGCTGTGGTGGCTGCTGTGCGTCACCAGTGCGGGGTGGAGCCCGCGCAGCGTCTGCGGCACCTCGACGAACGGCATCACACCGACCGCCAGCGCCACCGTCCGCGCGTGCACCTCCTCCCCGTCCTCGGTGACCGCCGTGAAGACGCCGGGCCCGGCAGCCACCCGGGCCACCGTGCGTTCGTCCACCTCGGGTACGGCATTGCGCGCGAACCACAGACCGTACTGCGCGAACGCCTCCACGGGAATCGGCTTCGCGTGACGTGCCGTCAGCCCATGTTCTGCACAGTAGACGTCCAGACGCCACCGTCCGTCCGGGTCGGAGAGGTTGGACGCCCACGGTTCCGACTTCAGGAACATGCCGCCGGGCATGTTGTCCCGCCAGGACGCCATCGGCCGCCCGAACACGCGCAGGTTCAACCCGGCCGCCGCGGCGTGGGCGGCGATCGACAGGCCGTACGGGCCTGCGCCCACCACCAGAAGGTCGTACACCATCAACTGCTCGCTTTCTCGTTGTCGGTCAGGGAGGGCGAGGCCGCCCGGGGGATCAGCGGTGACGCCTGCGCCGCCACGGGCGACGTCGGCGCGCCCAGCCGCTCGCGCAGCCGGCGGGACACATGCCGGCTCCACAGCGCCCACATGGCCCGTCCGGGGGAGCGGTCGTCAGCGGCGTGCCACGCCAGTTCGCGTCCGCCGGGCGTCGCACGCAGCGCGGCCAACGGCGCGTAGTTCTCCACCACGAACGTCCGTCCGGTCCTGGGGGCCCCGTCCGGCAGGGGACGGCCTGACAGATCCAGGTGGAGGGCTCGTACGACGTCCAGCCCCGCGCTGTCCTCGAAGAGCCGGAACTGGGCGCCGGTGCGTGGGTTGAAGTCGAGCAGGTGGTAACGGCCCGTCCTGCCGCAGCGGCGGAAGTCGAGATCGAAGATGCCCCGGTAGCCCAGTTCGTCGGTGAGCCGCTCGGCGAGCCTCTGGACCTCTGCGTTGGGCGTCCAGCAGCCAACCGCGGTCAGTCCCGCCCCTCGCGGCCAGGCCAGTTGCTTGCGGCCCGGCCCTCCCGCGCGCACCGTGCCCGAGCGGTCGGCGTAGCCGTGAAAGAACCAGTCCCGGTCGGGCCCCGGTGGCAGGTACGCCTGGAGCAGCAGCCGACTGCCCGCTTCCTCAGTACGCAGGAACAGCTCCCTCGCCTGCTGCACGGACCGCACCAGCAGCGTGCTGCGCAGCCCACTGCCGGCGGGCAGCAGCCAGGGCCGGCTCCACTTCGCCACCACCGGCAGCCCGAGCTGCCGCATGGCGCCGGCGACCTCCGCCGGACTGTCCGGGACCAGCGTGGCGGGGTGCGGGACGGCGGTGGACACGCACACGGCGGCCAGTTCCGCCTTGTCGGCCACGCGTTCGGCCAGTCCGCCCGGCATCGCCGGCAGCAGGTAGGAGGGCGCGAGTTCGTCCCGCACCCGGCTCACCGCGATCGCGCCCGCGTCGTCCATCGGCACCAGGACGGCGGGGCGGGCGATCCGGTCGGCCACGTGGCGCAACACGGCCAGGATCTCGTCGGGGGACGCTCCGGGGAGCGGCGGGGGATGCATCTGACGCACATAACGTGATGCCGCGACGGGACTTCCCGCGGAATCCGCGACGACGTGTACCTCCACTCCCGCCCTGCCGAGCGAGCGCGCGGCCCCCAGCGTTCCGTGGTGAAAGGGGTTCCGGTCGATCCGTAGCACAACAGCGGGGACACAGGTGTCGAGCAGCGACACGAATTCTCTCTTTCTCTTCGATCGGCTCACCCACACGGGCGAGACCAGCACTCGAAAGCCGCAACGGCAGTGGCGCCGTGAGTTCTTTCATGACTGGCTTTCATATGATTGCCCGTCAATACAGAAAAACGCGGCAGCACCACTGGACGAGAGTGAAGAAAGGAGCAGGCATGGCCCCACAGCACAAGCGGGCCGGAATCCGCCGGCTGGCCCTGGGCGTGGCAGCGGTCGCCACGTCGGCCACCCTGGCGTCCGGCCTCGCGGCGGGAGTGGGGGTGGGGGTGGCACGGGCCGCCGATCCCCGGGCTCCGGCGCCAACCCCGCCGGCGCCCGTGGCCTCGCCCTCGGGCCTCACACCTCCGGCCGTCCCCCTGCCTTCGACGCCGACGCCGGCCACCACACCGGTGCCGGGCAAGGAGACCCCGGCCTACGGTGTCTTCCTCAAGTCCGACGCCCGTGGTGTGGCCCGCATGCCACTGTTCAATCACTGGCTGGGCGGTGCCGAGTTCCGCGCCGGCCACACCTATCTGCCGGGCCACCGCTGGCGCGACATCGAGGGTTCCGCCGACTTCCTGGACGCGTGGGCGCGCTGGCGCAACGAGAAGCCCAACCGGATGCTCGTCCTCAACGTCCCCATGCAGGAGCGCAACGAGGAGGGAGCGTCGGACAGTGAGGTCCGGCGGTTGCTGCGGCAGGGCGCGGCCGGAGAGTTCGATCACCACTTCCGTGTCCTCGCCGAGCGGCTGGTGGAGCTGAAAGTGCCGGACACCGTCATCGTGCTCGGCTGGGAAATGAACGGCATCACGTACACCCATCGCTGCGGGCCGGACCCGGAGGCCTGGAAGAAGTACTGGAACAGGATCGTCACCACCATGCGTTCCGTGCCGGGTCAGAAGTTCCGGTTCGATTTCACGCCGAGTCGTGGCCAGGACGCCGTTCCCTGGACGAAATGCTATCCGGGGGACGACACGGTCGACATCATTGGCATGGATTCCTACGACCAGCCGGCCGGGATGTCGTTCGATCAACAGGTGAGAGAGCCCTACGGGCTGCAGGACCACGTAGACTTCGCGAAGGCTCACGGCAAACCCATTTCCTATCCGGAATGGGGGCTCTTCCGTAACGGTGACAATCCCGAGTACATGCGGAGGATGCTCGACTGGATCGAGGAACACAGGCCGCTCTACAACACGCTGACCGACTACTGCCCGCACGGCGTGTGGCAGTGCAGGACCAACCCGAAATCGGCCCATGTCTACCGTTCGACCCTCTTCGGCCGCACCGACGAGACGGGCCCGCCCCTGACGCCCACGCCGAAGCCCACGGCCCCCGGCACACCGCCTCCCCCGACGGACTGCACGCCGCTGGATCTGGGCAGTTGGGTGGAAGAGTGGCTCGGAGGGAGGCTCTGCCTCCGCTTCGACTGGTGGTAGGAATCCGGCAAGGCCCGCCGTCGTCACCGTTGTCCGCGCACATCGGCGGCGGCGGCCGGGCCGGGCACCGAGGGGGCCGGGGCGGGGTCGTCGTCCTGGCCTGACTTCCTCGGCCGCGCCAGCAGGGCCAGGCCGCCCAGCAGACCACCGGCGCTCGCGCCCACCAGACCGGTCACCGCCGATGACGCGGACGTCGGCTCGCTCGGCTCCACCGCACGCGAGAACTGCACGAGCCGCACGTTGGTGTTGCCCCTGCTGTCGTCGGCGTGCCGGGTCAGCGCGCGGGTGACGGCGTTGGCCATGTCGACGGCGAGGCCGGGGCGCTCGGAGGTGGCCGAGACGGCGACCATCGGCGCGTCGGGCGACGTCGCCGAACGCACACTGCGCTGCAGGGTGCTCACCGGCACACCCGCCCACACCTGCGCGTCCCCGAGCACCGCGAGCTGAGTGGCGACCCGGCCGTAGGCCTGGGCGAAACCGAGGGCGGCATCGGGCGTGGACTTCCCCGTGGGCACGGCGATGACGTAGCTGGTGGCCGTGTACGTCGAGGGCGTGAGCACGCCGTACGCACCGCCGACGAGGCTCCCGGCGAGGGTGCCGGCCGCGAGCACGGACCACAGCGGCAGCGCCCTGAGACGGGCCAGGGACAGGCGGCGCTGACGGGTCGGAGTGTCGGTCATGAGGAGTTGGCTCCCAGAGGTGAGGGGGACGGCGAACTGGAGACCGCTGCCGCGTACACGTCGGTGAGACGGGCCGCGCAGTGGGTGATGCTGTAGTGGTGCGCGACCTCCGAGGTCGTGCGCGGCCGGGGGCCGGATGCGCTGACCTCGGCGATCGCGCGGGCGTAGGCCTCGGGGCCGCCGCGCACCCGCCGGACACCGCCGTCGGCGGTGGCGTCCGGCGGGCGGACGTCCTCGATCGCCGGGCAGGAGGCGTAGAGCACGGGCAGGCCGGACGCCAGCGCCTCCACGGCCGCCAGGCCGAAGGCCTCGTCGGTGGACGGGGCGGCGAACAGGTCCATCGCCGAGGTGAGCGCGGGCAGGTCGGGGCCGGGCGAACCGTCGGCCACGTAGGGGCGCTCACCGGCGAACACGACGCGCCCGGCCACACCGGCCTCGTGAGCCGTGCGGCGCAGGGCGTGCTCCTCGGGGCCGCCGCCCACCAGCAGCAGCCAGTGGTCGTCCGGGAGCAGGGCTAGTGCGCGGACGAGGACGTCGAACCGCTTCCCCGGGGCGAGCCGGCCGACGCCGCCGACGACGAACGCGTCCGCCGGCAGGCCGAGGTGCCGACGGGCGCTGACGCGCCGCTCCCGGTCGAACCGGAAGCGGTCCACGTCGATGCCGTTGGGGACGACCTCGATACGGGGCGCGGGCACACCCCAGCGCTTCAGGCGATCGGCGACGGTCGGAGACACGGCGACCGTCGCCGACCCGAGCCGCTCACTGGCGAGGTACAGCCGCCGCACCCCCGCCGTCAGCCGGCGGCCCTCCATCTGCGAGTCGCCCAGGGAGTGCTCGGTGGCGACGACCGCCCGTACCCCGGCGACCCGGGCGGCGAGCCGGCCGTACACGCAGGCCCGGTACAGGTGGGTGTGCACCAGGTCGTAGCCGCCCGCCCGGATCAGCCGGACCAGGCGCGGCAGCGCGGCCAGATCACGGTTGCCGCCCATGCCGAGATGCGTGACGCGGACACCGTCGGCGGTGAGACCCTCGGCGACCGCGCCGGGGTTGGTGAGCGTCACGACATCGCAGTCGACGGGCAGATGGCGCAGCATCAGACGCAACTGCTGCTCGGCCCCGCCGACCCCGAGGCCGGTGATGATGTGCAGAGCCCTCATCTCACAGGCCCTCCACCGGACGCCGCCGCAGCCGGTGCAGCCAGTGCTTGAGCTGCAGGCGCCAGGCCGTGTCCTCCTGGCCGACGTACACGCGCGGCAGGGCGTGCGGGCCGGTCAGCGGCCCGGGGTCGATGGCGCAGGCATAGGTGTAGCCCGCGTCGCGTACGGCTTCGACGGCGCGGGCGTCGATCGCGCCGTACGGGTAGCAGAAGCCTTCCACCGGAGCACCCGTCAGCTCCTGCAGTCGCTCGCGGCTCTCGGCGACCTCGGCCTTCAGGGTGAGGTCGTCCGTCTTGGTGAGGTCGACGTGGGTCAGCCCGTGCGAGCCGATCTCCACGCCCTCGGCCGCCGCACTCCGGATGCCGTCCGCGGTCAGCAGCGGCTTGCGCGGGCCGAGCGGGTCCCAGGCGTTGTCACCCCCGAGCTGCCCGGGCAAAACGAAGAGGGTGGCGCCGCAGTCCCAGCGGCGCAGCAGCGGCAGGGCCTCGGTGACGAAGTCGGCGTACCCGTCGTCGAAGGTCAGCCCGACCAGGTTCCGTCCCCCGCCCCGGGCACGGGCGGCGAGCAACTCGGTCACGGACACACCCTGCAGCCCTCGTCGGCGCAGCCAAGCCAGCTGCCGGTCGAGTCGCTCGGGCGTCACGGTGATGCGGTACGGGTCGTCCGAGCAGTCACCCACCGAGTGGTACATCGCCACCCAGGGGACGGGGCCCTTGGACGGAGCCGGGGGTCTGACTGCGTCGGGAAAATCAACGGAAGCGGCCATGTGGGAGCCTTCGTGTGACGGCGCGTAGGGAGCGCAGAGCGGACGCGGAGCCCTGGGCACCGAGAGCCCAGGCGAGCGAGACGAAGACGAGGGTCACGGTCAGAAGGCCGGCCGTGAGGCCCGCAGCCGGGGACGGCAGCCGACTCGCGGTGAACGCCCCCACGGCGGTGGCGGCGACCGCGGCGCACACCAGCCTGCTCAGCTCGGCCAGGACCTGCCGGCCCCGGACGGAGACACTGTGGGGGCTTTCGTGCCGGCCCGTGCGCAGTCCGGCGAGCAGCAGGGCGGCCGTGACGGTGATGCCGAGGGCGTTGGCGGCGGCGATCCCCGCCACGCCCCAGGAGCGCACCGTCGCGGCGCCGATCAAGGACGTCGCGGTGATGCCTGCCGTCATCGCGCCGAGGGGGTACCAGCTGGCGCGACCCGCCGAGAAGTAGGAGCGCACCAGGGCGCCGACCAGGGTCTGGCCCAGCAGTCCGAGGGCGTACACGCGCATGACGTCCGCTGTCGCCGCGGTGTCGCTCGCCCTGAACGCCCCCCGCTCGAAGAGCAGTTCGATGATCTGAGGGGCGCAGGCGATCACCGCGCACATGCCCAGTAGCACCACACAGGAGGCGAGCGCCAGATCCCGTTCCACGCGGCTGCGGGCCCGTGCTGTGTCACCGTCCGCCAGCGCCCGCGCCACCACGGGGAAGGTGACGGTGCACACCATCAGCGACAGCGTCATCGGAATCTGGGCGACCTTCTGCGCGTAGTTCAAGTGCGAGATGGCGCCGGAGGGCAGGCCGGAGGCGAGGAAGCGTTCCACAAGGACCTGCGACTGGCGGCACAACGCGAAGAGGAGCACGGCGGAGACCAGGGCGAGTTGCACGGGCCGCTCCTCGACGGCGGCCCTGTCCCCGGCCACCGGCGACTCGGGCGACGCCAGCCGCCGCCACAGCGACGGCAGTTGCACCACCACCATCAGACAGCCGCCCGCCGCCACCCCGACCGCGGCAGAACGCACGCCCAAGCCTTCGCCGAGCAGGAACATCGCGGCGATGATGCCGGTGTTGTAGGTGACGTAGATGGCCGCGGGCGCGAGGAAGCAGCGGTGTGCCCGCAGGGCGGCACTGCAGTACCCGGCCAGTCCGAAGGCCAGCACGCAGGTCGCTGTGATCCGGGTGCAGTCGGCGGCGAGCCGGGGGTCGGACAGGCCGGGTGCGAGGGCCTGGACCAGGTAGGGAGCGGTGCCGGCGACCAGCGCCGCGACCGCGGCGAGGACGAGGCACAGCCGGGGCAGGGTGGCGCTGACCAGGGCGCGGACCGGGTCGCCCGGGGCGCCCCGGGCGCGACGGGCCAGCGCCATGCTGAACGCCGGGATCAGTGCGATCGCCAGCCCGTCCTCGATGAGCAGCGTGGAGGCGAACTCAGGAACGGTCCACGCGATCAGAAAGGCGTCCGTTTCGCTGCCGGCGCCGAACAGCCGAGCCAGCGACTGGTCGCGTACCAGGCCGAGCAACGAGCCGGCGATGGACAGCGACGCCGTGACGAGCGCAGCCCTGGCGAGGAAGCTTCCGGAGGCCGATGCCGACGCCGGGTCGGAACTCTCCCCCGCCTTGGTGGCGGCACGTGCCGGGGGCACGGTCGCCGCGCCGTTCGTTTCGGGCCGGGGGGACTTCGGGGGTACCACCGTCATCGCGCCAGTGCCTCCTCGGCGGGCTCACGCACCCCGCCCGGGGGCACGTCCTCACGCGCGTCGCCATGATCGGCCAGCGCCCACCACGCCACGAGGCCCATCGCAATGGCGATCAGCACGGTCGCGGGACCGCCGATGTCTCCGTACACGAAGTCGGTCAGCAGCCAGACCAGCAGTCCGCAGGCGACGAGCCCGCAGTCCAGGCCCTGTCCGCGGTCACGGGCGCGCAGCAGCCGCCGCACCCCGCACACCAGCAGCGCGAGCCAGCTCCCGGCGAGCCCGAGCAGCCCGATCAGGCCCTGCTCGCTCAGCACCAGCAGGTACATGTTGTGCGGAGACAGCAAGGGCTGCCTCTGGTACGCCATTCCCGCGCCGTCGGTTTCGCTGCCCGAGGACAGCGCCAGCGTGGCGTGCCCGTCCCGGTACTCGGGGAAGCCCTTCAACCCCACGCCCGTCAGCGGGTGCTGACGCCAGATGTCCGTGGCGGACGCCCACAAGGTGTACCGGTCGACGACGGACTGGTCAGGCGCGTCGGTGACCTGGGCGATGCTGTCGATCCGCTGCTGCAGCAGCGCCGACCCCACACCGAACCCGCCCACCAGGATCACGCCCGCAGCGATCGCGGCCCCGGCCACCTTGAGCGCACGCCGCAGTCCGGCCAGCACCAACTGCACGGTGCACGTCAGAACGGTCGCGATCCAGGCTCCCCGGCTGAAGGAGAGCGCGAGCGGCAGCAGCAGCACCAGAGCGCACCCGACGGCGATGACCCGCTGTCGTACCGACACCCGGCCCAGCGCGATCCCGGCCGCGCACACCAGGCCGAGCGAGACCGTCGTCGCCATGCCCATCACGTCGTGCGGTCCGAAGGTGCCCACCGCCCGGATGTTCTCGCCCTGGTAGGAGGCACCGGTCCGCGTGACGAACTGGTGTACACCGATGGCCCCCTGACACAGCCCGACCCCCACGAAGGACCAGGCGACCATGCGGAAGCCGGTCCGGTCGCGGAGCAGCAGCAGAACGGCCGCTGGAACGAGCACGAAGGTCTGCAGATAGCGCCCCAGACCGGCGAACCCGGCTTGGGGCGAGAACGCACCCATGGCGGCGAGCGCGAGCCCCACCACCGGCAGGCCCAGGATCAAGGCCGCGGTGGGCGACAGCGGGCGCCGTCGTTCACGCAGGAGACGGATCACGCAGTACACCACCACGAGCCCGGAGAGCACGTCGGCGGGCCCCGCGCCGTCCGGAGTCAGCGGCAGGGCCAGCACGGCAGGCACGGCCACCACAGACAGGGCCGGTGCCAGCGCGGCGACACGGCGGGGGAGTGGTGTCAGGGCGAGGCTCACCTCTCTCAGCTCCCCGTCGGACGTACCACCGTGGCCACGGTGCGCAGCAGGATGCAGACGTCCTGCCACAGGGACCAGTCGTCGATGTAGGCGTTGTCGAACCGGCAGCGGTCCTCGATCGAGGTGTCGCCGCGCAGCCCGTGGACCTGAGCCAGGCCGGTGATACCGGTGCGCATGCGATGGCGGACCGCGTAACCGGGGTAGGTCTGGCCGAACTGGGCGACGAAGTAGGGCCGTTCGGGCCGTGGTCCGACCAGGCTCATGTCGCCCCGGAGCACGTTCCACAGCTGGAGCAGTTCGTCGAGCGAGGTGCGACGCAGCATCCGGCAGAGCCAGCGCATCTCGTTCTCGTTCGCCACGCTCCACCGGGTCGCCGACTCGTGCTCGTCGACCGGGCGGTGCGTACGGAACTTCAGCAGCGTGAACGGCTCGCCGTTCCTGCCGATGCGCTCCTGCCGGAACACCACACCCGGCCCGTCGCTGATCCGCAGCGCCACGGCGAAGGCCAGCAGCAGAGGGCTGACCAGCAGCAGCAGCGTTCCCGACACGAGGATGTCGAGCGCGCGCTTGCCCGCGCTGCCACGCCGGGCCGGAGACATGTCCAGACGCCGGCAGGAGAACCCGGCGAGCCGCTCCCGCGCCGCGTACGACGGGGTGTCGGCGTCGACCTCCCAGATCACGCAGCCGGACTCGGCCAGCGCCCGCAGCAGCGGCTCCTGTTCGGTGCGCACGGTGGAGTGAACGGCCAGCACCGCCCGAACTCCGTTCTGGATGACCGCACGCTCGACCTCCTCGGCGCTCGTCAGCACCGGCAGGCTCCCGGTGCCGTCCGGCTGCTCGGCGACGATCCCCACCGGCCGCACGCCGCACCGCGGGTGACGCAGTACGGCGGCGGCCACGCGCTCGGCGGTGGCGACCGGGCCCAGGACGAGTGCTGCGTGCGGGTGGCGCACCAGTGCGGCGCGCCGCCGCGCGTGCAAGGCTCCGCGCATCACACAGCCGGCCGTCGCCTGCAGGGCGAGGCCCATCAGCACGGTACCGAGGGCCAGCGCGTGTTCCGGCCGGTACGCCGCCAGGAGCGCCGCGAGTGCCAGCCAGGCCACCGCGATACGGCCGCACACGGCGGGCAGTTCCTCCAGAAGTCCCGGTACCGGCCGCCGTCCGTCGCGCTGGCGCAGCAGCAGGGAGACGGCGACCAGAGCAGCGACGAGCAGTGGCTGGCGCTGGGCCTCGGTGAGCGCAGGCACGCCGGCCAGGGCGGCGACGCCGTCCGCGACGAACAGTGGGACGGGTGAGGCCGGTTGCGCCGGGTGTCGAGGGGCGGACAGCCGGAAGCCGGGGGCGATGCCGCGCGGCGGCATGACCGAGACGGGTGAGGATCGGTGGTCCCGCGGCGGTACACCGGGGGAGGGCACGGTACGTTCGGCGGTCACGAGTGGATGGACTCCCTGTACTCGATGGGCTCGACGCGCTGCGTTGCCCGGTTCGCGTCGGCGCCACGTCCGGTGTCGAGCGCCTGACCGTGCTCAGCGCTGGGGATGGCGGCGGTCCACGGGCCGAGCAGGTCGCGATAGACGTTCGAGACGGCCTCGGCGGTGTGCCGCACGTCGTGGGTGGACAGCACGTGCCGGCGGCCCTGGTTGCCGAGCGTCTCGCGCAGCATGGGGTCGACCAGCAGCTCGGCGACGGCCCCGGCCAGCGCCGCCGGGTTCTCCGGCGGGACCAGGCACCGGGCGGCGAGGGAAGGCGGCAGGCTCTCGCGGGCCCCGTCGACGTCCGTGACCACCACGGGACGCCCGCAGGCCATCGCCTCCAGCGGAGCCAGGGCCATGCCTTCCCAGCGGGACGGCAGGACGACCACGTCGGCGGCCTGGTACCAGGGGGAGGCGTCGGCGACGGCTCCCGTGAACAGGACGGATTCCGGGGCGACTTCGCGAAGCCGGTCGTGGTCCGGCCCGTCGCCGACCAGGACGAGGCGGGCGTCGGGCACCCGCTGCGCGATGGTTTCCCACGCTCGCAGCAGGACGTCCTGTCCCTTCTGCCGGCACAGCCGCCCCACGCACACGGCGAGCGGTGCGGCCGGGCGGATGCCGGCGAGCGGCGCGAGCCGGGCCCGCACGGTGGCGGCGGCGGCCGGGCGGAAGCGCTCCGGGTCGATGCCGTTGGGGACGACGGTCCACCGGCCGGTGATCCTGGCGTCCACGCCGGTCGCGCGCTCGGCCTCACTCACACAGAGCACGCGTGAGGCCCAGCGCGCACCCCATCGTTCCCACATGAGCGCCAGCGCCGCGGTGCCCCCGCCGACCGCCTCGAACGACCAGGCGTGCGGCTGGAAGACGGTCGGAATCCGCCCGCGTACCGCGAGCCGCCCGGCGAGCCCGGCCTTCGCGCTGTGCGCGTGCACCAGATCGGGACGTACCTCGTCGATCACCTGTGCCAGGTGCCGTACCTCCTGGAACAGTGAGGTACCCGGCGACCGTGTCGCGTGCCAGTGCCGTACGCGCGCGCCGAGCGTCCGCAGTCTCGTTGTGAGCGCACTGTCGGGGCAGGCCACGGTGACGTCCAGGCCGTCCGACAGCTGTGCCCGGACCAGGTCCGTCACGACGCGGGCGACGCCGCCGTCCACCGGTTGGGTGAGGTGCAGGACTCTGGGGAGAGGGGCGGTGGAAGACGGGTGCATGTGCGCGGATTCCTCGCTCGCGAAGGTGTTCGGAGAGGACGGCAACGAACTCACCGCCGTGCGTCGACGGCGGCGAAGAGCACGCCGGCCCACGCGGCGTCCCGCTGCGAACGGAGCCGGAAGGTCACCTGGTCACCGGCGTGTTGCAGGCTTCTTCCGAGGTCGAACACGTCGGAGTCGTAGCCGAGGGTGTTGGCGTATGCGGGCACACGTGCCGCATCGTCCCCGGGCTCGCTGATGGTGGAGTTCAGGACGTCGTCCTGGGGGTTGGCGGCGTTGCCGAGGACGGATGCGGACCCGGACTCGCCGGTCGTCACGGTGAGCGAGTCGCCGGTCGTGCCACGGTCGCCGTCGTACGCCACCAGGCCCGCCCGGCCCCACGCGTCGGCGGCGAAGCCGAGTTCGCGCAGGCGGACCTCCGGCGCCGGGTCGGACAGCGATACGAAGCCGTCCCAGAGCGCGAGGTGCCGCAGCGGCTCCGACGGGTTCTCGTACACCACCACCAGCGTCCAGCCGCCCCACGCCCCGGCCGGCGACTTGCCCATGGCCACGTTGACCTGTGCCACGGTGTACAGGCCCGGCCCGCTCTCCCGCACCAGTTGCGTCACGTCCGCCGAGGCCTGGAAGGCGTCCGCGCCGTCCGTCACGCGGTGTCCGACAACCGTGTCCGCGAGGAGCTCCTTGTACTCTCCGCCGGGTTCGGCGATCAGCACTCGCCCGTTGTCCTCCGGTGGCTTCTGCTCGCCCACGCGCAGATTCCCGCCCCAGTACAGACGCGCGTACGTCACCCGGGAGCCGGTGGGCAGGCGGACCTCCCCGCGGGAGGCGTTGTAGGTGTTCGGGTCGCGGTCGACATCGATGTAGAACATGTCGAAGTCGCCGTTCACCCCCTGCCTGCCTTCCCGCACGTCAGCGCATGAAGGCCTCTCGTCGGTGCGGCAGGTGATGGACGAGTTGGCCGCGCGTGCGATGCCGCCGTGCTGAAGCGCGCGGTACCGCTCGGCGAAGCCGATGCTGCCCGACTCGGGTGCGGGCGGCGCGGCCGGCGCGGCGGTCGGCGAGCTACTGGCTGCCCATACGGCGGCAAGGCTGAGGACGCCCACGGTCGCACGGCGAAACAGCGGGCCCAGGCTATGGCGCATGACCGGTCATTGCCCTTCCGGAACAGGTGGCCGTGGCAGCAGCGCCACGAGTGCGAGGTGTCCGCGCTGAGGAGTGCGTCGGGCGGTTCGCAACTCTAGTCATCAATCAGACATAGTCGATGAAATTCGAAGATATCTGGCACGTGTGTCGGAATCGTGAAGCATGCGACGTTGTTGACCGGCGGCGGTGTGCCGCAGGTGGCGTGCGGCAGGCCGCGTAGGGCGGCCGAGGCGTCACCCGACGGGGGAACGGTCACCACCGGTCTGACGTATCGCCTGATCAGGCCTTACACGGCGAAAGAGGGAATTGCGAAATTCCGGAAAGCGTATGAGCGGTTGCGGGACGTCATGGTTGCTTTCACGGTGGGCTCAAGATCCGACGTCGTCGAAAGGAACCCCCATGTGCGCTCTGCCCGCACGGCGCATCGCTTCCAGCGCATTGTGCGCCACCTTCCTGGTCGGGATCGCCTGCCCCGCCGCCATGGCTGCCGACTCGGCCCCCGAGTACAGCCATGTGGCGTCGCCCGGTGCGCGGCACTCTGGCACGGATGCGCTACTGGCACAGCTCAGAAAGCTCGACGGGGGCGAACTCGCCCCGGTCGCCGACCTCCTGCACGCCCTCCTCAAGGCGGACAACGGCCAACTGACGGCAGCCGAGGCCAGGAAACTGGCAACTGCCGCGAAGCAAGCGCTGGCCCAGTTGGCCGCCGAGATTCGAACGGACACGGCCACACCGACAGCGTCGGCCCCGGCGACGGGCGTGTTGCTACCGGCTCCCGCCGGGCCTGCCACTGACTCCACGAACGACCCGCTGGAGGTCCTGGAGAACACGCTGGACGCCGTGGGGCAGGCCGTAGACGACCTTCTGGAGTCACTCGACCCCGCTGACGAGGCCTCCGATGGCGACAGCGTGGCGCTTTCCCCGGTCGACGACCTGCTGACCGAGTTGGACGAGCTCATCGACGCGCTGAACGGCAGCGATCCGTCGGAGCCGACCCTGTCCGAACCGACGACGCTGCCCAGCATGTGGCCACTGACGTCGGTGCCTTCGCTGTCGCCCGTCACGCTCCCCGCGATCACGCCGGCGCTGCTGGGCTCGTGACCGCCGTACGGCACGGCTCTTTCCCGTTCAGTCGTGGCGCCGACCATCAGGGCGGCTCCACGACTGTTCTTGTTCCTGCTCCTGTTCCTTTCCTGTTCAGGGATCTCATATGAGGACTCGCGATCTTCGGTCCCTCCGGTTTCCGCCTCGACCCCGGCTCGTTAGGCACGGCGACAGACTCCCCTCCGGTGACACGCGTTGCCGAAGAAAGGAACACGATGAAGTCCCTGAAGGCTGCAGCCGTCCTTGCCGGGTCCCTGATCGCCGCCACTGCCGCCACGCCGGCATTCGCCCACAACACCGCTCCCAACCTGGCCGCCCCGGGACAGAGCGCCCCCGACGCGGCGTTCACCGGCCAGGGTGCGCCGGTTTCGGCGCCTGCCGCGCAGAGTGCTCCGGCTCCGGTTTCGGCGCCGCAGAGTGCTCCGGTTTCGGCCCCGCAGAGTGCTCCGGCCCCGGCCCCGGCGTCGCAGAGTGCCCCGGCCGCGGCGCCGGAGAGTGCTCCGGCTCCGGCCCCGCAGAGCGCCCCGGCTTCGGCTCCGGCCCCGCAGAGCGCCCCGGCTCCGGCTCCGGCTCCGGCCCCGCAGAGCGCCCCGGCTCCGGCTCCGGCTCCGGCCCCGCAGAGCGCCCCGGCTCCGGCCCCCGCGCCGCAGAGCGCCCCGGCTCCGGCTCCCGCCCCTGACCTGGCGTCCACCGACCTCAACGGCGGCGTGAAGACCAAGCTCCCCCTCGAGGCGAGCGCCACGGGCAGCAAGTCGCTGCTCCCCACGGTGAAGGAGACCGCAGAGGCACTGAACGAGGCCAAGCCGCTGCGCGGCAATCTGTGGATGTAGGGCTACGCCCCCCGTACAGAGTCGGCCCTCGGCGAGTCCGAGGGCCGACATCTTTGTGGCCTCGTCTGTCTCCATGTCACCGGCACGGCCGTCGGTGATCACTGTCTTGGCCGCGCGGCGGTGACCGCGCGGGGCGTTCGGCGGTTACGGCTACGGATCAACCGAACGGGACGAGGAGTGAGCCATGGTCGTCAGCGTCGGCGGAGGGCCGGTGGGTGCCGAGGACGGAGGCCCGGACCCGGTGTGGCACCGAGCGGTGGGCAGAACACGGCGGGATGCGGCGCGCGGACTGTACTCCTGCGTACTCATCGCCGCTCTGACCTCAGCGTCGGCCGCCTCCCGGCCTCAGCGCCCCCGACCCGGAATCGCCCCGAGTGACACGGCCTTCGACGTCGCATACCGCGGCCGCCGTATCCGCGGTCGGTGGTTCCCCGAGTGCGGCACAGCGGAGGACGGCCGTTGGCTTGTCACCGTGGACGGCCGACCTCTGCATCTGATGCGACGCGCTGACGGCACCTGGCTGAGCATGGTGGACCACTACTGTTCGTACCCGACACCGCTCGAGGCAGCCCGCGCCGCCGTCGACGAACTCGGATCCGGTCAGCGGCTGCGCACCCTGGCTCCACAACCGGTGGACGGTGGGCACCTGCACGGGGGACACCGACATGGCGTACGTGCGTAAAGACGCCGGCACGCTCACCAGGGCCGAGAAGCGCCGGTTCGTCAAGGCGCTGCTGGAACTCAAACGGCGCGGCGAGTACGACGAGTTCGTGCGCATGCACATCGCGCACTTCTCCTCCGACGGCGAGCACGGACTGCGCACCGCGCACATGGCTCCTTCCTTCCTGCCCTGGCACCGTCGGTTTCTGATCGAACTGGAACGCGCCCTACGCCGAGTGGACCCGTCGGTGACCCTGCCGTACTGGGACTGGACACGCGACCGCACGACCACCTCCGTGCCCTGGACGGCGGATTTTCTCGGCGGCAACGGGCGCCGGTCCGACCACCAGGTGATGACAGGCCCGTTCGCCTACCGGGAGAGCAACTGGGTCATCAAGGTGGGCGTGACCGACGAGAAGTTCCTCACCCGGGACCTCGGCAGCCCGCGGGCCACGGTCGGCCTGCCCACGAAGGCGGACCTGGAGTGGGCGCTGAGGGAATCCGCCTACGATGTGGCGCCCTGGGACTCGACGGTCACGCGAGGTTTCCGCAACAGGCTGGAGGGCTGGGGCGCCGGCAGGGGCAGGACCTCGTGGCGCAATCACAACCAGGTGCACCGCTGGGTCGGCGGGGCCATGCTCGGCGCCGCCTCCGTCAACGACCCCGTCTTCTGGCTGCACCATGCCTTCATCGACCTGCAGTGGCACCGCTGGCAGCGCCGTCACCGCGGGGCCCGCTACCTCCCCGCGAAACCGCCGGGTCCTGACAACGCGCAGCACGGCCGGATCGTGGCACGGCATCAGAAGCTGCCGCCGTGGGACGTGTCGCCGGACGAACTTGAGGACGTCGGCCGGATCTACCGGTACGCGTGAGCTGAGGCGGGTCCAAGAGAAGAGCCCCGGCGTTCCAGGACGCCGGGGCTCTCAGGTGAAGACGACGGATGTCAGTGGCCGTAAACCCCGCGAGCCTTCTCGGCGTGCTTCTTGAGGTCCTTCGTGTCGTGCTTGCCGTGTCCCTTGAGCTGCTTCTCGGCGTGCTTCTTGAAGCCCTCGGCGTCGTGCTTGCCGTGATCCTTGAGCTGCTTCTCGGCGTGCTTCTTGAAGCCCTCGGCGTCGTGCTTGCCGTGTCCCTTGTGCTGCTTCTCGGCGTGCGCCTTGTGCTGCTTCTCGTCGCTCTTCTTGCCGTGCGCCTCGCCCTGCTTCCCGGCGTGGCCCTTGTCGCTCTTCTTGTCGCTCTTCTTGTCGTGCGCCTTGTGCTGCTTCTCGGCGTGCGCCTTGTCGCTCTTCTTGTCGTGCGCCTTGTGCTGCTTCTTGTCGTGCACCTCGTGCTTCTTGTGGTGCTTCTTCTCGCCGTCGTTGTTCTCGCAGACGCTGCCGGCAGCCCGGTTGAGCCCGCCGAACACGGTGAGGGCGTTTCCGCACACGTTGATCGGCGCGTGGATCGGAATCTGGAGCACATTGCCGGACAGGAAGCCGCGCGAGTCGATTGCAGCGGCCTTGGCGTCGGCGTCCGCTGCGGCGACACCGGGCACGCTGAGCACCACGGCGCCCGCGCCAAGAGCGAGAGTGCCAACCTTCGCGATGCGAGACATAAAGACGTTCTCCTTACAGGCTCGGTGAGTGCGGTAGCGGAATGAGCGATCGCACTTCCCCTTCAACGCGTCGCCTTCGCACCGGTCACGGCGACTACCTCCGGATCACCCTCTTTTGCCCGAGATGCACATGCGGCCGGACGCGACCCATCCGGTTGGGCCGCTTGAGGCGCGTGCAGCAGCACCCCGGTCTGCGGCCTTCTGAAAGAACCGGGCACATGGGCGTTTCATCATCAAAAATCACAAACATCACCGTATGCTCGTGACTGTTGGTGCACAGCCAGTCACGGACTGTGCCTACTCAAGAAACGGAGAGGTAATGCGCAAGTACCAGAAGGCCGCGGTCGTCGCGGCCATGCTCGGCAGCGTCAGCTTCCTGGGTGCCGGTGTCAGTCACGCCGGCGACGAGGGGCACAAGCTCAAGCTCGACAGTGACCAGACCCAGCTGTGCTCGGCGGACGAGGTCAACATCACGGGCAGCGAGACGGGCTCCGTCTTCGCTCCGGTCAACGGCGCCGGCCTCCAGTTCAACGACCTGAGCGACCGCAACACGGTGAACTGTGCTCAGGTCTTCGGGCTCGGTAAGTGATCTCTGATCAGGTGGTCTAGGTAGGTCCCGGGGCTCGGACCAGGTGTCCGAGCCCCGGGGTCTGCTGCCTGGGGAAGGGGGATCTATCCGGATACATGCCGTATTGCCTACTTTTCGCGCCTTGGCGTTTCACGCGCTCGAAAGCAGCGAGCATCGCCTACAGTGAGGACTGTCGGTGACCAGTCCATTACGGACTGTGTCGACGCGAGAAACGGAGACGTAATGCGCAAGTACCAGAAGGCTGCGGTTGTCGTGGCCATGCTCGGCAGTGTCAGCTTCCTGGGTGCCGGTGTCGGCCACGCTGACGGGGACCCGAAGGTCAAGCTCGACAACAAGCAGAGCCAGGAGTGCTCGGCGGACGAGGTCAACATCACGGGCAGCAAGACGGGTGCCGTCTACGCTCCGGTCAACGGCGCTGGCCTGCAGTTCATCGACGAGAGCGAGCGCACCTCGGTGAGCTGCACTCAGCTCTTCGCCATCGGCGGCCGGTAGTCACTGGCAGCTGGTCCAAGCAGACCCCGGAGCTCGAGGTGTTCGAGCCCCGGGGTCTGCTGTTTGGCTTTTTGCCGGTCCGCGCGCGTCGGGAGCTGGAAAGGGTGGCGGTCTGCGCCCTCGCCCTCGCCCCGGCGGGGTCGGCGAGCCGCCGCCTCGTCAGTTCCGGCACCCAAGAAGGGGCAAGTGCCCGCGAAGCAAGGGCACCTGACATGAAATTTCATGAGATGAGGACGCAATGGGCGTTTCGCGTAGCAATTGGCAGAAATCGCTCCTAAAGTGATGCCTGTCGGTGACCAGACCGTAACGGGCTGTGTCGACACGAGAAACGGAGACGTAATGCGCAAGTACCAGAAGGCCGCGGTCGTCGTGGCCATGCTCGGCAGTGTCAGCCTCCTGGGTGCCGGCGTCGGCCACGCTGACGGGGACCCGAAGGTCAAGCTCGACAACAAGCAGAGCCAGAAGTGCTCGGCGGACGAGGTCAACATCACGGGCAGCGAGACGGTCGACGGCTTCGCGCCGACCAACGCCCTGGGTCTCCAGGTTGTCGACCAGAGTGAGCGCACGTCGGTGGAGTGCGCTCAGCTCTTCACCATCGGCCGGTAAGTACTGGTCGGCTGACCTTAGGCAGACCCCGGGGTTCGAACCAGGTGTTCGAGCCCCGGGGTTCGTCGTTCGGTATGGGCGCTCGGGCGGTCACTCGTATGCAGGTATCCATACCGGATCATGGATCTTTTGGGGAAGTGCGTGTCTTGCGCGTTTCATTCACTAATACCCCTAAGAATCCCTTACAGTTGCCAACTGTGCGCGGCCAGTCAGTTGCTGACCGTGACGAAACGAGAACGGAGAAGCAATGCGCAAGTACCAGAAGGCGGCAGTCGCCGTTGCCATGCTCGGCAGCGTCAGCTTCCTGGGCGCCGGCGTCGGCCACGCTGCGGACGGGGACTCGAAGGCCAAGGCCGACAACACCCAGCAGAACCAGAAGTGCTCCGCGGACGAGAAGAATTGGTCGCTTGTCAACATCGGCGACGTGAATATGGTGATCAACGTCATGGGCCTCCAGTTCGTCGACCAGAGCGAGCACAAGTCGGTGAAGTGCACTCAGGTCATCCCCGCCGCCAAGTAGTCGATTCTCGGGTGTAGGCAGCCGTCAGGAGGTCACCGGGTGTCCGAGCCTCGAAGCTGCCACTGACTTCGTTCCCAGTCCACGCGTCCGGAACGGCACCGCAGTCCAGTCACGGGGGCCGACGGTAAAAGGAAAAGGCAGATGTTCAATTCGAAGAAGATCGCAGCGGCAGTGGGTGTCCTGGGGAGCTTTGCTCTCATCGGCGCCGGTGCCGTCCAGGCCTTCGCTGATGACCGCGCCGACGGGTGCGTCGACAACGGCAGCGGCTACACGCGCTGTTCGCAGGTGAGGGAGTACCAGGTCACCACCGACAAGCGCGGAAACATCACCGTCGTCAACGACTCGACGCAGAGCTGCCCGGCCTCGGGCGGTCAGATCGACTGCGTCAGCAGCTTCGCCGTCCCCGGCAAGAATTCCTGACGTCGGACCGAAAGGGCCGAGACACCTTTCGTCGTCGGCGCCAGTCACACAAGTCCACCCGTGCATACGGGGGTGGCCGGGACCTGTTTCGCGTCCCGGCCACCCCCGTATGTCTATTGTGTCGTCCGGTCCGCTGTCCGGGTAATTCCCCGCACTCCTGTTGCACCGGGCGGTGTAGCCGCTTCGGCGTGTCACTGGAAGCCCGGCATGTCTCCATGGTGAGCTGATCGCTCACCGCTGCCCACTGTCCAGTGGAAATCGTTGCCCGGAACGAAGGTTCGGTGACTCAGTGCTGGAAATCGTGAGTGACACCATCAGCCACCATCTCGCTCAGGCCGCAGCACGAACGCCCGAAGAGACAGCGTTCACTTTCGTGGACTTCGGCACCGACCGCGACGGAGTCCCCTCCACTCTGACATGGCGCCAGCTGGAGAGACGGGTACGCACCCTCGCGACCGCCCTGCGCCACGCCGGGGCAGCCGGCGAGCGCGTGGCCATCGTGGCACCGCAGAACCTGGACTACGTCGTCGGCTTCCTCGCAGCCACGTGCGCCGGCGCGATCGCCGTTCCCCTCTTCCCCCCGGCCCTGCCTGGTCATGCGGAGAAGCTGGCTGCCGCACTCGCCGACGCCGACCCGGTGCTCGCCCTCACCAGCCCCGACTCGCTCCAGGCCGCGGAGAAGTTCTGCGCCGACCAGGACGGCCTGCGCCTGCGCGTGGTCACGGAGCAGGAACTGCTCGCCGGTCCGGCGCCGGCGGGAGTACCGGCGGACGTGGAGACCTTTCATCCGCGCCCCGAGGACTGTGCCTATCTGCAGTACACCTCGGGTTCCACCCGCGTGCCGTCGGGCGTGGAGATCACCCACGCCAACGTCTGTGCCAACGCACGCCAGGCCCTGGAGGCCTACGACATCCGCACCGGGCGCAACTGCACCGTCGGCTGGCTTCCGCTGTATCACGACATGGGACTGGTTCTCGCGGTCGTGCTGCCCCTCGTCGGTCACGTCCCCTCCGTGCTCATGGAGCCGTTGGCCTTTGTGCAACAGCCCGTCAGATGGCTGCGTCTGCTCACCCGGTACCCGGGAGCCCTCACCGCCGCTCCCAACTTCGCCTACGACTACTGTGCGCGCCGCGTCACCGACGAGGAGCGCGACCGGCTGTCACTGGGATCGGTCGCCGCCATGGTGAACGGCAGTGAACCTGTCGCCGAGCAGACGCTGCAACGGTTCCAGCAGGCCTTCGCACCCGTCGGCATGGTCCGCACAACCATGCGCCCGTCCTACGGACTGGCCGAGGCGACCGTGTTCGTTGCCGCCTCACCGGCCGGGGAGGAACCGACCGTCACCTGCTTCGACCGTGACGCGCTGGCGGACGGCACCACCCGTGTGGTCGAGGCCACCGAAACGCGGGCGGTGACCCGCCTGGTCGGATGCGGACGGCCCACCGGGCAGGAAGCCGTCATCGTCGACCCGGTCACCCGCGTCCGTCTGGAGGACGGGCACGTCGGCGAGATCTGGCTGCGCGGACCCAACGTCGGCCGTGGCTACTGGAAACGCCCGGAACAGAGCGAAGCCACCTTCCGAGCCACACTCCACGGCGAGAACCAGCACCACTGGCTACGCACCGGCGATCTCGCACTGATGTACGACAAACAGCTCTACATCACCGGTCGCATCAAGGACCTCGTGATCATCGACGGCACCAATCACTATCCGCAGGACATCGAGCAGACCGTCGAGAGCGCCCACCCGGCCGTCCGCCGTCACCACACCGCGGCGTTCTCCGTTCTCACCGACGCCGGAGAACGTCTTGTCGTCGTCGCCGAGCACGTCCGCGACCTCGCAGACCTCCACAGCGTCCGGGAAGAGGCGACTCGCGCCGTCCGCGCGGCCGTGTCGGCCGGCCACGCCATCGCGATCCACGACTTCGTCCTCGCCCCGCCCGGCACCGTACCCCACACCACCAGCGGCAAGGTTGCCCGTGGAGCATGCCGCGAACGCTACCTCCAGGGGGCCTGGAGCCCGGAAACGTGAGCACTGAGGGCGGGAGTCACCGCATGCAGCAACCAGGCGGCCCCACGGCCAGTCGCTCCGGACCGGGCGTCACCGCACTGCGGAGCGCGCTGGTGCGGTTGGTCTCGGACATCAGTGGCATCTCCCCAGAACAACTCGACGACGCCCGCCCTCTGGCGGAGTACGGCCTCACCTCCCGCGACGCCGTCGGACTGACCGGCGAGCTGGAGAAGTTACTGGACCGGTCACTGCCCGCCACGTTGCTGTGGGAACATCCCACGATCGGACAACTGGTCAGCGCTCTGGCGACCGCAGACAACGCCGACACCGCGGAAACCGACGAGCAGTCCGATACGTCCGGCGAGGCGGCCATCACGACCGGCACCGACGACCATGCCATCGCGATCATCGGCATCGGCTGTCGCCTGCCCCCGAACGTGCAGGGACCGGACGCGCTCTGGGAACAACTCCTGGCAGGGACGGACGCGGTCAGCCAGGTGCCCGCGGGACGGTGGCGGAACTTCACCGGCACGGCGCCCGACGTCACCGCCCTGATGGAATCCACCACACAGTACGGCGCCTTCCTCGACGACATCGAAGGGTTCGACGCCGACTTCTTCGGCATCACACCCCGCGAGGCCGAAGTCATGGACCCCCAGCAACGGCTGGTACTCGAAGTCAGCTGCGAGGCGCTGGACCATGCCGGAGTTCCCGCCCACGCCCTCCGGTCCACCCGCACCGGCGTCTTCGTCGGCCTGAGTGCCCTGGAGTACGGGCAGCTGACCACCTCCGACCCCGCGCGCCTGACACCGTGGACCAGCACCGGAGCCGCCGGCAGCATCGTCGCCAACCGCGTGTCCTACCTGCTCGACCTCCGCGGGCCCAGCATCACCACCGACTCGGCCTGCTCGTCGTCCCTCGTGGCCGTGCATCTGGCCTGCCGCAGCCTGCGCGGTGGGGAGTGCGACACGGCACTGGCCGCAGGAGTCAACGTGCTCCTGTCCCCAGCGGTCACGGCCTCGTTCGAACAGGCCGGTGCGCTGGCCGCGGACGGCAGGTGCAAACCCTTCGACGCCGCGGCGGACGGAATCACCCGTGGTGAGGGCTGCGGCGTCGTCGTGCTCAAGCGTCTCGCCGATGCCCGGCGCGACGGCGACCGGGTGCTCGCCGTCGTCAGAGGCACCGCCGTGAACCAGGACGGCCGGTCGGCGGGCCTCATGGCACCCAACCCGACGGCGCAGGAGGAGCTGCTGCGCGACGCCCTGCGGGACGCGCGGATCGACGCCGCCGACATCGACTACGTCGAAGCGCACGGGACGGGCACCCTGCTGGGAGACCCCATCGAAGCAGCCGCCCTCGGAGCGGTCGTAGGCCGCGGCAGACGCCCCGACCAGCCCTTGCTCATCGGCTCGGTCAAAAGCAACCTGGGTCACCTAGAAGGCGCGGCCGGCATCATCGGCCTGATCAAGACGGCGCTGGCCCTGCATCACGGCCGCATCCCGGCCACCCTCCACTTCCACGACCCCAACCCCCACATCGACTTCACCGAACTGGGCCTGCGCGTGGTCACCGAAGCGACCGTCTGGCCCGCCCCGGAGAACCGCAGGGGGCGCGCCGGCGTGTCCGCCTTCGGGTTCGGCGGCACGAACGCCCACGCCGTCCTCGAGCAGGCGCCGTCAACCGTCCCGAGTCCCGCGCAGCCTTCGGCGACCGACGACGAGGCAGCTGACGACCCGCACATTCTGGTGGTGTCAGCCCGTTCCCCGGACCGGCTCGCCGACGTGGCCGCGAGTCTGTCGCGGTGGGTGGCCGCCGGTGACGCACCTTCGCTCACCGATATCGCCCACACCCTCGCATCACATCGCCGTGGCCCGTCCTGCGCCGCCGTCGTCGCGCGGACCCGCCCCGAGGCGGCCGCCAGGCTCGCCGCGCTGGCCCGGGGCGAGACCGTTCCCGGCGTGGTCGCCGCATGCACCGACGCAGGAGCGGCTCAGCCGTTCACAGCGCGCCGGCCGGTCTTCGTCTTCTCCGGTTACGGCTCCCAGTGGAAGGGCATGGGGCGGCAGTTGCTGACCGGCGACTCCCGCTTCGCCGCCCAGGTGTCCGCGCTCGATCCGGCCTTCCTCGCGGAGACCGGCTCCTCACTGACCGACATGCTCACGTCCGATTCCGGCCGCACCGTGGACCGGACCCAGCCGCTGCTCTTCGGCATCCAGCTGGCCCTGGCGCAGACCATGCGGGCCTACGGCGTGGAACCGGCGGCCGTCATCGGCCATTCGATGGGCGAAGTCGCAGCCGCCGTGGTGGCGGGCGCTCTCGACGCCGCCGACGGACTTCGCGTCATCGTCCGCCGGTCGGCGCACCTCGCCGGCATCGACGCCGAACAGGCCGGCGCGATGGCGGCGATCGAGCTGCCCGCGCCGTCCCGGACGGACATCCTCAACCGCTTCCCCGGTGTGGAGGTCGCCGTCCACTCCTCGCCGCAACGCTGCACGGTGGCCGGACCGGCCCAGACGGTGCGCGACCTGGTGGACGAGTTGTCCGAGCAGGGTCACCTGGCCCGGCTGCTGAACGTCGGCGGAGCCGGACACTCGGCCGCGGTGGATCCCATTCTTCTGCCACTGCGCGAAGACCTTGCCGCTCTTCGCCCGGGCGCTCCCACGACGCCCTGGTACAGCACGGTCCTCGAGGACCCCCGCGCGGACCCGGCAGCCGATGCGGGCTACTGGTGCGCCAACGTCCGCCGCCCGGTGCGTCTGCAGCAGGCGGTGACTGCGGCCACGGAAGACGGCCACACCCTGTTCCTGGAGATCTCGCCCCATCCCATCGCCGTCGTCCCGCTCACCGAGACGCTCGACGCCACACCGGTGGGTGACCAGGCCCTGGTCGTCCCGACCCTGCACAAGAACGCGGACGACACCGTCGCCGTACGCGCCGCGCTGGCCAGACTGCACTTCGCGGGCGTCACGACGAGCACCGGTCTGTGGCCCACCGGTGCGCGCACCGCACTGCCCACCCCGGCCTGGCGTCACAGACGATTCTGGTTCTCCCGCCCCGCCACCTCGACCACGGCCGGCGGTCACCCCCTGCTGGGTGTGCGCACCGACGACCCGCGGACCGGCGTCGTGCTGTGGCAAGGAGACGTCGGCACCCGTCGACACCGCCCCAGGAGCACGGTCCACGACCAAGCGGTGCTGACCCTCGCCGAGGCCGCGGAGCTGGTGGTCGAAGTCGGCCTGGAGCTCTGGGCCCGGGAGGGCCTCACTCACCTCGGAGTCGAGGACCTGCAGATCCACCAGTGGCTCGCCCTCTCCAGCAGCACCCCGCTGACCGCGGTGTGGGAACCGGGCTCCGGCACACACGGAACGGTCACCCTGCACGCCCGCGGCACCGGGGCCGCCTGGCGCTGCCACGCCTCGGCCCTCATCACCCGCGATCCCGAACCCCCGCGCGAGCTCCTCCCCGCGGAACAGGCCCCGGACATCGTTCACCCTTTCGCCGCCGAGGACCTGCCGCACCCGCACGGACCGTTCTACGCGCATCTGCTGACCAGCATGCTGGAAGCGCTGAGTGCCGCCGGAGCCGGCGGCACTCCACCGGGCGGTGACCGCACCGTCCGAGCCACCGCGCACGCCGTCCCGGTCGGAGTACGGACCTTGTACATCAAGGGGCCGGGACTCCGCGACACCGGATACGACATCCGCTGCACGCCTGCCGCCGGCGCCGACGGCGGGGACACCGGCGTCAACCAGTGGCACGTCACCGCCCAGGGCACCGAGAGCGAGCTGGTCGCCCGGTTCGTTCAGCTGCGTCCCATCGAGCATCACGAGGTGCCCCGGCCCCTCGAGACGTGCAGCTACGACATCCAGTGGGAGAAGTCCACCGTCCCCCCGCCCCTGGGCCTGCACCGTGCCCTCCTCCTGAGCGACGAACCGGACGACGCCGCAGACGGGGTCACGGCCTCGCTCGCGTCGGCCCTGCGAGCCGGGGGTGTCAACGTCACACAGGCCCGGGACGACGACAGCGACGCCGTACTCGACGCCTGGCTGCAGACCCCGCAGGAGGACGGCCCGAGCGCCGTCGTCCTGGTCTTCCCCCCGTACGAACGCGACGACGACACGCGGCCACTGCGCACAGCAGCACGGGTGGCCCGCCGCCTGGCCGGCGGAACGCACCGGCAACCGCCGCGCCTGTGGATGGCCACCGTGCTGGCACAGGCGACAGGGCCGGGGGAACCCGGAACGCCGCACCTTGCCTGCCTGCGTGGACTCGTCCGTGTCATGGCACTCGAACACCCCCATCTGCGTGCCTCGCTGGTGGACATCGACAAACAGCCCGGCGCAGTCGGTGACCTCGTCCAGGAACTCCTCGCCGACGGCGACGCCGATGAGATCGCCTGGAGGGCCGGCACTCGCCTCGCCGCCCGCCTCGCCCGCGCCGACCTCACCTCTCAGGGCAACGACGACGTGGCATTCACACGTCCTGACGGCGCCTACATCATCACCGGTGGGCTGACCGGCCTGGGCCTGGCAACAGCGGGCCGGCTCGCCGAGCAGGGCGCCGGCCGTATCGTCCTGAACGGACGGCGTGCCCCCGGGCCCGAAGCCCAGTCCTTCCTGGCCGAGTTGCGGGCCCGGGGGACCTCCGTCGCCGTGGTCCGCGGAGACATCGCAGAACCGGATGTCGCCCCGAGCCTGGTGCGTGCCGCCCTCGCAGAAGGCCACACCTTGCGAGGCGTCGCGCACTGTGCCGGTGTGCTGCACGACCGCATGATCACGGACCTCGAGCCGGCGGACTTCGACAAGGTGCTGCGGCCGAAGACCGTCGGAGCCCGGCACCTGGAGGCGGCCATCGCCGACCACGACCTGGACTGGTGGGTGATCTACAGCTCCGCCGCGGCACTGATCGGCTCGCCGGGACAGTCCGCCTACGCGGCCGCCAACGCCTGGCTCGACGCCATCGCTCACCACCGCAGAGCCTCGAACCGCCCGGCGACCGCCATCGCCTGGGGCCCGTGGGAGAACATCGGGGCGGCGGCCGGGAACCCGGCGCTGGCCCTGGAGCCCATCCACCTGACCGAGGGAATGGACGCCCTGCAGGCGCTCGTCACCCTCAACCGCACGCACGTCGGCGTCGTGCACCTCGATGCGGGCCGTGTCCTGGCGGCGTTCCCCGGCCTGTCTGCCATCCCCTTCTTCAACGACGTTCTCGAGGACAGCGCGCTCAGCGCCGACGACTGGGTCGGTCCCGACGGCATCACCGCCCTCGGAAGCTCCGCCCCGGAGCTGGTCTACGCACGCCTCGCCAAGAGGACGGCAGCCATCATGGGGTTCAGCGCCCACGAACTCGACGAGACGACCGCACTGACCGAACTGGGACTGGACTCCCTGATGGCGGTGCGGATCCGCAACGCCCTCCGCCAGGACTTCGGCATCGACCTGCCTGCCCCCCGCCTGCTGCGCGGCGCCTGCCTGCGCGAACTCGGCGGCGCGGTGCTGGAACAACTCGGCCTCGGCTCCTCGGTGCCCACGGCCTCCTCTCCACCGGCAGGCCCCGCCGACGTCGGGCAGGCACAGCCGACCGCGCCCTCGCTGCCCGGTTCCCTCGGTGCCCGGGACCCGGCAGAGCGGCTGGTCGCGAGCGCCTGGTCCGAGGTCCTGCGCCGCAAGCCCGCAGACGTGCACGAGGAGTTCACCGCCGCCGGGGGAGACCGACGCGCCGCCGAGGCCATGGTGGACGTCATCCGTCGGCGCCTGGGCGACGACACTCGGCTGGACCTGACGGGCGAGGCCGTTCTCGCCCACCGGACCGTCGCAGCCATCGCCGAACTGATCCGGCCGGTGGTCAACCGAACCGGCCCGTCGGCACTCACCACCCTGCGCCCCGCTGTCCCCGGGACACAGCGGCCCCCGTTGTTCACCTTCCACCCGGCCGGCGGACCGACCTCGGTCTATCTGCCCCTGACGGGGCTGCTCCCGACCGACCAGCCTGTGTACGGGCTGGAACGCGTCGAAGAGCTGAACACCGTGGAGGACAAGGCAGCCCACTACCGCACGATCATGCGTGACCTCCAGCCGGAAGGGCCCTACCACCTGCTCGGCTGGTCCTTCGGAGGATGCCTTGCGTACGAAGTGGCTCGTCAACTGAACGAACGGGGTCAGGACGTCGGGTTCCTCGGACTGATCGACACCATCCTGCCCGCCGCTCTGCCGCAGCAGGAGTCGCCGGAGCTGCTGCTCGAGCGCTTCGGTCGTTTCGCCGAATACATCGAGAAGACCTACGGCCACCGCCTGGACCTGCCCTACGAAGAGCTGGCGGCCACGCCCGACGAGAAGCAGATCGACGTGATCATGCGGCTTGTCGCCGACGCCGGCCTCGACATGAGCCCGGGGGTCATGGAGCATCAACGGACCTCGTACGTGGATGCCCGGGTAGGCGAACGATACGTTCCCCTTCCCCACGACGGCCATGTGGTGCTCTACCGTGCCCAGCAACCGCAGCAGCTCACCACCGCTCTGGACCCGCGCTACCTCCGCCAGGAGGCGGACCTGGGATGGGCCCCCCTGTGCCAGTCCCTCGAGATCGTCCCCGTCGAGGGCGACCACCTGTCCCTCATCGACCCACCCCATGTCGAGACCATCGCGCGGCACCTCGTCCGTACCATCGGGCGGCTCCCCGAGGACCGCTGAACGACGCCTGTTCCGTGGGGCTCACCCGCGGAACAGGCGCAACCGCTCCTCACCCACCCGGGCACGGGCCTCCGGGTCGGTGACGCCGAGGTCAGGACGGGGAGCCAGACACAGCACACCGACCTTGCCGATGTGCTGATTGGTCTGGACAGCCCGTGTCGCCGCACCCACCTCCGACAGCGGATACGTCGTCGACAGGGCGGGAACCAGGCTGCCCATGGTGATGAGCCGGTTGACCTCACACTGCTCGTGAAGGTTCGCGCCGTGACTGCCGATGATCCGCTTCAGCCGCATCCAGAGATACCGGTTGTCGTAGGTGTGCTCGTAACCGGTACTGGATCCGCAGGTGACGACCGTCCCGCCGCGTCTGGCCAGGAACACGGACGCCGCGAAGGTCTCCCTGCCGACGTGCTCGAACACGATGTGCGGGTCCTCACCGACCGCCTCGCGGATCGCCTTTCCCATCCTCTTCCAGCCCTCGGGACGCTGCAGGAGTGTGTCGTCCCCGCCCAGGACCTCCTGGCGGTTGATGACCGCATCGCATCCCAACGACCGGAGCAGACGTGCCTTTTCGTCGGAGTTCACCACGCCGACCGGGACACCGCCTCCGCCCAGCACCAGTTGGACGGCGTAGGAGCCCAGCCCGCCGGTCGCGCCCCAGACCAGCACGATGTCGCCCTGCTTCATCCGCGCACCGCGGTCGCTGACCAGCATGCGGTAGGCCGTACTCGCGCACAGCGGGTTGACGGCCGCTTCCTCCCAGGTCAGGGCAGGGGGCTTCGGCATCAACTGGCTCGCCCGAACGACGGCGTAGTGGGCCAGCCCGCCGAAGTTCGTCTCGAACCCCCACGCCTTCTGCCCGTGCCCCAGCATGCCGTCGCGATGTGTGTCGGGATCCTGCTCGTCGACGTAGGCCGGAGAGATCGACACGTGGTCACCGATCTTCCACCTGCGCACGGACGACCCCGTACGGACGATGACGCCCGAGGCGTCGGAACCCACGATGTGGTACGGAAGATCGTGCCGCGCCTCCCATCCTCCGGCCTTCCTCATTTCCTTGAGGAACTGGAAGGTGGGCAACGGCTCGAACATGGCCGTCCAGACCGTGTTGTAGTTGATCGCACTCGCCATCACGGCGATCAGAGCCTCGTCCGGAGCGAGCTCGGGCATCGGCACGTCCTCGACGAAGAGGGACTTGCGCACGTCCTTGTCCTCGACGCCCTCGAACATGTTGACGTCGGCGGCGCGCACACAGGCCGCCGGGAAGTGGTCCGGGAGGGGGAGGGACTCGAGGGTCGCTGCGTCCGCACCCGCGATGACCGCTTCGGACAGGGACGATGTCATGTCGGCTCCAATCTTGCTCACGTCTCACGACTGTTCCCAAGAGAACCGCTGATCTGATGCGGCGCAATCGCTGCTCTGCCGTACGGGCGACTGCCCTCCGTTGAACGGAGTGTCTGCCGGTGGCGGACGGTGTGTTTCGTCATGCTCCCAGCTGTGTGGGCATATTGTCTGAAATTCGCGAGAACGTACCTGGTGTGTCTGGGGCTCGTCGCCGCTCTCGTCTCGACCGAGGCGCATGCGGCCGCACGGAGCCCGGAAGGCACACCCGGGCCTCACGGTGCGGAGGCTCGTGTCACTGCCGTGCGGACGATCGACGACCGAACGCGCGATCTCACGGTCAGTTCGCCGGCCATGGGACGGTCCATCCCGGTCCGTGTCCTTCTCCCGGCCAGCTGGAACAAGCGGCCTGAAGCCACCTTTCCCGTTCTCTACATGCTCCACGGCGGCGCCGACGACTACAGGGCCTGGACGCGCGCGACAGACGTGGAAGAACTGTCGCAGAACTCCGATGTGCTCATCGTCATGCCCGACGCGGGAAAGGACGGCTACTACAGCGACTGGTTCGCCGGCCCGCACCGCTGGGAGACCTTTCACACCAGCGAACTCGTGCGGCTCATGGAGAAGGAGTACCGAGCCGGCCCGTCGCGCGCCGTCGTGGGACTGTCCATGGGCGGTTTCGGCGCACTCAACTACACGGCACACCATCCGGGCCTGTTCCGGTACGCGGCGGCGATGAGTTCCTACGTGGATCTCAACGACCCGTTTGTGCGCCTGGTCATCGGACTCGGCTCTCAGAAGGTCGGCGTCGACATGAGGAAGGTGTGGGGCGACCCGATGGAGAACGCCGATGTCTGGCAGTTCCACAACCCCGCAGCCATGCCGCGGTCCTTCCGCGGAACGCACGTCCATCTGTCCGTCGGTACCAGCATGCCCGGACCGCTGGACGTGGGGCGCTCCCCCTACGTCATTCTGGTGAGTGTGCTGGGCGAGGCTGCGCTTCCGGAGCAGATCAGGAAGTTCGCCTCCGCGCTGCGCGCGGAAGGAGTCCACGTCACGACGCATCAGTATGAGCCCGGGACGCATTCCTGGCCGTACTGGCGGCAGGAACTGCACCGCATCTGGCCCACGGTGATGCGCTCACTCGGGCTGCCGGCCTCCGGTTCCCGGGACGAGCGTCAAGCTTCCTTGCGGGCGAGGATCCGGTAGGCCTGCCCGCCCCGTACCGCCCCCAGGAAAGGGGCGATCGCGAGGTCGGCCGCGGCCGCCGCGGCGATCAGCGGGACGGAGGCCGTCCAGATGGCCGCGTGGGCCAGGGCGCGGGTGCGGGTCGGAGGTGTTCGGGACCAGGGATGCCGGGGGCTCGGCGTCCAGGAGCGGAAGCGCTCCACGACGGCGCCGCAGAAGTCCCCGCCCGGCCGTCCGGTGACGCGTTGCTCCACCACCGTGGTGAAGCCCCGTTCCAGCAGCGCCTGCCGGAGATTGGTGAAGGGCATGAGGTGCACGTGCTGCGGCTGCATCCAGGGAATCCAGTGGCGGCCCAGCAACCGGCTGAGCGAGCTCTGCGGGTCGGGGACCTCGATCACCAGGTGACCGCCCGGCTTGAGGACGCCCCGTGCCGCCTCCAGCTCGGCCCGTGGATCCAGGGTGTGCTCCAGGTAGTGGAACATGCTCACCACGTCATAGGCGGCTTCCAGGGATGCGGCCAGTTCGGGGAAGTCGCCCCGGTGACCGCGGTGCACCCAGCCGTGCTTCTCGGCCCGCTCCACGGCGTCGCTGCGGTCCAGGCCGTGAAAGACGGTCTGCGGCCAGACGTCCTGGGCGACGAGGCAGAAGTGACCGTGCCCGGCCCCCACGTCCAGCCAGGTGCTGGGCGCGGTGTGCGGGGGCAGGAGGCGGGCGCGGTCACGGTAGGCAGGCCCCTGGAGGGCGAACACCTTTTCCATCTGCCGTTCGCCGATGCCGTCGTAGCAGTCGCGGTAGTAGAAGTCGAGGCCGGCCAGGTTCAGCCGCGGATTCTGGAAGGTGTGGCCGCAGTCTCCGCACTCCTCCAGAGTGAACCGGCCCGGCTTTCCCTGGTACATGTCCCGTGCCGTCACGCGGTGTCTCAGGTCGGACGACCCGCACCACGGGCAGGAGTCGCGACGTGGCTCGAAGAACCGCTCGACACCCCGGGCGATCTCGGCCTGGTATTCCGCGCGGAGACCGGCGTGCGGGTCGGCCGGACCGCGCAGAGCGTGCGCTGCCCGCGCGGTACGCAGCCAGTCGCCCGGGCCCAGCACGGGCCTGAGCCAGGTGGCACGGTAGCGGTCGGCGGGAGCGAACCGTCGACCGCGCACCAGCGTCGGCTGCAGTGCGTAGCCGGTCAGGGCAGCCGCTCCCCAGGTCGGAGCCGTCGCGAGGCAGGCGAGGGTGAGCGCACCGGCGGCCAGGCGTGCCGCCAGGGCGGCCGACAGCGGGACGAAGGTGTTGCCCGGCCGGGCGGCGACGCGTTCCCGGGCGGTGCGGCGGACACTGCGAAGCCCGGGCGCGAGCGCGAATCCGGTCGTGGTCGGCGCACACTTCTTCAGGCGCCCGAGCAGATCGGTGAGTTCCCTCGCCGAGAGCCCCGCGAGATCCGTGCCGGCGGGCAGGCGGGTGCCGAGTCGCTCCAGGACGGCCGCCTCCACGACGACGGCATGCTGGGCGCTTCGTCCGAAGGCCAGCCTGTCGCGCCGGAAGGAACGGGTGTTCACCAGGCGGGCGAAGTCGAGCAGCTCGGCCGTCGGCAGATCACCCGGCAGCAGATCGAGTACCTTCAGCCCCTCCCGAGAAGCGAAGGCGCAGGCGGCGCGGCGGGTCTCGTCGTCCAGCCGCACTCCGGAGGCCAGCACGAAGCGGAAGTCCGGGGAGGGCGGATCCGGGGAGGGCGGATCCGTGGAGGGCTCAAGGAGGCGCAACCCGGCGAGTCGGCGATTGAGTCGTACCGCGTTGAGGGCGAATCCCGCGCCGAGCGCTGCCGCGGTGAGATGGGCCATGTTCCTTGGCATCGGTTTCCCGTCCCGCCAGAAGGGGTGCTTTTACTCATGTTCTCCTGATGGGTCCAGGAATGCGCCGCCCAGTATGTCTATGGTCTGCCACTCGGGTAACGGCCCGGCAGGCACCAGCACACCTGGAGAGGGGAACGGCGTGGGGCGCACAGTGGTGATCTTCGCCGCGGGATCCCGGGGCGATGTCCAGCCTTGCTTGGCACTGGGCCGAGCACTGGCCGGGCGGGGCGACACGGTGAGAGTCCTGGCCAGTGGGCGCTACGAGCATCTGATCGCCGAGGCAGGACTGGATTTCCACCACCTTCCGGCCGACCCCGTGGAGATCATCGAGTCCGTCGGGGGACAGGAACTCCTCGCCGGCCCACGCAACCCGGTGTCGTTCGTCCGCCGGATGGACCGGGTCCTGCGACCCCACATCATGCCGATGCTGGAGGAGACCCGGGCGGGAGCGAAGGGCGCCGACCTGGTTCTGGCGCCCAGCTTCGGTTTTCTCGGACTCCATCTGAGCCAGTGCCTCCGCGTCCCGCACGCCGTCATCCACTTCCAGCCGAGCCAGCCCACCAGGGCATTTCCGCACCCCCTGGCGCCGGCCGCCGGGTTGCTGGGGGCCCTGGGCAACCGGCTCAGCTTCGGCGCGGTCGACCTCGGGTCCTGGATGCTGTGCCGGAGGTACGTCAACACATGGCGCCGGGAGAGCCTGGGCCTCCCGGAGCTGTCACTCTCGGCTCCTTTCCGGCACGTCCGCCGCGCGCCCGTGCTGTGCGCGTTCAGCCCCAAGGTGGTGCCGCGGCCGTCCGACTGGGGACCCAACGTCCACGTGACCGGCTTCTGGCACCACGACCGGCCGAAGTGGACTCCGCCGCCGCACCTGCTCGCCTTCCTGGCCGACGGGCCACCGCCCGTCTACGTCGGATTCGGCAGCATGAAGACCGGCGATCCGGAAGCGACCGACACCCTCGTACGGATGGCGCTGCGACGCGCCAAGCTACGCGGAGTACTGACCGGCGATCCCGCCACCAGCGAAGACGACATCCTCGTCGTCGGCGATACCCCCCACGACTGGCTGTTCCCCAGGATGGCCGCCGTCGTCCACCACGGAGGGGCGGGCACGACTGCCTCAGCACTGCGTGCGGGAAGACCCTCACTGGTCTGTCCGTTCTTCGGCGACCAGCCCTACTGGGCCGCGCGGGTACGCGAACTCGGTGCGGGGCCCGCACCGTTGCCGGCGCGTGATCTCACCGTTTCCGCCCTCGCTCGACGCCTGCACGAGCTCACCCGGCACCCTCCCTTTGCCGAGGCCGCGCGCCGGCTCGGCCAGGCCCTGGAAGCCGAGAACGGCACCGCCCGAGCCTGCCAGGTCCTCGACGAGTGTCTGGTCGGTCCCCAGTGATGGCTGAGGTGTCTCCAGTCCCGAAAGGGCGTCAAGGCAGCTTTCGCACGGGCGAGCCCGCGAGGAACGCGCGGATGTCCTCGACCGCCTGCCCGTAGTACGTCGCGTAGTTGGCCCGCGAGACGTAGCCGAGGTGCGGGGTGGCGAGGAGGCGGGGCGCGGTGCGCATCGGGTGGCCGGCGGGCAGGGGCTCGATGTCGAAGACGTCGACGCCGGCGCCGGCGATCCGCCCCTCGTGCAGCGCGGCGAGCAGCGCTTCCTGATCCACGATGGCAGCGCGCGAGGTGTTGACCAGATACGCGGTCGGCTTGAGGAGGGCGAGTTCGGCGGGGCCGAGCAGACCGCGGGTACGGTCGCTCAGCGCGAGGTGGACCGAGACGAAGTCGCTGCTCGCGAGCAGGTCCTCCCGGGAGGGGGCGAGTTCGACGCCGACCTCGTCGGCGCGTTCCCCGGTGAGGTTCTGACTCCACGCGCTGACGCGCATCCCGAAGGCGAGACCGACCTGGGCCACGCGACCGCCGATCTTCCCGAGGCCGAGCAGCCCGAGGCGGCGACCGTGCAGGTCGGCGCCGACCGTGGACTGCCAGGGACCGCCGGAGCGCAGGGCGTTGCTCTCCTCGACGACGCCGCGGGCCAGCCCGAGCAGCAGGGCCCAGGTCAGTTCCACGGGCGGGGTGGACGAACTGGCCGTGCCGCACACGGTGACGCCGTGCTCCTCGGCGGCCCCGTAGTCGATGACCGAGTTGCGCATGCCGGAGGCGACGATCAGTTTCAGCCGCGGCAAGCGGGCGATCAACGACCCGGGGAAGGGCACGCGCTCGCGCAGGGTCACCACGATGTCGAAGTCGGCCAGAGCCGCGGCGAGGGCTTCCTCGCCGTCCCGATGGGTGTCGAAAGAGACGACGTCCACCTCGCCCGCGATCGGCGACCAGTCGGCGACCTCGGTCGCCACCTTCTGAAAGTCGTCCAGCACAGCACAGCGCAGCCGCACGTCGCTTCCTCTCCACGTCCCATGGCCGGGAGACCGACTCTATGCCGGACGACCACGCCTTTGGCCACGCGCCCTCGGGCCCCCCCGGAAAACCCCGCGACGGAAAACCCCGCGACGACACCCACCGCCCGCTGTTAGCGTGCGACACATGCAGGTCATGACCCACACCACCACCGCAGCCGCGCGAGCGACCAGCTCACCGGCTGCCGACGTCTGACCTGACACTCACCCCGGCGGCCGGAAACGGACCGCCGGATCACCGCCGGACCCCTGTCCGAGCCTTGTTCCCCGCGGTTCCTTCCGGTCTCCGTACTCGACGACCCGGATGCCCCATGAACCCGAGGGAACAGCCATGAACACCGACATGAACACCGCCATGAACACCGGAACGGACACGGACCGGACCGTACGCACCTTCACCGACTTCTACCGCGAGCGCGGACACCGGCTCGTCACCGGCAGCACACTCCTGCCACCCCCGTCGGACCCGGTGCTCTTCACCACCTCCGGCATGCACCCGCTCACGCCGTACCTGACGGGCCGCCCCCACCCGCAGGGGCGGCGCCTCACCAACGTCCAGCGCTGCCTGCGCACCACCGACCTCGACGAGGTCGGCGACTCCACCCACCTGACGGTCTTCGAGATGCTCGGCTCGTGGTCACTAGGCGACTACGGCCATGAACAGAGCCTGCGCTGGGCCTACGAGCTGCTGCGCGACGGCTTCGGCATCCCGCACGGGCACCTGCACGCCACGGTCTTCGGCGGGGACGACCAGGCCGGCCCCGACACCGAGTCGCTGCGCACCTGGCGGCATCTGGGGGTGCCCGTGGAGCTGACCCGGGAGGACAACTGGTGGGACAACGGCCCCGTCGGCCCGTGCGGCCCCGACTCGGAGATCTTCGTGTGGACCGGCGACCCCGGCACCCCGCCCCAGGGCACCCCCACCACCGACCCACGCTGGGTCGAGATCTGGAACCACGTCCTCATGCGCTACGACCGCCAAGAGGACGGCACCCTCGAACCCCTCCAGCGGCCGGCCGTCGACACCGGCATGGGCCTGGAACGGCTCGTGACGGTCCTCCAGGGACACACGTCGGTCTACGACACCGACCTGTTCGAACCCTGGATGCGACTGCTCCCGCCGCTGTGGGACCTGGACGAGCCGTCGCTGCGCCTCGTCACCGACCACCTGCGCTCCAGCATCGTTGTCCTCGGCGACGGCGTACGCCCGTCCGGCGCCGGCCGCGGCTACGTACCGCGCAGACTCGTCCGCCGCCTCCTCACCGCCCTGTGGCGCGACGACCCGTCCCGCACGCTGTCCGACCTGCCCGTGGAACTCCTCGACCACACTCTGGACCACTTCCACCAGCCGGGCGGCCCCGCCCCGGTCCGCGAGGTGCTCCTCGACGAGGAACGCCGCTTCGGCAAGCTGCTGGTACGCGGGCGCCGCGTCCTCTCCCGACCGGAGTTCCGGGGCCCGCTGACCGAACAGGACTACCACCGCCTCCACGACACCCACGGCCTGCCACGCGACCTGGTCGCCGGCCTGCTCACCGGGTGCTGATGAGCAGGGGGTGAACTCGAACCTGTTCGGCGGCGAAAAGCGATGCCGTGCCGGGCGTCACGAGCGTCAAAGGAGCCTTCGGCCTGTGATCATGGAGCGCTCATCGAAAGTGATCGACGAGGAACTCCGGGTCGCCGCGGCCTGTGTGCCGCCGCCGTGGGGAGCTCGCGGGAACGCGCGGTAGGTGATGTGGTGAACTGGTTGACCTCGCTGCCGGCGGTGGTGCTGGTTGTGGGCGGACTCGTGCTCGCCTTGCTGGTCGCGGCCGTGGCACGGGTCGGCGTCCGGGTGCTCGTACCGGCCGGGGAACGGGATCGGGTGCCGCAGATTGCCACGCCTCTGATGCCGACCCTGGGCGCTGCCTTCGCGATCTTCGCGGCGCTCTCACTGGCAAGCGAGGCCGGCTACCTGCGCGCAGCCGAGGGGCTGGTGAGCGACGAAGCGGCCGCGGCCTCCCGTCTGGCATGGGCGGCGACAAGTCCGCGAGTCCACTCGGAGCCGATCCACGCGGCACTGCTGGACTACCTGCAGACCACGCGGGCCAGGGAGTGGGAGGGTGCAGCGGCGGCCTCCGGTGACGACCCGGCCACCGCTCGCGCCATCGCCCGGCTGGAGCGGAGTGTGCGCGCCGAAGCCGCCCGGCCCGCTGTGGGAACCCCGGCAGGCGCGGAGCTGGTGCTCTCCCTGGACGGTCTCACCAGCAGTCGTCGCGCCCGCGTCGCGGCCGCCTCGCGCGACGTTCCCTCGCTCTACGTCGTCACGCTCGTGGTCAGCGGACTGGCCTTGATCGTGAACTCCGGCGCACTGGTCTTCCGCAGCAGTCTGCGCACGTCGCTGCTCATCGTCGGCGTTGCGAGTGTGGTCGGACTGAGCCTCGCACTGCTCTTCGCCCTCAGCGCCCCCTGGAGCGGACCGTTCATCGTCAGTGGGCATCCGCTCGACACCATCATCGGGGACGTGAAATCCGGCTTCTTCAACGGCGGGCAGGGGTGAGCCCCCGACCCGCAACTTCCGCGGTAAAGAGCCCTCCCGAACGGGAGGGCGGAGACTTGCGCCCCCGGCAGGACTCGAACCTGCGGCCAAGCGCTTAGAAGGTGCTATGGCCTGAGCGATGAGGGGGCGTCTGTGACTGCCAAGGCAGGCCCGGTCAGCTGGCCGGGCGCGACCGTGGCCGCCGAGCCCTCTCCGCGTCGTCCTGGCTACCGAAGGCGCATGCCGTCGGCCGGAGTCGCGGCGATCGACGGCGGTGACGCCGTCATCAACTACGCCGTGAGGTATTTAGGTACTATGGCAGCGGAGGTGTTGACGATGACGACGGCGGCGAAGTCGGTACGCCAGTCCCCGCTGAAGGTGGACCCGGCGACGGACAAATTGATCAGCCAGGGCGCTCATTTCCTGGGGCTGACGAAGAAGGACCTGGTGGCCGAGGCGGTCCGGGTGTATCTGGAGCAGCGCCGTGAGGATCTGCGGTCCGGCATGGTGGAGGCGCTCAGTGTGCTGGACGGCTCGCTGAAATCGGATGTGATGCTGCTGACCGGGCTGACCGCGGAGGAGATCGACGCGGTCGGGGGAATCGAGGAATGAGCGGATCCGGCCCGCTGCGCCCGGCCCGCCCGACGCTGCGCTGCTTACGCGAGGATTTGCGCCTCGCGGTGCCGCCGCTCACGGTGCCGCTGGACGAGATCGACCACCCGGTGCTGGTCAAGGCGTCCGAGCAGTTCGCGGACGAGGACGGCAAGCACGAAAGCATCCGGTCCGTGGACGACCAGGTGCTGTTCAAGGTCAAGGTGCAGCGATGGCGCGGCGCGGTATGGCTGGATGCCGATCTGCCGTGGCTGGTCGCGGCGGGTCGGCGCGAGGACGGCTCGGGCGATGACTTCTATGCGGCCCTGGAGGCCCTCGGCCGCGCCGCCCGGGCTCGCTACAACGCGGAACATTCCGACGGGCTGAAGACCGCGACACACACCGCTCACCTCCTGCCCGCACGCGAGGACCATGTCCGGTACCGCGCCGAAGCCGGTGTCCGCTTCGTGCGCCGCCTGCGTGCGACTCTGCTGGACCTGGCGCACGCCACGCTGCGCGACGGCCGTGAGCACACACGCGAGTTCGACACCTTCACCCTTGGCCTCCAGGTGCGTGCGGACGACGGCCACGAGACCTACCTCGCCGTCCGGATCACCGGCTCGGTACCGCCGAACCTGACCGTGCTGATCCTGCGCAACGTCCCCGGCTGCGAGGCTGAGGGCTGGTATCCGGAGTACGCCCTGCCCGAGCGGGACCTGCTCCCGGCCGAACAGGCGTGGTCCAACCTCATGGACCCACGCGCGGCTGCCCAGGTGCTGGACGAGGAGCGGAGCCAGGCATCCGTCGGCGCGAACCGCACCCCAGATGTCGGGGTATGTGTCCACGATCGTGGACAGTCAAGGCGCTTGCTCTCACAGCGATGTGCTTCCGGACATGAAAGAGCCTCTCACGCGTTTCCGCAGGTGAGAGGCAGTGTGCGCCCCCGGCAGGACTCGAACCTGCGGCCAAGCGCTTAGAAGGCGCCTGCTCTATCCACTGAGCTACGGGGGCCGGGTGTGGTGGCCTCTGTCGTGGTGCCCTGGTGTGGGCCGTTCCGTGACGTTGCCGGGGACAAGGATAGGGCTCCCGCGTCCTTGCCCCTGTTGCTTCGCCTCCGTGGCTCGATGTGGAGGTTCGGTGAAGCGGTCCTGATAATCGCAGGCGGGTACGAATCGTGCACCGCTTTTGGCGCCTGGCGCATCGGGTGTTGTGCACTCGTTATGCCTGGAGTGTGCCCCTGTCCCACTAGTCCCTTCCGTCCCTTGTGTTCCGTCGGCACGCAGACATGCTCATATGCTTCAGTAATCCCCTAAAATTGGGCATTCTTCGCATGTGGTGACCTTGGACGTACGGCCTCAGCTGCTCGACGCACTTTCCGCCCTGCGCGACCGTGTCGCCGCCGCACGCTTCCCGCTGCCCCTGGCGGGGGCCCCACGCGCGCGTGCCAACCGCGACGAACTGCTCGCGCAGCTCGACGACTACTTGGTGCCCCGGTTGCGCGAGCCCGAAGCGCCGCTTCTGGCCGTCGTGGGCGGATCGACCGGAGCAGGGAAATCGACGCTGGTGAACTCGCTCGTGGGGCGGCGGGTCAGCGAGGCGGGCGTGCTGCGGCCGACGACACGCACTCCCGTGCTGGTCTGCCATCCGGAGGACCAGCACTGGTTCAGCGGAATGAGGGTGCTGCCCGATCTCACGCGCGTGTGGGTGGCCCAGCAGGAATCCACGGACGACCTGCTCCTCCCGGGCGAGAACCCCGCGCGCGTGCTGCGCGTCGAGACCGCCGCCACACTCCCGCCCGGCCTCGCCCTCCTCGACGCCCCCGACATCGACTCCCTGGTCTCCGACAACCGCGTCCTGGCCGCCGAGCTCATCTGCGCGGCCGACATCTGGATCATGGTCACCACAGCCGCCCGCTACGCCGACGCCGTGCCCTGGCACATGCTGCGCACCGCCAAGGAGTACGACGTGACCCTCATCACCGTCCTCGACCGGGTGCCCCACCAGGTGGTCGGCGAGGTGTCGCGACAGTACGGCGCCCTGCTCACCAAGGCCGGCCTCGGGCACGTGCCGCGGTTCACCGTGCCCGAACTGCCCGAGTCGGCCTGGGGCGGCGGGCTGCTGCCGGCTACCGCCGTGGCCCCGCTGCGCACCTGGCTGGTCCACCTGGTGCAGGACCCGGCGGCCCGCCAGCAGGTCCTGGCCCGTACCGCGCACGGCGTCCTCGACTCCCTCAAGTCCCGGATGCCCGAACTGGCCGGCGCCGCCGCCGCGCAGTACGCCGCCGCCCTGCGGCTCACCGCCGCCGTCGACGGGGCGTACGACAGCGAGTACACGCGCGTACGGGGCAGGTTGCAGGCAGGGGCGGTGCTCGCCGGCGACGCCCTCAAGCGGTGGCGTGCCTTTCCCTTGGACTGCACCGCCGAGGAACTCCTCGACGCGCTCGTGGAGAGCCTGAGCACACTGCTGCTGTGCGCCGTCACCGCCGCCGACGAGCGCATCGACGACGCCTGGCGGCGCGAACCGGCGGCGGCCGCACCCGGGCTCGCCGACCGCGAACCCGCGGCGGAGAGCGCCGAGCACCGGATCGGACTCGCCGTACGACGCTGGCGGCGGGAGCTCGAGGAGCACGCCGACGACGAGGTGCGCGAGCTCGACCGGACCCTCGCGCCCGACCCCGAGCAGGTCGCCGCCCTGGTCGCCACCTCCCTGCTGGGGGGCCGGCGGGGCCGGATGGCCGGGGAGAGCCTCGCCGAGCGGATCGGCGCACACGGCGCGCTGCGGCTGCGCGACCGGGCCGGACGGCTCCTCAGCGAGTACGTGGACCGGGTCCTGCACGCCGAACGCGAACGCCGGCTCGCCCCGCTCGACGCGCTCGAAGTCCAGCCGGAGCCGCAGGCCGAACTCATCGCCGCGCTGTCCGTACTGCAGAAGGAGAGGTGACCGGTGACCGCCGTCACTGACCAGGACCACACCGAGCACGCCGACCAGCCGGGCGAGGGAAAGAACAAGGCCGGATCCGCCGACGGCACCCACGCGCGCGTGCGGGACGACGACTCCTCCTCGAGCAGGGGTTCCACGGACCGTTCGGAGGCTGCGAGCCGTTCGGACGCGGGGAGTCGTTCGGACGCCAGAGGCCGTAGCGATGCCACGGGTGGCCGTAGGGACTCCACGGGTGGCCGTAGCGACTCCACGGACCACGCCGACCCCACCGACGCCTGGGACGACGGGCTCATCGCGCGGCGGGTCAGCGAGACCACCGGGGGCGACCAGTACGTCGTCATGGACAGCCGCGCAACCACGCCGCAGTCGGTGGCCCCGCTGGTGTACGACTCGGGGCTGCGCTCCCGGCTGGAGGCGTTGCGCGAACTGGTGGGGCTGTCCCGTACGCGGCTCGACAGCCGGACGCTGGCACGGGCCGGGCGAGTGCTCGACGAGGCGTCCGCGCGTCGCAGGCTCTCGGGGCAGCACACCGTCGTCGCCATCGCGGGTGCCACGGGCAGCGGCAAGTCGCAGCTGTTCAACGCGCTCGCCGGAGTGGCCATCTCGGAGACCGGCCTGCGCCGTCCCACCACGGCGGCACCCATCGCGTGCAGTTGGAGCGACGGGGCGGCGAGCCTCATCGAACGGCTCGGTATCCCGCCGCGGCTGCGCCGGCGCCCGCTGCCCACCGCCGGGGACGCGGAGTCGCCGCTGCGCGGGCTCGTCCTGATCGACCTGCCCGACCACGACTCGGCGGCCGTACAGCACCGCGAGCATGTCGACCGCATCCTGGGGCTCGTCGACGGGGTCATCTGGGTCGTCGACCCGGAGAAGTACGCCGACGCCGTCCTCCATGAGCGCTATCTACGGCCGATGGCGGCTCACGCGGAGGTCATGTTCGTCGTCCTCAACCAGGTCGACCGGCTGCCCGGGGAGGCCGCCGAGCAGGTACTCGACGATCTGCGGCGGCTCCTCGACGAGGACGGCATCGCCCTCGGGGAGTTCGGCGAGCCGGGCACGACCGTCCTCCCGCTGTCCGCGCTCACCGGGGAGGGCGTCGGTGAACTGCGCGAAGTGCTCGGCCAGTTCGTCGCGGAGCGCACGGCACCGGCCCGCCGTATCTCCGCCGACGTGGACATCGCGGCGGCCCGGCTCCGGCCCGTCTACGCCACCCGGCGGCGGACCGGGCTCAGCGAACAGGCCCGGGAGGAGTTCTCCGACCGGCTCGCGGACGCGGTGGGCGCGACGGCGGCGGGGGAGGCGGCCGAGCGCGCGTGGCTGCGCAACGCCAACCGCGCCTGCGGTACGCCCTGGCTGCGATTGTGGCGCTGGTACCAGGACCGCGGCGAGCCCACCACGGGCCGGATCACCGGACGTACGCAGGCCGACGAGGAGGCCACCGCCCGGCAGCGCGTCGAGACGGCGGTGCGCACGGTGGCCGACCGTGCCTCGGCCGGGCTGCCCGCACCCTGGGCCCAGGCGGTGCGTGAGGCGGCCGCCCGGGGCTCCCAGGGGCTGCCCGAGGCGCTGGACGAGCTGAGCGTGCGCGCGGGAGTGCCGACGGGGCGGCCGCCGCGGCCGGGGTGGTGGCCGATGGCCGTGCTGGCCCAGGCGTCCATGACGATCCTGCAGTTCCTGGGCGGGCTGTGGCTGCTGGGTCAGATCCTCCAGATCATGTCGCCGAACCTCGGCGTGCCGGTGCTGCTGATGATCATCGGCATCGTCGGTGGACCGCTCATCGAGTGGAGCTGCCGGATGGCGGCCCGCGGCCCGGCCCGGCGCTACGGCCTGGAGGCGGAACGCCGGTTGCGGGAGGCGGCGGCCGGGTGCGGGCGGGCACGGGTGCTGGATCCGGTGGCGGCGGAGTTGCTGCGGTATCGGGAGGTTCGGGAGCAGTACGGGAGGGTGGTGGGAGTGGGGCGGTGATGGCGCTTCGGAGGCATGGCGGTTGTGACGGACCGCGTGCCTCCACGCGCTGAGGGCGGCGTCCGGTCGGGCGCCGCCCTCCCTCGTGTGTCCACCTCGTGCCCATCTGGTGTTCGCAGTGTCCGCAGGGGTCCGAGCCCCCTCGGCGTCACCCGCCCGGGTGGCGGCGTTGTCCACAGGCCGGCGGTGGTCCACAGCGCTCAGCGGGCTCGGCCCGGCGGCGGCAGTCTGGGGGACACAGCCGTACGGGACGGGCTCGTACGCGTGTCGGCCCCGGGGCCGGAGCCCGGGCGAGGGAGGGGTTCGCGATGAACGAGACGATGGTGTGCGCGGTCGGCCGGGTGGCGACGCAGCCGGTGTACCGGGAGGTGGCGTCCGGCCCGTCGGCGAGGTTCCGGCTGGCGGTGACCGCGCGCTACTGGGACCGCGAGAAGAACGTGTGGACGGACGGTCATACCAACTTCTTCACGGTGTGGGCCAACCGGCAGCTCGCCACGAACACGGCGGCGTCGCTGACGGTCGGGGAGCCCGTGATCGTGCAGGGCAGGCTGAAGGTGCGGACCGATGTGCGCGAGGGGCAGAGCTGGACCTCGGCGGACATCGACGCGGTGGCGATCGGCCATGATCTCGCCTGGGGTACGTCGGCGTTCCGCCGCGGAGGCAAGCAGGAGACAGCGGGAGCGCCCGCACAGCCCGAGCCCAACTGGGAGATCCCGCCGGACGGTTCGGCGGCGACGGGCACGGAGGTCGCCGCCTCTGCCGCACAACCTCCGTCAGGAGAAGCAGTATTGACGTGACGTCAATCACTGCGTGAGCCGCCCGAACTGCGGCTTATCGGCACGTGCACACCGGAAAGTCAGGCGTGGATTTGTCGATAAGCCCTGCTCGCGAGGGATCTTGGCGATAACGATTCCGAGTCGGATCACTCGTCCGACTGTCTCACCGGCGAGCGGGGTCGGTCGCGTACCTAGGATGCCGGGAAAGCTTTCGGGGCTCTTGGGGTCCGCGAGGCTTCTGATTCTGCTGGTGGGACCGTACCCCCCACATCGACGGGTCCTGCTCGAAGGGGAATTTGGTGATTGCTCTGTTCTCTGCGGTGCGCGTACGCAGGCGAGGGCCGGCCGGCCTCGGCGCCGCGACCCTGGTGTCCGGCCTGGTCGCCGCGGGCGTGGTGGCCGGTGCCGGCCGCGCGGCCGCCGACGAGACCACGCAGAGTCAGGGCGGAGCGACGGCGACGATAGCCGGGCTCAAGACGTACGGCACCGCCGTGATACACGGCGGCAACGGTGGCACCGGGGACCAGCAGGTGTCGGCGGGCCTGTTCGAGATGGCCGTCGACGGCGGCGGCATGCTCCAGACGTACTGCGTCGACCTGCACAACCCCACGCAGCGGGACGCCAAGTACCACGAGACGCAGTGGAGCGGCACGTCCCTGGGTGCCAACAAGGACGCGGGACGCATCCGCTGGATCCTGCAGAATTCGTACCCGCAGGTGAACGACCTCGCGGCGCTCGCCCGGAAGGCGGGGGTCCGCGGTGTGCTGACCGAGCAGGACGCGGCGTCGGGCACGCAGGTGGCGATCTGGCGCTACTCGGACGACGTGGCGGTCGACGCCCTCGACCCGCAGGCCGAGCAGCTCGCCGACTACCTGGAGAAGAACGCCCGCGACCTGCCCGAGCCCCGGGCGTCGCTCACCCTCGACCCGCCCGCGGTCTCCGGTCGGCCGGGTGAGCGGCTCGGGCCGGTGACGGTGCACACCAACGCGAGCAGCGTGACGGTGTCGCCACCGGCGGACGCGGCCACCAGCGGGGTGCGGATCGTCGACAAGCAGGGCCAGGCCATCACGTCCGCGGCCGATGGCGGGCAGGTGTTCTTCGACGTGCCCGAGGACGCGGCGGCGGGTACGGCCGACCTGACCGTGCAGGCGTCGACGACCGTGCCGGTCGGTCGGGCCTTCGCCTCCGAGAGCCGGAGCCAGACGCAGATCCTGGCCGGGTCCAGCGAGTCGACGGTGTCGGCGACGGCCGGGGCGACCTGGGCGAAGGAGGGGCCGATCCCGGCGGTCTCGGCGGCGAAGAACTGCGCCGACGGGGGAGTGGACGTCATCGCCTCGAACAAGGGCGACGAGCCGTTCACCTTCGAACTGGCCGGCCTTGAGCACACCATCGCCCCGGGCGAGTCCCGCACGGTGACGGTGCCTCTCCAGGAGGACCAGGCGTACGACTTCACCATCCACGGCCCGGGCGGCTTCACCAAGCGCTTCAGCGGCATGCTGGACTGCCAGACCCAGGGCAACGAGACGGGCACGGCCACCCAGACCCTGAGCGAACCGAGCCCGGCGACGGTGGGCGGCACAGCCACGGACACCAACCTCGCCGAAACCGGCGGCTCCGAGGTCACGCCCCTGATAGCGGGCATCGCCATCACCCTGGTCCTGCTCGGCGGAGCGACCCTGGTCGTACTGCGCCGCAAGGAGACCCCGACCGGGGACTGACCGACGCGCCTGAACGGGCTTGGGCAAACCCAAGGCGGGTGTTGTGCGTGCGGCCGGGTCTCAGACTGTCCCGTGCCGCAGGTGCAGCAGCCCTTCGATGGACTCCAACCGAGCCCGCAAGGTGACCCCGGGGGCCGTGGTGGTAGTCAGCACGAGCACTCGGCATTCCGGGTGCGCGTCATCGAAAGGCTCGGCTTCGTCGTCCCCGGGGGTTTCGTTGGGCTGGATCTCGACTCGCACGCCGTGGTCGTCGGCGAGGTGGTAGACGCCCCGGAAGTGACTCTCTCGCTCTGTGAAGGTCATTCCCAGGCGGGCACTGACAAGCCGTACCAGATCGTCAGCGGTGTGCGTACTGGTGCCGTAGATGTCGTGATCAGCCATGACCCAAGGGACCATAGTGCTTGACTGCTCGGTGTCCCACTCCTTTGACGCCCGCTGTGGGCTTCCCTCCTAAGCTCACCCCATGGAGATCACTGTGCGGGCAGCAGACGCGGCGGACCTGTCGGCGCTGCTGGGTCTCTACAGCGAACTGAACCCGGACGACGCGCCGTTGACCCGAGCGTCCGCTGAGACCGTCTGGGCAGCCGTGGCCGGGCAGCAAGGGCGGACCGTCCTGGTCGCCGAGGTCGGCGGTGCCGTGGCCGGTACGGCGGACTGTGTCGTCATGCCGAACCTCACCCGGGGCGGCCGGGCCATCCTGTTCGTGGAGAACGTCGTGGTGGCCGGCCGTTTCCAGCGGCGTGGTGTCGGGCGCCAGCTGATGCAGGCAGCCGTGCGGCTGGGGGAGTCGGCCGGTTGTTACAAGGTGCAGTTGCTGGCGGCGGACGACGAATACGTCCACAGCTTCTACGAGGCGTGCGGCTTCGAACCCCTGGCACAAGGGTTCCGGCGCTACGTCGAATGACCGCACATGTCCCCGAGGGGAACCGAAGCGCGTTCTTCGACGTGTTCCTGTGCAAGGGGTGGTGCCTCACGCTGCGATCCGATCAAGATCGTGGCAAGGCCGGTGCGGATGTCAGTGCCGGAAGGGATACTTGCGGCGACGGATGACCATGGGGGAGGTCACAGTGACACACCTGCCGACGAGCAGCACACCACCACCGGGCACGGGCACGCCCGTCCTCCCCGCCCAGTCGGCGCAACCCCCCAAGGCGACGCCGGGCCCCGCGGAGCCGCAACCCCGCCGTACCGCTTTCGCCGAGGGCGTCGACCGGCTCCGGGCAGCCGCCACCACGGAACCCGGCCGGCTGCGCATCATCGGCGCCGTCCTCGCCCTGCTCGTCGTCGCCTTCGGCGCCGTCACCGCCTGGCAGATGACCGAGCGCGCGGACGCCGCCGACGACGTCCTCACCAGCAGTCAGCCGCTCAGCTCGGACGCCGCGGACATCTACCGCTCCCTTGCCGACGCCAACACCGCCGCCTCCAGCGGCTTCCTCGCCGGCGGCCAGGAGACGGCCACCTCCCGCGACCGGTACGAGAAGAACATCCGCACGGCCGCCGAGAAGCTCGTCAACGCCGCCGCCAACTCGGACCCCGACTCCCCGTCGGCCAAGACCATCGCCGAGCTGAACAGACTCCTCCCGGAGTACAAGGGCCTGGTCGAACGCGCCCGTACCTACAACCGCCAGGGCTTCCCGGTCGGCGGCGCCTACCTGCGCTACGCCAACGAGAAGATGCAGGACCAAATGCTCCCGGCGGCGGAGGACCTGTACAAGAAGGAGAACCAGCGCCTGCGCGCGGACTACGCGGACGCCACGCCCTACCCCTGGGCGGCCATCGCCCTCGGCATCGCCGCCCTGGCCGCTCTGGCCTGGGCCCAGCACCGCAACTACCAGCGCACCAACCGCGTCCTGAACCACGGCCTGGTCGCCGCCACGGCCACCGCGGCCGTGGTCCTCCTCTGGCTGGTCGTCGGCCACAGCATCGCCCGCGCGGGCCTGAACGACTCCTACGACCACGGCGTCCGCTCCCTGAACGTCCTGCACGACGCCCGCATCGCCTCCCTCAAGGCGAGAGGCAACGAGAACCTGACCCTGGTGGCCCGCGGCGCGGAGACGAAGAAGGTCGGTGAGGAGACCTACGACGCCTACGACTACGACTTCCGTGCGGACATGAAAGCCCTGGGCGCGCACCTGGCGGACGCCGAGAAGCTCGCCGACGACACCTCGGGCGAGCGGCCCGTCACCGCCGCCGTCGGCAACATGACGGAGTGGAAGAAGCGCCACACCGCGGCCCGCGAGCAGGACGAGAACGGCAACTACCAGCGTGCGCTGGACATGGTCATCGGCGCCCGGGACGCGACCGGCGAGTGCTTCGACAGCGTCGACGAGAACCTGCGCACGGCACTCGCGCACGAGGAGACCGAGTTCAAGCAGGCCGCAGGCGACGGCCGGGACGCCCTGACGGGCCTGTCGGCGGGCGCGGCCGTACTCGCCGTGCTCGGTGCCGCGGGCGCGGTCCTGGGCATCGGCCGCAGGCTCTCGGAGTACCGGTGAACGGGCCAGAGGTGAAAGGGGGCATGACCATGCGAGCACGACGTCTGCGGGCCAGTCTGAAGGGCTGGGGCGGAGTGGGCGCGATGGCGGTCGTCTGCGCCCTGGTGGCGCTCTTCGCACTGTGCGTCCCCCTGTCCGGATCGGCCCTGGTGGACGACCGGCCCGTCACCCAGGCCACCCGGGCCACGGCCGCGAAGGCCGAGGAGGACTGCGAGGCCCCCGAGAAGCAGACCCTGTCCCCCTCCTCCGCGGACGGCGACACCATCGAGGCGATCAAGAAGCGCGAGGGCGAGAAGCGCAAGCTCATCGTGGGCGTCGACCAGAACAGCTACCGCTGGGGCTACCGAGACCCCAACAGCGGCAAGACCGCGGAGCTGGAGGGCTTCGACATCGACCTGGTCCACCGCATCGCCGAGGACATACTCGGCGACCCCGACGCGGTCCAGTTCAAGGCGATCCCCACCGACCAGCGCATCCCGGCGATCCGGGACGGCCGCGTGGACATGGTCGTCCGCACGATGACGATCAACTGCGAGCGCATCAAGGACGTCGCCTTCTCCGCGCCGTACTTCAAGACCGGACAGCAGGTCCTGGCCCTCAAGTCCTCGCCCATCAAGGGCTACGACGACACACTCGCGGGCCGCAGGATCTGCACGGCGGCGGGCTCCACGGCCTACTCCACGCTGGAGGCGGACCAGAAGGACGGCGAACTCCCCGCGAACACCGACATCTCCGGGACCGTCCCCAACCAACTCGACTGCCTGGTCAGACTCCAGCTCGGCGAGGCCGACGCCGTGGTCACCGACGGAGCGCTCGCGGCGAGTCAGGCGGCCCAGGATCCGACGGTCCAACTCAAGGGCGACCCCTTCACTGCCGAGTACTACGGCGTGGCGATGAAGAAGGACGCGGACGATCTGGTACGCCGGGTCAACCAGATCCTGGTGGACTACCGCGAGGACACCACGAAGGGCTGGCAGGCGTCGTACGAGAGATGGCTCTCCGCGACACTGGGCAAGGATGCGAAGAAGTCGGAACCACCCGCACCGCAGTACCGCCGCACCACCTGACCACGCGACCGACCCCCCAACCGGCACAACCGCAGCGAGAGGTGATCGATGGGCGTCACGGGATCCACCGGGCCGGTGATGGACCGGGACGAGGTGGACCGTGCGCTGGCGCGGCTCGGCGCGGAGCACGAGGCGATCGAGACCTCGCTCCTCGCCCTCCAGGACCACGCGGGCCGCAGACTCCTGGAGGGCGCCGAACTCACCGGCGTCACCAGGGACCGCTGGACGTCCACGGAGGCGTCGATCACGCTGCTGTGGACGTACTTCGACGCGTACACGGACGCGCTGCGCACCGCCCGGGACATCCGCTCCCGTCGCCGCTGGTCCAGCCGCGAGGACCTGGTGGAGCTGACGGAGCTGCTGAAAGGCGAGTCGGTCACGGTCGCGGGCAGCGCCACCGCGACGGCCAACGCCCCCACCCTGCAGGGCTCGCCGAACAGACTCAGCGAGCGCTACTCGCTCGGCACCCTCGTCGACCGGATGAACGAGCTGTACGCGACGAGCCTGGACATGGTCGTCGCCGCCGACGCCGTCTGGTCGGCGCTGCCCGCCCGGATCGATCTGCTGGCGGCCGAACTCCAGCGCACCCGCCGCCTCGCGCACTCGGTCGGCGTGCGCCCTGGCGAGCACCCGGCGGGTGACGACCTGGAGCGCATCACCCGCACCCTGACCAGGCTGCGCGAACAGGTGGTCTCGGACCCGCTGGCCTTCTGGCAGGCCGCGGAGCGCAGTTCGGCTCCGGGCGGCGGAAGGCCCGACACCACGGTCTACGACCGCGAGGCGCGCGCCCTGGAGGACGTGCGGCGGGAGATCGACGCCGTGCTGACCGTCCGCCAGGACGCCGAGAAGCGGATCGTCAGGCTGCGGGACATCCTCAGCCGCGCGGACCGTACGCTCGCCGAGGCGCGCACCGCCCGGGGCGAGGTCCTCGCGAAGATCGCGGCGACGGAGGTGCCGGTCGTCAGCGGGCCGCCGACGGTGTTGCAGGAGCAGCTGGCGACGGCCGCGGAGTACCGCAGGCAGGCGCAGTGGCACCGCCTGTCCCCGCTCCTGGAGTCGCTGGAGCAGAAGGCCGAGGACGAACTGCTGCGCGCCCGCGAGTCGTTGACCGCCGTCACCGCGCCCCTGGCCGTCCGTGCCGAGCTGCGCGGCCGCCTCGACGCGTACAAGGCGAAGATCGCCCGGCACGGCTTCGCCGAGGACACGCTCGCCATGGAGCGGTACGAGAAGGCACGCCGCATGCTGTGGAGCGCCCCCTGCGATCTGCGCGCCGCCGAACAGGCCGTGCTGCGCTACCAGCAGGCGGCCGCGGAACTGCTCGGCGGCCCGCGGATCCCGGACCAGGACATGTCCGAGGACGACCGGCGGGGGACCGGCGCATGAGCGACAAGGGGGAGTCCATGAGTCAGGCACCACAGGAACCGACCGGCTCGGCTCCACGCACCTGCCAACGCCCCAGCTGTGGCGGCAGCTACGAGGACGTGGGCGGCGGCGAGCTGTACTGCGACACCTGCGGCCTCGCCCCGGTCGTGGCACCCAACGGCATGGTCGGATCGCCCCCCACCGGCATCACCGCCGGCGGCAAAGGAGGCTCGCACGGTTCGGGCTCCAGCCGCAGTGCCCGTTCCACCAGCCGCAGTTCCCGTACGTCGTCCCAGTCGTCGAAGTCCCGCCGCTCGGTGTCGGGGCGCCTCTCGCGCTCCCTGTCCGGGAAGTCCACGAGCCGCTCGGTGTCAGTGCGCAGCTCCGGTTCCGGCGCCGGTTCCTCGACCCGGGGCAGGCTGGGTGCCGGGCTGGTCCAGGTCCCGCCGATCCCGCGGCCCGACCCGCGCGAGATGGTCCTGGACAACCCCGAGGTGCCCGAGCGGAAGCGGTTCTGCTCGCGCTCCGACTGCGGCGCCCAGGTGGGCCGTTCGCGCGGCGACCGGCCGGGGCGTACGGAGGGCTTCTGCACCAAGTGCGGGCACCCGTACTCGTTCGTGCCGAAGCTGAAGGCCTTGGACGTCGTGCACGGCCAGTACGAGGTCGTGGGCTGCCTCGCGCACGGCGGTCTGGGCTGGATCTACCTGGCGGTCGACCGGGCGGTGTCCGACCGCTGGGTGGTCCTCAAGGGCCTGCTGGACACGGGCGACCAGGACGCTATGGCGGCGGCGATCTCCGAGCGGCGCTTCCTCGCGGAGATCGAGCACGCCAACATCGTGCGGATCTACAACTTCGTGGAGCACCTGGACCAGCGCACCGGCTCCCTCGACGGCTACATCGTCATGGAGTACGTCGGCGGCAAGTCGCTGAAGGAGATCGCCAACGCCCGCCGCACACCGCAGGGCAGGCGCGACCCGCTGCCGGTGGAGCAGGCCTGCGCGTACGGCCTCGAGGCCCTGGAGGCGCTCGGCCACCTGCACAGCCGTAACCTGCTGTACTGCGACTTCAAGGTCGACAACGCGATCCAGACCGAGGACCAGCTCAAACTGATCGACATGGGCGCGGTGCGCAGGATGGACGACGAGGAGTCGGCCATCTACGGCACGGTCGGCTACCAGGCGCCGGAGGTGGCCGAGGCGGGCCCGTCGGTGGCGAGCGACCTCTACACCGTCGCCCGCACCCTCGCCGTCCTGACCTTCGACTTCCAGGGCTACACGAACGTCTACGCGGACTCGCTGCCCGACCCCGACCACATCGAGGTCTTCCGGCAGTACGAGTCGTTCTACCGCCTCCTGGTGCGCGCCACGGACCCGGACCCGGGCCGCCGCTTCGCCTCCGCGCAGGAGATGACCGAGCAGCTCACCGGTGTGCTGCGGGAGGTCGTGTCCCTCCAGACCGGCCGGGCCAGGCCCGCCCTGTCCACGCTGTTCGGGCCCGAACTGCGGGTCACCGACACGGAGCTGTTCCCGAAGCTGGACGGCGAGGTGTCCCGGCTGGGGGCGCGGGTGGCGCGCACCCGGCGCGTCTCCTCGGCCGCCGCCCTGCCCGCCTCCGGCGCCCACACGCCCGCCACCGGGGCCCACCAGCCCGCTGCCGCGCTCCCCGTCGGCCGGCCCGCGAACACCTGGCTTCCCGCCGGCTCACCGGGCGCCGCCGCCCCACCGGGCCTCAGCGCCCCACCCGGCCTCGGCGCCCCACTCGCCCTCGTCAGACCCGTCGACACCACGGCGGCCGCCCTCGCCCTGCCCGTCCCGCGGGTCGACCCGTCCGACCCCAACGCCGGTTTCCTGGCGGGCCTGATGACCTCCGCTCCGGCCGAGCTGCTCGGCGCGCTCGCGGCGGCTCCGGCCCCGTCGACCGAGACGCGGCTGCGGCAGATCCGGGCCTGGCTGGAGACCGGCGATCCGGCCGCCGCGCTGGAAGCGCTGGTCAGGCTGGAGGGCGAGCGGCCCGACGACTGGCGGGTGGTCTGGTACCGGGGCGTGGCCGCGCTGGTCACGGGCGACGACGAGGGCGCCGCGCTCGCCTTCGACGCGATCTACGACGCCTTCCCGGGCGAGATCGCGCCCAAGCTGGCGCTGGCCCTGTGCGCGGAGGTGCTGGGCCAGCTCGACAACGCCGCCGAGTACTACCGGCTGGTGTGGTCGACCGACCCCAGTTACGTGAGCTCCGCGTTCGGGCTGGCCCGCGTGCAACTGGCGACGGGGGACCGGCGCAGTGCCGTACGGACGCTGGAGTCGGTGCCGGAGTCCTCCATCCACTACACGGCGGCCCGTGTGGCGGCCGTGCGGGCCCGGCTGCGGCAGCGCACCGCGACGGCCTCCGACGTACCGTTCCTGGAGGACCTGATGGCCGCCGCGGCGCAGGTGGAGGCGCTGGAGGCGTACGGTCTGGACCCGGCGCGGCGGGAGCAGTTGTCGGCCGAAGTCCTCGGTTGCGCGCTGGACTGGGTACTCTCCGGGGGCCAGGGTTCCGCCCCTCCCGCCGCCGGGGGACGGACGCTGCTCGGCAGCGGCCTGGACGAGCGGGGCCTGCGGTTCGGTCTGGAACGCTCGTACCGCACGCTGGCCCGGCTGGCGCGGGGCGGCGAGGAGAGGATCGACCTGGTGGAACGTGCCAATCGTTACCGCCCCCGGACGTGGGTGTAGTTGATGTCGCAGATGCCCCAGTTGTCCGCCTGCCCGAGTTGCGAGGAACCCCTCGAGTCGGGTGACCGTTTCTGCGGCGCGTGCGGATACGACCTGTCCGCCGTGCCGGCACGGCCGGAGGACAACCCGACCATCACCATGAACGGCTCGGTGCCCGCCCAGGGCACCCCGGCGGGTGAGTACCCCGAGCCACCGACCGAGCCACCCGCCGGCACGGCCTGGCCGGCGCCCCCGCCCCCGCCCCCGAGCGCCCCGCCGGCCGCCCCGGCCGCCGGAGTGCGGTTCGACCGGCGGGCGCAGCCGGACGGACCTCCCGCGCCGCCCGGCGGCGACACCCCCCAGCCCGGGGCCCACCCGGGACAGCAGCCCGACGAGTACCTCCTCCAGGCACCGGACCCCCGGGTGTCCGCCGAGCCCGCGTCCGCGGGGGCCGGCGGCAAGGTCTGTGTCGCCTGCCGGGCCGGCCGCGTGGACGACGACGGCTACTGCGAGAACTGCGGCCACGCCCAGCCGCGCGAACGGGACCACATGGAGCAGGAGTCCGGCCCGATGGCCGCGGTCAGCGACCGCGGCCTGCGCCACCACCGCAACGAGGACGCGTTCGCCATCGGCACCGCCGCGCTGCCGGACGGCTCGCCCGCCTCCGTCGCGATCGTCTGCGACGGCGTCTCCTCGGCGACCCGCCCCGACGACGCCTCGATGGCGGCGTCGAAGGCGGCGAGCGAGACCCTGCTGGCCGCCCTGCCGCGCGGCACGCACCCCCAGCAGGCCATGCACGAAGCGATCATCGCCGCCTCACGCGCCGTCAACTCGCTCGCCGCGGAGCCCGCCACGGCCCGTGAGCAGGCCCCGCACCAGAACGCACCCGCGTGCACCATCGTCGGTGCCGTAGTGACGTCCGGTCTGCTGATCGTCGGCTGGGTCGGCGACAGCCGCGCGTACTGGGTCCCGGTCGACCGGAGCGCTCCCCCCGCCCGGCTCACCGAGGACGACTCGTGGGCCGCGCAGATGGTCGCCGCGGGCCTGATGAACGAGGCCGAGGCCTACGCCGACGAGCGCGCCCACGCGATCACCGGCTGGCTCGGAGCGGACGCCTACGAACTGGAACCGCACACCGCCGCGTTCAAGCCGGACCGGCCGGGCGTGGTCGTGGTCTGCACCGACGGCCTGTGGAACTACGCGGAGGCGGCCGAGGAGATGGCCCGCGTCGTCCCCCTCGACGCGGCCACGCAACCGCTGCACAGCGCCCGGGTGCTCGTCGGCCACGCTTTGGACGGCGGGGGCCACGACAACGTAACAGTGGCCCTCGTGCCGTTCCCGGCCGTCTCCCAGGGGGCAGGATCGGCCTGAGGCCACGTACGGGGACGCCTCGGCGGACCGGAGGGGACCGGTCCGCCTACCGTCATCACCCCGCTCCAGGCGGGGGCTTTCGAGGGGGATCGAAGCAGGCATGGCCATTTTCTCGAAGTCGAACGTGCCCCAGTTCTCGGTGGACGTCTACCAGAACGAGTACCTGCCGGAGGGAGCCGGCGAGGTCAACGCCATCGTCACCGTGACGGCGACCGGCGGCGGCACGATCGGCACCGCGGTCTCGGCGCCCCACCTCTACTCGCCCGGCCAGGGCCCGTCCGCGGCCGTGGCGATCATGGTCGACTGCTCGGGCTCGATGGACTACCCGCCGACCAAGATGCGCAACGCCCGGGACGCCACGGCCGCCGCGATCGACACCCTGCGCGACGGCGTGCACTTCGCGGTGGTCGGCGGGACGCACGTGGCCAAGGAGGTCTACCCGGGCGGCGGGGGCCTCGCGGTCGCCGACGCCACCACCCGCGAGCAGGCCAAGCAGGCGCTGCGCTCGCTCAGCGCGGGCGGCGGCACGGCCATCGGCACCTGGCTGAGACTGGCCGACCGCCTGCTGTCCTCGGCGGACGTCGCCATCCGGCACGGCATCCTGCTCACCGACGGCCGCAACGAGCACGAGTCGCCCCCGGACCTCAAAGCCGCGCTCGACGCGTGCGCGGGGCGCTTCACCTGTGACGCGCGCGGCGTGGGCACCGACTGGGAAGTGAAAGAAGTCACAGGGATCGCCTCCGCCCTGCTCGGCACCGCCGACATCGTCGCCGACCCGGCCGGACTCGCCGCCGACTTCACGCGGATGATGGAGACGGCGATGGGCAAGGAGGTCGCGGACGTCTCCCTGCGGCTGTGGACCCCGGTCGGCACCACTGTGAAGTTCGTCAAGCAGGTCGCGCCCACCGTCGAGGAACTGACCGGCCGGCGCACCGAGTCGGGGCCGCGCGCGGGCGACTACCCCCTGGGTTCCTGGGGTGACGAGTCCCGTGACTACCACCTCTGCGTCGAGGTGCCGCCCGCGGACATCGGGCAGGAGATGCTCGCGGCCCGGATCTCGCTGGTCATTCCGCAGTCCGACGGCAGCGTCCAGAACCTCGGCGCGCAGGGCCTGGTGCGCGCCGTGTGGACGGACGACATGGTCGCCTCGACGTCGATCAACCCCCAGGTCGCCCACTACACCGGGCAGGCCGAACTGGCACAAGCCATCCAACAAGGTCTGGATCTTCGTAAGGCGGGAGATATGGATGGAGCAACGGCCAAACTGGGCCGCGCCGTTCAGCTCGCGAGTGCCTCCGGGAACGCCGATACTGCGAAACTGCTTGCGAAGGTGGTGGACGTGGTCGATGCCGCGACCGGTACTGTGCGACTGAAGGCGAAGGTCGAGGAGGCCGACGAGATGACGCTCGAGACTCGGTCCACCAAAACCGTTCGCGTGAAGAAGTGACCTAGAAGAGATCGAAGGAGGGACGCGCCGACATGCCGACCTGCCCGAACGGACACCAGTCGGGTTCCGACGACTGGTGCGAGGTCTGCGGTCACCGCATGGCGGGTGCCGTGCCTCCGCCACCCCCGCCGCCCCCGCCCGGCGGCGGTTACGGCTTCCCGCCCCCGGGCGGCCCCGGCGGCCCTCCCGGCGGCCCCGGTGGTCCGGGTGGCCAGCTCGGTGGACCTCCTCCGCACCTGTCCGCCGTGCCGAACGCCGAGCCGGAGCTCTGCCCGCAGTGCCGCACGCCGCGCGAGGGCGGCGCCCCGTTCTGCGAGGAGTGCCGGTGGAACTTCCTGACGAACACGGCCACCTCGTACACCCCCGCGGCTCCGCACCCGACGGCGCCCGGCCCGGGCGTGCGGTTCCAGCCACCGGGCCGGCCCGGCCCCGGCGGACCGCCCGGCCCGCCCGGACCGCCCGGACCGTCCTATGGCGGCGGTGACTCGTACGAGTACCAGGGCTCCCGTCCGTCGCAGGTGAACCGCCCGGCCGAGCCGATCCCGCCGTTCGGCGGCGACCCGTCGGGCCCTCCCGGTCCTCCCGGTGGCGGTTTCCCCGGCCCTGGTGGTCCTCCCGGCCCGGGCGGTCCTTCCGGCCCCGGCGGTCCCTCCGGTCCCGGTCCCTCCGGCCCCGGCGGCCCTTCCGGCCCGCCCGGATTCGGTGCCGACCCCTCCCGTCCGGTCCCGCCCCCGCCCGGCCCCGGTGCGCCCGGCCCCGGTGCGCCCGGTCCCGGTGGGCCCGGCGGCGCTCCGCAGGGCTTCCAGCAGTCCGGCCCGCCGGCCCCGCCCGGGTTCCCGCAGGAGACCCAGCGGCCGCAGCAGGGCGGTCCGTCCTTCGGCGGCGGTGATGACGACTGGGTGATCCCCCCGCCGTCGTCCTCCGGCCCCGGCGGTCCCTCCGGCCCCGGCGGCCCCGGTGGCGGTCCGGGCGGTGGCTACGGCTACCCGCAGTCCGGCGCGACCCAGGCGCCCCCCGGCCCTCCCGGCCCCGGCAGCCCTGGTGGCGGTCCGGGCGGTGGCTACGGCTACCCGCAGCCCGGCGCGACCCAGGCCCCGCCCCCTCCCGGCCCCGGCGGCTTCCCGCAGCAGCCCCAGGCGCCGCAGGGACCCGCGACCTGGACCGCGACGATCGGCCCCGACCGCGACTACTTCATGGCGATGATGCAGCGCTCCGGCCCCGAGGCCGCGGGCCTGAACCTGCCCGCGTACTCGCCCGAGCAGCAGCGCACCCTCACCGGCAACCAGCTCACGATCGGCCGCCGCCGTCACTCCACCGGCGACACCCCCGACATCGACCTGGCGGTGCCGCCGGAGGACCCGGGCGTCTCGCACCAGCACGCGGTGCTGGTCCACCAGCCGGACGGCAGCTGGGCGGTCGTCGACCAGAACTCGACGAACGGCACGACGGTCAACGGCTCGGACGAACCCATCCAGCCGTTCGTCCCCGTGCCGCTCCACGACGGTGACCGGGTGCACGTGGGCGCCTGGACGACGATCACGATCCGCAGGGGCTGAGCGGCCCCGCCGGGATCAAGACGGGAGTGGCCAGGCGTACGGCCCCTCCGGGTCGTCCAGCCAGGCCCACTCCCGGTCGCCGCTGACCGTGATGCCATAGCGCTCGCGCTGCGGCCTGCCCTCCTGCTCCCACAGCGAGTGCGCCTCCTGCGGGTCGAGGCTGCCGCGGGTCAGGGCCAGCAGGAAGCGGAACAGGTCGTCCTCCCTGGCCCGGCGCGGCACCCCGCCCATCTGGAGCGGCTCGCCCCCGGGCCGGCTCCCGCCGCGCAGCGGCACGAAGTAGGCGGGCGTGTGCAGGAAACGCCCCTCGGCCTGCCCGGCGTCCGTCACGGTGAGTGCGACCAGGCCGGTGGCGAGCGGCATCAGGATCCGGCCGCCGGGGCGGCTCTGGGCGAGCCAGGCGCGCGGCACGGTGCTCAGCGCGCACGTGGCGATGATCCGGTCGAACGGAGCGCGTTCGGGCACGCCCCGCGCGCCGTCGCCGGTGACGACGACCGGGTGGTACCCGGCCGCGGCCAGGTGCCGGCGGGCCGACTCGGTGATCTCCGGGTCGAGATCGACGGTGGTGACCTTGTCGTCGCCCAGCCGGTAGGAGAGCAGCGCGGCGTTGTATCCGGTGCCGGCGCCGATCTCCAGCACCGTGTCCCCGGTCTGCACGCGCAGCGCGGCCAGCATGTCCGCCATCAGGGACGGCTGGCTGCTGGAGGAGAGCAGTTCGCCGTCGCGCAGCCGGGTCGCCAGCGGGGTGTCCTCGTAGGCGCCCCGTATCCACCGCTCACGTGCCTGCGGGTCCGGGCTCTCACCCCACCGGCGTTCGTAGCCGCCGGCGACGCCGACGTAGTAGTACGGCACGAAGAGGTGGCGCGGGACCGCCGCGAACGCCTCCCGCCACAGCGGGTCGGCGGCCCACGCCCCGTTCGCGTCGATCCTGCGTACCAGCCCCGCCCGCGCCGAGGCGGCGAGACCGTCGGATTCCCTGTCGGGAGCATGCCCGCCCATACCCCCACAGTAAGGGCAAGGGGTGCCGGTCCTAGGCCTTGAGTCCTATGTCCCCGTGTCTGAGAGCATGGAGGGCGTGAATGAGATTCGGCGCGGCACGCTTCAGGAGCAGACCTTCTACGAGCAGGTCGGCGGGGAGGAGACCTTCCGTCGGCTCGTCCACCGTTTCTACGAGGGAGTCGCCGAGGACCCGCTGCTGCGGCCCATGTACCCCGAGGAGGACCTGGGCCCGGCCGAGGAGCGCCTCGTGCTGTTCCTCATCCAGTACTGGGGCGGCCCCACGACGTACAGCGACAACCGGGGCCACCCGCGTCTGAGGATGCGGCACGCGCCCTTCACGGTCGACCGGGCGGCGCACGACGCCTGGCTGAAGCACATGCGGGTCGCCGTCGACGAACTCGGGCTGTCCGAGGAGCACGAGCACACGCTGTGGAACTACCTGACGTACGCGGCGGCGTCGATGGTGAACACGGCGGGCTGACGCCGCCCGTCCCTCGGGGTGCTGGTCAGCGGACGCTGACGTCCAGCGCCCCGAGCCCGGCTCGCCGCACGGCGACCGACCCGTACGGTGTGCGCAGCCTGAGCCACGCGCCCGAGGAGAACAGTCCCAGTGGCTCCTCGCCGGGCGCCTGCGCGCGGGCGGGCCGCAGGAAGCCGAGCGACTGAGCGGCGTGCACGGCCCGGACGGGCAGTCGGGTGTCGCCGACCGTACGGGACCAGACGTCCCGCCCGATCCGGTCCAGCTCGGCCCGCGTCCGCCGCTCGGCGGGCAACTCCTGCGTGCGGGAGCGGAACTCGGCGACCACGGCGGAGACCAGCGACCGCAGGGCGTCGGGCGCCGGCAGTCCCGGTTCGGGCCGCCAGCCGCGGCGCGGCGGCAGCAGCCCCGCCCACGGTGGGCCGGTCACCGCGGCCGGCACCACGGCCGTGGCGCCCTTCTCGTCCACCGACTCCAGGAACTCACCGGCGGACACGGTCACGTCCAGCGTGACGTCCAGCCCGTCCTCGTACGGCTTCGCGAGGCGCACCGCGCGGATGGCCAGCACCTCGAAGGACGGCGGGCGTCCGAAGACGGCCAGCGCGGTGCCCGCCGCCTGGAGACGCACCGCGGCCCCACGGTCGTAGTGGAGCAGCCGGGAGAGGAGGGCCGCGAGGTCCGCCGCCTCCCCCTCGTCGGCGAGGTGGAGCACCGTCATGCGGCGACGGCCTCCTCCTCGTCGTCATCCGTGTACTCCTGGAGGAACTCCCGTTCCTCCGCGGTGATCCGGCGCGGGCGCTGGGCCTCGAAGTCGAACGGCACGACCACCGTCGAGGCCCGTACATAGATCACGTCGTCGTCCTTCACCTCGTAGGTGATGGTGAAGGACGCGGCCCTGATCTCGGTGATCCACAGCTCGACGTCCACCGGGTGGTGCCGGTGGACGAGCTGCCGCTTGTAGTCGATCTCATGGCGTGCCACCACGGACCCCTGCTGGAAATCTTTCTCCGGCCGGAAGAGGAAGTCGATGCGGGCTTCCTCCAAGTAGCGCACGAACACCGCGTTGTTGACATGACCGTAGGCGTCCATGTCCGACCAACGCAGCGGGCAGCGGTAGATGTGCCGCAAGATCGATCAGCCCCGGGTCAGCTTCTTGTAGGTGGCGCGGTGCGGACGGGTTGCGTCCGGGCCGAGCCGCTCGATCTTGTGCTTCTCGTACGACTCGAAGTTGCCCTCGAACCAGAACCACTTGGACTCGCCCTCGTAGGCGAGGATGTGCGTGGCGACCCGGTCGAGGAACCACCGGTCGTGGGAGACGACCACGGCGCACCCGGGGAACTCGAGCAGCGCGTTCTCCAGGCTGCTCAGGGTCTCGACGTCCAGGTCGTTGGTCGGCTCGTCGAGGAGCAGCAGGTTGCCGCCCTGCTTGAGGGTGAGCGCGAGGTTCAGCCGGTTGCGCTCACCGCCGGAGAGCACACCGGCCGGCTTCTGCTGGTCCGGGCCCTTGAACCCGAAGGCGGAGACGTAGGCACGGCTCGGCATCTCGACCTGGCCCACGTTGATGTAGTCCAGCTCGTCGCTCACGACGGCCCACAGTGTCTTCTTCGGGTCGATGTTCTCGCGGCTCTGGTCGACGTACGAGATCTTGACGGTGTCGCCGACCTTGATGGAACCGGAGTCCGGCTCCTCCAGGCCCTGGATCATCTTGAACAGGGTTGTCTTGCCGGCACCGTTCGGACCGATGATCCCGACGATGCCGTTCCGCGGCAGGGTGAAGCTGAGGTCGTCGATGAGGACCTTCTCGCCGAAGGCCTTGCTGAGGTTGTTGATCTCGACGACGATGCTGCCCAGGCGCGGGCCCGGCGGGATCTGGATCTCCTCGAAGTCCAGCTTCCGCATCTTGTCGGCCTCGGCGGCCATCTCCTCGTAGCGGGCCAGACGCGACTTGGACTTGGCCTGACGCCCCTTGGCGTTGGACCGCACCCACTCCAGCTCTTCCTTCAGGCGCTTCTGCCGCTTGGCGTCCTTCTGGCCCTCGACCTTGAGGCGGGCGGCCTTGGTCTCCAGGTACTTGGAGTAGTTGCCCTCGTAGGGGTAGAGGCGGCCGCGGTCGACCTCGCAGATCCACTGGGCGACGTTGTCGAGGAAGTACCGGTCGTGGGTGACCGCCACGACGGTGCCCGGGTACTTGGCCAGGTGCTGCTCCAGCCAGTTCACCGACTCGGCGTCGAGGTGGTTGGTGGGCTCGTCGAGCAGCAGCAGGTCGGGCTGCTCCAGCAGCAGCTTGCACAGCGCGACGCGGCGGCGCTCACCGCCGGACAGGTTGGTGACGGGCCAGTCGCCGGGCGGGCAGCCCAGCGCGTCCATGGCCTGCTCCAGCTGGGCGTCCAGGTCCCACGCGTTGGCGTGGTCGAGGTCCTCCTGGAGCTTGCCCATCTCCTCCATGAGCTCGTCGGTGTAGTCGGTCGCCATCTGCTCGGCGATCTCGTTGAACCGGTCGAGCTTGCCCTTGATCCCGGCGACGCCCTCCTGGACGTTCTCCAGGACGGTCTTGTCCTCGGTCAGCGGCGGCTCCTGGAGCAGGATGCCGACCGTGTAACCGGGAGTGAGGAAGGCGTCACCGTTGGACGGCTGCTCAAGGCCGGCCATGATCTTCAGGATCGTCGACTTCCCGGCGCCGTTCGGGCCGACGACGCCGATCTTCGCTCCCGGGTAGAAGCTCGTCGTCACGTCGTCGAGGATCACCTTGTCGCCGTGCGCTTTGCGCGCCTTGCGCATGGTGTAAATGAACTCAGCCAAGAGAAACCGTCCGGCAGCTTGAAACTGGCAGTGGGCAGATACACCCCATCTTGCCGTACCGCTAGCCCTGGGTGGAAACGCGTATGGCTGTGGGCGGCTGACCTGGCTTTTCTCGGATGACGACTACCGGGCGACTGTCACTGTCGGTCGCCCTTGGTCGACCTCGGGCGCCCTCGCACGGCCCAGGGACGGCCCAGGGGTGATCACTTGAGGGCACCTTGTGCAGGCTGCATCGGGGTGGGTCGTCACCGTTACGTGAACGGCAGGGCTGACCGCTCGCACCGCTCGACGAACGCAGACGCACCCGAAGCAACGCCGCAGCTCGTCCGCGAATAGCGTGCGGCTACCGGTTGATCGGGATCTCATAGACGATCTCGCAGTGAGCGGCGGGTACCACGATGTCCGCTGTCTCGACGGGGCGCCCGTCGTCGCTGTAATACGTCCGCCGGATGTGCGTGACAAGCGCGGCCTTCTGGATGCCCAGAAGAGAGGCCTCCTCGGCGGTCGCCTGTCGCGGCTCAGGCTGTTCCACGGTATGGCTGACGGTGACACCGATCACGGCCATGCGGTTCACGACACCGGCCCCGGCATGCGGGCCTCCCTCGGGGAGGACGACGAGCGTGCCTGCGGTGAGGTCGTAGGGCTCCCAGCTCGTCGACAGCTGCACCGGCCTGCCGTCGGCCAGGAACTCGTACGAGGTCCGGACGCACAGGTCGCCCTCGGTGATGCCCAGCCGGGCCGCGATGTCGGCCGGTGCCGGCACCTTGGCGTCGGTCCTGCTCTCCCAGTCGCCTTGCTTGCCCAGGGCCTTCATGTCGGCACGGAAGGGCGACTTCTCGGGCTGCTCGCGCGCAGACGACCGGACGACCCGCACCCGCTGCCGGGGCTCGGCGACGTAGGTCCCCGATCCGGCGCGGCCTTCCAGCACGCCCTGGGAGATCAGCAACTCCTGAGCCCGGCGCACCACGTTCTCGCCCACGCCGCACTCCTGGCCGATCTGGGCGCGGGAGGGCAGCCGGTCCCCCGGCTCCCACACATGCTCAGCGATCCGCCGCCGGAGTTCGTCGGCGATGCGGAGGTAAGGCGGCTGCTCAGGCATATGGAAAATCTAGTCCACTAGCTCTAACCTAGTTAACTAGCTTCACTCGAAGTGATCGCCAGTGACGGAGGCTGCCCTGTGCCCGCTTCGGGAGTTCGCGCGGCAGCCATCGCTGCCCGGCTGTCCGACCTCGGGCTTCCCGCGCGCGTGGAGGAACACGGCCGGCACACGTCGGTCGAGGCGGAGGTGCCGGACTCACTCACCGCCGACTTATGGCGGGAGGTCCTGGAGGCGGTGGCTGAAGCCGATCGGTTCGGGCTCCTCGCCACCAGCCTGAACGACCGCACCCTCTGGGCGGTCGTACACAAAGCGGTCCCCACGACGGGCGATGTCGGGGGACCGAGCCATCAGCGATAGGAGCTGACCAGCGTGCTCAACCGTATCCACCGGGCCGCCTCGCTCACCAGAGCGCGGTACTTCCCCAAGGGCAGGCACCGCCGCCCCTTACGGCCGTCCCGGCCTGCACCCGCCCCCGCTTCCCCTGCATTCGCTGACGAGCCGACGGCCGTCCTGCGCCAGGCCCTCGACAGGACGAGTCACTGGCAGCCGCTCAGGGGCGAGGACACCGCACTCATCCGTCCATACGCACTGGCGCACGAGGAACTCGCACGACGGCACCCGACGGTCGTCATCGCTCCGCAGATGCCAACCGACGCCTGGTCGACACTCCTGGGGGGTCCACTGATGCCCTCGCAGTGGCAGACTCTTGGCCCGGACACCTCGGCCACCTCGTACCGCTCGATTGCCTGCCAGATCGGCACGCACCACGCCTGCGCGGAGTCCTCTCCGGAGTCGGCGCCGGTCGACCTGCCCTTGATCTACGAGGCCTGCGACTGTCTGTGCCACTCGGCGCCCGGTCAGTTCAAGCCCGGGAGTCACGCGGTGAGTGACTCGGCGTCCACCGGTGCGCCGGCATCCAACGCCGAGATCACCGAGAGGCGCACGCCGGTATGACGGCACAGGAAGAACTGAGGCTTCTCCCGTGGGCGGGACCGGACGGCAAACCGTGCTACTTGAGCACCGACGGCCAAGGCGGCTACGTCTCCCGCCTGGCGGACCACATCGAGGCGTTCCAACTCGGCATGGCATCTCAACTGCTGGAGCACTCGCGTCAGGTACTCGACGACGAGACCGAGGACCCGGAGGAGCTGAACCTTCTCGCTGCCCAACTGACCAGCGCATTGCGAGACGTGCTGCGTGTAGCGACCAGCCGCGGACATGGTCCCGACGCGCCTGGGCGCCCCTGAGAGGAACTGTGCTGCTGTATAGCCAAACTGATCACCGGCGGCCTCCCACTTGATCATCGCTCTGGCCTGCTGCCGAGCTGTCGGTGCCTGTCGGTAACGATCACCATTGAGCGCCCTTCCACAGCCCGGAAGGGCGCTCGTTCGTGAGTACCGCACTGAGAGTTCGATCTGCTCCTGATGTGAATGGGACCAGACTCGTGCACCGGTGCCACGCGTGGTGCTCTGGGGTCGTTGGTGTCAGCGTTGGACGTCAGCGGAGTAGTTCCAGCGCCGGGCAGCTCTCAACGGACTCGTCTGGCTGATCGGTATACTTCCACCAGACGCACCGTACCTGCGGCGTTCAGGGGAGCGTTCACGCGTACGACGGGCGTTCACTAGCTGCGCCAGAGGTAGAAGATGAACACCATCCCGACGGCGAGGCCCCAGGCGAACGCCCTGAGCTGAGCCTTCCTATCGACTATGAGGCGCGGCGGCGGCGGCGTCACGGTCGCTTCTATCCGCTCCGCCACCCCGCTAAGCACGGTGCCGATCTGCTCGATTCGACCGAAGGGCCGGTCCGGGTTCTGCAAACGTTCGATCTCCCTGGGCAAAGCCTGCAGTTCGCCGATGCTCCGGGTCAGGCGCTCCAGAGTTTCCACGCCACTCTCGAACCTGGTGATGACTTGGGCAAAGTCATTGGGATCCAGCCGCTTGGACACCTTGCCCAAGTCCTCGGCGGCTTGGGACACGCGCTTGGCAACTGTTTCGTTGCTAGAGGACCTCGGTGCTGGCGCCGTTTCAATCCTGAACTTCCAGCCCCAGACGGCAGGAGTCTAATCCTTGAACAGCACGACCATCGTGCGCGGTGGGTTTCGACCTAGCCGACGGTCTTGCCCTTTGTTCGAGAGTGAGTAAGGGGAAGGCGCCGATGTGACGATTAGGGAGATCGAAGAGGTTTCCCAGACTATCTCTTACCGTCGCACTGGGCCTCATGGCAGGTTCTCTGAGCTAGCATCAAAACAGCCGACTAAATCGCCGCATAGATCAAATGTTAGACGAAATCATGGAATCGCCAGAAGACTACCTGTAGCTGTATCGTGGCGCAAGTTTCTGAGCTAAGCCGGATACTGCCCCTCAGTCAACGGCCAGCAAACGTTTTGCTGCCTTGCTGAATCTGAACCCCTTTTTGCCGAGCTTCTTCACGCGCCTGCTCAAGCGCGCACAACCTTTCTTGTTAGCTTCCTCGTCATCCCGCGCCATGTGCCATTCCAGGCTCGTGCGAACATAGAGCAAGTGCAGCGTATCGCAATATTCCGATATTTCTACTGCTCGCCGAAACAGTCTATTCGGAGTCACTATCCACATCTCAGATAGTGATTCATTGCACCGCCTTTTGGCTTGCGTCAATGCATCGCCAACACTGGATTCGATCTCTCCGTCGAACCAGGTGCGGTCATCCCACTGGACTCTACTTATGGCTCTGTAGAAATCATTGACCGCCAGAATGAACTCCTCGTATACGCGGGATCGAGTATCGTGAACCTTCTTCCGCTGCTCGGCAGTTGCTGATACCCGGGCAGCCCTTCTCTGTGCTGCCGCTGCCGCTAAAGCTGCGGACACAGTCGCCACGGCTGCTCCAGCAGCCCCAATTATTGCAGCCAAACCCGCATCCATGTTGAGAGTTTCCCTGCCTGGAATCCACTGGTCAAGAGTCGCGCAAAATCGAAATTCCAATCGAGGGGAATCATGTCACTCAATGCAAACGCCGTGCGCGTAGCGGATACGGGCGCCTTCTACGTGGCAGCCCCAAAGGCCAAACTTCCGACTGTGCAACGACCCCTTGGGATGCTGCTTTCACGGACGTTGGTTGGATCTCGGGCGACGGGATCACCGAGCCCAAGTCGGCAGACACCACAGAAATCAAGGCTGGTTTCAGGGGCCGTTGCTGTGTGCGGTGCCCGCTCAGCACCGTGGTTCCCGTGGTTTCCCGCTGGGTCGGGCCACGGATGGCACGTGCACCTTCTGATCCGTAGCTCTACAGAGATCGGACACTGGAGGTCATTCAGTCTGCCGGAACGGCTGTGAGGGCCGGTGCTTGGCGCTGGCGGTTGCTGGGGTTGCTGTACTTCGTTGCTGTACCACATCGCCGAGGTGCAGGAAGCCGCCGGCACTATGTCCGGCCTTGTGGCTCATCGCGCGCCATGTCAGGAACCCCACGGCAGGGACCGCAGCGCTTCTTACCTTTACCTGGCCCGACGAGCCATCGACGCGGTACAGGAGAACGGACAGCCGGACGGACGGGTGACAACGGTGCTCCATCTGGAGGAATGAGTGGCGCGAGCACGCGACAGGGCTAGTCACTATACGGATATGACCGACGAACTTGAGCGGCGTGTGACGCTTGGCTTGCTTGCCAATAATCAGGCATGGAAACTGCGTGCCATTGAACGTATCGAACTCTCAAAAGCCATGTGGTCAGAGCGCAGTCGCGAAATTCATGTCAAATCTCTCCAGGAAGTCGCTGACGTCGAGGATTCTGACGGAAACCACGTATCGCACCTGAAGGAGGGATTGCGAGAGCTTCGCAAATCCCAAAACACCGCACTTCTAACTCTACCTGTCACTGATCTGCCAAAGATCCCCCTTCTTGACCTCCACATCAAGATTGGCAATGATCCTGTCTACCGGATTCGCATGGATGACAGTGCGCGAATTCAGGCTGACTACATCGGATTCCTCGCACAGGAAGCGAAAATTTCCACTCCTGGCGAAGACCTATGCAGGTTCCTTACCTCACTCTTCTACTTCCCTACAAATCACTATGAGCAAGTCTGGAAGCGGTACAACGAAGTTTCGTCCAATCCGCGCACGTGGTTCAACTGGCTAAGGATCAAGGGTTCCAAATCCGCTACATTCAAATATCTTACTGAGCGCAGTAAAGTAGACCGCAAGAGAAGTGGAGCTCCACTACTGCCGTTTGATGTGAGCCAAGTGCAAGAGTATAAAGAGTGGCGAGAGCGCTGCACCTATATCGGTGAACGTGTGCGCGAGTTCGTCGTCCCGCACTATTTGAGCGGGACTGAGAACCCTCTCATTGCCCTACCGCATTACGCCGAATTCCTCAAACGGGAGGCAGATGCTCACCTAACGCCAAGTTTTGTATCGAAAATACTCACCGAACTGGAAACTCTACTGAAGTCTGCAAAGACTGGGATGGAGGACGAAGGAAAGTCCAGCAGCCAGCGAGCTGCAGCTAGACTGCTGCTGTGGGCATATTCTGGCTACGGTTGTCGATGGACTGTTTTCGTCAAGCACGAAGTGCCAATTGAAACTCCGTTCATCATTCAAGTGGCCGAGAAGAGGCCGGTCTACTTCAAGCCGACTCAAGGCCGAACTTTCCCCATTCTTAATCATCTGGGGAACGTAGCATGGAAGGAAATTTCCTTCGCTGATGCCGAGACAAACCATGTCAGTGTTCGGGTTTCCGATACTGCAGTACGTCTCAGCAACCGGTGCGCGGTAAGAAGTGAATTGTGTAAGGAGGGTCCTCGTAACAGTGCAGACGAAGAAGAACGGACGTTCGAACTTTACCTGCGTCACGACTCTACGTCGAAGCGAGACGAACGCATCTGGATCAAGGTGCCACTATGTCTCACGAGGCTTCACTCGCTCATGTTGTGGCTCACAATGGCGTTCACAGGACTAGCAATCTGGTTGCTTGCGATCCGTGGATTTGGAGAGTGGGAATACCTTCGAGCATCCGCTGACAACCCAAACATCAAGACCCACGGGTTGACGGCAAAAGACGCCACGGTAATTTTGATCCCCGTGGCTTTCGCGGCCTCGCTTCTACTCGCGAAGGAATCCTCGACTCTGAGTATGAGGATTCGTCAACGCCGCCAAGCCATTCTCATTCTCGAACTATTCGTTCTACTCGCACTAACTTTCTTCCTGTATTTCATTCACTACGTCAAGAACATCTAGAATCCTGGCGAAAGCCCCTCAACCGCCCCGGCTACCATGAACTCCCCGCCAACTGATCACCGGCTGCCCGGCGCGCCGGCTGGGGCACACGTCCGGCTCTACCTACCGCGTCCACCGCTTCCTCGTTTCACCTGGGGGGGGAACCACCGCGCAACGTCAATGAATCGCATGGGGTTCTGCGCTCGGGCTGTTCTCGACCTGGGCCAAGCGCTATACGTCTCAAAGCCCGATCAGGGCCGGATTCCATCCTCTAGCGAGGCTCCCTATAAAAGTTCCTGGCCTCGAACCCCTGCCGGGTTCGATCGGTCAAGGCACCTCGCCCCGTGCCGTCACGCGTGCATCCGTGGTCCGCTGATCAGGTCTTCGGCGTACGCGCCGGGCTGCCGGACCGGTACCGGGCCATGGTCGACCTGGGCGCCGGGTGCGGCTTACGACAGGGTGAGATCTTCGGCCTGGCCGTCGAGAACATCGGAGACCTCGGCTGGCTCTACGTCCGCCAGCAGATCAAGAAGGTCCGCGGCACGCTGGTCTTCGCCCCGCCGAAGCGCGGCAAGCTCCGTGACGTTCCCCTCGACCCCGAGGTGTCGGTGGCACTCCGCGAGCACATGGCGGACTTCCCTCCCGTCGAGGTGACGCTGCCCTGGCTGATCCCGACCGGCCCCAAGGTCACACACCGGCTCCTCTTCACGAGCGGCATCGGCGCAGCCATCTGGAGCCAGGCGTTCAACGACCAGGCATGGAAACCCGCGCTCGCATCCGCCGGCATCATCCCGGCCCCGGAGAAAGGCCAGCGCTACGCCGCCGCCCGCGAGCACGGCATGCACGCCCTGCGGCACTTCTACGCCTCGGTCCTCCTGGACGCCGGAGAGAGCATCAAGGCCCTGAGCCTCTACCTCGGCCACAGCGACCCGGGCTTCACCCTCCGCGTCTACACGCACCTCATGCCGTCCAGCGAGACCCGGACCCGGAAAGCCATCTCCGCGATGTACCGGGCTGCCGGTCACGCTCATGACGGCCCAGAGACGCCCGACGGCCCAAAGACGGCCCAGGCTGCCTGACACGGCCCCTCATCGGCGACAAAACCGCTGGTGAGGGGTCTCTTCGTGCCCTCTCGCGGCAAGTAACACCCCATCTTGCCGTACCGCCAGCCCTGGGCGGAAACGCGTATCGTCGGGGAGCTCTGACCTGGCTTTTCTCGGATGCCGGCTGCCGGGCGACTGTCACCGTCGGTCGCCATTGGCCGACCTCGGGCACCCTCGCACGGCCCAGGGGTGCCCAGCCGGAGGTGCCCCGCACGGCCAGTAGCGCTGCCCGCCCATGCCTTCCTGGCCGTCATCCGCGCCGACGAGGACTACGAACACTCCACCCCCACCGGACTCATCGCCCTCACCTGCAACGCAATACAGCGGCTATTCGCTCGGCCGCCGCATCCCCGAACGATCAACGCGACCATCGCGTGCACTGGTCCCTATGGCGTCGTCGACACCAGGCCCGCGCCCGCGACTGCCACTACCGCCGACGCGAGGCCACAGCATGAAGATCCCCTCATGCCGCCATCAGCGCCGCCAGGGCGCGGTCCATCGCGGCGTTGAATTCTTCCGGCGTCAGCGGCAGCCGGGACTTGACGTCCCGACTCCACTGGTCGGCGAGGACCTCGGCGGAGCCCGCCTCGACACCGTCGAGCGCCGCGTCGGCCAGGTCCGACGGCGCGATCTTGGCCACGGGCCAGCCCGCGGCCATGTCGGTGTCGGCCAGGCCGAGGTGCACCGCTGTCACGAGTGTGCCCTGCTCGGCGAGTTCCAGGCGGACGCCGTTGGTCATGGCCCAGGCGGCGGCCTTGGTCAGGTGGTAGGCATTGGCGCCCTTGCCTCCGAACCACGACATGGCGGAGAGGACGTTGACGATCGCGCCCCCTCCGTTCCTGGCGAGCGCCGGCGCGAACTCCCGGATCATTCCCAAGTGGCCGAACATGTTGGTCTCCAGCTCGTGCCGTACCGCGTCCAGTGAACCGGTCACCAGGTCGGTCCCCGTACTGATTCCCGCGTTGTTGATGAGCAGCGAGACGTCCGGGGCGGCCTCGGCTGCGGCCCTCACGGATGCGGGATCGGCGATGTCGAGGGGCAGCACGTCGACCCCGGGCAGGTCCACGGTCTCGGGCCGGCGAGCCGTCGCGTAGACCTTGCGGGCGCCCCGTTCGAGCAGGCGCTGGGCGAAAGCGCGGCCCAGGCCGCGGTTGGCTCCGGTGACAAGGGCAACTGAGTTGGTGATGTCCATGCCCGGTACGCTAAAACCTGACGCCAACGTCAGAGGCAAGCGCTGATCATCAGGGCCGGGGGAGAGGAATCGCCATGACCGTCACGGAGGCCGCGGGCGAGCGGCTGATCCGCATCGGCGAGGTGGCGCGGGGGGCCGGCGTCTCGGTACGCGCCGTGCGCTACTACGAGCAGCAGGGGCTGCTCATCGCCGAGCGCAGCCCATCCGGCCAGCGCCTCTACCGGCAGGATGCCGTCACCCTGGTCCGCTTCTTCCAGCAGATGTTCGCCGCCGGCCTGACCAGCCGAAGGATCACGGAACTCCTTCCGTGCTGGGACTCCGGGCACACCGACGCCGAGCAACGAGCCATGCTGCGCGCCGAGCGGGACCGCATCCAGGCCAAGGTCGACGACTTGCAGGCTGCCCTGGACCGCCTCGACGAGGTCATCGCGATCACGGACACGCACCCGTAGGCACTGCCGCACGCGACCGCTCCTACTCCAAGTGGTCGCGCACGACATCGAGGAACGCCCTTCGACTGGGACGTATGTACGCCCAGACCTTCTCGTCCTGCGGCTCTCCCGGGTCGCCGGGGCCGTTTCTGATCACGTCCTGGACGTCATACGCCAGACGACGTGCCGCCTCGTTCACCTCGGTCGCGCACAGCATGTGGATCGTCTTCTGCGCCACCCACATCCTGTCAATGGACTGTTTTGCCCGTGCTTGCCACTGCTCGTCAGCCAGCCTGTGGTGATGGCGGTCTACGGCAACCCGTTCGGCTTCTTGCACTGCGGACAGGAAGTCGACGAGGTGGGTGACGCGTTCGTTGCGACGCGCCTCGGCGCGTTCACGAGCGCTCCGCCGAACTTCGGCCCGCTCCGACGCGCGTCCGCGCTTCCCCCGTCAGAACGGGCAGGTGTCCATCCAGCGGGTGACCAGGGACGGGTCGTTGCGGTCGGCGTCGCGGGCGGGGCCGCAGAGGAACGGCGTGAAGCGGGTGTCGGCGCGCAGCCAGTAGCTGAGGAACGACACGATCCACTTGCCCTGCTTGGCCTTGTTGCCGGAGCCCGTCATGGGGCACAGGTGGTCGCCCGGGACCTCGATGTAGAGCTTCTCGGCCTGCGACATGGAGTTGTACCAGGGCACCGCGTAGGTGTTGCCGTGGGCGACGGGGTCGCTCTGGCAGGTCAGGAAGAACGTGGGGTCGGTGACCCCGGAGAAGTTCGCGTTCGGGTAGTACGGGGCGGTGGGCACGCCCGCCCGGAGTCGCGGGTCGTCCCGGAGGGCCGCCATGACGCCACCGCCGCCCATCGAGTGCCCGACCGCGCCCAGAGTGCCGTTGACCTTCCCCGATATCGGGTTGCCGGTGGCTTCTCCGAGGGCGAGCAACTGGGTGCCGGCGGCGGTGATCTGGCGTCCGCGTGAGGCCGGATCGTCGGTGAGCGTGTTGGTTCCGACGTTGATGACGACGAAGCCCCAGGAAGCCAGACGGGGCGCGAGCCACTGGAGGTTCTGCTGCGTGCCCTGGTACCCCGGCATCAGTACGACGCCCGGGTAGGAACCACCGGCCGTCGGGTACGTGACCGTGCCGGAGCCGTATCCGCTCGGGTCGGGGACGGTGTAGGCGGCCGTGGTCAGCGGCCCGTCCGCGGCCTCGAGGGAAGCGGTCGACGGGGCCGGGATCCCCTCGCCCGGAGAGGTGCCGCGGGAGCCGTACACCTGGAACTCCCACAGCGAGTAGCCGTAGGCGGTGCCACGCCGCGTGCCGTGGACGCGTACGTACCGGCCGCTGCCGTTCACGTCGAGGGTCTGCACGCCGCCGGTGCCGACCGTGGTCGAGTGGACGGTGGTCCAGGCCGTGCCGTCGTCGGAGGTCTGGATCCGGAACGTGCGGGCGTACGCGGTCTCCCAGCGCAGCACGACTCGGCTGAGGGTGGCCGTGGCGCCCAGGTCGACGGTCAGCCACTGCGGATCGCTGAACGTGCTCGACCAGCGGGTCGCGGGGTCGCCGTCGACGGCCGCCGGGGCGGGGGTGGACGCACTCTCGGTGGACGAGGCGGTCGCGGGCCGGCCTTGGGACAGTAAGTCGGCGGCGGCCGCCGGCGGGGCGGCGACGGTCAGCATCGCCAGTGCCAAGCCGATGGTGGTGGCCAGTGCGATCAGTGTCGTCACGGCACGGGACCGGGTCCGTGGCGGCGCGGTCGTGCGGGTCGGCTGACGGGATGGACGCATTGCTTTACCTCCGGATAGCGGTGGGAGCGCGGTGACCGGACAGCGAGGTACGCCCGTACGTGATGGCTGCGGGGATTACCGGGATTGTTCGAAGAGCCAGTCGATGACCACGTCGTTCTCGTAGGTCTGGGCCCATGAGAGGTGTGGGTTCACCGGTGTCGTTCCGGGCGTGTAGCTCGTGAACAGGGTGTGGCTGCGTGTGGCCCGGGCCTGTCGGAGGAGCTCCCGGGACCGGGCCTCGAACTGTGCCTTCGGTAGATCGTTGGCCCATTCCCCCCGGCTGACCCGTGCGCCCGCGGTCTCCAGCGCGTTCATCAGCGTCCAGGTGCCGGGCTTGCCGAACCGGCCTTCCCGGTAGGGGACGACCGGGTCGTCGATGGAGTGGTCGGCCCAGATCGGTATGTGCGTGATCCTGTCCATGGTGGCCGGGTCGCCCCAGCCGGCCGTGGGCAAGGCGGCCGCGAACATGGCGGGTCGCTTCACCAGCAGGCTGTAGATGCCGCGTCCGCCCGAGGAGAGGCCGACGAGATAGAGACGCGACGTGTCCACGCTCCGGGTGTGCTCGCGCACGAAGGTGTCGATGAGTTCGATCAGCGCGCCCTGGACCCTGGTGTCGGTCCAGTCCGTGCCGTCGGGTCCGTCCATGGGACGGGGCAGGGGGATCTGCGGGGCGAGGACGAACGCGGGGTTGCGGCGCTGTCGTTCCGGTTCGGCGAACGTGACGGCGATCCGGTTGGAGGTGAGCTGGGTCATGTTGTTGTCGGCGACCTCGCCACCGCCGTGCAGGGTGACGACGAGCGGATATCGGGTGCGGGTCCGAGGATCGCGTACGAAGCCCGCGGGCCGGTACAGCCGGAAGTCCAGTTCAAAACCCGTGGAGTCGGTGAAGGAACCGGCGGTGAAGTCGTCGACCAGAGGCGTGATGACGCCGTCGTTCCGGCTTGCGAAGGGGCCGGCCTTGAGGACCGGTTCACCGTCTTGGGCGTGCACGTCCGCCACCTGTGTGACGGAGTAGGCGCGGTCGAGCGGGAGGGGGTCGGTGCCGGCTGCCCGTGCGTTGGGGTCGTTCGGGTCGAGTTCGATGATCAGCCGGTCCCCGGGCCGTCCGGGGTGGGACCGGTCGTCCACTTCGGCGGTGGTGCCGGAGTACACCCGGGTCACCGTGCGTGCCGCTGTCTGCCCGCCCACGGTGGCCTTCACCTGGAAGGCCGAGGGCGGGACCACAACGCCGCGTAAGTCGATGCGGTGGGCGTACTGGAGGACCACGGCCGTCACCAGCCAGTTGTTCCTCGGTGTTACCCGGGTGACGAGGTCCGTCCGCAGAACCGGGTGGGGTCCGGGGGCCGCTCGTCGTCCTTCGGATGTGTGTGTCGTGGTGCCGGCGGCAGCGGCGGGTGCCGTGTTCAGGGCCGGCGCCGCGACCGCACCGGCGGTGACGGCGAGGGCCGTCCGTCTGGTGATGCCTCTCATGGGTCCTCGTCTCGGTCGGTGGGAACCCGGGCCGGGCGCCGGAAGTGAAGGGATCCGGGACGCCCGGCTCAGGGCTCCCGGCGGTTACTGGGAGATGGCGCCGGTCAGCAGGGCGGCGCCGCCCCCATCACGCGGCCGGAAGAGAGAGAAGCCGGGCGGGGGCAGCCGAGGTGTTACGCGAGAGTTTCGGAGCACCAGCGGATCGATGTCCAGCATCGAACCGAGATCTGTCCATGCGATGAGCGCATCAATGCGAGCGCGGATCCGGAGCGACACGGACTCACCCCGCGAAGTGTGCCCGCAACCTCCCCTGCGCCCCTTCCACCGATCCCACGCTGTCCAGCCCCAGCAGCGCCGCGCCGAGGACCGGGCTCGCCGTGACCACCTGCGGGACGGCCTTGGGGGCCCGGTCGGACAGCAAGTCGGCGATCTTGTCGTTCAGTTGCGGGTGCCGTGCCGCCAGGACCCCGCCGCCCAGGAGGACCGGGGCCGGTTCGTCCAGGAGATCCAGGCGGGTCAGGGCGACCACCGCCATGGAGACCACCTCTTCCGCCTGGCGTTCCACGATCGCGCGGGCGATCGGATCGCCGTCGACGGCCGTCGCGAAGAGGACCGGGGTCAGTTCGTGGCGGCGGGACTGTGCCACGTGGCCCAGGTGCAGCGCTTCGATGAGCGTGTACATGGACGCCAGCCCGAAATGGGAGGGGAGGGTCCGGGACAGGGCCGTGGCGGGCCCGCGGCCGTCCTCCGCGCGGGACGCGTGCCACATCGCCTCCTCCGACAGGCCCCAGCCGCCGCCCCAGTCGCCCGAGACCCGGCCCAGCGCGGGGAAGCGGGCCGTGCGGCCGTCTGGGTGCATGCCCACACAGTTGATGCCCGCGCCGCAGACGACGGCGACTCCTCGGGGCTCCGTCACTCCGGACCGGAGGATCGCGAACGTGTCGTTGCGGACCGACACCGAGGCCCCCCACCCCCGGGCCCGCAGCGCGGTCGCCAGTTGCTCCTCCTCGACCGGGAAGTCGGCGTTGGCGAGGCAGGCCGAGACGTGGTCGACGGAAGTGAGGCCCGCGGTGCTGAGCGCCCTCACCACCGTGTCGGCCAGCACCTCCATGGCCGTCTCCACTCCGACGGCCGGCGGGCGGAAGCCGCCGCCGCGGGCCGTGGCCAGGACTTCTCCGTCCGCCGTCACGATCGCGACGTCCGTCTTGCTGTTGCCGGCGTCGATGGCGAGGACACGTGCGGTCAGGCCCACGCGAGGTGCTCCCGGTTGTGTGCGATCAGCCGGTCGGTGAGCGCCTCGGCGTACTCGTACTGGCCGATGAGGGGATGGGAGAGCAGCGCCCTGAAGACACGGGTCCGGCCGCCGTGCAGGGCTGCCTCCAGGGCGAGGTCCTCGTATGCCGTGACGTTCGCCATCAGGCCCGCGTGGAGCGGGTCCACCGGTGGTACGGGGAGGGGGGAGGCGTCCTTCGCTCCCACCGCCGCCGGTACCTCGATCACCGCGTCGTCGGGGAGGAACGGGAGCGTGCCCCGGTTGTACGTGTTCACCACCTGGTACGGAGTGCCACCGCCGCCCAGCAGGGCCGCGGCCAGGTCCACCGCCGCCTCCGAGTAGTAGGCGCCGCCCCGCTTGGCGAGCAGTTCCGGCTTCCGGTCGAGGGCCGGGTCGGCGTACATCTGCAGCAACTGCCGTTCCATCGCCGCCACTTCGGCCGCTCTGGACGGCTTCGTACGGAGTTCCCGGACGACCTCGTCGTGCGCGTAGTAGTAGCGCAGGTAGTAGGAGGGGATCACGCCCAGGGTGTCGAACAGCGCGCGGGGGAGGCGTAGATCGGCCGCGATCGTGTCGCCGTGCTCGGCCAGGAGCTTCGGCAGGACGTCCTCGCCCTCCGGGCCGCCGAGGCGCACTCCCGTCTCCCACGTGAGGTGGTTGAGGCCCACGTGGTCCAGGTGTACCTCAGTGGCCTCCACGCCCAGCAGGGCCGCGAACTTGCGCTGCAGACCGATCGCCACGTTGCACAGGCCGACCGCCTTGTGGCCCGCCCGGAGCAGGGCCCGGGTGACGATACCCACCGGGTTGGTGAAGTCGATGATCCACGCGTCGGGGTTGGTGCGGCGGACCCGCTCCGCGATGTCCAGGACGACCGGCACCGTGCGCAGGGCCTTCGCCAGTCCGCCGGCGCCCGTCGTCTCCTGGCCCACGCAGCCGCAGTCCAGGGGCCAGGTCTCGTCCTGTTCGCGGGCCGCCTGGCCGCCGACGCGGAGCTGGAGGAGCACCGCGTCCGCGCCGTCCACCGCCCGGTCGAGGTCGGTGGTGGTGGTGATCCGGCCCGGGTGGTCCTGGCGGGCGAGGATGCGGCGGGCCAGTCCGCCCACGAGGGCCAGGCGGTCCTCCGCCGGGTCCATCAGGACCAGTTCCTCGACGGGCAGGGTGTCCCTCAGGCGGGCGAAGCCGTCCACGAGTTCGGGGGTGTAGGTCGAGCCTCCGCCGACCACGGTGAGTTTCACTGCGGGGTACCTCGCTTCCAGGTGGCCGGGACGACGACCATCGGCCGGGCGTCCGGGGGTTGTCCCCCGGGGAGATGCTGCATGTATGTCTAACCCTTTACTCCGGTGAGCGTGACGCCCTCGACGAACGCCTTCTGGGCGAAGAAGAACACGAGGATCACGGGGGCCATGACCAGCACGGTGGCGGCCATGGTGAGGTTCCAGTCGGTGTGGTGGGCGCCCTTGAACGACTCCAGGCCGTAGGAGAGGGTCCAGGCGCCCGGGTTCTCCGAGGCGTAGATCTGGGGGCCGAAGTAGTCGTTCCAGGCGTAGAAGAACTGGAAGAGGGCCACCGCGGCCATACCCGGTTTCGCCATCGGGAGGACGACCTTGAGCAGGGTGCGCAGGTCGCCGCAGCCGTCGACCCTCGCCGCGTCCAGGTACTCGTCGGGGATCGTGGTGAGGAACTGGCGCAGCAGGAAGATCGAGAACGCGTCCCCGAACGCCATGGGGATGATCAGCGGCCAGAGTGTGCCGGACAGGTCCAGCTGCTTCGCCCAGAACAGGTACATCGGGATGATGATCACTTGGGGCGGCAGCATCATCATCGAGATGACCAGCATCAGGGCCAGATTGCGGCCGCGGAAGCGGAACTTGGCCAGGGCGTAGGCCACGGGGATCGAGGAGACGACCGTGAGGACCGTGCCCAGACCCGCGTAGACCAGGGTGTTCCGCCACCACGTGAGGAAGCCGGGGGTGTCGAAGACCCTGGCGTAGTTGCCCCACTCCCAGGTCTGCGGGATCAGGTCGCGGCTGAGCGCCTGGCTGTCGCTCATGAGGGAGGTGAGGAACACGAAGACGAAGGGGAGCGTGAAGAAGAGGGCCGCCGCGATGCCCAGGGAGTGGACGGCGATCCACTCCAGCAACGCCCTTCGGTGGGCCGTGCGTTCGGCCGGAGAAGGCGGTGCCTTCAGTTCCAGGGGTTTGTCGAGTACCTGGGTCATCGGTCACCTGCCTGGATCAGGCCGCCCCGGCGGCGCATCAGAAGTGCGGTGAAGGCCATGGAGAGCGCGAAGAGGACCAGTGCCACCACACAGGCGGAGCCGTAGTCGAAGCGCTGGAAGCCGAGGTTGTAGACGAGTTGGGGGAGGGTGAGCGTGGACTTGTCCGGGTAGCCGGGCTCGAACTGGGTGCCCGCGCCCTGGATCACACCCGACGCGACCTTTCCGGCGATCAGCGGCTGTGTGTAGTACTGCATCGTCTGGATGACGCCGGTGACCACCGCGAACATGACGATCGGGGAGATGTTCGGGAGCGTGACGTAGCGGAAGCGCTGCCAGGGCGTCGCACCGTCCAGTTCGGCCGCCTCGTACTGCTCCTTCGGCACGTCGAGCAGCGCGGCCATGAAGATGACCATCAGGTCGCCGATGCCCCAGAGGGCCAGCAGGGTGAGGGCCGGCTTCGACCAGGCGGGGTCGTTGAACCAGCCCGGGGTGGGGAGGCCGGCCTTGCCGAGGAGCGAGTCGACCGGGCCCGTGCCGGGGTTGAGGAGGAAGGCGAAGGCCATCGTCGCCGCCACCGGCGGGGCGAGGTACGGCAGGTAGAAGAGGGTGCGGAAGACGCCCGTGGCCGTCTTGATCCTGGTGATCAGCAGGCCCACGCCCAGGCCGAAGGCGACGCGGAGCGTGACCATGACGAGGACCAGCCACAGGGTGTTGCGCAGGGCGGGCCAGAAGAGCGGGTAGTGCGCGAAGACGTACGTCCAGTTCTTCGTGCCCGACCAGGACGGCGGCTTGAAGCCGTCGTAGTGCATGAAGGAGAAGTAGACGGTGGAGAGCAGGGGGTAGGCGAAGAAGACCGAGAAGCCGATCAGCCAGGGGGAGAGGAAGGCGAGGGTGCGCAGGGTCGAGCGGCGGTGTTTCGCGCGCAGTGTGTAAGTGCTCATGAGGCTCTCGGCTCACTTCGCCTGCGCGATGTCCGTGTCGATCTGCCGGGCGGTTTCCCGAAGGCCCTTCTTCAGGTCGGTCGCCTTGCCGCTCTCGTAGGCGTAGCCGAACTCCTGGACGGTGGTGAGGTAGACGCCGCCGTTGACGGAGGCGGGGGCGGTGGTGGAGTCCGGGTTCGCGGCGATCTCGAGGAACGTCTTGAAGCGCGGGTCGTACTTCAGCTTCGGGGACTTCAGGGCCGCCAGGGTCGAGGGCACGTTGTGGATCGCGTTGGAGAAGTGCACGACCGCGTCCGTGTCCGTCGTCATGTACTTCACCAGCTCCCACGCCGCGTTCTGCTTCTTGCTGGTGGCGGCGATACCGGCGATCGTGCCGGTGATGTAGCCCTTGCCGTACTGGTCGGCCTGGTCGTCGGGGACCGGTAGCGGGGCCACGCCGATCTCGAACTTCGGCTTGGTGGCGAGGGCCATGCCCAGCCGCCACTCGCCGTCGAGTTGCATGGCGACCTGGCCGGTGTGGAAGGGGTGCTTGGGGCCCCACTCGTCGCCCAGCTCGGAGCGGTAGGTCTCCAGCTTGCGGTAGCCGCCGAGTTCGTCGACCAACTTCTTCTGCACCGTGAAGGCCTGCGCGAAAGCGGGGTCCTTGGCGACGTTCGACTTGCCGTCCTTGTCGAAGTACGTGGGGGAGAACTGGCCGAGGTAGTGCTCGGTGGTGGTCTCCCAGCCGTGGTAGTTCGGCATGAAGCCCAGCTGCTGGTAGGTGCCGCCCTGGGGGATCGTCAGCTTCTTGGCGTCCTTCTCGAACTCCGACCAGGTCTTCGGAGGGCTGGTGATGCCGGCTTTCTCGAACGCCGTCTTGTTGTAGTAGAGGCCGTAGGCGTCGCCGAGGAGGGGGACCGCGCAGCGGTTGCCGTCGAACTGGGTGTACTCGTTCATCGGCTTCGGGAAGGTCTTTTGCGGGTCGACGCCCGACTTCTCGAAGAACGGGTTGAGGTTCACCAGGGCGCCGGAGGAACAGAACCGTCCGACGCTGTTCGTGGTGAACGACGAGATCACGTCCGGGGCCTTCTCGCCGCCGGTGCGCAGGGCCTGGTTGATCTTGTCGTCGGTCATGTTGCCGACGACGTCGACGTGGATGTTGGGATGCGCCTTCTCGAATCCGGTGACCAGGTCCCTGACGGCCTTCACCTCCGACGGCGCGCTCCAGGCGTGCCAGAAGTTGATGGTCGTCTCCTGGGAGGCGTCGTCGCTCGCGCCGGAGTCCGGCTGACCGGTGCAGGCGGTGGCGAGGAGGGCGAGGGAGGCGGAGGCGGCGAGTGCTATGGCGTTTTTTCTTGATATTCCGGGCATGACGGAGCTCCCTGAGCACGGGGGAAGAGGAGAAGAGGGGAAGAGGGGAAATGCCGGGGGAGGGGGCGGGGTGGGGTCAGCGGGAGGTGTCGAAGACCTCGTCGCGCGTGGTCGCGAGCGCGCTCTCCAGTGCGCCGCGCAGCACGGGGTGTTCACGGACGTCACCCACGACCAGGCGCGGCCGTGACGCGGCCAGCTCCTCCAGCTCGGACTGGACGAGGCCGCGCAGCGCCTCACCGCCCGAGGTGAGGGAGGCACCGCTCAGCACGACCAGCTCGGGGTCGAGGACCGAGACGAGGGAGGCCAGACCGGTCGCCAGTCGGGTCGCGTAGGTCTGGAGGAGACGGCGGTGGGGCGCGTCGTCGGTCCGAGCCGCCCTGGCCAGCAGTTCGGCGGCGGCCTCGGCGTACGGGCCCGGCGGGATGTCCTCGATGCCGAGCTCGCGGGCCAGCCTGGGCACGGCCTGCGAACCGGCGAGCTCCTGGTAGCCGCCGCTGTTGGCTTTGGTGACCTGACGGACCAGGGGCGTGCCCGGCACCGGCAGGAAGCCGACCTCGCCGGCGCCGCCGGTCCAGCCGCGGTGCAGCCGGCCGCCGAGGACCAGGGCGGCGCCCAGGCCCTCCTCGTTCCACAGCAGCACGAAGTCCGTGTGGCCCCGGGCCGCGCCGAGGCGCTGTTCGGCGAGCGCGACCAGGTTGACGTCGTTCTCGTACTCGAAGGGCATCGGCAGCGCGGCGGCGAGCTCCTCCAGGAGGGTCGGGGAGTGCCAGCCGGGGAGGTGGGAGGCGTAGCGCAGCCGGCCCGTCGTGGGGTCGAAGGCGCCGGGGGTGCCGATGACGAGGCGGTGGACGTCGCCCCGGGTGAGGCCCGCCGCCTTCACCGCGCCGTCCAGCGCGTCGGTGACCTGCTGCACGACCGGGGTGCCGGTGCGCCTGCCGGGGGTGGGCAGTTCGCAGCGGCCGACCGTGCGGCCGGTGATGTCGGCGACCGCGGCGATGATCCGCTGTGGGGTGACGTCGAGTCCGGCCGCGTGTCCGGCCGCCGGGTTGACCTCGTAGAGCTGGGCGTTCGGGCCCGGCCGGCCTTCGGTGGTGCCGGTGGCGAGGACGAGGCCCGCGGCCTCCAGGCGGGCCAGGAGCTGGGAGGCGGTCGGCTTGGACAGGCCGGTGAGCTTGCCGATCCGGGTGCGGGACAGCTGACCGTGCTCCAGCAGCAGGTCCAGGGCGGCCCGGTCGTTCATGGCGCGCAGGACGCGCGGGGTGCCCGGCGTGCCGGCGGTTCCTGCCATGCGAGTCCACACCTGCCCTTCGGCTGCTCAGCTTCTCAGTGATCAGGTGGGGAAGTCCATCTGGTGTTTCTTGCCGCCAGATCACTGTTAGGAAAGTTTCCTATCGGTGGGGAGGAAGGTAAGCCCGCCACCACGCGGACGTCAATAGGGGACGTCCTGCCGTCATCCGGGCATACGGAAGGGCGGTACCCGGAGGACCCCGGGTACCGCCCTTGCCGGTACGGCTACTTGGTGGTGCTCGTCGGCGCCGAGGGCGTCAGCGGGGACGCCGCCGCCGACTGCGGGGACGTCGCGTTCGCGTACACCGACGGGGCCGCCATCCCCGCCGTCGGGTCGGCTGCCTGCTCCTCCGCCGGGGCCGTGGCGCCGCCGACGATCCGGATGTCCGCCGCGTCGAAGGCCCGCTTGATCCGCCAGCGCAGTTCGCGCTCCACGGTCAGGGACTTGCCGGGCATCGTCTTGGCCGTGACGCGCACGACCATGGAGTCCAGCAGCACGCTGTCCAGGCCGAGGACCTCGATCGGCCCCCACAGCAGCTCGTTCCAGGGCTCCTCGGCGCCCATCTTCTCGGCGACCTCGTCCAGGGTGGCCTTCACCTTGTCCAGGTCCTCGCCGGCGTGGACGGTGACGTCGACGTTGGCCGTGGCCCAGCCCTGGGAGAGGTTGCCGATGCGCTTGACCTCGCCGTTGCGGACGTACCAGATCTCACCGCCGTCGCCGCGCAGCTTGGTCACCCGCAGGCCCACCTCGATCACCTCGCCGGAGGCCACGCCCGCGTCGATCGTGTCGCCGACGCCGTACTGGTCCTCCAGGATCATGAAGACGCCGGACAGGAAGTCCGTGACGAGGTTGCGGGCGCCGAAGCCGATCGCCACACCGGCGACACCGGCCGAGGCGAGCAGCGGGGCGAGGTTGATCTGGAAGGTGCCCAGGATCATCAGCGCGGCCGTGCCGATGATCAGGAACGACGCCACCGAACGCAGCACGGAGCCGATGGCCTGCGAACGCTGGCGGCGGCGTTCGACGTTGACCAGCAGCCCGCCCAGCGCGGAGCCGTCCACGGACTGGACGCTCCGGTTCATGCGGTCTATCAGCTTGGTGATCGCTCGCCGTACGACGCCCCGCAGCACCGCGGCTATCACCACGATGAGCAGCACCCGCAGGCCGATCGCGAGCCACGTCGACCAGTTCTGCTCCACCCAGCCCGCGGCGTTCGTCGCCTTCTCCTGGGCATCCTGGAGCGAGGGCACTCTCGGGGTCTCCGAGTCCGAAGGGGTCGGCGACGGCGACGGACCGGCGGCGAGCAGGACGGCGGACAGGGACACGGCGGGTACCTCCAGGTGCAACGGTCTGCCCCGGTGCGGTGGCCCGGCGGGGTCAAGGTCACGGCTGGGTCACCGAAAGGGCAGAACCACCACACTAACGGGGCATTGTGTGTGCCCTTGCCGGTTGTGTGAAGGAGAGACCGTGCTCACCTGGGCTTGAACAGGCCATGATCCTGGGGATGCATCAGGTGTGGTCGAAAACACTCCCAGCCCGTTACGGGGACATGGTGGCGCTTTCACCAGGCCTGAGGGGAGACTGGCTACGAATCGTCCCGGCGCGAGCCACGCGCCGCCGGCGTCCAAGGAGGCATCCGTGCCGCATGTCCTGGTCCTCAACGCGTCGTACGAGCCGCTAGGTGTCGTACCGCTCCGCCGCGCGCTCGTCCTCGTCCTCGAGAACAAGGCCGTATGCCTCGAGGAGTCCGGCGCCTATCTGCACAGCGCGACCGTCACAGTCCCCGCACCCAGCGTGGTCCGGCTCAAGCGATTCGTCCGGGTTCCCTATCGGGGGCCCGTTCCACTGACCCGCCGGGCGCTGTTCGCCCGCGACGGGGGCCGGTGCATGTACTGCGGTGGCGTCGCAACCAGCGTCGACCACGTCATCCCGCGCAGCCGCGGGGGCAAGCACGTCTGGGACAACGTGGTGGCGTCCTGCCGGCGCTGCAACCATGTGAAGGCCGACCGGCACCTCGTCGAGATCGGCTGGCGGCTGCGCCACAAACCCGCTCCGCCCACCGGCCTGGCCTGGCGCATCATCGGGACCGGCCATAGGGACCCGCGCTGGCTGCCGTACTTGCAGCCGTACGGCGCGGACGACGCCATGGCCCGGATCGACGGCATTTCCGCCTGACGAGGATCCGGGCCTTCGTATTGCCGCGTGCGGTCCTGAGCCGGCCCCGGGGTCCCCCCGCGCCCCCGGAGCCGGCCGCTCGTGGGGCGGCCGTACGATGCCTCATACGGAGGCCGGGCCGCCCGCGCTCAGGCGTACCGCAGCTCCCCGGGGCGCACAGAGCGGCGCAGCAGGGGCAGTGAGGTGGCCGCGGCCAGCAGGCAGGCGGCGTAGACGGCGAGCGGGACCAGGGCCGTCGCCCACGGCACGGGGCGGCCGGCCAGCACGGCGTACCACGTGCCGACGGTCATCCCGCCGAGGCCCGCGAGCAGCACCGCGGGAGCCAGCGGCAGCGCGGTCTCCAGCAGCAGGGCCCGGCCGAGCACCGTCCGGGGCACCCCGGCGGCGGCCTGCGCGGCCAGGCCCCGGCGGCGGGTGGCCAGGGACTCGGCGGTCCCGACGGCGAGACCGGACAGGGTGATCGCGAGGGCGACCACGACGGCGGCGCCGACGAGGTCGAGTCCGGTGGTGTAGTAGGACGGGTCCTCGGCGAGGTTCTGCTTGGTGCGCACCACGTCGCTCAGTACCTGCCGGATGCCCATGAAGCCGGTCCCGACGACCGTCACCAGCAGCACGGCCGCATGGGTGCGGGCGGCCGACCACGGGTCGTCGCGCAGCCGCTCCGCGGCGATCAGCGTCGCCGCCGACCGGGCCCGGACCGCGAGGATCCGCCCGGTCGCCCTCGCCGCGGCCCCGGAGAGCCACACCGCGCCCGCGCCGACCGCGAGGACCGCGCCCGCCATGGTCAGCGGCAGCCCGCCGCCCGGCCGGTCGGAGGCGGCCGTGGACGTGCCGGCCACGGTCAGCAGCGCCATCACCGCGACCACCAGGATCCCGGCCAGGAACAGCAGCCCGGGCCCCCGTCCGCCGCCCGGCCCGACCCGGCGCACCCAGCCGAGCGGCGAGGCCACCACCCGGCGCAGCGCCAGCGCGCCCGCGACCGCGCCCAGCACCGGTACCGCCACGGCGACCAGGGCGATCCCCAGCCAGGCCAGGGCGGTCGGGTCCCACAGGCGGAGCAGGAGCAGCACCGAGAAGACGGTGGCGACCGCCGAGCCCAGCAGACAGGCCAGCCCGGTCTCCAGCGCCGCGATCCGCCGCACCTGCCAGGGCGTCGCCCCGGCCAGCCGCAGCCCGGCCAGCCGCCGGTCGCGGTGCACGGCGCCGATCCGGGCGCACTGGCCGAGGAACCCGAGCACCGGCACGAGCAGAAGCAGCAGGCCGACGATCACACCGGACCGCGTGCCGGGCTCGTCCAACAGGCCCTCGGCGAGCGGCACCTCGGCGCGACCGCGCAGTGCGGCGAGGGCGACGGCGGCCAGCGCGAATCCGGTCGCGAGCGCGGCGCCGGTCGCCGTGAGCGTCACCCGCCACCACTCGCCGCGGTCGGAACCGCGGGTCAGTTCCCAGGCGAGACGCAGATCGGAGCGCAGGGGGCTCATGCCGTCACCTCCGGGCGGCGGGCGGAGCCGCACGGCAGCCGCCGGGGTTCGGACGCTCGGCGGGCGGAGCCGCGCCGCGGGGATACGCACCGGCAGGTCCTCACGCCGTCACCCCCAGCGGGGCCACGGCGCCGTCCCGGAGCTGCACCTCGCGGTCCGCGTAGGCCGCCACCCGGGCGTCGTGGGTGATCAGCAGGACCGCCGTGCCCGACTCGCGGACCGTGTGGACCAGGGCCGTCATGACCTGCTCGCCGGACAGCGAGTCCAGCGCCCCCGTCGGCTCGTCGGCGAAGACCACCTTCGGGTCGGTGACCAGGGCCCGGGCCAGCGCGGCCCGCTGGGCCTGGCCGCCGCTCATCTCGCCCGGCCGCAGCTCCTCCTGCCCGCGCACCCCGAACCGCTCCAGCCACTCGGCCGCCCGGGCCCGGGCGCCGGCCCGCTCGACGCCGGCCAGCAGCAGCGGGAGGGCGACGTTGTCGAGGGCCGTCAGCTCGGGGATGAGCTGCCCGAACTGGAACACCACGCCGAACTCGGTGCGGCGCAGCTCGCTCAGCCGCTTCTCGGGGAGGTCCTCCAGTCGCCGTCCGTCGTACGTCACCGAGCCCTCGTCCGGGCGGACGATCCCGGCCAGACAGTGCAGCAGCGTCGACTTCCCGCTGCCGCTCGCGCCGGTCACGGCGAGGATCTCCCCCGCGTGCAGCTCGACCGAGGCGCCGCGCAGGGCGGGCGTCCTGCCATGCGCCTTGGTGAGGCCGCTCGCCGAGACAAGGGGCTCTGGTCTGCTCATACTGCGTCGACCTCCGCGGTCAGGGTGGTCAGCCGGGCCGCCGTGGTGCTCATCCAGCGGAGGTCGGCGTCGAGGTGGTTGAGGGCGTAGTCCGCCGAGAGCACGGTCGCCAGGTCCGCGCCCTTGGCGGCCTTGACCGCCGTGAGCTCCCGCATCCGCTCCATGTGGGCGGCGCGCTGCGCGCTCAGGTACCCGGCCGGGTCGCCGCCCGAGAGGATGGCCACCACGACCTTGGCGAAGATCTCGTTCGCCACGAAGGGGGCGGGCGGCGCGATCTCCCCGGACCAGCGGGACAGTTCGTGCGTCCCCTCGTCGGTCGCGCGGTACATCGTCCGCTCCGGGCCGCCGTCCGAGTCGGTGCCCTCGACTTCGGCGAGGCCGTCCCGGACGAGGCGCTGGAGGGTCGTGTAGACCTGCCCGTAGGCCAGCGGACGGGCCTGCGGGAAGCGTTCGTCGTGGCGTCGCTTGAGGTCGTAGCCATGGCTCGGCCCCGAGGCGAGCAGGCCCAGCAGGATGTGGCGGGTGCTCATGCGGATCATTATGTACTGAGTACATGTACTGAGTGAATAGTGGGGCGTGATCGAGTTCTGGCGGGAGGTCCGAACAGTGGCCGGGACGGCTCACTCGGTGACGGCGAACGCCTCCACCGACCACAGCGAGTACCCGTACGGGGTCGCCCGCTTCTCGCCCTGCACCCGAACGAAGCGGACGTCCCGCTCGTCCATGCGGACGCTCTCGACGCCGCCCCGGCCCTCCCGCACCGACGCCGCCGTGCGCCAGCGGCGGCCGTCCGGCGAGACCTGGACGCGGTACGCCGAGGGGTGGGCGTCCTGCCAGCGCAGCACGAGCTGCCCGAGCCGAGTCGGGTGGGCCAGTTCGACCTGCCACCAGGCGCCGTCGTCGACGGGTGACGACCAGCGGGTCTCCGGGTCGCCGTCGTTCGCCGCCGACGCGGGGAAGTCGGGCGTCTCGTCGGCCGAGGAACGTGCCGTGCCGGTGCGGGCCAGGTCGGGTCCGCCGGTGGGCGGGAACGCCCGGACGGTGAGGGTGCGGGTCGCTCCCGCGAACCCCAGCCGGATGTCGTACGACCGCTTCGGCGAACCGCGCTCCACGGTCACCTCGACCGGGACCTCCACGGTCGAGCCGCGCGGCACGGTCAGCTCGCTCTCCGGCACCCGCACCCGGACCCCCTCGGGCGCCTCCACGGTGAGCCTGCCCCGGGCGTCGGCCGGGCGCAGCGAACTCAGTCCGGCCGTCAGACGCTCCGGCTTGCCGTTCTCGGCGTCCACGCGGTCGCGGGTGAGCGACAGGGAGGTGGCGGGGGAGTCCGTGAACCACGGCACGAGATGGTGCACACGGGAGGCGGCGGGACCGGTGACCCGAACGGCATCGGGCCTCTGCGTCCGGGGCGCGCCCGGTGTGCCCGGCAGGGGGTCGTCCGCGCGGGCCCGCTCCGGAACGCGTACCTCCGTCGCCCCCGAGGGGGACAGCCGGCCGACGGTTCGCCAGCCCTCTCCCGGTACGTGCAGTTCCACGCTGCCCTCGGTGCCGGGGTCGGTGAGGACGGTCACGGCGGTGAGATCCCGGGGGTGCGGGAAGCGCAGGGTGCGGCCGTCGCCCCGGTCGCCGGTGTTCGGGGGCGGCTCGTGGTGGATGCCCGACCAGGCCGCGTACGCCTTCTGCGCCTGCCGCAGGAAGGGGTCCAGCACGTCCGTGCCGACCTCGACCCGGGCCGGTTCCAGCCGGGCCCGCAGGGTGCCGAGCCTGCGGTACGCCGTCCAGGCCGCCGCGGTGTCGCCGGCGCGCTGCGCGTCCAGCATGTCGAGCGCGGTCGTACCCGCCTCGCCGTAGCGGGCCAGCAGTTCCGCCCAGGGGGCGACCTCGGAACCGAGGCCGGTGCCCGTCAGCCGCCGGGGCAGCTCGCGCAGCACGGTGAACGCCTCGCGCAGCCGCCGCCCTGCGTCCCCGTCCGTCCCGGCGCTCCTCGTCGCACGGTCCCGCCAGTACGCCTCCGTCAGCGGGCGCAGATAGGCGGACTCCTCACCGCCGAGGACCGACGACGCGTCGTTCCCGGCGAGCGCGGCCAGGGCCTCCCGGCGATGCCGGTCCCCGCCCGCGAGGTCGGTGATCGCCGCCCGCCAGGACTCCCCGGGACGGTAGGCGCGCGGATTCCAGGCGTAGTCGGCGGCGGTGAACAGCGGGATGCGCGACGCCTCCGGCTGCTGCATCGCGTTGGCGAGCAGGGCGGCCGAGCCGGCGGCCACGGCCGGTTCGCGGCCCTGGTAGGGGCCGAGGAAGAGACGGCCGGGCTCGTAGTCGTTGACCGGGTAGTTGTCCATGGTGACCAGCGGGTGCCCGAACGTCTCGCGCGCGCCGGCCAGTTCGCCGCCCGTGATGGTGCGGGGCACCACCCCGACACCCGTCCAGGCCACCTCGACCTCCGCGTCCAGCGCGTCCGCGAGGGCCCGCCGGTAGTCGGTCGGACCGTCCTCGTAGTACTCGGTCGGCATCAGGGACAGGGCCGCGGCGCCGGGATGCCGTTCCGCCAGATGACGGGTCACCGCGTTCGCGACCCGGGCCTGGGCCCGCGCGGCGGCCCGCGGGCCGGAGCCGAACCGGTCGGCGTCCGCGCCGCAGTGCCACTCGCTGTAGCTGACGTCCTGGAACTGGAGCTGGAAGGCCCGGAAGCCCAGCGCCCACATCGCGTCGAGCTTGCGCGTCAGCGCGCGCACGTCGGCGTCCGAGGCGAAGCACATCGCCTGGCCCGGAGCCACCGCCCAGCCGAGGGTGACGTGGTTGCGGCGCGCCCGCTCGGCCAGTTCCCGGAACTCGGCCCGCTGCCGCGCCGGGTACGGCTCCCGCCAGCGCGCCTGCCGGTACAGGTCGTCACCGGGGGCGTACAGGTAGCGGTTCTGCTTGGTGCGCCCCATGAAGTCGAGCTGTCCCAGCCGCTGCCCGTGCGTCCACGCGGTGCCGTAGAAGCCCTCGGTGATGCCGCGTACGGCGGTGCCGGGCCAGTCGCGCACGACGGCCGCGGTGAGGGTGCCGTCGGGGCGCAGGAGCTGCCGCAGTGTCTGGACCGCGTGGAAGAGGCCGTCCTCGCCGGTGCCGGTGAGGGAGACGCCGCCTGCGCCCACCGACAGCTCGTACCCCCCGGAGGGGAGCGCGTGCCGGTCGCCCCGGCGCACGGGTTCCGTCGACACGCGCACCGTCAGCGCCCCCGGCCGTGCCCCGGCGGAGTCGGTGATCCTGCGGGCCCCCGCCTGCCCCAGCAGCTCGCGCAGGGCCTCGACGGCGTACGGGTCGGTCCGGGGACCGGTGATCAGGGCGACCTCGTCCGGCACCGCGACCGGGGCGCCGTTCCCGCGCAGGGACTGCGGTCGCGGCCAGACGGAGAGGCCCGGCCCGGTGCTGTCGGGAGCGGGGGTCGCGGTCGTGCCCGGGGTGGGCGGAGCCGCCATCGCGACGGGCGGGGTGCCGAGGCTTCCGGCGACGACGGCGACCGCGAGAGCCGCTGCCCGCTTCCCACGCCTCAGTCCCACAGGCCCCCTCCTGATGTTCCCGATGTGTTCGACCGGGAGAACGAGCCCACCACCCACCCGGTGAAGGTGTCAACGAGAGTGGCCGGTGTGGCCGAATTGTCGGACTCTGGAGGGAGTGGACGGGAGTGGAATGTGACCAGGAGCACGAAGTGTGGCCCAGGGCGTCTGGCATCGCGTCGACTGGGTAGGGCTGCGATAACCCGTCGAATGTTGAACCCGACAAGGAGGCCCCCGTGGCTGCGATGACTTTCCTTCCGCTCCCGGCCCCGTCCAAACCCGTGGCGGACACGTCCGCCGACCTCGACCCGCACTACGACGATCCCCGCTACGACGACCCGCACTACTGCGTCTTCAGTGCCGAGAGCACCTGCGCCGAGCCCCCGCTGACCAGCGAGCCCCCGCTCCCCGACGCCGAGCCCCTCACCAGCGAACCGCCGCTCGCCGAATCCGCCCCCCTGACCAGCGAGCCCTCCGCCTTCGTCCCGGACTACATGAGGTCCTAGGGGGCCTGGATGACCGCATCCCGGCCGGCCGAACCGCCCTCCGAGGACCTGTCCCGTCTCGCCGGCCTGTACGGCGTCGCCACGTCCTACAGTCCGTCCCCGGACCGCTCGGTCCCGGCCTCGGCCACCGCGGTCACCCTCACCCTTGCCGCTCTCGGCGTGGAGGCGAGCACGCCCGGCGCCGTCCGCGCCGCGCTCGCCGCCCGGGAGCGGGAACTGGGTGCACGACTGCTGCCGCCCACGGTGGTCGGCTGGGGCACCGGCCCCCCGGCCGCCCTGGCCGCGCTCCCCGACGGCACCCGGCTGCGCGTCGACACCGAGCAGGGCGACACGCACACCTCCGCCGAGCGGCTCCCGCCGGGCGTCCACCGCCTGACCGCCACCGCCCCCGACGGCCGCACCGCCACCGCCCACCTGATCGTCGCCCCGCCCCGCCTGCCCGCCGCCACCGCACGCTCGCACGGACTCCTCGTCCAGCTGTACTCCCTGCTGTCCCGCCGTTCCTGGGGCATGGGCGACCTCGGCGACCTCGCGGAACTGGCCGGCTGGGCCGCGAGGTCGCTCGGCGCCGGGTTCGTCCAGGTCAACCCGCTGCACGCGGCCGTGCCCGGCGCCCCCACCGACCCCTCCCCGTACCGCCCCTCCTCACGCCGCTTCCCCGACCCCGTGCACCTGCGGATCGAGGACGTCCCCGAATACGCCTACGCCGAGGACCGCGAACGGCTGCGCGCGCTGCTGGAGGAGTCCGGCCGACTGCGCCAAGCGGTGCTGGAACAGGGCGCGTTGATCGACCGGGACGCCGTGTGGGAGCTCAAGCGGGAGGCGCTCGAGCTGTTGTGCGAGGTGCCGCTGGGTCCCGGCAGGCGCGCCGCCTACTGCGACTTCCTCGCCGCGCAGGGACAGGCTCTGGAGGACCACGCCACCTGGTGCGCGCTCGCCGAGGTGCACGGCTCGGACTGGCACCGCTGGCCGACCGGCCTGCGTGACCCCCGCTCGCCCGACACCGCCCGCGCCCGGTCCGGCCTCATGGACCGGGTGGACTTCTGGACGCGGCTCGCCTGGCTCACCGACTCCCAGCTGACCGCCGCACAGCGCGCCGGCCGCGACGCCGGGATGCCGGTCGGGATCGTGCACGACCTCGCGGTCGGCGTGCACCCCGCCGGCGCCGACGCCTGGGCGCAGCAGGAGTACTTCGCCGCCGGGATGTCGGTGGGCGCCCCACCGGACGCCTTCAACGCACGCGGCCAGGACTGGGGCCTGCCGCCCTGGCGCCCCGACCGCCTGGCCGCCTCGGGCTACGCCCCGTTCCGCGAACTGCTCCGGGCTCTGTTCCGCTACGCCGGAGCCCTGCGCATCGACCACGTCATGGGCCTGTTCCGCCTGTGGTGGGTCCCCCAGGGCCACCCGCCCACGGAGGGCACCTACGTCCGCTACGACGCCGAGGCCATGCTCGCGGTCCTCGTCCTGGAGGCCTCCCGCACCGGGGCCCTGGTGATCGGCGAGGACCTGGGCACCGTCGAACCCGGCGTCCGCGAAGAACTGCGCGAGCGCGGCGTGCTCGGCACGTCCGTCCTGTGGTTCGAACGCGACTGGGAGGGCGACGGCCGCCCCCTGCCCCCCGAGCGCTGGCGCTCCGACTGCCTGGCCACCGCCACCACCCACGACCTGCCCTCCACGGCCGCCCGCCTCACCGGCGAGCACGTCGAGCTCCGCGACAGCCTCGGCCTGCTGACCCGCCCCCTGGCGGAGGAGCGCGCCGAGGCCGCCGCCGACACGGGGGAGTGGCTGGCCCTGCTCAACAGCCTCGGTCTGCTGGAGGGCGGCACCGGCGGCACCGACCCGGCCTCGGAGGAGGCGGAGATCCAGGCCGTCCACCGCTTCCTGCTCCGCACCCCCGCCCGCATGATCGGCGTCTGGCTCCCGGACGGGGTCGGCGACCGCCGCCCGCAGAACCTCCCGGGCACGTGGGACCAGTACCCGAACTGGCGCCTGCCGATCGCGGACGCTCAGGGGCGTCCCGTGACGCTGGAGGACCTGGCGGCGTCGCCGCGGCTGCGCGGGCTGATCGAGGTGCTGAGGGACGCCGGCACATGACGGGCGGGCCTCTTACGGCACCCCGGGCGCGCGTCCCCACTCGGCGTTGGATACTTTTGGCACCGTGGACAAGAAGAACGCCCTGCGCGCCGGCGCCCTGGCAGCCGGTACGACGCTGATGATGCTGCTCCTGTCGTCGCCCGCCTCCGCGCTCACGCGCGACGACGGTGACGACCCCGGCACGGGCCTGAGCGTCATCGAGACGCTGGGCCTCTTCGTCTTTGCCCCCATCGTGCTGTACCTGGTCATCGCCGGTCTGGTGATGGTCGGCGACAAGTCGCACAAGAACAAGGACACGACCAGCTCCAACATCGCCACCAAGGCCGACGCGAAGAGCGAAGTCAAGGCCTGACCAGCTTTCCCCCTCGAGGGCGTCGTCGCGGTCACCGCGGCGGCGCCCTCGTTGCCGTCAGGGCCTCTCCGCCCCGGCCAGCAGTTCCCGCAGGAGGTCGGCCAGCAGGCCGGCCCGTTCCGCGTCCAGGGCGGACAGCGCCTCCGTCTGGACGGCCAGCCCCGCCGCGACCGCCTCGTCGACCACCCCGAGGCCCTTGTCGGTGAGCGTGACACGCAGCCCGCGCCGGTCGTGCGGATCCGGCGAGCGGCGCAGCAGCCCCGCACGCTCCAGCTTGTCCAGGCGCCCCGTCATACCGCCGGTCGTGAGCATCAGCGTCGCGGACAGCTGCCGGGGTGAGAGCGTGTAAGGCTCCCCGGAGCGGCGCAGGGTCGCGAGGACGTCGAACTCCCCGCGTGAGATCCCGAACTTCGCGTACGCCTTGTCCATTCGGTCGCCCATCGCGAGCGTGAGCCGGCCGATCCGGCCGAAGACCTCCATGGCGGCGGTGTCCAGGTCGGGCCGGACCGCGGCCCACTGCTCGATGATCGCGTCGACGGGGTCCTTGCGCTGCTCAGGGCGTTCGTTCATGCCCCGAGTATCCGCCCCCACTCGATCACCCGCAAGAAAGTAGCTTGACGGAAAGTTGCTTAGCGCTAAGCTACTTTCTGCCGACCTACTTCGAAGGGTGTCTTCCCATGGCCTCCCGCCCGGCTCTCATCGCGCTCACCGCCCTCGCCCCCATCTCCTGGGGCACCACCTACGCGGTCACCACCGAGTTCCTCCCGGCCGACCGCCCTCTGTTCACCGGGCTGATGCGCGCCCTGCCCGCCGGTCTGCTGCTGCTCGGCCTGGCCCGGGTGCTGCCGCGCGGTGCCTGGTGGTGGAAGTCGGCGGTACTCGGCGCGCTGAACATCGGCGCCTTCTTCCCGCTGCTGTTCCTCTCCGCGTACCGGCTGCCCGGCGGTCTGGCGGCGGTCGTCGGCTCGGCCGGGCCGCTCTTCGTCGCCGGCCTCTCCGCGCTGCTGCTCGGGCAGCGGCCGACCCGGCGCACCCTGCTGACCGGGGCCGTGGCCGCGTTCGGCGTCAGCCTCGTCGTGCTGCGGGCGGCCGGGGCGCTGGACGTGCTCGGCGTGCTGGCCGCCGTCGCCGCCACCGCGTCGATGTCGACCGGCACCGTGCTCACCCAGCGGTGGGGCAGGCCCGAGGGCGTCGGCCCGCTGGCCCTCACCGGCTGGCAGCTGACCGCCGGAGGCCTGCTCATCGCGCCCCTCGCCCTCCTCGTCGAGGGCGCGCCGCCGGCCCTGGACGCCCGGTCGGCCGTCGGTTACCTCTACCTGGCCCTCGCGAACACGGCGGTCGCGTACTGGCTGTGGTTCCGCGGCATCGGCCGCCTCACCGCCACCCAGGTCACCTTCCTCGGCCCGCTCTCCCCGCTCACCGCGGCCGTCGTCGGCTGGGCGGCGCTCGGCCAGTCGCTCACGCCGGTGCAACTGGTCGGCATGGCGCTGGCGTTCGGGGCGACGGTGGCGGGGCAGTTCGTCACCCGGGAGGCGCGCGTCCTCAGGCTCGCCGGAAGGACCTCCCGCGCCGACGCGACGCACCTGACGGACACCGCCCCACGACGGTAGAGCACCGCGACACCACAGCGTCCCGAGAGCACCGCCCACCGAACGACAGGGGCGCCCGGCGAGTCACCGGGCGCCCCTCACACACGTCTGGCCGGCTACTGCGCCGCCGCGTCCGCCCGCTGGGCCCGCAGCGCGCGCTCCACGCCCGCCCGGGACTCCGAGACCAGCCGCCGCAGGGCCGCGCTCGGCTCGGCCGAGGTCAGCCACGCGTCCGTCCTGTCCAGGGTCTCCTGCGAGACCTGGACCGTCGGGTAGAGACCGACGGCGATCTGCTGGGCCATCTCGTGGGAGCGGGACCCCCAGATGTCCTTGACCACCTCGAAGTACCGGTCCGCGTACGGGGCGAGCAGCTCACGCTGATCGGTCTGGACGAAGCCGCCGATGACCGCTTCCTGCACGGCGTTCGGCAGCTTGTCGGAGTCCACGACCGACGCCCACGCCTCCGCCTTGGCCTCCGGGGTCGGACGGGCCGCACGGGCCGTGGCGGCGTGCCGCTCACCGGCGGCTGTCCGGTCACGGTCGTACTCGCCCGCGATCTCCGCCTCGTCGAACCGGCCGACCGCGGCGAGCCGCTGCACGAACGACCACCGCAGCTCCGTGTCGACGACCAGACCCTCGATGGTCTGCGAGCCGTCCAGCAGCGCGTCCAGCACGTCCAGCTGCTCGGGAGTGCGGGCCGTCGCGGCGAACGCGCGCGCCCACGCCAGCTGGTGGTCGCTGCCCGGAGCCGCCGCCCGCAGATGGGCCAGCGTCGCGTCGGTCCAGCGGGCCAGCAGCGTCTCGCGGGCGGCCGGGTCCGCGTACAGGTCGATCGCCAGCTTCACCTGGCGCTGCAGCGACTGCACGACGCCGATGTCGGACTCCTTGCCGATGCCCGAGAGCACCAGGGACAGGTAGTCGCGGGTCGCGAGCTCGGCGTCACGCGTCATGTCCCAGGCCGACGCCCAGCACAGGGCGCGAGGCAGGGACCACTCGAAGTCGCCCAGGTGCTCCGTCACGAAGGCCAGGGACTGCTCGTCCAGACGGACCTTCGCGTACGACAGGTCGTCGTCGTTGAGCAGGACCACGGCCGGGCGGCGCTTGCCCACCAGCTGCGGCACGGCGGTCAGTTCGCCGTCCACGTCCAGCTCGATCCGCTCCTGCCGCACCAGCTTGCCGCTCGCCTCGTCGAGTTCGTACAGGCCCACGGCGACACGGTGCGGGCGCAGCGTCGGCTCGCCCTTGGCGCCGGCGGGCAGGGCCGGGGCCTCCTGACGGATGCCGAAGGAGGTGACGACACCGTCCGCGTCCGTCTCGATCTCCGGGCGCAGCACGTTGATGCCGGCCGTCTGCAGCCACTTCTCCGACCACGTCTTCAGGTCACGCCCGGAGGTCTCCTCCAGCGCGCCCAGCAGGTCGGACAGCCGCGTGTTGCCGTAGGCGTGACGCTTGAAGTAGGCCTGCACGCCCCGGAAGAACTCGTCCATGCCGACGTAGGCGACGAGCTGCTTCAGGACGCTGGCGCCCTTGGCGTACGTGATGCCGTCGAAGTTGACCAGGACGTCGTCCAGGTCCTGGATCTCCGCCATGATCGGGTGGGTCGACGGCAGCTGGTCCTGCCGGTAGGCCCAGGTCTTCATGGAGTTGGCGAAGGTGGTCCAGGCGTGCGGCCACCGGCTCCCGGGCGCGTGCGCCTGGCAGGCGATCGACGTGTACGTGGCGAACGACTCGTTCAGCCACAGGTCGTTCCACCACTCCATGGTCACGAGGTCGCCGAACCACATGTGGGCCAGCTCGTGCAGGATGGTCTCCGCGCGCATCTCGTACGCCGCGTCCGTCACCTTCGACCGGAACACGTACTGGTCGCGGATGGTCACCGCGCCCGCGTTCTCCATCGCGCCCGCGTTGAACTCCGGCACGAACAGCTGGTCGTACTTCTTGAACGGGTACGTGTAGTCGAACTTCTCCTGGAACCACTCGAAGCCCTGCCGGGTCACCTCGAAGATGGCGTCCGAGTCGAGGTACTCCGCGAGCGAGGGCCGGCAGTAGATGCCGAGCGGGACCGACTGGCCGTCCTTCTCGTACACGCTGTGCACCGAGTGGTACGGGCCGACGATCAGCGCCGTGATGTACGACGAGATGCGCGGCGTCGGCTCGAAGACCCAGACGTTGTCCTGGGGCTCCGGCGTGGGCGAGTTGGACACGACGGTCCAGCCCTCCGGCGCCTTCACGGTGAACTGGAAGGTCGCCTTGAGGTCCGGCTGCTCGAAGCTCGCGAACACCCGGCGGGCGTCCGGCACCTCGAACTGGGTGTAGAGGTACGCCTGGTCGTCGACCGGGTCGACGAAACGGTGCAGGCCCTCACCGGTGTTGGTGTACGCGCAGTCGGCGACGACCCGGAGGATGTTGCGACCCCTGAGCAGGCCGGGCAGGGCGATCCGGGAGTCCGCGAAGACCTCGGCCGGGTCGAGGGAGTCCCCGTTCAGGGTCACCTCGTGCACCGCCGGCGCGACCAGGTCGATGAACGACTCCGCGCCGTTCTCGGCCGTCACATCGAAGCGCACCGTGGTCACGGACCGGTAGGTGCCGCCCTCCTGCGCGCCGGAGAGGTCGAGTTCGATCTCGTACGAGTCAACGGCGAGCAGCTTCGCCCGCTGCTGCGCCTCCTCGCGGGTCAGGTTTGTGCCAGGCACGCGGTCATCTCCTCGGTATGGGTGGGTTGCGCCATCTTTCCACGGCGGCCTCGCCTCAGGCGACGACCTGGGCGTCTCCTAGGGATACCCCTCGGGAGGCGAGGGTCCGCGCGAACGCGCGCACCCCGGCCGTCTCCCCGTCCCGGTGCCACACCATGCCGAGAGCCGACTCCGGAACACCCTCCACCGGCACGAACGCCACATCCTCGCGCCGGTGGTACGCGGCCGTCGGCCGGCACAGCAGCATGCCCGCCCGCCCGGCGGCGACCTGCGTCAGCCCCTCCTGGAGCGTGCTCACCACCGGGCCGGGCACGGCGGACGGAGCGTGCGCGGCACGCCAGTAGGCGGGCGCCGGGGGAGCGGCCGTGACCAGCGGGGCCGCCGCGACCTCCGCCGCGGTCACCTGCGCGCGGGACGCGAACGGATGGTCCCGGCCGACCACGATCGTCTGCGGCCGTCTGGAGAAGACCGGGCCCAGCACCAGGTCCGGCTCCTCGACGGGCAGCAGAACCACCGCCGCGTCCACCGCGCCCTCGCGCACGGCGCCGAAGGGGTCGGCGAGCGGGATCTCCACCAGATCCGTCACGCACTCCGGGTGCGTGGACCGGAAGGCCCGCACCGCCGCCGTCAGCCGGGTGTCCGCCGCCCCCTGGAAACCGACCCGCAGAGCGCCCTCGACCCCCCGGGCGGCGACCCGCGCGTCCTCCACGGCCTCCCGCAGCCCGCCGTACGCCGGACGCAGCCGCTCGACGAACCGCTCGCCGAGCGGGGTCAGTGCGACCCGTCGGCTCGTGCGATGCACCAGACGGCCGCCCACCCGGCGCTCCAGCGCGCTCAGCAACTGACTCACCCGGCTCTGCGAGACGTACAACCGCTCCCCGGTCCGGCCGAAGTGCAACTCCTCCGACAGCACCAGGAAGCACTCCAGCTCACGCAACTCCAGCCCCGCCACGGCCGATTCCCTCCTGCTCCGATCGATCAGTCCCGCTCATGGAAGGGTGAGGACTTCGCCGTTGTTCCCGGGCAGGGCGGCGCAAAAAGGTGGAGGCATGCCCTCCACGACCTCCGTTCCGGAGCCCACCACCCTCGCGCCGGCCCGCCCCTGGCCCGCCGTCCTCGCCCTCGCCGCCGCCACCTTCTCCGTCGTCACCACCGAGATGCTCCCGGTCGGCCTGCTCACCTCGCTCGGCACCGGCCTGCACGTCTCCGCCGGCACCGCCGGGCTCGCCGTCACCCTCCCCGGCCTGGTCGCGGCGGCGAGCGCACCCCTGCTGCCGGTCGCGGTCCGCCGCGCCGACCGGCGCACCGTCCTGTGCGCCCTGCTGCTCCTGCTGGCGGCCGCCAACCTGCTCTCCGCCCTCGCCCCGCACATCACCGTCCTGCTGCTCGCCCGCGCCCTGGTCGGCGTGTGCATCGGCGGGGTGTGGGCCATCGCGGCCGGGCTGGGGACGCGGCTGATGCCGCCCGACCGGGCGGGCCGTGCGACCGCGCTGATCTTCAGCGGGATAGCCGTCGCCTCGGTGCTCGGCGTGCCGGCCGGCACGTTCCTCGGCTCACTCGCGGGCTGGCGCTGGGCGTTCGCCGCGCTGGCCGGACTCGCGGTCGCCGTGACGGGAGCCCTGGCCCTCGCCCTGCCGCCGCTGCCGCCCGAACGCCCCGTACGGCTCGGCACCTTCCCGGCCCTGCTGCGCACACCGGCCGTCTCCCGGGGCCTGCTGACGACAGCGCTCCTGGTGACCGGCCACTTCACGGCGTACACCTACGTCCGGCCGATCCTGGAACGCGTTCCCGGCCTGGGCGCCGGCACGATCAGCACGCTCCTCCTCGGCTACGGCGTGGCCGGAGTCGCCGGCACCTTCGCGGGCGGGTGGCTGGCGGCCCGTGACCCGCGCCGGGCCCTGCTGGTCATCGCCGCCGGACTCGGCGCGGTCGTCCTGCTGCTCGTCCCGGCCGGGGGTTCGCTGGCCGCGTCGGCCCTGCTGCTCGTCGTCTGGGGGCTGGTCTACGGGGGCGTCTCGGTCTCCTCCCAGAACTGGCTGTCGGCCGCCGCACCCGGGGCCCGCGAGGCCGGGTCGGCGCTCTTCGCGGGCGTCTTCAACACCGCGATCGCACTCGGGGCGTTCACGGGCGGCCGCACGGCGGACGGGCTCGGTGCGACGGCAGTGCTGTGCGTGGGCGGAGGTCTGGCGCTGGTGGCCCTGCCGGCGGTCGTACGCGCCGGGCGCCCCGGGGGAGAGCGACGTCCGGAATCCGCCGGTGCCCCGGTCCCGCGCGAGCGAGCCTGATGAGCATGAGGACCACGACGTACACCGCACGCCCCATCGCCCCGGGCGCCCTGACGGAACTCCGCGAGACGGACGACGCGGGCCGCCCGACGACCCCGTTCACCGACACCGAGGGCGGCGCCCCGCTCCGCTGCTGCCTGCGCCGCAGCGCACCGGGCGAACACATCGCCCTGGTCTCGTACGCCCCACTGCGCCGCTGGGCGGCGGAGACGGGCGCCGAACCCGGGGCGTACGACGAACAGGGCCCCGTCTTCATCCACGCCGAGGAGTGCGCGGGGCCGGACACCGACGCCCTCCCCTTCACCAACAGCCACCGCACGGTCCGCCGCTACTCGGCCGACGGGCACATCCTGGGCGGACGGCTGGTCGAGGACTCCGCGGCCTTCGACGACGCCTTCACAGAAGCATTCGACGACCCGGCCGTGGCACTCGTCCACGTCCGGGCCGTCGAATACGGCTGCTTCTACTACGAGGTCCGCAGGGACTCCGGGGGCAACCCCTAGCCCTTCAGCTCCGCCGCCACCAGCTCCGCGATCTGGACCGCGTTCAGCGCGGCGCCCTTGCGGAGGTTGTCGTTGGAGAGGAACAGCGCCAGGCCGTTGTCCACCGTCTCGTCGCGGCGGATGCGGCCGACGTAGGAGGGGTCCTTGCCGGCTGCCTGGAGCGGGGTGGGGATGTCGGTGAGGACGACGCCCGGGGCGTCGGCCAGCAGCTCCGTCGCGCGCTCCGGGGAGATCGGGCGGGCGAAACGGGCGTTGACCTGCAGGGAGTGGCCGGAGAAGACCGGGACGCGCACGCAGGTGCCGGAGACCTTCAGCTCAGGGATCTCCAGGATCTTGCGGGACTCGTTGCGGAGCTTCTGCTCCTCGTCGGTCTCGTTCAGGCCGTCGTCGACGATGCTGCCCGCCATCGGCAGCACGTTGAAGGCGATGGGGCGCTTGTAGACGCCCGGCTCCGGGAAGTCGACGGCCTCGCCGTCATGGGTGAGCTTGTCGGCGTCGGCGACGACCTTCTGCGCCTGGCCGTGCAGCTCGGCCACGCCCGCGAGACCGGAGCCGGACACCGCCTGGTACGTGGCGACGACCAGAGCCTCCAGACCGGCCTCGTCGTGCAGCGGACGCAGCACCGGCATCGCGGCCATCGTCGTGCAGTTCGGGTTGGCGATGATGCCCTTGGGGCGGTTCCTGATCGCGTGCGGGTTCACCTCGGACACGACCAGGGGGACCTCCGGGTGCTTGCGCCACGCGGAGGAGTTGTCGATCACCACGGGGCCCTGGGAGGCGACCTTCTCGGCCAGCGCCTTGGACGTGGCACCGCCCGCGGAGAACAGCACGATGTCCAGGCCGGTGTAGTCGGCGGTGGACGCGTCCTCCACCGTCACGCCGTCCAGCTCCGAGCCCGCGGAACGGGCCGAGGCGAACAGACGCAGCTCGGTGACCGGGAAGTTCCGTTCCGTGAGGATCCTGCGCATGACCGTGCCCACCTGTCCGGTGGCTCCGACGATTCCGACCCTCACGGTGTCTCCCTCTCCTGCGTCTCTTCACGTGCTCGTTGCTTGGCCGAGGCTTTTCCATCATGCGGCCGACCACGGCCCGTCTGTCCACTTCTTTCACCGGCCTGCCCGGCCAGTGGGACGACGGGTCCCGCTCCATGGTTGCGGACGTCCGGTGTCCACCCCCGCTGAGCTGGAGGAATTCGTCCCTCAGGGGGTACAGGCCGCAAGGTCGCCTGCCCCTGTTGCTCTCGGCCACACGGGAGTGTGACGTACGCCTCGGTCACTCCGTCGGGACGTCGGGAAAGGACCGAACGTTCCGGGCGCTGCCGGCGTCGTAGGAGAAACACGGCGAGGGGGGTGGCTTGTGCTGCTGCGCGGAAGGGCCCGGCGGGACCGGGAGACGCCGCGGACCGGTACCGGCGACGATCCGCTGGGTCCGGCTGATCCGCCGGGCCCGGCCGGCCCGCTGGATGCGGCTGATCCACTGGACGCGGCACAGGAGCGCCGGGTGCGGGCGGTGCTCGCGCTGGGCGGGGTTCCGCAGGCGGACCTCCCCGACGGGGTGCAGCAGGTCCGGCTGCGGCTGCTGGAGCGGGCCGCGAGCGGGCGGGAGGCGCCGCGGGACGTCTCGGCGTGGGCCGCCGTGGTCGCCTCCAACCTCGCCATGGACTGGCACCGTGCCAAGCGCCGCCAGGAGCGTCTCGGGGAGCGGCTGGCGGCCCTGCGGCAGCCGGCGCACCCCTCGGGCGAGGAGACCAGCGTGCTCTCCGTCGCCGTCGCCCAGGGCCTGGACGAGCTGCCCGACGCCCAGCGCCAGGTCGTCGTGCTGCGCTTCTACGCCGACCTGCCGGTCCGCTCCATCGCCGAGCAGCTCGGCGTCCCGGAGGGCACGGTCAAGAGCAGACTCCACACGGCGGTCCGGGCCCTGCGCACCCGCCTGCACGAGGACGAGGTGGTGTGACATGACCGCCGAGCATGACAAGGACAGGCACGACGAGGCCGCGCTGATGGCGGTGATCACCGGCGAGGCGCCACCGGACGATGCCCTCGCTGACGACGCCTTCGTGGCCGAGTACCGCTCCGCGAGCGCCGACGTGGCGCTGCTCCGCGAGCAGCTGGGCCTCATCGGACGGGCACTCGCCGAGCCGGAGACCGGTGCCTCCGTGACGCCACTGGCCGCGCGGCGCACCCGTCCCAAACCCCTGGCCGTGACCCTGAAGGCGCTCGTGGCGGCCGTGGGAGCCACCGTCGTCATCGGCATGGGCTGGCTCGTCACCCAGAGCGGCGACATGGGCGCGGACGATCGAGGCGGGTCGTCCGCCGCCGACAGTTCCGCCGGGCGGCCGCAGGCCGGCGAGCACGCCAAGCTCGGTCACGCCGGGTACCTCGCCTGCGCCCGGCTCGTCGTCGAGGGCACCGTCGTCGAGGTCGAGCCCGTCCCCGGGACCGGGCAGAACCGCGTCAGCCTGGACGTGGACCGGTACTACAAGCCCGCCGAGGGCAAGGACAGGGTCGTCTTCCCCATGGAGACCGACGTGCGCCCGGGGGACCGCGTCCTCGTCGGCATCTCCGACGGGCAGGCCGAGCCCGACCTGTGGACGACGGGGAAGAAGGAGATCGCCCGCGACCGGGCGTGGATCACCGCCGCCCTGCCGCAGTCCCGCACGCTTCCCTGCCCGCAGGGCCGGTAGGAAGAAGGGCGGGCGCCCGTACGGACGCCCGCCCTCACCTGCCGTGACCGTCGGTTACGGCACGACCTTCTCGATCTTCACGCTGCCCAGGCCCGCGACCGTGCCGCGCGCGTTGACCAGCTGCACCTGACCGAAGAACTCACGCCCCTCGGGAGCCGCCGCCGTGGCGGTGACGCTGCCCGAGAACGTCGCCGAGTCGCCCGTACCGAGCTTCACCGGCGCGGACCCGTCGACCGAGACACTGCCGAGGGTGGGAGCGAAGAACACGTCCCGGTAGTCGTACGCGGTCGTGCCGGCCGGCACCGAGTAGCCGACGACCTTGATCGTGTACGTGCCGGCGGCCGGGGAGGGCACGGAGACCGACTCCTCCGAGTCACCGTCGGCGGAGCTGCCCACCTGCGTGCCCGCGGCGTTGTAGACCGCCAGATCCAGGTCGGCCGCGGCGTCCGAGACACCGCCGATCGCGACGTCCAGCGACTTGGCGCCCGCGGGCACCTCGACCGTGGTGCTCTGCGTCTCGCCCTGCTTGATCGACGGACGGGTCGCCTTCGCCGAGCCGAGCGGTCCGCCCACCAGCTTGCCGTCGATCGCGGCGAAGCCGTTCGTCACCTTCCAGGAGGCGGCGGCCGGGGTACCGACCTTCGCCTCCGGCACGGTCACGGTCTCCGGCTCGAAGGCCGCGCCGAGCACGGCGACGTCCAGCCGGTACGGGTTGTCGAGCAGCGGCGACGTACGGCGCGACTCGACCTCGATCTCCCACACGCCGGGCTGCGGGTCCGCGTACGAACGCAGGTCAGGGCGGCAGGTGTTGTCCGGGTTGGTGTAGTTCGGGTAGCAGTTGATCGTCGACGTCGGGTCGGACGGCACGCCGTACGGGTGGATGGCGATGAACCGGGTCTGGCTCTTGTCCTTCAGCCCGCTCATCGCGACCTCGAGCGACTTCGCGCCCTCGGGGACGGTGACGAAGTAGTGCCGGGTGCTGTTGCGCTGCACCGAACCCTTCGCGGAGTACGTGTACTTCAACGGCGTCGAGACCACGACCGTGGTGAGGACCTGCTTGTCGATGCCCTCGGTCCGCGGGTCGTCGACCTCCAGGATCGCGCTCTTGATGCCCGCGGACTTCGGGGCCGCCTGGACCTTGACGGTCACCGGCTTGTTCAGCGGCAGCTTCACCTCGTCCGAGCCGACGATCCGGAACGTGCCGCCCGCGTTGTTCTCCAGGTGCAGCTCGTGCCGGATCGCCTTGTCGGCGCCGGACGTACGGGTGAGGGTGACCTCGTACGTCTTCTTCTGACCGGCCTTCAGACCGCCTTCGCGGTCGTAGAGGCCGGTGCCGTAGCCGGGCGTCTTGAGCTTGTCGTCCATCGCGGTGTCGACCGGCGCCTTGACCGTGTAGTCGTGGGCGGTGGTGTCGTCACGGATGGCGTCCCAGGCGTCCTCGATGTTCATGAGGCCCGCGCCCTCCTCGTACGCCTGCACACCCTTGATGTGGTCGGCGGTCGAGGTGAGGGCCGTGCGCAGGGTCGCCGGCGTGAGGTCGATCTTCTTCTGCTTCGCGGCCGAGATCAGCAGCGCCGAAGCACCCGTGGCCTGCGGGGAGGCCATCGAGGTGCCCTGGAGCATCGAGTAGCCGGCCGGCAGGGAGTAGCCCGCCTCGGCGACCGGGGAGCCCGGCAGCCAGGTCTGCGTGGTGTTGATCGCCGCACCCGGGGCGACCAGGGTCGGCGTGAAGCCGCCGTCCTCACGCGGACCGCGCGAGGAGAACGGCATCAGCGCGTACTTCTTCTCCACGACCGAGCCGTAGTTGGCTGCCCAGGTCTCCTTGGAGACGGACGCGCCCACCGAGATGACCTTCTCGGCCAGGGCCGGGTCGCCGATGGTGTTGGCACCGGGGCCGGAGTTGCCCGCGGAGATCACCAGCTGGACGCCGTAGGTGTCGATGAGGCGCGTGTACAGCTCGGCGCGCGCGTTGTTGCCGTCGTTCAGCGCCGGCAGGCCGCCGATGGACATGTTGACGATGTCGACACCGCGCTTGGTGACGAGGTCGATCATGCCCTCGGTGAGCGCGACGTTGGTGCAGCCGCCGGACCAGGTGCAGGCGCGGGAGGAGACCAGCTTGGCGCCCGGAGCGGCACCGCTCATCCTGCCGCCGAACAGGCCGTTGGCGGCGGTGATGCCGGCCACGTGCGTGCCGTGCTCGGACTCGATGACGCCGATGTTGACGAAGTCGGACTTCTTGCCGACCCAGGAGCCGCCCAGCGGGTCCATCGGGACGTCCTTGCGGATCTCCACGACGAACGGCTGCCGCTCGGCCACGTCGGTCTTCGGGTCGTCGGTGCCGAAGTACCCGACCTGGTGGCCGTCCTTGTACGGCTTCATCGGGGCGTCGTCGCCGAAGTCGAAGTTGTTGTTCAGGTCGACCCGGACCGTGCCGGACGCCGCGTCGTACAGCACGCCCCAGGCGTCGGTGGTGTCGCCGTCGCGGTTGGCGTCGCCCTTCGCGTCGCCGCCGGCGGTGTACGACTCCTTGAAGACGCTGACGGCGTACGAGCCCGCCGGGGCCTTCCACAACTGGCCCTGGTAGGTGAACGCCGGGCCCGCCACGGCCGTCACCATCGGGCGCCAGGTGTTGTCGCTGTCGACGATCGGGTCGGTCGCCGTCACCCAGTCGACGATCTTCCGCTCGCCGGTCGTGGTCTTCTGCAGCGCCGGGTGCCCGAGGTCCACGCCGGAGTCGAGGATGCCGATCGTGACACCGCGGCCGTCCGCCTTCGGGTGGTCCTCGACGAAGTCGACCGCGCCCGTCTCGAAGGACGGGTTGTACGGGTTCTCGGCCGGGGTCTTCTTGCCCGGCGCCGGATACGTGCCCGTCGCCTCGGCGCCCTTGGCGGTGTCCGCGCTCGGCGCCGGGTCGTCCAGCGGAATCTCCTCGCGCAGGTCGATGCCCTGCACGGAGGAGAGCTTGACGGCGGCGGCGATGGCCGAGTCCGCCCGGGAGGTCGGGACGGTGGCGCGGACGTAGCCCAGCTTGTCGTCGGCCCGGCCCACCGAGCCGCCCTTGACCGCGTCCAGCTGCCCGGCGACCTGCTCGGTCTTCCCGGGCGCGGTGGCGATCATCATGGTGACGGTCTTGTCGCCGTCGGCCTTGGCCTCCGCGAGCAGGTCCGCGTCGTCCGAACCGAGCTTGGCGTGCGCGGACTTGACGTCGGCGTCGACCGGTGCGGACGCGCCCGGCTCGTCGGCGGAGAAGGCCAGGGGGACCGGTCCGGCCGCGGAGAGCGCGGCGACGAGCCCGGCGGCCACGGCGATACGCGCCGCCCGTCTCCGGCTCGATATCGGATCACGCTGGGAGCTGTGGGTCATCGGCATCCCTTGCAGGTAAAGGAACGAGCGGGAAGCGACCGGAACCGATCGGCCCTGGTCGCGACGGTCCGGTACGCGAGCCCGGACGATCGCACAGCTTTACGCAAGGTGAGGTTCTTTGGGGAGGGTTGACCGAACCGCAATGGATGTATGGGGAAAACCCCCGATGCGTTTTGCGGGCATCGGTCCAGAAGGCGGCGAAATCGGGTAACGTCCCGGAGTGAGACAGAAGTTGAGGGTGGCGGCCTACGCCATATGTGTCCGTGACGGACAGATCCTGCTCGCCCGCTCACCCGCCCCCGACGGCACCCCCGAGTGGGTCGTCCCCGGCGGCGGCATGGAACACGGCGAGGACCCCCACGACACCGTGCGCCGGGAGGTCGAGGAGGAGACCGGCTACCGCATCGAGGTCACCGGACTGCTCGGTGTGAACTCCTCCCGACACACCCTCCGCGACCGATTCGGACGCCCCGTGGACCACCACAGCGTCCGGCTCGTCTACGAGGGCCGCGTCATCGGCGGCGACCTCCGCAACGAGATCGGCGGCTCCACCGACCTCGCCGCCTGGCAGGACCTGGACGCGGTGCCCGGGCTCGTCCGTATCCGGCTGGTCGACATCGCCCTGTGCCTGTGGCGGGAACGGCCGGTCACCGGGCGGCTCGCCGATGCCGTGGCGGAGGCGGAAGCCGAATAGGTGCAGTACCCCGGAAGATGAACACCGCGTGACCGACTCCGGGACGTTCCAGGAGCGGCCGACGACGCGCAGGGTGGTCCAAGATCCACGTACGGCGATCGGCGCTGCGCGTTGCCGCGTCGTTTACGTACAGGTCATCCCCGGTGCCAACGATCCAGTAAGTGCGGGACGTTCGAACGCCGAACGCCCCGCCACCACTGCCGACGCGTTCGTACTCGGGGAGAGAAAGCGCATGTCGCGCACACGCTCAGTCGCCGGCTCCGGCCAGGGCATCCACCGTCGTTCCGTCCTCGCCGCCTCCGGAGCGGTCGCCCTCTCCGCGGGCGTCGGCTACGCCCTGCGGCCCAGCGACAGCCAGGCCGCCACGGCGACCGAGGAAGCCACCGAGGCCGTCGCCGCCTCCTCGCGCCAAGCGCCCGCCGCGCCCCTGGCCCCCTACACCAAGGGCACGACCGTGGCCTCGGTCGCCACCCCGCGCACCGGCTCCGGCTACCGGCGCCTGGGCGACGGACCCGGCTGGCAGCGGGTCGTCCGCTCCGACCTCGCCGCGCCCAGATCCGGCCGCACCGCACGCCGTACCGCCCTCGCCGCGTTCGTGCAGCTCACCGACCTCCACATCATCGACGCCCAGCATCCGCTGCGTCTGGAGTACCTCCGCTCGGCCGACATACACGCCTGGCGGCCGCACGAGGCACTGACCGTGCAGGGCGCCATCGCACTGGTGGAGCGGATCAACGCCCTCCGGGGCGCCCCCGTCACCGGATCCCCGCTGCACTTCGCCATGACCACCGGCGACAACACGGACAACAACGCCAAGTCCGAGCTGGAATGGTTCCTGAAGATCATGAGCGGCGGGCGGATCACCCCCAACACCGGGGACCCGCGCCAGTACGAAGGCGTCCAGAACAGCGGCCTCAAGCAGTACTGGCAGCCCGACGCCGCCGTCCGCGACACCGACAAGCAGGTCGGCTTCCCGCACCTCGACGGCTTCCTCAAGGCCGCCGTCCGCGAGGTCCGCAGCCCCGGCCTCAACCTGCCCTGGTACTCCACGGTCGGCAACCACGACTCCCTGCCGATGGGCTGCTACGCCTCGCACGGTGACTCCTACCTCACCGAACTCGCCGTCGGCGGCAAGAAGCTGATGAACGTCTCCGCCTCCGAGGCGCAACGGCTCCAGACCCTCATCAAGAACGCAGGCGACCCCAAGGGCGTCAGCTACCACGACTTCCTCAAGTCCCACGCCCGCGCCATGCGTTCGGTCACCCCCGACGAGAGCCGCGCCCCCTTCACCCCCGCCGAGTACCTCCGGGCGCACCTGAACCCGGCCTACCGGGGCGTCGGCCCGGCCGGCCACGGCTACTCCTCAGCGAACCTCGACGCCGGCACCCAGTACTACGCCTTCCGCGTCTCCGACGACGTCATCGGCATCAGCCTCGACACCACCGACGCGGGCGGCCACTACGAGGGCTCCATCGGCACGGCCCAGCTGAAGTGGCTCGAGCGGACCCTGCGGGACAACAAGGACTCCCACGCGGTGATCTTCAGCCATCACACCAGCAAGACGATGACGAACACCCGCCGCGACCCGTCCCGCCCCGGCGAGCGCCGCCACACCGGCCAGGAGGTCCTCGCCCTGCTCGGCGGCCACCGCAACGTCCTCGCCTGGGTGAACGGCCACATCCACAAGAACGTCATCACCCCGCACTCCATGTCGAGCGGCGGCTCCTTCTGGGAGATCTCCACGGCGTCCCACGTCGACTACCCCCAGCTCGCCCGGATCATCGAGCTGACCGACAACAAGGACGGCACGATCTCCCTGTTCACCACCCTCGTCGAGTCCTCCGCCCCGCACCGCACGGACTTCTCCGACCTCTCCCAGACCGGCCTCGCGGCCCTCTACCGCGAGCTGTCCCTCAACGCCCCCGGCGCCAACCCGAACCTCGGCGGCGACCCGGAGGACCGCAACACGGAGCTGGTGCTCAAGAAGGGCTGAAACCCGCTCAACCACCCTCGGTGGATCAACCCCGGCCGCGCGGCCGGGGTCCCTCTCCCCGACACAGCTCCATGGGACATGTGACAGGGGGAAACGGGGACATGAGGAGACACGTACGCACGGCCCTGACGGCTGCGACGGCGGTGGCACTCTCCGCGGCACTGGCGGTCCCGGCACTGGCGGCACCCTCCCGGGGCTCCGGCGGCCATGAGGCGACCCGGCAGGCGGTCCGGGCCGCCGTCGCCGACGGAGTGCCGGGCGTGGTGGCGCGGGTCCAGCGGGGGCACGAGGTGTGGGCTGCGACGGCCGGCGTCGGCAACCTGGAAACCGGCAAACCGCGCTCCACTCGCGACCACTACCGCGTCGCCAGCATCACCAAGACGTTCGTCGCCACGGTCGTCCTCCAACTGGAGGCGGAGGGACGGCTGTCGCTGGACGACACGGTGGAGAAGTGGCTGCCGGGCGTGGTCCACGGCAACGGCCACGACGGCAGCCGCATCACCCTCCGCCAGCTCCTCAACCACACCAGCGGCGTCTTCGACGTCACGGCGGACGACGAGGTCCGGCGCGCCTACTTCACGAAGGACGGCTTCTACCGGGTCCGCTACGACACGGTGACGCCCGAGCGGATCCTCGGCATCGCCATGTCCCACGAGCCGGACTTCGAGCCGGGCACCTCCTGGAACTACTCGAACACCAACTACGTCCTCGCCGGGATGGTGATCGAAAAGGTCACGGGCAACCCGTACGGCGACGAGATCCGGAGCCGCATCATCAAGCCCCTGCACCTGAAGGAGACCTCGGTCCCCGGAACACGGGCCACTCTGCCCCGCCCCAGCAGCCGCGCCTATTCCAAGCTCGCCCAGACCGCGACGGGCCCGACCTACGACGTGACCGAACTCAACCCGTCCATCGCCGGCGCCTCCGGCGAGATGATCTCCGACTCGGCGGACCTCAACCGCTTCTACAGCGCCCTGCTGCGGGGCCGGCTGCTCCCGCCCGAGCAGCTGAAGGAGATGAAGACCACCGTCCCGACGAAGGAGAACGAGGCCTACGGCCTGGGCCTCCGGTCCTACGAACTGAGCTGCGGCACGACCGTCTGGGGCCACGGCGGCGACATCCACGGCTCCCATACCAGAGCCCTCACCACCCCCGACGGCCGCCACACCCTCGCCGTCAACTTCAACGGCGACTGGACGAAGAAGAGCGACGCGATCGTCGAGGCGGAGTTCTGCAGCTAGTCACGCCACTGGAAGGACTGGCCCCGACAGTTGCTTCCTGGTCGGTGGGTGTTCCGATCGGCCGGACCTCCCGGTCGTGTTCCGGGACGGCACTAGCGGGGCAGGGCCACGACGTACGCGGCCGGGTCGCGGTCGGCCGATGCCATCAGTGCCGTGCGGATCACCGTCGCCTGCTGTTCCATGGAGTCGCGGAGCTTCCTCGGCGTGATGTGGACGACCGTGATGCCCAGCCGCTCCAGGTGCTCGCGCTTGCGGGTGTACTCGGACCAGACGGCGTCGTTGTCCTGGCGGGGTGCCCGCGTGTCCAGTTCCAGGGCCACCGCCTGCTCGGGCCAGTAGGCATCCAGGCCGCCGAGGTAGGGGCCGCCGGGCAGGCGCAGGTCCACGTTCCACAGCGGGTCGGGCAGGCCGTACTCCCGGACCATGCGGTAGAGGCGGTCCTCCGCACGGGCCCGGCCCTCGGCCAGCAGGGACTCCACCGCGTCCACCACGTGCGGGCGGCTCAGCAGCCGCGCCTGGTTCAGTTCCCGTACCACCGCGGCGGCCTCGCAGTGGGCGCCGCGCACCGCCTCCGTCATCAGCCGGCGCACGGTACCGGCGTCCTGGACTTCCGCCACCGCGTCGGCCAGCGCGCGGGCGACCGGCGCCACCGGCAGGCCCGTGACCTGCTCGGGGGCGGGCAGCGCGGTGCCCCGGACGACACGTGCGCAGCCCGCCGAGCGGAGCCGGCGCATGCGCGGGACCAGGACGTCGATCACCTCCAGGGACGGCAGCGGGGGAGTGGAGGAGAAGCCGTGCAGCGTCAGCGCGGCCAGACCCGTGATCATCGCGTCCGGGTGGGCGGGGGCGGGTGAGGTGCCCGCCCCGGGCTGGGTGGGAACCCCGGTGCCGCGCTCCCGCGCCGCGTACATCAGCACCGCGTGCAGCCGCTCCTCGCTCGTCGGGGGCCCGGGGTGGAGCAGGACGACGCCCGGGAGGAACTGCTGCCAGGGTCCGCCGGGGCGGCACTGCTCGTTCGTCTGGGCCGCCGAGACGCCGTGTGCGTGGAGCTGCGCGACCGTCATCACCCGGGGCCGGCCGTGGCCGGACAGGTCGTGCAGGGGGCGGGGGGAGAGCGGGGTGTTGTGGTTCATGCTCCGGGATTTCCCGCGCTCGATCCCCTCTTTAACCGCTGTTACACGCCCGTCGACAAATGCGGACAAGCGCGCACTAAAGGACGCATGTTCGGGTGCCGAAAACCCCTGGTCCGTTCGGTCGCGGGCCAGGGGTTACGGCTGTGATTGCCTGGATTCGGTAACGGTGACGGAACCTCAGATCTCTGGCCAGAGCTGCTGGTTCAGAGCCGCTGGTTCAGCGCTGTCACTCCGCAGCCGCGTCGCACGCCTGGCCCCGCAGGGCGCGCGCCAGATCGTCCCGGGCCTCCAGCACCAGGCGGCGCAGGGCCGGGGCGGCCTCGCGGTGGGACTCCAGCCACGCGTCCGTGGCGTCGAGCGTCGCCCGGGACTGCTGGAGCGACGGGAAGAGGCCCTGCACCACGTGCATCCCGATCTGGATCGACCGCTCGGACCAGACCCGCTCGATCGCCGCGAAGTACCTGTCCGCGTACGGGGCGAGCAACTCCCGCTGCGAGCCCTGGGTGAAGCCCGAGATGGTCGCCTCGACCATGGCGTTGGACAGCGCGTCCGACTCCACGACCTGTGCCCAGGCCTGGGCCTTGACCGCCTCCGACGGGCGTGCCGCCAGGCAGCGCACCTGGTGGCGCTTGCCCGAGGCCGTGTCGTCCCGGGCCAGCTCCTCGGCCAGCACCTTCTCGTCCACCGCCCCGTGCGCGGCCAGCGGCTCCAGGAACACCCAGCGCAGCTCCTGGTCCAGGTCGAGGCCCTTGACCGACGCCGTGCCCGCCAGCAGGTCCCGCAGCAGCTCGAAGTCGGCCTCGGCGGTGGCCGTCCGGGCGAAGAAGCGCGCCCAGGCCAGCTGGTGCTCGCTGCCCGGCTCTGCCGCGTACAGCTCGCGCCGCGCGCCCTCGGCGAGCAGCCGGCCGCCGGTCTCCCGCCACTCGTCCGCCGCGTAGTGGGTGAGGGCCGACTCGGCCCACGCGTGCAGCATCTGGAGCACGCCGATCCCGGACTCGCGGCCCGCGAAGCGCAGGACGAGGTCCACGAACTGCCGTGCGGGGAGCAGCGCGTCACGGGTCATGTTCCACAGCGCCGACCAGCACAGGGCGCGCGCGAGCGGGTCGGTGACCGACCCGAGGTGTTCGCGCAGCGTCGCCAGCGAGGTCTCGTCGAAGCGGATCTTGCAGTAGGTGAGGTCGTCGTCGTTGACCAGGACCAGGTCGGGGGCCTCGGCCCCGGCCAGGTCCGTGACGACCGTCCGCGCTCCGTCGACGTCGGTCTCGGCGCGCGCGTACCGCTCGACCGTCCCCGCGTCCGTCACCCGGTACAGGCCCACCGCCACCCGGTGCGGGCGCAGTTCGGGATGGGACTCGGCGGCTTCCTGCACGACCGCCAGTTCCTCGACGCGGCCGTCCGCGCCCAACAGCACCTGCGGCGTCAGCGAGTTCACCCCGGCCGTCTGGAGCCAGGAGCGGGCCCAGCCGCTCATGTCCCGGCCGCTGGTCTCCGCCAGCACCGACAGCAGGTCACCGAGGCGCGTGTTGCCGTACGCGTGCCGCTTGAAGTAGCGCCGGGCTCCCTCCAGGAACGCGTCCTCGCCGACGTAGGCCACCAGCTGCTTCAGCACCGACGCGCCCTTGGCGTACGTGATGCCGTCGAAGTTCAGCTTGGCGTCCTGGAGGTCGCGGATGTCGGCCGTGACCGGGTGCGTCGAGGGCAGCTGGTCGGCCCGGTAGGCCCACGCCTTACGGCGGTTGGCGAAGGTGACCCAGCCGTTCTCGAAGCGGGTGGCGCCGACCAGCGAGAACGCTCCCATGAAGTCGGCGAACGACTCCTTCAGCCACAGGTCGTCCCACCACTCCATGGTGACCAGGTCGCCGAACCACATGTGCGCCATCTCGTGCAGCACGACGTTGGCCCGGCCCTCGTAGGACGCCTGCGTCACCTTCCCGCGGAAGATGAACTCCTCCCGGAACGTCACCAGGCCCGGGTTCTCCATCGCGCCCAGGTTGTACTCGGGCACGAACGCCTGGTCGTACTTGCCGAAGGGGTACGGGTAGTCGAAGTGGTCGTGGAAGAAGTCCAGGCCCTGCTTGGTGACCAGGAAGACGTCCTCGGCGTCGAAGTGCGGCGCGAGACCCTTGCGGCACAGGGCGCCGAGCGGGATCTCCAGTGTCGTGCCGTCCGCGAAGGTGCGGGAGTAGGTGTCCGTCACGTAGTGGTACGGCCCGGCCACCACGCACGTGATGTACGTCGAGATCGGCTTGGTCTCGGCGAACCGCCACACCCCGTCGGCCCGCTCGCCGGCCCCGTTGCTCCACACCGTCCAGCCCTCCGGGGCCCGCACCTCGAAGCGGTACGGCGCCTTGAGGTCGGGCTGCTCGAAGTTCGCGAAGACCCGGCGGGAGTCGGCCGGCTCGTACTGGGTGTACAGGTACACCTCGCCGTCCTCGGGGTCGACGAAGCGGTGCAGGCCCTCGCCGGTGCGGGAGTAGGCGCACTGGGCGTCGACGACCAGTTCGTTGTCGGCGGCCAGGTCCTCCAGGGTGATCCGGGAGCCGTCGAAGACCTCTCCGGGGTCCAGATCACGGCCGTTGAGTGAGACGGACGTCACACTCGGCGCGATCAGGTCGGCGAAGCTGCTCGCTCCGGGCTCGTTGCAGCGGAACCGGACGGTCGTCACGGACCGGAACGTGCGGGGCCCGTCGGTGTCGTCCGCACCGACCGCGGACCGCAGGTCGAGGGACACCTCGTACCCGTCGACGCCGATCAGGGCGGCCCGCTCCCGGGCCTCGTCGCGGGACAGATTCTCACCGGGCACGGGCAGCACTCCTCGAACGTCGTCGGATACGGCTGAACAGCACCGATCCTGCCACGTGCCCCTGACGCGGGGGAGCCGGGAATGAGCGGAACGAGCGGCGGCGTTCCCCGGGGAAACGGTTTCCTCATGAGGAGAGACATGTCGGACAAGACTCCCGTCGACTTCTGGTTCGACCCGCTGTGCCCCTGGGCGTGGATGACCTCCCGTTGGGTGCTGGAGGTGGAGAAGGTCAGGGACATCGAGGTCCGCTGGCATGTCATGAGCCTCGCCGTCCTCAACGAGGACAAGCTCGACCAGCTGCCCGAGGAGTACCGGGACATGCTGGAGACCAAGGCGTGGGGCCCGGTCCGCGTCGTCATCGCCGCGCAGGAGGAGCACGGCGCCGAGGTGCTCGGTGACCTCTACACCGCGCTCGGCACCCGCATCCACAACCAGGGCGAGGGCCCGACGAAGGAGGCGGTCGCCGGAGCGCTGAAGGACGCCGGCCTGCCCGACTCCCTCCTCGCCCACTGGGACGACACCCCCTACGAGCCGCAGCTGCGCGCCTCCCACAAGGAGGGCATCGACAAGGTCGGCCAGGAGGTCGGCACCCCGGTCATCGCCGTCCCCGGCGCCGACGGCGAGCAGATCGCCTTCTTCGGCCCGGTCGTCACCCCGGCCCCGCAGGGCGAGGAGGCCGCCCGCCTCTGGGACGGCGCCCTCGCCGTGGCCTCGGTCCCCGGCTTCTACGAGATCAAGCGCACGCGCACGAAGGGCCCGGACTTCTCCAACCTGTAGGGGTCACTCGGCGGGGGCGGCTTCGGGGTTCTTCAGATCCTCCGGGAGCCGGCCCCCGCCGTTCTGATGGCTCCAGGGCTGGTACCACCGGCAGCCCGGAGCGGTGCAGCGCCACAGGTCCGTGCGGTCCGTCCCGAGCGCCTTCCTCTCCCCGGGCGTGAGCGGCGTGAACACCTGCGTGCCGCTGCCGCCACAGGTCGGGCAGTGCTTGTCCCTGAAGAACATCAGACCCTCCTAGTCCCTGGCCATCACCGCCAAGTCCGGGAAGTCGGTCACCACGGCGTCGACTCCCCATCGGTAGTACAGCGCGTACTCGGCGAACGCGTCCCCGAAATCGTTCGCTCCGCTCCCATGTCGGAATTCCGGGGGCAGGAACTGGTTCTCCGCGCGGAAGGTGTACGGGCCGATGCGCAGCCCCGCCGCATGCGCGTCCGCGACGAGGGAACTTCCGGCGACCGACGACTTGTCCGGGCCGATCCAGTCCGCGTACCCGGCGATCTCCGCCAGGCCCGCCGGCGTCATCATGTCCCGGTAGGTCGTCGAGGGCAGGTCGTACGGCCCGCCCGTGGTGCCCAGCGCCTGCCACAGCGGCACCCCCAGACCCACCATGCGCTTCAGGCTCGTCGGCTCGAAGGACTGCACCACGCACTCGCGCCGGCCGAGCCGGTTGCGGCGGATCGCGGCCGCGAGCTTCGGCTCCAGAGGCAGGCCGATCGAGCGGAAGTACGTAGGGTGCTTGGTCTCCGGGAAGACGGCGACCGTCCGGCCGTACGTCCGCGACAGCCGCCGTGCCAGGTCCACCACCTCCTGGAACGTCATGACCTCCCCGCGGCCGTCGAAGACGGTGTTGCGGTTGCGGACCGCGGGCAGCCGCTCCACCGCCCGCAGGGTCTTCAGCTCGGCCAGCGTGAAGTCCTCCGTGAACCAGCCGGTGACCGGCCGGCCGTCGACCGTCTTCGTCGTGCGGCGGTCCGCGAACTCCGGGTGGCGGGCCACGTCGGTCGTCTGCGAGATCTCGTTCTCGTGCCGGACCACCAGCACGTGGTCCTTCGTCGGCACCAGGTCGGGTTCGATCCAGTCGGCGCCCGTCTGCACGGCGTACGTGTACGAGGCCGCGGTGTGCTCCGGGCGCCAGCCGGCCGCGCCGCGGTGACCGATGACGATCGGCCCGCCCCTACGGGTTCCGGCCGCCGCCGGGGTGGCCGTGGCCGCCGCGGCGGTCCCCGCGGCCGCCCCGAGCAGGAGAGATCTCCGTCCGAGCTGCATATGACTCCCTTTCGCCGTGGGAAGGTTCAGGTACGGGTCCGGGCCCGCGCCTGCGTCAGCCGGGTCAGGTGCTCCGCGTAGCCCCGGGTGTAGAGGGCCGCCCGGCCCGGGTCCGGCTCGACGACCGCCGTCGGCCGCGTCCACTCCGCCGCGTCCAGGCCCACCCCGTACCGCTCGGCCGCCGCCAGGACCGCGCCCCGCGCGCCCACCTCGCCCTCGACGACCCGCAGCGGCCGGCCGAGCACGTCCGCCAGCAGCCGCATCCAGGCGGGGCTGCGGGTGCCGCCGCCGCACACGGCCAGCGCACCGGTCAGTCCGGCCGCCTCCAGGCAGTGCCGGGCGGCGTACCCGATGCCCTCGCAGGTGGCGCGGACCAGATCGCCCCGGGTCGACTCCAGGGAGACGCCCGTGAGTTCGGCGCGCAGCCGAGGCTCGACGAAGGGGGCGCGTTCCCCGGAGGGCGCGAAGTAGGGCAGCACACGGACGCCGTTCGCGCCCGGCGGGGTCTCGGCCAGCAGGGCGTCCACCTCGTCGTGCCGCACCCCCGTGGTGGACAGCACCCAGTCCAGTGCCGCCGTGCCGACCATCGCGGGCATGGCGCGCAGCCAGTGACCGGGCCGGTCCGTGGAGATGTACAGGCCGGCCGGTTCGCCCGTCAGGTCCAGCTCGGTGGTGGCGACCAGGCTGGCCAGGCAGGTGCCGACGATCAGCAGTCCGTCCCCCGGCGCCGTGACCCCGGCACCCAGGGCGCAGGCAGGCAGGTCGTACGGGCCGTTCGCGATCCGGGTGCCGGACGGCAGGCCCTCCCCCAGGGCCTCGGCGGTGGCGAGCGGGTCGCTGACCGGGGCGAGCAGACCGCGCCGGTGCGAGAGGCCCAGGAGTTCCACGACCCGGTTGTCGTACGTCCGGGTACGCGGATCGAGGAAGGGCATCGAGGCGTCCGACACGTCGGTCGTGGGGCCCGCGCCCGTCAGCCGCTGGAACACCATGTCCTTGCAGTACAGGGCGGCCTTCGCGGCGTCCAGGGCCTTCGGTTCGTTGCTGTCCAGCCAGGCCAGCAGCGGCCCCGGGCAGCCCGGGAACATCGCGCTCCCGGTCCGCCGGAACACCGTCTCGAACGTGCCGTCCGACAGCCACCGGTCCACCAGTTCGTGCGCCCGGCCGTCCATCCAGGAGGCCGCCGGCCGCACCGGCCGCCCCTCGCCGTCGACCAGCCACACCCCGTCGCCCTGCCCCGTGAGACCGGCGAGCTCGACGGGTTCCGGGACGTGCTCCGTGATCTCGCCGAGCACGGCGACGACCGCCCCGTACACCTCCTCCATGTCCTGCTCGACGACCCCGCCGTGCAGCGACAGGTCCACCGGCCGGGACGCCACGGCCAGTTGACGGCCCGTAGAGTCGAAGGCCGCCGCCTTGACCATGGACGTGCCCACATCGATACCGACGTACATGCGGCTCCCCTCCGGGTCCTCAGGTCAGACAGTGCGCGAGCGGCTCGCCGCGCACCCAGCGGCCCACCTCTTCGGCGGCGATACGGGCCGCCTTCTCCGCGACCGCGCGGGATGCGCCGCCCAGATGGGGGGTGAGCACCACGCGTTCGGAGAGCCCCAGCAGCCGGGAGCCGGCCGGCAACGGCTCCCGCTCGTACGTGTCGAGCGCCGCCGCCGACACCCGACCGCTCACCAGCGCGTCGCACAGGGCGTCCTCGTCCAGCAGCGGGCCCCGTGCCACGTTCACCACCACCGCGCCGGACGGCAGCAGCCCCAGCTCCCGGGCGCCGATCAGGCCCCGGGTCTCGGGGGTGAGCCGGGCGTGCAACGTGATCACCTGGCAGCGGCGCAGCAGTTCGTCCAGCGAGGTCACGCGCAGGCCGTGGATCTCGCCGTGCACGTACGGGTCGTACACCATCACCCGCGCGCCGAACGCGCACAGCACCCGGGCGACCCGGCTGCCGACGGCCCCGTACCCGACGAGCCCGACGGGCAGGTCCTCCAGCTCCAGGCCGCTCCGCTCGTACGTGTAGTACGTGGCCCCCTCCCAGCTGCCGTGCCGGGCCAGCGGGTCATGGGCCTGGGGGATGCGGCGCAGGGCCGACAGCATCAGGCCGACGGTGAACTCGGCGGTGGCGGCGGCGTTGCGGCCCGGCGCGAAGCACACCCGCACGTCATGGTTCTTGGCCGCGTCCAGGTTGACGTTCACCGGTCCGCCCCGGCACACCACGACCAGCCTCAGGTCCGGGCAGGCGGCGAGGACCCGTTCGGTGACCGGCCCCATCTGCGTGACCAGGACCTGCGCCCCGGCCAGCGCCTCGATCATCTCGTCCTCGGCGTCACTGGCCTCCTGCACCTCGGCGACCGGCCCGAACGGCTCCAGGGGCCAGCCGAGTTTCACCTCCCTGACATCGGCCCGCTCCACCTCGTGCGTCACCGCCCGGGTGATCAGCGACGGCAGCACGAAGTGGTCACCGGCGGCCACGACACGCACGGTCTCTGCGGAAGTATCGGAGGTCATCGCAGTGCGTCTCCCGTCTCGGCGTCGAAGACATGGGTGTGCCGTGGGTCGGCGGCGACCCGGACCCGCTCGTCGTGGGCGAGCCGCACCTCGGGGTCGGTGAGGACGACCAGGTGCCGTTCGACCCCGTCGAGGGCGAGGGTCGCCAGGCCCGACTCCAGCAGGGGTTCGTGGGCGACGACCCGGGCGGGCAGGCCGTCCTCGGCGGTGAGCCGGACGTCCTCCGGGCGGATCCCGACCACCACCTCCCGGCCCCGGTCCACCGGAACGGGCAGGGCGATCCGCACCGAGTCGGAGAGGCGGGCGTGAGCGTCGCCGGTGGCGATGCCGGGCAGCAGGGTGATGGCGGGTTCGCCGACGAAGTCCGCGACGAACACGTTGGCCGGGCTGTCGTAGATCTCGTAAGGGGTGCCGAGCTGCTGGATGACGCCGTCCTTCATCACGGCGATCCGGTCGGCGAGGGAGAGGGCCTCCTCCTGGTCGTGGGTGACCAGGATCGTGGTGTGGCCCAGGTCCTTCTGGATGCGCTTGAGTTCACGGCGGGTGGTGTCCCGCTGGGCCGCGTCCAGGTGGGACAGCGGCTCGTCGAGGAGCAGCACGTCCGGCTCGCGGATCAGGGCCCGGGCCAGGGACACGCGCTGCTTCTGGCCGCTGGAGAGTCCGGCCGGGCGGGCGTCGAGGAAGCCGGTCAGACCGACCCGTTCGGCGATGTCCTTGACCTTGCGGTCGACGTCGTCCCGGGAGCCTCGGGCGGCCTTCTTGCGCGCCTTGAGCCCGAACGCCAGGTTCTCCGCGACCGACAGCGGCGGATAGAGGGCGTAGTTCTCGAAGGCGACCCCGATGTTCCGCTGCTGAGCCGGCCGTTCCACGACCGACGTCCCGCCGACCAGGATGTCCCCGCCGGTCACCGACTCCAGCCCGGCGATCATCCGCAGTGTCGTCGACTTGCCGCACCCGGACGGCCCGAGCAGCCCGAGCAGCTCCCCGGACCGGAGCGTCAGGTCGATCCCGCGGACGGCGTCCACCGAGGGCCGCCCCCGCGACCGGTACGTCTTGCGCAGCTCACGTAGCTCCAGTCCCGTTCCCGTCATGGCCGCCCTTCGTGCCGCAAACCTCGTAACGGACCTTGTGCTCGTCCAGATCCCGCAGTTCCTCCGGCGACGCCCCGTCGTCCACCAGGAGCAGGTCGAAGCGGGACAGCGGGACGACCCGGTGCAGGGCGACCCGGCCGAGCTTGGTGTGGTCGATCAGCAGGACGTTCCGCGCGGCCGCGTCGAGCATCGCCCGCTTCACCGACACGATGTGCTGTTCCTGGTGGTAGGCGTAGCCCTTGTGCACCGCCGACGTCGACGCGAAGCACACGTCCACGCGCAACTGCTCGACCGCCTCCACGCACGACACCCCCAGGAAGGAGGAGTGCAGCGGGTCGTAGTCGCCGCCGAGCGCCATCAGGTGGATGCCCCGCTGGTCGGCGAGGAGGTTGATGGCCTCCAGGAAGTTGGTGACGACCGTCAGCGGGGTGACCTCGCCCGTGCGCAGCCGCCTGGCTATCTCCAGGGTGGACGTGGAGTCGTCCAGCAGGATCGCCATGCCGGGCTCCACCATCTTCAGCGCACGGTCGGCGACGGCGGCCTTCTCGGCCCGCATGGTCTTCAGCCGGTACTGCACGTTCGACTCGAAGACCCCCGACGGCTGGGCGGTCACCCCGCCCCGGGACTTCCGTACGATGCCCTGCCGTTCGAGCTCGTCGAGGTCCCGGTGGATGGTCATCAGGCTCACCCCGAACCGCTCGGCCAGCTCAGCCGCCGTCGCCGAACCGTCGGCCAGCACCTGCTCGGCCATGGCGGCCTGCCGTGCCGCGGGCCCCTGCTGTCCACCACTGCTGCTGCTCATCGCTCTGTCTCTATCCGTCGTCCCGGGCGCTCCGGCCGGTCGGCCTCGAACAGCAGCAGGTTCTCAGGCCGGACCACCAGCCGTACCGGATCGTCCGGACGAAGGCGTGCCGCGTCCGCCCGGGGAGCGACCAGCGACACCCGCTGATCCCCGGACCCGAGCCGGACGGTGACCTCGACGGACCGGCCGAGCACCTCGGTGACGTACACGGTGCCGGTCAGCTCGTGTCCCGTGCCGGTCAGCTCGTGTCCCGCGCCGTGCAGTGCGAGGTCTCGGGGGCGGAGGCCGACCAGGACGTCCGTGCCCGGGGCGGCCCGCCCCCGGACCGGCAGTTCGACCCCGCCGTCCGACCGCACCCCGCTCTCCGTCACCACCCCGGGCAGCAGGTTGATCCGGGGCCGCCCGAAGGCCCGCGCGACCTCGGTGTCGCAGGGCCGGTACCAGATCTCCTCCCGCGTGCCCGTCTGCACGATCCGCCCCCGGCGGACGACGCCGATCCGGTCGCCGAGCGCCAGCGCCTCGACCGAGTCGTGCGTGACGTACAGGGTGGTGGTGTGCTGCACGTCCCCGATCGCCTTCAGCTCGGCCCGCATTTGCTGGCGCAGCTTGGCGTCCAGGTGGGAGAGCGGCTCGTCGAGCAGGAAGGCCCGGGCCGGGCGCACCAGCACCCGCCCGAGCGCCACGCGCTGCCGCTGCCCGTTGGACAGCCGGCCCACGGGCCGGTCCAGCAGCCCGGAGATGCCCAGGAGTTCGGCGACCGCGCCGATCCGCTGCCGGGCCTCGGCGGCCGGGAGACGGTACCGGGGGGAGCGCAGGGGTGAGGCGAGGTTGTCGTAGGCCGAGCGGTGCGGATAGAGGGCGTAGCTCTCGAAGCACATCGCCACCCCCCGGTCGTACGGCTCCACGCCCCGCATGTCCTCGCCGCCGAGCAGGACCGTGCCCGAGTCGGGCTGTTCGAGCCCGGCGACGGTCTTGAGCGTCGTCGTCTTGCCCGCCCCCGACGGCCCGAGCAGGCAGAAGAACTCGCCTTCCCGCACCTCGAGTTCGAGGCCGTCGAGCGCGACGGTCTTCCCGTAGGTCTTCCGTATCCCGCTCAGCTTGATCATGACTTCACCGCCCCGAACGACAGGCCACGCACCAGGTACCGCTGGATCGTCAGCGCGAGCAGCAACGGCGGGACGACGGACACGAGCGCGGCGGCGGCCGTGAGGTTGTACTTGGGCCGGTCCCCGCCGAGGAAGGACAACGCGCCCACGGTCACCGTCTGGGCCTCGTTGGAGGTGAGGATCAGCGGGAAGACGAAGTTGTTCCAGGCGAAGATGAAGGCCAGCAGCGATACGGCCGCGATACCCGGCTTGACCAGCGGCAGCGCCACCTTGAAGAAGGCCTGTTTGCGGGTGTAGCCGTCGAGCAGGGCGGCCTGCTCCAGCTCGGGGGTGAGGTCGGCGAAGTAGGACCGCATGATCCACACGATCAGCGGCAGCGTCACCAGTTGCAGCACCCACACCATGCCGACGTACGTGTCGAACAGCCCGAGCTTCTGGTACAGCACGAACAGCGGGATGATCACGGTGAGTTCGGGCGCGAACCGGAACGACAGCAGCGTGAACATCAGGTTCTCCGAGCCCTTGAACCGCCAGCGCGCCGAGGCGTAAGCCGCCGGCAGCCCCACCACCAGGGACAGCGCGACCGCCCCGACCGACACCACCAGGCTGTTGACGAAGAACCGCACGAACGGGATGCCCTCGCTGTCGCCGAGGACCGTCCGGTAGCCGTCGAGGGTGGGGGAGAAGGAGAAGTAGGTGGAGAAGAGCTGGTCGGTCGGCTTCAGCGACAGGATCACCATCCAGGCGATCGGGAACAGCGCGAAGACGAAGTAGAGGACGAGGGCGGCGTCGGCCAGCCACCCCAGGACGCGTTTCCTCATGTGGTGACCTCCGCGGCCTTCCGCTGGATCTTCCCCAGGTGCTTCACCAGCACCATCGCGGCCAGGTACACCACGGCCCACAGCACGATCGTGTAGCTGATCCCGAAGGAGTACCGCTGGAAGCGGATGGCTTCGAGATACGCCCTGATCTGGAGCACCACCGTCGAGTCACCCGGCCCGCCCTCGGTCAGGGCGTAGATGATGTCGAACACCTTCAGCGAGTCCATGAACCGGAAGATCACCGCGACCAGCACGTACGGCCACAGCATCGGCAGGGTCAGCCGCCGGAAGGTGTACCACCACCCCGCGCCGTCCACGGCCGCTGCCTCGAACGGGGAGGTGGGCAGCGACCGCAGACCGGCGAGGGCGAGGATCGCCACGAACGGCGTGTAGACCCACACGTCCACGGCGATCGACGACAGCAGGGCGCCCGTCGGGGTGTCCGTCCACTGCACCCCGCCGAGACCGAAGGGCCTCAGCAGGTGGTTGACCACCCCGACCGACGGCTGGAGCATCAGCTTCCAGATGATCGCCGCGATCACCGGGGCGATCATCAGCGGCAGGATCAGGATCTTCTCCAGGACCCTGCCGACGAGCGTCGACCGGTGCAGCAGCAGGGCGACGGCCACGCCGAGCACGGTCTCGACGAGCGCCGCCCCGACCGCGTACAGCACGGTCACCCACGCCGAGTTCCAGAACGCCTCCTGCGTGAACACCGTCGTGTAGTTCTCGAACCGCACCATGTCCGGCTGCGGTTTGCTCGCCGAGAAGTCGAACAGCGTGTAGTACAGCCCGAGCCCGAACGGGTAGAGAATCCCGCAGGTCAGCAGCAGGGCGGGCACGATCAGGAGGTACGGGCGCAGGCTGAGCCGCCACCCCATCGGCTAACCCACCTTGCCGGCGAGGTCGTCCGCCAGCCCGTCGAGGACCGACTTCGCGCCCTTGCCGCCGTAGATCTCCTGGAGGGCCGCCGCCCAGCTGGTCGTCGCGTCGAAGAACTGCGCCTGCGGGGTGAACTGGATCTTCGTCTGGTCGACGACCGTCTCGAAGGTCTCCAGGAAGCCCGGCAGGTGCTTCATCTTGTCCTTGTACGCGGCGTCGTCCGCGACCGACTTGCGCACCGGGTCGATGTGGTTGTGCGTGATGGCGCCCTTGCGCAGGTGCTCCTTGCCGGTGGCCCACTGCAGGAACAGCCAACTGGCGCTCTTCTTCTTGCTCTTGGCGTTCATGCCGAGCGACCAGATCCACATGTTGGTGGCGAGCGAGCCGTCCGGCCCCTTCGGCCCGGGGTGGAAGGCGATCTTCCCCGAGGCGGGGCTGGCGCCCTTCACCGCCTGGAAGTAGGCGGCCGTGTCGGCGTCGAACAGCATCCCGGCCTTCTTCGCGCCCAGGTCGCTGGAGCACTGGTACCAGGTGTACGAGGTCCAGGACGGCGGCCCGCCCCGCTTGACCATCCGTGCCCAGTCCTCGGTGAACGCGACGGCCTCGGGGCTGTTCATGGCGGGTGTGAGTTTCCCGCCGTCGACCGTGAAGTCCTTCAGCCCGTTGCGGGCGTACATCGTCATGAAGCCGGGGTGGATGGTGGCCCAGCTCCTCGACCCGCGTACGGCGATCCCGTACATCCCGTCGTAGCCCGCGCCCGGCGCCTTCCGCTTGATGGTGCCGGCGAGTTCGGCCAGTTCGTCGAAGGACTCGGCGGGTTTCAGGCCGAGTTTGCCGAACACCTCGGTGTTGTAGGCGACGACGTTCGTCTCCCAGCCCCACGGCAGCGCGTACTGCCCGCCCTGGCCGAGCGGCGCGCCCGCCTTGAGCGACCACTGGTCGGCCTGGAGCAGGTTCGGGAAGAAGTCCGCCTGGTCCCACTCGGCGCCCGTGGCGGAGGAGTTGCGCATCCAGGGGCCGAGGTCCTCCAGCCAGCCCGGCGGACCGTACTGCCACACCATGTACGCGCCGAGCATGAAGACGTCGTAGGAGGCGCGCCCGCTGGACAGGTCCACGGTGAGCTTGTCGAAGTAGTTGTCCTCGGGGAAGACGTCGTACTCGACCTTGATGCCGGTCTTCTCGGTGAACGACTTCAGGTCGGCGATGAGCGCGTCCGTGTACGGGTGCTTGTTGAGCAGCGCCTTGACGGTGGTGCCCTTCTCCCGCTTCCAGTCGAAGGAGCCGGTGATGTCGTCCGTGGCGGAACCGTCGCTCTTGTCGTCGTTCCCGCCGAACCCGGCGCCGCAGGCCGTGAGCAGGGGCGCCGCGGCAGCCCCGGCGGCGAGCGCGAGGAACCTCCGGCGGTCGTGCACGTGCGTGTCCATCCGTACCTCCACGTGGAAGCTGGTTAACACGTCGAGTCGACTCGTTAACAGAGGGTGGAACGGCTGAAGTTGGGCGTCAATCCCTCGCGCACGGGAAAATATCGGGGCACAGTGAGAAGTTCACAGATCCGGCTGCGACGGCGTGGGAGGTTCCGGATGGTGAACGACGGTGCGGACGAGGGTGCGGGCTGGCTGGGCATCGACCTGGGCACGCAGAGCGTCCGCGTGCTGCTCGTCACCGCCGACGGCACGGTTCTGGGCAGCGGTTCGGCCCCGCTGTCCGGACGGCGGCACGGGGTGCGGCACGAGCAGGACCCGGTGCGGTGGTGGGCGGCGCTGCGCACGGCGTCCCGGGCGGCCCTCGGCTCCGCGCCGCCCGGCCTGCGGATCGGCGGTCTCGCCGTGTGCGGCACGTCGGGCACGGTGCTGCTGACGGACGGTTCGGGACGGCCGGTGAGCCCCGCGCTGATGTACGACGACGGGCGCGCGGCGAAGGAGGCGGCCCGGTGCCGGGAGGCGGGGCTCGCGGTCCAGGACACCTGGGCACTGCCGAAGGCGCTGTGGCTGCTGGGGGAGTACGGCCCCGGCCTGCGCCTCGCCCACCAGCCCGACCTGGTCATCAGCCGCCTCATCGGCGAACCGCCCCCCGCCGACTCCAGCCACGCCCTCAAGACCGGCTACGACCTGCGAGGTGAGGCGTGGCCGGAGACGGCCCTCGCCCAACTCGGCGTACCTGAGCGCATGTTGCCCCACGTCGTACGCCCGGGCACCCGCCTCGGTGAGGTGTGCGCGGCGGCCGCGGACGCCACCGGCATCCCCGCCGGCACCCCGGTGCTCGCCGGGATGACGGACGGCTGCGCGGCCCAGATCGCCTCGGGTGCGCTGCGCCCCGGCTCCTGGAACTCGGTGCTCGGCACCACGCTGGTGCTGAAGGGCGCCGCCCGCGACCCCGTCCGCGACCCCACCGGCGTCGTCTACAACCACCGCGCCCCGGACGGCACCTGGCTGCCCGGCGGGGCGTCGAGCGTGGGCGCCGGAGCCCTCACGGAACGGTTCCCGGACGCCGACCCCGCCGCGATGGACGAGCGGGCCGCCGCCTTCGAACCGTCCCGTGCGGTCGCGTACCCGCTGGTGTCGCCGGGGGAGCGGTTCCCGTTCCGGGCGCCGAGGGCGACACGACTCGTCCTCGGCGAACCCTCGGACGACGCCGACCTGTGGGCCGCGCTGCTCCAGGGCGTCGGCTTCGCGGAGCGCCTGTGCCTGGACTACCTGCACCACCTCGGCGCGCCCCTCGACGGCCCGCTCACCTTCACCGGCGGCGGCGCCCGCAGCCCGTACTGGAACCAGCTCCGCAGCGACATCCTGGGCCGCCCGGCCCGTGTCCCCGAGCAGACGGAACCGGCCCTGGGCATGGCGGCGCTGGCCGCGTACGGGGCGTCGGGGGCCGGAGCGCTGGCGGACGTCGCCGAGCGGATGGTCCGTCTCCGCACGGTCGTCGAACCCCGCCCCGACCGCACGGCCCGCTACGCCGAGCCGTACGCCCGCCTCGTCGACGCCCTCCGGGAACGCGGCTGGCTGCCCGGACCCGTTGCGGAACACGCCCGAAGCCGCCTGCGCGGGGACACTGGGGACTCATGACCACCACCCTCCTGCTGGCCCGCCACGGGCAGACCGTCTGGCACGCCGAGAACCGGTACGCCGGTGTCAGCGACATCGGCCTCACCGACACCGGCCGCGCCCAGGCCGAGGCCCTCGGCCGCTGGGCCGCCGCCCACCCCGTGGACGCGATCCGGACGTCTCCGCTGTCCCGGGCCGTCGCCACCGCCGACCCCGCCTGCCGCGCCCTGGGCCTCGTCCCGCGGCTCGAACCGGATCTGCGCGAGTGCGACTTCGGCGTGGTCGAGGGCCGTACGCTCGCCGAGTTCGAGACGGAGGACCCGGAGTGGGCCGCGGCCTACCGCACCGACCCGGTGGCCCATTCGTTCCCGGGGGCCGAAGACCCGCTGGCGGCGGCGGCCAGGGCGGTTCGCGCGCTGCGGGAGATCGCCGCCGAACATCCCGGCGGACGCGTCCTGGTCGTCGCCCACAACACCCTGCTGCGCCTCGTGCTGTGCACCCTGCTGTCGATCCCGGTCCGGGAGTACCGCAGGGTGTTCCCGCGGCTGCGGAACGCGGCGATCAGCGAACTGCGCATGGACGGCGACGGTTCCGCCGCGCTCCTCTCACTCAATGTGCCGTGCGAGGCGGACGTGCCGTAGCACGGGAAAGCCCCCGCGAGTCACGTCCTCGCGGGGGCCTCCTTCTTTCCGCCTGCCGCCGTGAAGGGTGAGAAGACGATCACGAGGCAGGACGCTTCACGGGGCCGTCGTCACGGCGCCAGCAGCAGCACGTCCGCCCGGGACTTCGCGGCCTCGTAACGCCGGGCCACGTCCTGCCAGTTGACGACCTGCCACATCGCCTCGATGAAGTCGACCTTCTGGTTCTTGTACTGCAGGTAGAAGGCGTGCTCCCAGGCGTCGAAGACCAGGATCGGTGTCGAGCCCTGGCCCACGTTGCCCTGGTGGTCGTAGATCTGCTCCACGATCAGCCGCCCGCTCAGCGGCTCATAGGCGAGCACGCCCCAGCCGGACCCCTGCGTGGTCGCGGACGCCTTGGTCAACTGCGCCTTGAAGTTCGCGAAAGACCCGAACGACTCGGTGATCGCGTCCGCGAGCTCACCCACCCCGTCCTGCGCCAGCGGCTCCCCGCCGCCGTCCTTCGGGCCGGTCATGTTCTGCCAGTAGATGCTGTGCAGGATGTGCCCGGAAAGATGGAAGGCCAGATTCTTCTCCAGCCCGTTGATCGCCCCCCAGCTCTCCTTGTCCCGCGCCTCGGCAAGCTGCTCCAGCGTGTCGTTGGCACCCTTCACATAGGCCGCGTGGTGCTTGTCGTGGTGCAGCTCGATGATCTCGGGGCTGATCACGGGGGCGAGCGTCGAGTAGTCGTACGGGAGCTCGGGCAGCGAGTAGACGGGCATGGGCTTCCCCTCCGGGACCTCTTATTGCAATAGCCTTGCAACTGCACGCTAGCAGCAGAAGAACCGGAGTGTGTGTCCTGGGCACGCAAAAAGGCCCCCGCGTGTGTCGCGGGGGCCTTCGCCGTGGCGGTCCTACTGCTGGGCCCGTGCCTTCTGCCAGGCGTACCCCACGGCCGCCAGCGCCAGCGTCATCCCGCCCGTCGAGTACAGCTGCACCCGCGTGTCCGGCTCCCGTGCCATCAGGACGAAGACGGCGGCCATGCCGGCCAGGGCGATCCAGGTCAGCCAGGGGAACGCCCACATGCGGACGACGAGCTTGTCGGGTGCCTCGCGCTCCAGGCGGCGGCGCAGGCGCAGCTGGGAGACGGCGATGAAGATCCAGACGACCAGGATCACCGCGCCGATCATGTTCAGCAGCCAGGCGAAGACGTCGTTCGGACGCCAGTAGCTGAGCAGGACGCAGAGGAAGCCGAAGACCGAGGAGGCCAGGACGGCGATCCGCGGTACCCCGCCCGAGACCCGGCCCAGCGCCTTCGGGCCCTGGCCGCGGTTCACCAGCGAGTAGGCGATGCGGGAGGCGCCGTAGACGTTGGCGTTCATCGCGGAGAGCAGGGCGACGAGCACGACCACGTTCATCAGCTGGCCGGCGCCCGGGATGCCGAGCTCGTCGAGGGCGGCGACGTACGGGCCCTTCTCGACGACCTCCTTGGAGTCCCAGGGGACGAGCGTGACGATGACGGCCATCGAGCCGACGTAGAACAGCGCGATGCGCCACATCGCCGTACGGACCGCGCTCGCCACGCCCTTGACGGGGTTCTCCGACTCGGCCGCCGCGATGGTGACCGTCTCCAGGCCGCCGTAGGCGAAGACCGAGGCGAGCAGGCCGATGACCAGGCCCTCGCCGCCGTTCGGCATGAAGTCGGCGAGGTGGCTCGCGCCCGGCGAGTCCGAGCCGGGCAGGATCCCCAGGATCGCGAGGACGCCGAGCACCAGGAACAGCGTGATCGCGCCGACCTTCAGGGCCGCGAACCAGAACTCGAACTCGCCGAAGTTCTTCACCGCCGCGAGGTTCGTGCCGCAGAAGACGACCATGAACAGCGCCACCCACACCCACTCCGGGGTGCCCGGCAGCCAGCCGCTGACGATCTTCGCGGCGCCGATGCCCTCCAGGCCGACGGCCGTGCAGAGCAGGACCCAGAAGGACCATCCGGCGGTGAACCCGGCCCACGGGCCGATCGCGCGCTCGGCGTGCGCCGAGAACGACCCCGACGACGGATACGCGGCCGACATCTCGCCCAGCATCCGCATCACCAGCATCACGAGGAGACCGGAGAGGGCGTAGGCGACCACGATCGACGGACCGGCGGCGGCGATGCCGGCACCGGAGCCGACGAACAGACCGGCGCCGATCACACCACCGAGGGCGATCATCGACAGGTGGCGCTGCTTCAGGCCATGAGAGAGGGAGGCGTCGTCCCTGCTGGGCGACGTCTCCGTGGTGGTGCTGCTGGGCATGGGCGCGGCTCGTCCAATGCGTGAGGGGCGTGGATGGGCAAAAACGCCGACAGTCTCGGCTGCCTCTCCGCCGAAGCGAAGAGGCATCCCAGCATATGGACGGTCGCGTAGCTCTCCGTGGCTAGGCGGCGACCGGGGTGTAGTGCGAGGCGTCGCCCTCGATGACGTAGCTCTCCTTGCCCTCGATCCCCACGGGGACGTCCCCCGCGACCGTGACCCGGTGCAGGCGGCGCGGCCGGCCGTCGTAGTTGTCGACGGCGTAGTGCTGGGTGATGCGGTTGTCGAACAGGACGAGCTGGTTCGGCGACCAGCGGTGGCGCAGGACGTTCTCCGGCCGTGTGACGTACGCCTGGAGCAGGTCGAGGATCTTGCGGGACTCGCCGGGTGAGAGGCCCACGATGCGCTGGGCGAAGCCGCCGATGAACAGGCCGCGTTCACCGGTCAGGGGGTGGACGCGCACCACCGGGTGGACCGTGCGGTACTTGATCGAGGTGAACTGGGCGCGCCGGGCGGCCTGCTCGTCGTCGACGTCCTCGTCCGGGACGGCGTAGTCGTAGTCGTTGGTGTGTTCGGCCCACAGCGTGTCCGCGAGGTTGCGCAGCGAGTCGGGCAGGTTCCGGTAGGCGGCGGCCGAGCTGGCGATCAGCGTCTCGCCCCCGTACGGCGGGACCGTGACGCTGCGCAGGCTGGTGGCCTGCGGCGGGTTGAGAACGAAGGTCACGTCGGTGTGCCAGTGGTTGGCGGCCCGGCCCCCCTCGCTGTCGACGGGCAGGACGTTCGGGGCGCCGTCGACGGCGGACACCGTGGGATGGGCGGTGGTGATGTCGCCGAAGTGCCGGGCGAAGGCCTGCTGGCCCGCGTCGTCCAGGCCCGTCGCGTCGAGGACCAGGGCCTTGTGGGCGTTGAGCGCCTCACGCAGGGCGCTGTACGTCTCCTCGTCGAGGGGCTTGGTGATGTCGACGCCCTCGATGCGGGCGCCGATGTTCGCGGTGACCTTGTGGATCTCGATGGTCATGACGGGTTCCTTCCGGGCGAGAGGGATCAGACGAGAGGGATCAGACGAGAGCGGGAGCGAGGACGTGCTGGTTGGCGGGGCGCGGGAGGCCGTAGCGCTCCCGCAGGGTGCGGCGGGGGCTGCCGTACTCGGTGCGCAGCAGGCCGCGGGCGCGCAGGATCGGGACGACGTGCTCGACGAACGCCTCCAGGCCGGACGGCAGCACCGCGGGCATGATGTTGAAGCCGTCGGCGGCGCCCGAGCCGAACCACAGCTCGATCGTGTCGGCGACCTGCTCGGGCGTCCCGGCGAAGGTGAGGTGCCCGCGCCCGCCCCCGAGCCGCCCGATCAGCTGCCGCACGGTGAGCCGGTCGCGCCGGGCCAGCTCGACGACGAGCGTGTAGCGGCTCTTGGCGCCCTCGATGGCGCTCTCCGGCGGCAGGTCGGCGGGGAGCGGGCCGTCCAGGTCGAGGGTGTCGGGCTCCAGGTGCAGCAGCCGCTCCAGATGCCTCACGCCGTGCGTGTGCACGATGTGGTCCTCCAGGACCCGCTCGTTCGCCCGTGCCTCGGCCTCCGTCGAGCCGACCACCGGCACGATCCCGGGCAGCACCTTGATGTGGTCGGCGTCGCGGCCGGCCGCGACCGTCCGGGACTTGAGGTCGGCGTAGAAGGCCCGCGCGTCCTCGACGGTCTGCTGGGCGGTGAACACCGCCTCCGCGTACCGTGCGGCGAACCGCTTGCCGTCCTCGGACGAGCCGGCCTGCACGAGCAGCGGGTAACCCTGGGGCGAGCGGGGCACGTTGAGCGCGCCCTCGACGCTGAAGTACCGGCCCTTGTGCCGGGGCGGGTGGATCTTCGCGTCGTCGCCCCACACGCCCGCCGCCTTGTCGGCGACGATCGCGTCGTCCTCCCAGCTGTCCCACAGCTTCAGCGCCACGTCGAGGAACTCGGCGGCCCGCGCGTACCGCTCGGCGTGCGCCGGCTCCGCGTCCAGGCCGAAGTTGCGGGCGGCCTCCGCCCCGGCGGTGGTGACGATGTTCCAGCCCGCCCGGCCGCCGCTGAGGTGGTCCAGCGTGGCGAACTTGCGGGCCAGGTTGTACGGCGAGTTGTACGAGGTGGAGGCCGTGGCGATCAGGCCGATGTGCTCGGTCGTCGTCGCCAGGGCGGTCAGCAGCGTGATCGGCTCCAGCGCCCCGGCGGGCCGCTGGCCCACACTGCTCCACAGCTGCGGACCGTCGGCGAGGAACAGCGAGTCGAAGGTGCCGCGCTCGGCGATCCGGGCGAGCCGCACGTAGTGGGCCAGGTCCACATGCGCGTACGGGTCGCTCTCCGGCAGCCGCCACGACGCCTCGTGGTGGCCGGTGGTCATCAGGAACGCGTTGAGGTGCAGCTGTCTGCCGGTCATCGATGGTCCTCCGTGACACCGAGCGCGGCCAGCAGCCGCTCCCGGTACTCGCCGAGCAGGGGATCGCGGTACGACCGGGGGTGCGCGCGGTCGATGGTGAGGTCGAGGCCGATCCGGCCCTCCTCGAGGACGAGCACCCGGTCGGCGAGCACGATCGCCTCGTCCACGTCGTGGGTGACCAACAGCACCGAGGGCCGGTGGCGCTCCCACAGCTCCCTGAGCAGGCCGTGCATCCGGAGCCGGGTGAGCGCGTCCAGCGCCCCGAACGGCTCGTCGGCCAGCAGCAGTTCCGGCTCGCGGACGAGGGACCGGGCCAGGGCGGCGCGCTGGGCCTCCCCGCCGGACAGCTCGCCCGGCCAGGCCCGCTCACGGCCCTTCAGCCCCACCTCTTCCAGGGCCGCGACGCCCCTGCGGCCGGCGTCCTTGCCCTCCGCGCCGAGCAGCACGTTGTCGAGGACCCGCCGCCAGGGCAGCAGACGGGAGTCCTGGAAGACCACCGACACCCGCTCGGGCGCCGTGAGCTGTCCTCCCCCAAGCTCTCGGCTTCGCTCGAGCAGGGGGGACCCCCAGCCCGTGACGCCGTGGTCGAGTCCGGCGATCGCCCGCAGCAGCGTGCTCTTGCCGGAGCCGCTGTGCCCGAGCAGGGCCGTCAGCTGCCCCGCGGGGAGGTCCAGGTCGATGCCGTCGAGGACCGTGCGGCCGTCGAAGGACCGGGTCAGGCCGCGCAGTTGGACGGCGGGCCGGGTCAGCTGCTCAGTGTGCGGCGCCATGACAGCACCCTCCGTTCGATCAGACGGACCGCGCTGTCGGAGATGAGGCCGAAGATGCCGTAGACGACCAGGCCGACGAGGATCACGTCCGTCTGGCCGTAGTTCTGCGCCTGGAACATCATGTAGCCGAGGCCGCTGGTGGCGTTGATCTGCTCCAGCACCACCAGGCCCAGCCAGGAGCCGGTGACGCCGAGCCGCAGCCCGACGAAGAACCCGGGCAGGGCGCCGGGGACGACGACCTGCCGGATGAACTGGAACTTCGACAGGCCCTGTACCTCGGCGAGTTCGACGAAGCGGCTGTCGATACCGGACAGCGCGGCGTGTGTGTTGAGGTAGATCGGGATGTAGACGACGATCGCGATGATCGCGATCTTGAAGGTCTCGCCGATGCCCAGCCAGAGGATGAACAGCGGGATCAGACCCAGGGTGGGGATCGCCCGGTTGAGGTTGACCGTCCCGTCGATCAGTGCCTCGCCGGTCCGGGTGAGCCCGGACGCCAGCGCCAGCAGGATCCCCACCGTCAGGCCGATCGAGAAGCCGGTGGCCGCGCGCTGCAACGAGGTGAGGATGTCGTCGGGCAGCGTGCCCTCGCTCCACAGCCGGCTGCCCGTCTCCAGCACCGTCCAGGGCGCCGGGATCGCGCCCGGGTCGAGCAGGCCGGCGGCGGAGGCGAGGATCCACAGCGTGAGGACGGCGGCGGGCCCGATGAGCCGGGTGGCGGGCAGTCGCCTGCCCGGGGCCAGCCGCCGGCGCCTGCGCACCTGGTGCGTCCCCTCCACCGGGGCGAGCGGTGCGGGCGCCTTCGCGGTCTGGTGGGTCGTCGTGGTCACGGCGGTCACCTCCGGTACTCCGCGGGTACGGCCTTGGCCGCGATGGACTCGAATCGGCGATCGAAGAGCTCGGAGACGTCGAACTTCTTCACGAAGCCGCCCTCGGCGAGCAGGTCGGCGGTCTCCTGCTCCCACTTGATCGCCTCGTCCCAGCTCGGCGGGAACAGCGGCTTGTTGGCCAGCGCGGTGACCGCCTCAGCCTGGGCCAGGGTGAGGTTCTGCGTGCCGACGTAGAACCGCTCGTTCCACTCGTCGGGGTGCTCGTACGTCCACACCTGGCTCTTCGCCCAGTACGGGATGTACGCGGCGATCGCGGCGGCCTTCGCCTTGTCGTTCAGCACCGAGACCGGCGCCCACAGCAGGCTGAGCAGGTCCACCACGTCCGTCTTGATGGTCCGGGCGGACTTGTACTGCGTCAGGTAGGCGGGCGCCTGGGTGTTGGCGAGCGGCGCGATGTCCACCTGGCCGGACTGCAGGGCCGTGAGGAACTGGTTGCTGGTCAGCGGCACCAGTTCCACGTCGTCGTACGCCAGCCCGGCCTTCTTCAGCGCCCGCAGCAGCACCACGCCCTGGGCCTGGCCCTGGGAGAAGGCCAGCCGCTTGCCCTTGAAGTCGGCGACCGTGCGGATGTCGCCGCCGGGCTTGGTGGCGAAGAGGTAGTTGGGCTTGCGGGTGATGTTGATCGCGACGATCTTCGCGTCGAAGCCCTGGAAGTGCGCCTGGATCGGCGGAATGCCCGCGTTGTTGGCGACCTCCAGCGACTTCGCGCGGAAGGCGTTGATGACATCGGGGCCCGCGCCGATGTTCAGCCAGTTGGACACCTTGAACGGCAGGTCGCGGAAGCCGGCCAGCTTGAACTGGAGCTGCTGCGCGTTCTGGTAGGAGGAGATCTTCAGGCTGGTACCCGCGGGAACCTTGGAGGCCAGGGGAGCGTCGGACGCCGCCTCGGCCGCGGCGCTGTTGTCGGCGCAGCCGCTCAGTCCGGCCGCGGCGGCCGTCACGCCGAGCAGTGAGGTCAGGAACAGACGCCGGTCGACAGCGGGTACGGGGGGCGAAGGCATGGGAGGACTCCCTGGATTTGGAAGGCGGCACAGCACGCGGAATTCCGGGCAGGCAAAAGCCGGGCAGGGGAATTCACGTGAATTTCACACGGGAAGGAGAAGGCGCTCCGTGAACGGGCGCCGGGGGCGCGTCAACGGGTCAGCAACAGAGAGTGCGACAGCTCGTGAGCGGGCTCATGAACAGGATGTTCCCGGTCATGCGCAACTCCTGTCAACATTCCGAGTTTCTGAATTAAATGGCCTCAGGTGATACGCCCAGCGGATCCCGGTAGAGAACGTCGAGCGCCACCGCACCACCCGCCATGGCCAGGACGGAATCCGGGAAACTCGTCGGAGACACGGTCGCGGCGCGGCCGGGTTCGACCTCGTCCCGCAACGCGTTCAGACAGTCCTCCCGGTGCATGACCCCGATCTCCGTCACGACCACCCGCTCCGGGTTGAGCACGTCGAGCAGCAGCCCCACCGCACGCCCGACCCTCCGCGACCGCTCCAGCAGCAGCCGTACGGCCACCGGATCACCGGCCGCGGCGGCGCCGACCACGTGCATCGGGTTCACGCCGTCGACGATCCCCGCCTCGCGGGCCTTCCGGCACAGCGTCCGCTCGCTCAACTCGGCCTGGAGACAGCCCACACGACCGCAGTCGCAGGTCTCCGTGCCACCCGGTACCGGCAGATGGGCGATGGCCCCTGCCTGGGAACGCGGCCCGTGGTGCACCTCGTCGTTGGTGGCGAACGCCGCGTCGACCACGTTGCCCGCGAACAGGTGCAGCACACTGCGGCTGCCCCGGGCCCCGCCGAACAGGCGCTCCGCGTTGACCAGCGCCCGCGCGTGCCCGTCCACATGGACCGGCAGTCCGGTGTGCGCGCCGAGCACCTCCCGCACCGGCGCCTCGCGCCAGCCCAGCAGCGGATGCTCGACGACGGTGCCCGAGTCCCGGTCCACCCAGCCGCCCGCCGCGAAACCGACACCCAGGGCCCTGCTGCCGGGAGTTCCGGCGAGCAGCGCCGCCAGTCCGTCGGCGGCCCGCGCCAACACCTCCGCGGGCTCGGTGCGTTCGTGTCTCACCTCGCGCCGGGCCACCACCCGCCCGCGCAGATCCAGCAGCGCGACCGTGGTGTACGGCACCGCCACGTGCACGCCGCCCACCACGAACCTGGAGTCGTCCAGGTCGACCGGCAGATGCGGCCGCCCCACGCCCCTGGACCGCCGGAGCACGGCGGACTCACGGATGAGCCCCAACTCGGCGAACCGGGCACAGTAGTCGGTCACCGACGCCGGCGACAGGCCGGTCAGCCGGGCGATGGTGCTGCGCGCCACCGGTCCGTGCTCCAGCACGGACCGCAGGACGACACTGGCGCTGGTGCGGCGCCGGTCGCGGTCGGCGACACGGGGGATGGGGGAGGTCAGAAGGGGAGCCGCGCTCTGGGGCATGGGAATCTTCCTGGGGCCGGTCCGACACTGCGCCGTCTCGATCGGCGAGCCGGATCCGCTCCGCCCCGCCTCACACCGGGCGGCGACAGGTGGCCGTGCCCTGGCGCCGCAGGTCGACGTAGCGACGCGACGAGAAGTACCGGGCCTGGGCAACCATGTCAGCGACGCTAGCAAAACGGCCCGGGGCTGCCCAGACGGTGACCGACGGGCGAGACGGCGGGCACGGCCCCTTTGGGGGAAACCTACAGACGTCCTTCGGCCGGTTCAGGTGTCGCGCACCACCTCATCACCGTGACCGGCGTCACCCCGAACCCGGTGTAGACGGCACGCTTTGTCCGGAGCCGACCAAGTCCGTGTTCGTGCCTTTGTCGACCGCTGACGGTGATCGGGGCGTGGACGCTGGGATAGCGTCACGGTGTCCCATCGGCCCTCACCCTCGCGGAGTCCCCATGAGCACCGCTGCCGCCACACCCGCCCGCACCGGACAGGTCATAGCCGACCTGCTCCCCGCCTCCCGTGTCCGGGACGCGGCCCTCGTGCTCGGCGGCGCCGCGCTCACCGGCATCGCCGCCCAGATCGCCGTGCCCGTGCCGGGTTCCCCGGTGCCGGTGACCGGGCAGACCTTCGCCGCGCTGCTCGTCGGCACGGCCCTCGGTGCGGGCCGCGGCTTCCTCTCGCTGGCGCTGTACGCCGTGGCCGGCCTCGCCGGCATGCCGTGGTTCGCCTCCGCCACCTCCGGTGTCGCGCCGTCCTTCGGCTACATCCTCGGCATGATCCTGGCCTCCACCGTGGTGGGCGCCCTGGCCCGCCGCGGCGCCGACCGCTCGGTGTGGCGCATGGCGGGCACGATGCTGGTGGGCGAGGCGATCATCTACGCCATCGGCGTTCCCTACCTGGCCCTCGCCACCGGCATGTCCGCGGGCGCCGCGATCGCGGCCGGTCTCACGCCGTTCCTGATCGGCGACGCGCTGAAGGCGGCGCTGGCGATGGGAGTGCTGCCGACGGCCTGGAAGTTCGCGAACAAGCGCTGACTTCGCAGACCTTGCTGAGGCCCGCCGGGGTGTGGTTCCCCCGGCGGGCCTCTCGCGTGTGCTCCGGGCGCCCGACCGTGCGAAGGACACCGAGGGGCCGAATCAGCCCTCCTGTCGTGCCGGCCGCCGCCGCTGCGACCACCACGTTCCGGCCACGCCCGCAGCGAGCAGCGAGGCGCCGGCCGCGCCCAGCGGCAGCAGATCACGGGCCGGACCGGTCTTCGGCAACTCCTTGCGGTCCGGGGACGTCGGCTTGCCGGGAGAGACGGGCTCGTTGTCGGTGCCGAGCAGCAGCGGCGTGGCCGGGGCGTCCGGCGACGGGTTGGTCGTGCCGAACGGCACCGGGCCCTGCTGCCAGAACGTCTTCTTCCCGTCGCTCGTCTGGACGGGCAGACAGATCTTCCCGGTCTTGCCCAGGTCGTATGTCGCGTCGACGGCGTACGACTTCGACTTACCGGCGGCGAGATTGTCGATCGGGCAGCTGAAACCGCTGTTCGAACCCTCCGGAAGATTGTTCTCGGCTATCGGGGAGCAGCCCTGTACCTTCTTGACGGTGAGTCCGTCGAAACCGACGACCAAAAGCCTGATCTTCCCGCTGTCCTTGCTCCCCTCGTTCTTCACCGTGGCGGTGAGCGCCGTCTTTTCGGAACCGTTGTCGACGGAGATCTTCCCGGGCAGCAGCGTGGTCAGCTTGACCCCGGCCGGTGCCTCGTCAACGACCTTTCCTCCCTTGCCGCTTGCGGGCCCTTCGTCTTCCGCTCCGGCGGTTCCGGAAAGGATCACCACCGCCGAGAAAGATGCGGCCACCAGCGATCCCGCGACCGCCGCCCTACGACGAGAACTCATGTTCGTCCCCCCTTGCGTCCCCCTGGACTGCGCCTGAATTCGCAGCACTGAAAGAGGTACCACAAGATTTCCCCGCACTATCCTGGTACGGCACGAAGTGTGACCGTTGTGTTTCACTGGGAGCCGGTCGCGGCGTCGTGGAGGGGGTGCAGCGGATTGCCGGGGAATATGAACAGCGGCGGTGTTCCAGGGATATTGGTGGCGGGACGCTATCGGCTGGTCGAAAGTATCGGCCAGGGGGGAATGGGGCGGGTGTGGCGTGCCACCGACGAAATACTCGACCGGCAGGTCGCCGTCAAGGAAATGCGGATCGACGGTCTGGACGCCGAGGACAGCGGGACGCGCCGCGAACGCACCCTGCGCGAGGCCAGGGCCACGGCCCGGATCGACCACCCCAACGTCGTACGGGTCTACGACGTGGTCGACGAAGGCGAACGCCTGTGGATCGTCATGGAGTTGGTCGCCGGCCGCTCCCTCGAACGGATCCTCGCCCAGGAGGGCCCGCTGAGCCCCGGCGAGACGGCGCGGATCGGGCTCGGGCTGGTCGCGGCGCTGCGGCAGGTCCACGCGGGGGGAGTGCTGCACCGGGACATCAAGCCCGGGAACGTGCTGGTCGAGAACGGTGGAGGAGCGGCCGGATCCCGACGGGGGAGAGGCACCGCTTCCGGCCAGGGCCCGGAGCCTCGTCCGGCTGAACGGCGCGTCGTCCTCACGGACTTCGGCATCGCCGCGATCCAGGACGCCAAGGCGCTCACCATGGTCGGCATGCTGGTCGGCTCGCCCGACTACATGGCCCCCGAGCGCATCTCCGGGCACCCCCAGGGGCCGCCCTCCGACGTCTGGTCCCTCGGTGCGACGCTCTGCGCGGCCCTGGGCGGCCGTTCCCCCTTCGCCCGCGAGACCACGCTGGCCACCCTGCACGCGGTGCTGTACGAGGAGCCCGAACTCCCCGCCGCTTCAGGCCCGTTGCGCGGCATCCTGACGTCCCTCCTGGCGAAGGACCCGTCGGCCCGCCCCGGCTTGGAGGACCTGGAAACGGCCCTGGAACCGGTGGCGTTCCCGGTGCCGACGGCGGTTGTGCCGGGGATGGGGCCGGAGCCGAGGCCAGGTTCCGGGCTGACGCCGGGGCGGGACCCGGCGCGGGGTGAGGAGCCGGAACCGGAGCCCGGCCCGGAGACACGGCCGTCCTCCGAACCGGCCCAGGAGCCTGTCGCGGTGGTGCAGCCCCCTCGGCCACCTGTCCCACAGGACCCACGCCGCCCGGCCCCCCGGCCCGGAGCGGCACCACCCCAGCACCCGCAGCACCCTGCCCCCAGCCCCAGGCGCACCCCCGGCACAGCGGCACCGCCCGCCCCCGCGGCACCCACGGGCCCCGCGGCGAAGGCCCAGCCGAGCACCCGCCCTTCAACAGGCCCCGCCGCTGCCACCCACCACCCCAGCCCCGTCTCTCTCGCCCGGGCCCAGGCGGCGACCGAAGGCCGCCCCCACCCCACACCCACACCCACCACCATGCCGCCGGGCGAACTCCCGGGACCGGCCGCACCGGCCGCCACCAGCCCTCGCGCAGGCAACCGCCGTACCGTGCTCGCCGCCGTGGGGGCCACGGTCGCGACAGCCGGGGCCGTCGTGGGGATCCTGCTGGCGACGCAGTCGGGCGCACCGGGCGACGACGAGCCCCGCGCGGGCTCCTCTGCGTCCGCCCCGTCCACCACCGGCTCCACCCTCACCCCCTCACCCACCGTGGAGGGCACGTCCAGGCCGCGGAGCCTGCCGCCCGGCGCGCACCGGGAGGCCGGTGGGTTCGCCTGGACGACGCCGGACGGCTGGCGCAGGGACGTGAAGACGGGCGCGGAGGTGCACTACACCTCCCCGGACGGCGCGCAGGAACTCGTCGGCAAGTCGTCCCTGGCCCGCGGCGACCTGCTGGAGACCTGGCAGACCTCAGAGCGCAACGCCCACCAGGGCGAGGACTACCGCAAGATCCGACTGGAGGAGACGACGTTCCGCGGCCACCCGGCGGTGGTCTGGGAGTACACGTTCACGCTGAAGGGCGTCGGCTGGCACGCCCGGCTGCTCGGCTTCAACGCCGGCGGCAAGTCCTACCAGGTCAACACCTGGTACGAGGCGAGCGTCGAAACGCAGGCCCTGGCCACGTACGAGCAGGTGAAGGACAGCTTCACCGTGCTCTAGGGGCACCTCGCGGGCAAAAGGGAGGGGCCTGCGGTGCGCGTCCTGGAAGGACACGCGCCGCAGGCCCCGCGAACGGAGGGCAGGCGCCCGGCGGTCAGCCGGCCGGGACCTCGTCCCGAGCCTGCGCGGCTTCGGCGGCCCGCCGCCTGCCGCTCGTCTTCTCCTTCACGAAGGAGATGACGAGGACGATCGCCGCGACGAGCAGCGACAGCAGCATGGTGGTGCGCCCGTCGTGCTCGGTGTCGGTGAGCATGTAACCGAGGATGAACACGATCAGCGCGGCCGTGGCCCAGGTCAGGTACGGGTAAAGCCACATCTTCACGACGAGCTTCTCCGGCGCCTCGGCCTGGATGATCTTCCGCATCCGCAGCTGGGAGAAGCAGATCACCAGCCACACGAACAGGGCGACCGCGCCGGAGGAGTTCACGAGGAACAGGAAGACGGAGTCCGGGAACTTGTAGTTGAAGAAGACGGCGACGAAGCCGAACAGCACGGACACGAGGATCGCGGTCCGCGGCACACCACGGCCGGTCGTCCGGGCGAAGCCCTTCGGGGCGTCGCCGCGCTGGCCGAGCGAGAAGGCCATGCGGGAGGCGGTGTACAGGCCGGAGTTGAGGCAGGACAGCACCGAGGTCAGCACGATGAAGTTCATGATCTGACCGGCGTGCGGAATGCCGAGGGAGTCCAGCGCGGCGACGTAGGAGCCGTCGTCGGTGATGGACTTGCTGTCCCATGGCAGCAGGGACACCACGACGAAGATCGAGCCGAGGTAGAAGACGGCGACACGCCAGATGATGCTGTTGGTGGCCTTGGTGACGGCCTGCTGCGGGTTCTCCGACTCACCGGCGGCCAGGGTGGCGATCTCACTGCCCATGAAGGAGAAGACGACCAGGAGCACACCGGTGAGGATGGCGCCGGCCCCGTGCGGCAGGAAGCCGCCGTGCGCGGTGAGGTTGCTCAGTCCGGCCTGGTCGCTGTCGACACCAGGCAGCAGGCCGAAGACGGCCAGCCCACCGATGACGATGAACGCGGCGATCGCGACGACCTTGATTCCGGCGAACCAGAACTCGAACTCGCCGTAGGACCCGACGGAGACCAGGTTGGTGGCGGTGAGCACCAGCATCACGATCAGGGCCCAGCCCCACTGCGGCACGGCCGGTATCCAGCCCTCCAGGATCACGGCGCCGGCGGTCGCCTCGACCGCGAGCACGACGACCCAGAAGAACCAGTACAGCCAGCCGATGGAGAAGCCGGCCCAGGGGCCGAGGGCGCGGTCGGCGTGCGCGGAGAAGGACCCGGAGGTCGGGTTGGCGGCGGACATCTCACCCAGCATCCGCATCACCAGCACCACGAGCGTGCCGACGAGGGCGTAGGAGAGGAGGATGCCGGGTCCGGCGGTGGCGATGCCGGAGCTGGATCCGACGAAGAGGCCGGCTCCGATGACACCGCCGATGGCGATCATCGACAGGTGCCGGTTCTTGAGCCCGGCCTGCAGTCCGGAGTCGTGCGCTCCGCCGCTGCCGCCGGGGCCGCCGGGGTCTCCGGGGCCTCCGCGATCGTTTCCGGTCGTCTTCGTCGTCGGCTGCGAGGTCATGGAACGGATTTCCTTTGCGCCGGGGGGCTGTACTTGTACGGACCGCACGAGCCGCACGAACGGGGTGTGTCGTGGCGTGACGGCGTACAGGGGCTCGTACGAGCGGTGTACGAGCCGGTCCAGTGAATCGGAGGCGAACGAATAGGAGAACCTTTGAATCCAGATTGTTACTTGAGGTTTTCCTGAGCTTCCGTAATGCGCCTCACATTCGGCTCAGGGTTTCGTGAGCGCCACCCCGCGCACCTTCCCCGAAACACCCGTGTCACACTCATCCCATGCGCGTGTACCTCGGCTCGGACCATGCGGGCTACGAACTCAAGAACCACCTCGTCGAATGGCTGAAGGCGGCGGGTCACGACCCCGTCGACTGCGGCCCGCACATCTACGACGCCCAGGACGACTACCCGCCCTTCTGCCTCCGCGCCGCGGAGCGCACGGCCGCGGACCCCGACGCCCTCGGCGTCGTCATCGGCGGCTCCGGCAACGGCGAGCAGATCGCCGCGAACAAGGTCAAGGGTGTCCGCGCGGCCCTCGCCTGGAGCGAGGAGACGGCCGGGCTCGGCCGTCAGCACAACAACGCCAACGTCGTCGCCGTGGGCGCGCGCATGCACTCGCAGGACGAGGCGACGAAGTTCGTCGAGGTCTTCCTCAGCACGCCGTTCTCCGGTGACGAGCGTCACATCCGGCGCATCGACATGCTCAAGGCCTACGAGACGACCGGCGACCTGCCCCCCATCCCCCCGCACCACCCCCAGCAGTAACGGGACCGCTCCCCTGCGCACACGGCCCAGGGGGGCGAAGCCGCGTCCGGGCGCAGGTCCGCTCCGGGCGCGTGGGCCGAGGCGACGATCACTGGAGAGACCCGTGCCGGAAGGCCACACCATCCACCGGCTGGCCCAGGACTACGCCGCCGCCTTCCTCCACACCGCCCCACGGACGACCAGCCCGCAGGGCAAGTTCACCCCCGCCGCCACCCTCCTCGACGGCGCGGAACTCACCCGCACGGAAGCCCACGGCAAGCACCTCTTCCTCGGCTTCCGCGACACCGACTGGATCCACATCCACCTCGGCCTCTTCGGCAAGGTCACCTTCGGCCCGGCCCCCGCGCCCCCGCCCACCGGCACCGTCCGCCTCCGCCTCGCGAACGACACGGCGTACGTCGACCTCCGCGGCCCCACCACCTGCGCCCTGATCACACCCCCGGAGAAGCAGGCGATACACGACCGCCTCGGCCCCGACCCGCTCCGCGACGACGCCGACCCGGACACCGCGTACCGCCGCATCGCCCGCAGCCGTACGACGATCGCCGCCCTGCTCATGGACCAGAAGGTCATCGCAGGCGTCGGGAACGTCTACCGCGCGGAGGTCCTCTTCCGGCACCGCATCGACCCGTACCGCGCGGGCAAGGACATCACCCCGGCCGAGTGGCACGCCGTCTGGACCGACCTGGTCGAGCTCATGCACGAGGGCGTCCGCAACAACCGCATCGACACCGTCCGCCCGGAACACACCCCGGAGGCCATGGGCCGGCCGCCCCGCGTGGACGACCACGGCGGCGAGGTGTACGTCTACCGCAGGGCCGACCTGCCCTGTCACATCTGTGGCGGCGAGATCCGCACCGCCGATCTCGCCGCCCGCAACCTCTTCTGGTGCCCGGGCTGCCAGCGCCCCTGAACTCCCCGCCGGGTCAGAACCCGTGCGGCAACCACGGTGCGACGCCGGCCCCGAACCCCATCGAGGCCTCGGCCACGGCTCCCCGCCGCACCTCCCGTACCCGCCCGGCGGCCGCCAGCGCCGAGAGACTCACCCCGCCGAGATACACCGACCCCAGCTCCCGTACCGACAACGCGACGTCCGCCGCCTCCGTCGTACGCTCGCAGGACGCCCCCTTCGCATCCCCGCTGAGCCGCCAACGCCCCGCGTTCCAGGGGCAGAACGCGTCCTCCACCTCGAACACCACGTCCACCGGCGCCTGGTACGTCCGGGCCTCCAGCGCGGCGCCCAGCTCCACCGGACGCACGTACAGCGAATCCCGCAACCGCGGCCGGCACCGCCGTATGTCGGACACCAGGTACTGCCACGCGTCGTCGACCGGCCGGCCTCGTATCACCAGCTTCGACGTCAGGTCGATGCCGAACAGGAACCGCCAGAGCGCGGCGTCCGCCGCGGGGTCCAGGGCGGCCGAGTCCTCCAGGATCACCGTGCCCTCGGGCCCGGCGAGTTCCCAGTCCGGCTTGACGCGGAACCGCGCGTACCCGACCGTCTCGCCGTCCCGCTCGGCGAGGACGCACTGCAACGGCGACGCCCCCTCCCGGCCGCTCTCCGGATCGAGCAGCCCGAGCCGCTCCCAGCCGGGCTGCCGGGCCAGCATCCCCGGGCGCGACGGCACCAGACGCGCGTACACGGCCTCGCACACGTCGAGCACGTCGGCGGGAACGGCGTATCGCACCCGCACCTCGTCCGTGCCCGCGGGCAGCGACGACAGCCGCACCCGGCTCGTGTCGACCTCGGCGTTCAACTGGAAGGTGGCGGCGCCGTACCCGAAGCGCCCGTAGATCGCCGGCTCGGAAGCGGTGAGCACGGCCAGTGGCTCACCCCAGGAACGGACGTCGTCCAACTGCCGCCGCATCATCGAGGTCAGGACACCGCGACGCCGGTGCGTGGCGGCCACGCTGACCATCGTGACGCCCGCGGCCGGCACCGAGGCACCGCCGGGCACGGTGAGCCGGAAGCCGAACGCCCCCGCCGTCCCGACGCAGTCGTCCCCGTCCCACACGCCGAGTGAACGGTCGAACTCGGTCAGCGAGTTCCACAACTCCCGTTCCTCGGCGGCCTCCGGCACCCCGCCGAAGCCCCGTACGAGAGTGTCGTACCACTTGTCCCAGTCGTCCTGCCGAAGCACCCGCAGGGTCGCGGCGGAGCCGGTCGAGTCAGTCGCCATGGGCCATGCCTATCAGTGCAATGCGGGGCGAGCGAGGGAATTTGTCCCGGGCGGCGGCGGGGCGCCACGTGGTGAAGTTCACTGTGAAGTCGGCGCTCGGACGGGGGACAAGTGGGACCTCCCGTGCCAAGCGGCTGGTCCGATGGATAGGGTCCCGAACTAATGGCATCAGGACGAGAGCGGCGCGCGGAAGCCGAGACGTTCACGGCCCGGTTGAAGAAGCAGTGGCACCGGGCCCGCGTCGGCGTGCGCCGAGCCGCCGTGGACTACTTCCGCGGTGACGGCTCGGACTGGATCGCCCTCGCCGGACTGTTCCTGACCGTCCCGCTGATCGCGGCGGCGACGCTGGCGAACTCGGTGTGGTTCTCACCGGCCGCGCTGGTCCTGCCGGTCGTCGTGGGCGGACTGCTGCTGCGCCCGGCAAGCCTGCTCGGTCTGTACGCGGCGGCGGCCACGGCGCTGATCGTCGAGTCGGTGCAGCTGGGCCCGTACACGGAGGGTCCGTCCAGGGTCACCCCCGGCATCGTGCTCGTGGTCGCGGCCTGCGGTTTCTTCGGGCTGCTCCTGGCCCAGTTCCGCAGCCGGGTCGGTGTGCCCTGGAGGCGCGGCGGCACCATGCTGTTCGACCTGCGTGAACGCATCCGGGTGCAGAGCAAGCTGCCCGACCTGCCCGACGGCTGGCACCGGGAGATGGCCCTGCGCCCCGCGGGCGGCCAGTCCTTCTCCGGTGACTTCGTGGTGGCGGCGCGCACCAACGGCGGCCGTACGCTCGAGGTCGTCCTCACCGACGTCTCCGGCAAGGGCATGGACGCGGGCTCCCGAGCCCTGCTGCTGTCCGGCGCCTTCGGCGGCCTGCTGGGGTCCCTCCCGCCGCACGCCTTCCTCCCCGCCGCGAACGGCTACCTGCTCCGCCAGGACTGGGACGAGGGCTTCGCGACCTCCATCCACCTGGTCCTCGACCTGGACTCCGGCGACTACGAGCTCTACTCCGCCGGGCATCCGCCGGGCCTGCAACTCAGCGCCGGAAGCGGCCGTTGGGAGGAGAAGGCCGCCGAGGGACCGCTCCTGGGGGTGTACGACGGCGCGCAGTTCGACCCCGTCAAGGGCTCGCTCCGCCCGGGTGACGTGCTGATGCTGTTCACGGACGGCCTGGTGGAGACCGCCGACCGCGACATCGTCGAGGGCATCGACCGCCTCACCGGCGAGGCCGACCGCTACGTGCCCGGCGGCTTCCACGGCGCAGCCTGGCACCTCATCGAGGCAGTGGCCAAGGACGTCAACGACGACCGGGCCCTGCTGCTGATCTGCCGAGAGGGCCCGACGGCTGCCGCCACCCGCTGAGGTGGGGTTTCCGTACCCCCGCTGGTGTACGGCTCGTTCGCCGCGGCGACCCTCGTGCTCGGCACCGCAGCGGCCACCCTGCCGGGCCGGGCGGCGCCGCGCGGGGAGACACTGGGGCGGTGACCGAGACACCCCGCACCCCGCTGACCCTGGCCGAGGTCGAGGCCATCGCCCGCGCCGCGCACGCCGGCCAGACCGACAAGGCGGGGCGGCCGTACGCCGAGCATCTGCGGGCGGTCGCGGAGGGCGTGCGGGCCAGGGGCGGCGACGAGGAGCAGATCGCGGCGGCCTGGCTGCACGACGCCGTCGAGGACGACGCGCTGTCACCGCGGTGGCTGCGCGAGGCGGCGCTGAGCGGCCGTACCAAGGACATCGTCCTCGCGGTCACCAAGCGGACCGGGGAGCCGCCCGAGGCGTACGCCGCGCGCATCCTCGCCACGCCCGGCGCGCTGCTGGTGAAGGAGGCGGACCTGGCGCACAACGCGGACCCGGCGCGCCTCGCGGTCCTCGACCCGGACACCCGGAAACGACTGACCGAGAAGTACGCACGGATGCGCGCACTTCTCGGTCTCGTCAGCTGAGTCCTGCTGTGGGGGTCAGGCGTTGACCTTCTCGCGTTCGCGCCGCTCGGCGCTCTGGCGTTCGCGGGCCAGCTCGGCCGCGTCCCGCTTGAAGGCCCACTCCATCTTCGGCTCCATCGCGAACCGGAACATGCGCTGCACCGGCTTGGTGCACAGCACCGTCACGACGGCGGCCGCGAGGACGGTCACGGCGATCTCGCCGAGCGGCTGGCGGAACCAGGTGGCTTCGAACCAGCCCTGGTAGTCGCCGGCCTTCACCAGGAAGCCGTGCAGCAGGTAGCCGTAGAGCGTGCCGGCGCCGAGGGCGGTGAACCACATGTGGCGGCGCGGCACCCAGGCGAAGAAGCAGGCGGTCAGCACCAGGGAGCAGCCGAACAGGGCGAGCACCATGACCGGGCCGGTCCACCACGGAGCGCCCAGCTCCTGCGCGGCGTCCCGGTGGTAGAACCACGCGGTGTTCATGCGCGGCACCGCCCACCAGCTGACGGCCAGCGCGGCCGCGAACACGGGCACCGAGGCGATCCGCACCGAACGGCGGCGCACCATCTGGAAGTGCTCGGGCTTCATCACCAGGCCCAGCACGAAGAACGGCAGGAACTGCAGGACGCGCTGCAGGTCCAGGTCGTCACCGATCTCGGGGGAGACGGTCGCCAGCATGGCGAGACCGAGGGCGAGCGGCAGCGGCCAGCGCGCCGTCTTCCAGATGGGGGTGGTCAGCCGCCAGATGAACAGCGCGACCAGGAACCAGGTCAGGTACCAGGGGTCGAGGAGGCTGATGTCCTGCCCCGGGTCGTCGTCGATCCACCGCTTGAAGAGCGGGTAGGCCGTCTCGAAGACGATGTACGGCACGGCGACGCCCGTGATCAGGCGCTTGAGCCGGTCGGGCCGCATGTCGAAACTGCGCGAGAAGTAGCCGGAGATGATGATGAACGCCGGCATGTGGAAGGCGTAGACGACCTGGTACGCGGCCTCGAGTATCCGGCTGTCGCCCTTGAGCGGCTCCCAGGCGTGGCCCATGGCCACCAGCACGATCGCGAGGTACTTGGCGTTGTCGAAGAACGCGTCGCGCTGCTTGCCGTTCTGGGGGCTCTGGGTGCTCTGCGGCGAGCGCGGGCTCGGCACTCCATCGGCCGATGACCGGGCCGGGGGAAGTGGCGCCTTGCGGTCGCCGTTCGGTCGCAGCGAGTTCGTCACTGACCCTCCCACCAGGAGTTCGGGGAGACGGTCCGGGACCTCGCTGCGCGTGCGGGGGACGGGGCAGCGTGGAACATCTGAGGCACCCTAGCGTTCCCTGCGGCTATTCGTAAAACGCCGGACGTTAATCCTGGCTATTCGCTGTGAGTACCCCGGATTACGGGTAGTTGACATCACTGTCGGCGTGATGGCCGACACATCATCCGTCGGTGGATTGCGTCCACCGTGTCAGTCCTTCTTGTCGGCATACTTCCGGACTAAGCAGTGCATAAGACCAGCAGGCGACTCCGGTGGAATGTCCGCCTCCGTGCCCTTGGGGACGCGCTCGCAGGGTCGTTGAGGGTCCTGTGGCAGCAATTCGAATTCGCTGCGAACGCGTTGTGTGGATACGGAAACGACCGGGGGGAATTCCCTGCCCGGGTGGCGTATCGAATTGCCGTACGAGTCTCCGCCGTTGGGGCCCGCCGTCGGGTCCCGGACAGACGTGACACCCGCGGCTCCGGACACCGGTGAGGTGGTCGATGCGTCACCGGCCGCATAGCGGGGCCGGGTTGGTGGCACGATGGTTCTGGCGGGGGTGCGCGGGGTCGCGTCCCCGGGCCGGGAGAGCGGACCGACCTAGGGTGTGATCAGTTGTGGCCATTTCACTGTCTGTGGTGCTGCTGTTGGCGATCATCCTTGTGGTGCTGCTGAGAGGCGGATCCATCAAGGCCGGTCCCGCGATCGTGGCGGTCCTCTTCGGCTTCTTCCTCGCCTCGACGGGCATGGCCGACGACATCCAGCGGTTCCTCAACTCGATAGCGGAGACCATCAACTCCATCAGCTTCTGACCGGGACGGGCCCGGGCCCTGTCCAGAGCCCCGCGCCGCGGGTCTCCGGCGCGGGCGGCTACGCTCGCCCCGACCACAGGACGGTGCGTGACGGGGGGAACGTACGGGGATGGCGCTGCGCGATTCCGACCCGGCGGAGGTGGGTGGCTACCGCATCGAGGACCGCCTCGGCTCCGGCGGCATGGGTGTGGTCTACCTGGCCCGCTCGGCCTCCGGCCGCCGCCTCGCGATCAAGGTCGTGCACGGTCAGTACGCCGACGACGACGAGTTCCGCGCCCGGTTCCGCCGCGAGGTGGCCGCCGCACGCCGGGTCAGCGGCGCCTTCACGGCACCGGTCGTGGACGCCGGCGCCGACGCCCCGCGCCCCTGGATGGCCACGCTCTACATTCCCGGCGCCGACCTCGGCACCCACATCCACCGGCACGGCCCGCTCCCGCTGCCCCGCCTGCGCGAACTCGCCGCCGGCCTCGTCGAGGCGCTGCGCGACATCCACCGGGCCGGAGTCGTCCACCGCGACCTGAAGCCGGCCAACGTGATGCTCGCCGACGACGGCCCCCGCGTCATCGACTTCGGCATCTCCCGCGCCGCCGAGTTCGCCGCCGCCGACGTCCTCACCCAGACCGGCCGCGTCATGGGCACCCCGCCCTTCATGTCCCCGGAGCAGTTCGCCTCCCCCCAGGACGTCGGCCCCGCCGCCGACATCTTCTCCCTGGGATCGGTCCTCGCCTACGCCGCGACCCGCCGCGGACCGTTCGACAGCCCGAGCCCCTACGAGACGGCCCTGCGGGTCGTCGAGGGCGAGCCGGACCTCTCCGGCGCACCGGACGAACTGCTCCCCCTCCTGTGCCTCTGCCTGGAGAAACACCCCAAGTCCCGCGCCACCCCCGACGAACTCCTGACCTACCTGCGCGACGGCCACGCACCCGCCCCACGCCCGGCGCCCGAGGGCCCGGCAACCGTTCCGGCCCGTCCCGGGGGCCCGGCCCAGTCCGGCCGCCCGGCGTCCGAGGGCCTGAGCACGGATGGGGCCCCGACCTGGTCCGCCCGCCCGGCGCCCGAGGGCCCGGCAACCGATTCGGCCCGTCCAGGGAGCCCGCCCCAGTCAGACCGCTCGGCGTCCGAGGGCCTGAGCGCAGACGGGGCCCCGACCCAGTCAGGCCGCCCGGCGTCCGAGGGCAGGAGGACAGATCGGGCACGTCCCGGGGTCCCGGCCCGGTCCGACAGCCCGGCAACCGATCCCGCTCCTCTCCGCACCCCGGCGACCCGGTCCGGCGGCACGGCGCCCGCGCCCACCCGGCCGTCCGGCGGCCGCAGGCGCCGGTACCTCCTCGCCGCGGCGGTCATGGCGGCCCTGACGGCCGTACTGGCCGCCACCACCGTCGTCCTCACCGACGGCCTCAGCCGTGACGACGACCCCGCCCCCTCAGCCCCCGCCGCCCGCAGCGACCTCCCCGAGGGCTGGAAGCCCTGGGCCACCGCCGCCAAGGCCCCGGCGGGCAGCGAGCGCGTCCTGGGCGGGGCCGACAACCCCCTCTCGGGCTGCGCCGCCGTCGACACCTCCCTGGTGTGTGCCGGCGCCTACTTCACGGCGACCCGCTTCGGTCTCGCCGACGGCCGCAACACCTGGTCCATGCCCGTCGACCCCACGCCCGACGAGAGTTTCGGCGACGAGGGCGCGATCATCGGCACCCACGACGGCCGCGTCTACGCCTACGAAGCCGACGAGCGGGAGGTGGGGAACGGCATCTGGAGCAGTTACCGGATCCTCGCCCTGGCCCCCGGCAGCGGCAAGGTGCTCTGGCGGACCCCGACCGGCAGCGGCCAGCTGGCCAGCACCCCCGACAGCACACAGGGCGCGTCCACGGCCGTGCCCGAGGGCGTCATCACCTTCTACGGACCGCAGGGCGACGAGTACGCCCTGCTCGACGCCGAGACCGGCGAGGTCCGATGGCAGCGCCCGAAGCCGGACGACCAGGGCGACTGCCTGCTGCGCACGGCCTCCGACCGCGCCTACCTCGTCTGTGCCACCTCGCCGGGAGAGCGCAAAGCCGCCCGTACCACCGTCGTCCAGCTCGACCCGGCCACCGGAAGGGCACGCTGGACCGTCGCGATCAAGGGCACCGCGGACGTGCTCGGCCAGCACGACGGGCGCCTGGTGCTCGCGGACGCCCTCACCGCGCGGAGCTTGACCCTGATCGACGTCTCCTCGCACGTGCTCACCGTGCGACGGCTCGCGCAGCCCCGGCCCGAGGACGCGAACGCGTACCTGGTGCGCGGCACCGTCTATTTCACGCGGGACAGCGGCGGCGTCCGCGCCGTCTCGCCGCGCACCGGCCGGACGCTGTGGGAGTCCAACTCCACCGTGGAGCAGCAGGGCCCGCCGACCGCCTCCGCCACCCACGTGTACTTCGCGTCCCCCAGCGGCCGCCTGGCCGCCCTGGACGCGAGCACCGGCGTGGTCGAGGCCACCCGGAACGGCCGCGACGACGGCGGCCGCGTCGACAGCGCGTTCGCCACCTCCGGAGCCCCTCCCGTCCTCGTCGGCGACGCCCTGTACGTCCCCTACGGCATCCGCTCCGTCTACACGGTGGACGTACGCGACCTCTGAGCCGGAAAATACCTCGGGCCCGGTTCCGAAGAACCGGGCCCGAGCCGTACAGGGCGGGTGACGGGGCCCTCAGGCGGCCGTCTGCGGCTGCCGCGCCGACACGGCTCTCACCGCCGAGCCCGAGACGAGCACCCCTGACAGAGCGATCAGGCTGGTCAGGATGTCCTGGATCTGTGCCGCCGGGGCGTAGACGATCACGATGACGACGAGCAGGGCCGCCCAGTCCCTCGGGCGAGCGATTGACAGTACAGAGCGGATTGGGACCACACTCATAGCGGTACCTCCTGGTACTCGGTGCCCGCCCCACCGATCATGCCGCCAAGCCCGTTCGGTGGTGCGGGCCTCCTGCTTGAGCCCCATAGTGGCGCCTTTTCCTGCAGGAGATATCCAGAGCGCCTCGGACGAGGCCCACGGTCCCCCCGGACGGGCGAAAGCACCCGGCATGCGGAAGGCCCAGGGAGAGGAAAACAACCTCTCGCCTGGGCCTTCGGCGTTCAGAGCGGGCGACGGGAATCGAACCCGCGTAGCTAGTTTGGAAGACTAGGGCTCTACCATTGAGCTACGCCCGCACAGCACGCGCCGCAGGTCGGGCGACCGCGGCACAGAAAGCATCGTAGCGGGTCGGACCCCCCGGCCGCACACCGCATTCCGGCCCGGGCCGACGAGGCGGAGCCCCGGTGGAAATGCGGCGGCCGCACCGCTCGTCGGCATGTACCCTACGTGTCGCACCAGACGGGGTGTGGCGCAGCTTGGTAGCGCGTCCGCTTTGGGAGCGGAAGGCCGTGGGTTCAAATCCCGCCACCCCGACCAGTCACTCGACCATGCCGGGTGATCGTCTGCCGATCACTCGTGCGATCGCCTTTTGGGCGGTGTAGTCGCTGCCGTTACTATGCAAGCTGCACGCCCGTGTGTCTCAGCGTCTGAAGTCCTCCGGGCGGCGAAATCCGCCGGGCCGCTCTGGCCCCGGCAGAAACCAAGAAGTCAGCCACAAGGAGACCGAACCGTGAAGAGCGCCGTGGAGACCCTGAACCCGACTCGGGTTCGGCTCACTGTCGAGGTGCCCTTCGAGGAGCTCAAGGACAGCCTCGACGCGGCGTACAAGAAGATCAACCAGCAGGTCACGGTGAAGGGCTTCCGCAAGGGCAAGGTCCCGGCCCGGGTCATCGACCAGCGGTTCGGCCGCGGTGCGGTTCTGGAGGAGGCGGTCAACGACGCGCTTCCGAAGTTCTACACCGACGCGGTCAACGAGGCCGAGCTCAACGTGCTGGGCCAGCCCGAGGTCGACATCACGGAGCTGAAGGACGGCGAGACGCTGAACTTCACCGCCGAGGTCGACATCCGCCCCTCCATCGAGATCCCGGACTTCTCCGGCATCGAGGTCGAGGTCGACGCGGTCGAGGTCACCGACGAGGACGTCGACAAGGCCGTCGAGGAGCTGCGCGAGCGCTTCGCCTCCACCTCCCCGGTCGAGCGCGCCGCCGAGGACGGCGACGTCCTGACGATCGACCTGCAGGCCAAGGTCGACGGCGAGGTCCTCGAGGACGGCGTCGCCGACGGCGTCTCCTACACCATCGGCTCCGGTGAGCTGCTGGACGGCATCGACGACGCCGTGAAGGGCCTGGAGGCCGGTGGCGAGGCCACCTTCACCTCCGAGCTCAAGGGTGGCTCGGCGGCCGGCAAGGAGGCCGAGGTCACCGTCAAGGTCACCCAGGTCGCCAAGCGTGAACTGCCCGAGCTGGACGACGAGTTCGCGCAGCTCGCCTCCGAGTTCGACACCATCGAGGAGCTGCGCGCCGACAGCCGCAAGCGCCTGGAGAACATGAAGCAGTACGACCAGGCCACGCAGGCCCAGGAGCGCGTCCTGGAGAAGCTGCTCGAGCTGGTCGAGGTCCCCGTCCCCGAGAAGCTGCTCGAGGACGAGGTCAACACCCGCAAGCACAACCTCGAGCACCACCAGCTCGGCCAGATGGGCCTCGACCTCGCCAAGTACCTGGAGATCCAGGGCAAGAGCGAGGAGGAGTTCGAGACCGAGACCCGTGAGGCCGCGGTCAAGGGCATCAAGACCCAGTTCGTGCTCGACGAGCTCGTCAAGCAGGAGAAGCTCAACGTCAACCAGGAGGAGCTCACCGAGCACCTCATGCGCCGCGCCGCTTCCTCCGGCATGTCCCCCGACCAGTTCGCCCAGGCCGTCGTCGAGGGCGGCCAGGTTCCGCTCCTGGTCGGCGAGGTCGCCCGCGGCAAGGCCCTGGCCGTCGTGGTCGAGAAGGCCACGGTCAAGGACACCAACGGCGAGGTCATCGACCTCGACGACGAAGAGGACGAGACCGAGGCCTCCACCGAGGAGACCCCGGCCGAGGCCGCCGAGTCCACCGAGGAGAAGACCGAGGGCTGAGCCTTCCGGTAACGCCGTAGAGACGGGCCCACGAGACGCACACTGCCTCTCGTGGGCCCGTCGGCGTATCGACCCCAGGGGCGCGGGGAACTGCGCGAGCGACCACGACGCGCCCTCCAGCCACTCACGGCCCGAAACCACTCCTGGCCCAGCCGCGCAGCGCTACGCCCCCGGCGAACACTCCCATCTCCGGGATTCCCCGACGGGACCCGCGCGTTAGGGTCCATGAATACGAGGGCAGTGGAGTCCCCGAACGGCTCCAGCCCCGCAGGGAAACGTGAGACGGCCCGGCGCCGTCGTAAGACGAGCAGGTGGATACGTGACGAATCTGATGCCCTCCGCCGCCGGCGAGCCTTCCATTGGCGGAGGCCTCGGCGACCATGTCTACAACCGGCTGCTCAACGAGCGGATCATCTTCCTCGGCCAGCCGGTCGACGACGACATCGCGAACAAGATCACCGCACAGCTGCTGCTCCTTGCCGCCGACCCGGACAAGGACATCTACATGTACATCAACAGCCCGGGCGGTTCGATCACGGCCGGCATGGCGATCTACGACACCATGCAGTACATCAAGAACGACGTGGTGACCATCGCCATGGGCCTCGCGGCCTCGATGGGGCAGTTCCTGCTCAGTGCGGGCACCCCCGGCAAGCGCTTCGCCCTGCCGAACGCCGAGATCCTGATCCACCAGCCCTCCGCGGGCCTGGCGGGTTCGGCCTCGGACATCAAGATCCACGCCGAGCGGCTGCTGCACACCAAGAAGCGCATGGCCGAGCTCACGTCCCAGCACACCGGCCAGACGGTCGAGCAGATCACCCGTGACTCGGACCGCGACCGCTGGTTCGACGCCTTCGAGGCCAAGGAGTACGGCCTCATCGACGACGTGATCCCCACGGCCGCCGGCATGCCGGGCGGCGGCGGCACCGGGGCCTGACCGGTCCCCACGGGGCCTGTGGCGCCCCGTGAGGCCCACGGAGCCCTCCCGGGCCCCCAGCGACCCCAGACAGCCCCAGCCGACCGCCTCAGCCCTTTTCAGGAGACACCGTGAACCAGTTCCCCGGCAGTGGGATCTACGACCGTATGCACGCCGTGCAGGACATGAGCGCCTCGCAGGGCCGCTACACCGGCCCGGAGGCCGAGTCCCGCTACGTCATCCCGCGCTTCGTCGAGCGCACCTCCCAGGGCATCCGCGAGTACGACCCGTACGCGAAGCTCTTCGAGGAGCGCGTGATCTTCCTCGGCGTCCAGATCGACGACGCCTCCGCCAACGACGTCATGGCGCAGCTGCTGTGCCTGGAGTCGATGGACCCCGACCGTGACATCTCGGTCTACATCAACAGCCCCGGCGGCTCCTTCACGGCGCTCACGGCGATCTACGACACGATGCAGTACGTGAAGCCCGACATCCAGACGGTCTGCATGGGCCAGGCGGCCTCCGCCGCCGCCGTCCTGCTGGCCGCCGGTACGCCGGGCAAGCGCATGGCCCTGCCGAACGCGCGCGTGCTGATCCACCAGCCGTACAGCGAGACCGGCCGCGGCCAGGTCTCCGACCTGGAGATCGCCGCCAACGAGATCCTCCGGATGCGCTCGCAGCTGGAGGAGATGCTGGCCAAGCACTCCACCACGCCGGTCGAGAAGATCCGTGACGACATCGAGCGCGACAAGATCCTCACGGCCGAGGACGCGCTGAGCTACGGCCTGATCGACCAGATCATCACCACCCGGAAGATGGACAACTCGAGCCTGCGCTGAGGCGAGAGGCTGTATCGTCTGCCGCCCCTTGGCACGGTTTGGCACGGTCCACGTCAAAGTGAACCGTGCCAAGGGGGGCCCGAACGAGGGGCCCGGCAAGGTACCGTCGGACATAAGGCAGCACCAGGAGTCCGCTTGGACGTCGGCGTCCAGGAGTCTCCCAGGCGAAGGGGAAGCACACCGTGGCACGCATCGGTGACGGCGGCGATCTGCTCAAGTGCTCGTTCTGCGGCAAGAGCCAGAAGCAGGTCAAGAAGCTCATCGCAGGGCCCGGTGTGTACATCTGCGACGAGTGCATCGACCTCTGCAACGAGATCATCGAGGAAGAGCTGGCCGAGACCAGCGAGGTCCGCTGGGAGGAACTCCCGAAGCCCCGCGAGATCTATGAGTTCCTCGAGGGGTACGTGGTGGGCCAGGAGGCCGCCAAGAAGGCCCTGTCCGTAGCGGTGTACAACCACTACAAGCGCGTCCAGGCCGGCGAGAACGGCGGGGCGAACGGCCGTGACGACGCCATCGAGTTGGCCAAGTCCAACATCCTCCTGCTGGGCCCCACGGGCTCGGGCAAGACCCTCCTCGCGCAGACCCTCGCGCGCATGCTGAACGTCCCCTTCGCGATCGCCGACGCCACGGCGCTCACGGAGGCGGGATACGTCGGCGAGGACGTCGAGAACATCCTGCTCAAGCTGATCCAGGCCGCCGACTACGACGTCAAGAAGGCCGAGACCGGGATCATCTACATCGACGAGATCGACAAGGTCGCGAGGAAGAGCGAGAACCCCTCGATCACGCGCGACGTCTCGGGCGAGGGCGTCCAGCAGGCCCTGCTGAAGATCCTGGAGGGCACCACGGCCTCGGTCCCGCCGCAGGGCGGCCGCAAGCACCCCCACCAGGAGTTCATCCAGATCGACACGACGAACGTGCTGTTCATCGTGGGCGGTGCCTTCGCCGGTCTTGAGAAGATCATCGAGGCCCGGGCCGGCGCCAAGGGCATCGGCTTCGGCGCGCAGATCCGCTCCAAGCGCGAGATGGAGTCCAAGGACCAGTTCCAGGAGGTCATGCCGGAGGACCTGGTCAAGTTCGGCATGATCCCCGAGTTCATCGGCCGTCTGCCGGTGATCACCTCGGTCCACAACCTGGACCGCGAGGCCCTGCTGCAGATCCTCGTCGAGCCGCGCAACGCGCTCGTCAAGCAGTATGAGCGCCTCTTCGAACTCGACGGTGTGGAGCTGGACTTCGAGCGCGAGGCCCTCGAGGCCATCGCCGACCAGGCGATCCTCCGCCAGACCGGCGCGCGTGGCCTCAGGGCCATCATGGAGGAGGTCCTCCAGGGCGTGATGTACGAGGTCCCGTCCCGCAAGGACGTGGCCCGGGTCGTCATCACGGCGGACGTCGTCCAGTCGAACGTCAACCCGACGCTGATCCCGCGGGACGCGCGGGGCCGCGGGCCGGGCGAGCAGAAGACCGCCTAGTCACCCACTGCACGCGAAGGCGCCCAGCACGGCTTGTGCTGGGCGCCTTCGTCGTTGCCGGCGTCAGGCCTTGACGCGGACTTCCTCGCGGATCTTGGTGGTGAGGTCGATCGCCACGTCCTGGGTGACGCCCTGCGCCGCCTCAGCCGGCGACACGATGGCGATGGTGCTGTAGTCGGCCCACGCGCAGAACCAGTTGACCTTCTCCTTCTTGGTCAGCTGGTCCTGTGACTTGGCCGACTGGCACTTCATGGCCGCGCCGTCGAGGTCGGCCTTCTCGGGCTCCCCGATCAATTCGGGCTTCGTGGACCCGGACGCGGCCTCCTTCTCGGACGACTTCTTGAAGTTGGCGAAGAACAGGTCCAGCGTCGCCTCCGGGTCGGAGATCTCACCGTACGCACCCGCCACCGTCAGAGTCTTGGCCGATGCCATCTTCGCCGCGGACGAGGGATCGTCGGGGTCGTAGTCGCTCAGGTCCACCGTGGAGTAGAGGCCCGCAGCGGTCTTGGCGCCCTTGACGCCGCTCTTCTCCAAATCCGAGGCGTTTCCGGCGGTCTGCCCCTCCTTCGTGGTGCGCTTGTACTCGGTGAGCACGGTGGCCGGCGTCGTCAGCTTGTGCGGCCCGTCGTCCTCCAGCCCACCACCCCCGCCGATCACGAAGTAGGCGCCCACGGCGATCGCGGCGACGACCGCGACCGCGCCGATGACGATGCCTGTCTTCTTCTTGCCGCCACCCGGCGGCGGGGGCTGGGGGACGCCGTACTGGGGCTGCTGGCCGTAGGGCGGCTGCTGGCCGTACGGGGGCTGCTGACCGTAGGGGCCGGGCTGGGGCGGGGCGCCCTGCGGGGCCTGCTGGGGGTAGCCGTACCCGGGCTGGGGCGGAGGGGCCTGCTGGGGGTAGCCGTAGCCGGGCTGGGGCGCCTGTGGCGGCTGGCCGTACGGACCCGGCTGGCCGTACGGACCGGGCTGCTGAGGTTGCCCGCCGTACGGGCCCGGCTGGTTGTAGCTCATGTTCTGGGTTCCCCTCCAGATGCTTGTGTGTTCGAGACATCCTGGCGCAGAGTCGCCGTGTGCATGGCATCGGGCCCCCCACCGTTACGAACCAAACTGGTTTAGGGACACGGACGTGACGCCTCTAAACTGACCCCCGTGACCGAGAACGCTCAGCAGCAGCCACCAGCGCCCAGCACCGACCTGCCGACCCAGTACGCGCCGGCCGACGTAGAGGGGCCGCTGTACGAGCGCTGGGTAGAGCGGGGTTACTTCGAGGCGGACGAGAAGAGCGACAAGCCGCCGTACACCGTCGTCATCCCGCCGCCGAACGTCACGGGCTCGCTCCACCTGGGGCACGCCTTCGAGCACACCCTCATCGACGCCCTGACCCGCCGCAAGCGCATGCAGGGCCACGAGACGCTGTGGCAGCCCGGCATGGACCACGCCGGTATCGCCACGCAGAACGTCGTCGAGCGGGAGCTCGCCAAGGAGGGCAAGTCCCGGCACGACCTGGGCCGCGAGGCCTTCGTCGAGCGCGTCTGGCAGTGGAAGGACGAGTCCGGCGGCCAGATCAGCGGCCAGATGCGCCGCCTCGGCGACGGCGTCGCCTGGTCCCGCGAGCGCTTCACCATGGACGAGGGCCTCTCCCAGGCCGTCCAGACCATCTTCAAGCGGCTCTACGACGACGAGCTGATCTACCGCGCCGAGCGCATCATCAACTGGTGCCCGCGCTGTCTGACCGCCATCTCGGACATCGAGGTCGAGTACCAGGACGACGACGGCGAGCTCGTCTCCATGAAGTACGGCGACGGGGACGAGACCATCGTCGTCGCCACCACCCGCGCCGAGACGATGCTCGGTGACACGGCCGTCGCGGTCCACCCCGAGGACGAGCGGTACAAGCACCTGGTCGGCAAGCAGGTCAAGCTGCCGCTGACCGACCGCTCCATCCCGGTCGTCGCCGACGAGCACGTCGACCCCGAGTTCGGCACCGGCGCCGTCAAGGTGACCCCGGCGCACGACCCGAACGACTTCGAGATCGGCCGGCGCCACGACCTCCCGGCGCTGACGATCATGGACGAGCACGCGGTCATCACCGCGCACGGCCCGTTCCAGGGCCTGGACCGCCTGGAGGCACGCTCGGCGATCGTCGCCGCGCTGCGTGCCGAGGGCCGGATCGTCGCCGAGAAGCGGCCGTACGTCCACTCCGTCGGCCACTGCTCGCGCTGCAAGACCACCGTCGAGCCGCGCCTGTCCATGCAGTGGTGGGTCAAGGTCGGCCCGCTCGCCAAGGCCGCGGGCGACGCGGTCCGCGACGGCCGCGTCAAGATCCACCCGCAGGAGATGGAGAAGCGCTACTTCGACTGGGTCGACAACCTCCACGACTGGTGCATCTCGCGGCAGTTGTGGTGGGGCCACCGCATCCCGGTCTGGTACGGCCCGGACGGCGAGGTCGTCTGCGTCGGCCCCGACGAGCAGCCGCCCGGCACCGAGGCCGACGGCTGGCGTCAGGACACCGACGTCCTCGACACCTGGTTCTCCTCCGGCCTGTGGCCGTTCTCCACGCTCGGCTGGCCCGAACAGACCGAGTCGCTCGCGAAGTTCTACCCGAACTCCGTCCTGGTCACCGGCTACGACATCCTCTTCTTCTGGGTCGCCCGGATGATGATGTTCGGCCTGTACGCGATGGACGGCACCCCGCCGTTCCACACCATCGCCCTGCACGGCATGGTCCGCGACCAGTTCGGCAAGAAGATGTCGAAGTCCTTCGGCAACGCGGTCAACCCGCTGGACTGGATGGACAAGTACGGCTCCGACGCGCTCCGGTTCACCCTCGCGCGCGGCGCCAACCCCGGTGTCGACGTCCCGATCGGCGAGGACTGGGTCCAGGGGTCCCGCAACTTCGCCAACAAGATCTGGAACGCGACGCGCTTCGCGATGATGAACGGCGCGACGGTCGACGGGCCGCTGCCCGACCCGTCGAAGATGTCCGCCACGGACCGCTGGATCCTCTCCCGCCTGAACACCGTCGTCGCCGAAGTCGACGCGTTCTACGAGGACTACCAGTTCGCGAAGCTGTCCGACGCCCTGTTCCACTTCGCGTGGGACGAGGTCTTCGACTGGTACGTGGAGCTGTCCAAGACGACGTTCCAGGCGGGCGGCGAGGCGGCCGAGGTCTCCAAGCGCGTCCTCGGCGAGGTCCTCGACGTCACGCTGAAGCTGCTGCATCCGGTGGTCCCCTTCGTCACCGAGACCCTGTGGACCACGCTCACCGGCGGCGAGTCGGTCGTCATCGCCGAGTGGCCGAAGGACAGCGGCTTCCGGGACGCCGGCGCCGAGCGCGAGATCGAGTCCCTCCAGTCGGTCATCACCGAGGTCCGCCGCTTCCGCGCCGACCAGGGCCTCCAGCCCGGCCAGCGGGTCCCGGCCCGGCTGACCCTGGACGGCACGCCGTTCGCGGCCCATGAGGCCGCCATCCGCCAGCTGCTCCGCCTCCAGCCGGAGGGCGACGGCTTCACCGCCACGGCGACCCTCCCGGTCGCCGGCGCCGAGGTCGCCCTCGACCTCTCCGGCACGATCGACGTGGCGGCGGAACGCAAGCGCCTGGCGAAGGACCTCGCGGCGGCGGAGAAGGAGAAGTCCCAGGCGACGGGCAAGCTCGGCAACGAGGCGTTCCTGTCGAAGGCCCCCGACCACGTCGTGGACAAGATCCGCACCCGCCTGGCCAAGGCGGAGGAGGACATCGCGCGGATCCAGGCGCAGCTGGAGCGTCTGCCGCAGGCGTAAAGGTTCGTACGGTCGTGGAGGCCCCGGTGCTGCTCAGCGCCGGGGCCTCCACGCACTCGCTTTCAGGGGCGCGGGGAACTGCGCGACAAGCCACACACAACCGGCACAAACAAGACGACACAAACCACCCCCGACCAATGTCACTGCCCCTCCGTAGACTGGGCCCCGTGAGCGAGCTCCCTCCAGACCACAGCGACGACCAGCCCGACCCCCTCGACACCTTCGACGAGATCATCTCCGAGGAGACCGACCGCGACCCCGACCTCGCGGTCATCGAAGCCGGCAGTCGAACCCTGCGCACCCAGGGCGGCCCGCCCGAGGCCGACATCCCGGCCCGGCCCTCAGACCCCGAGGTCGACAAGGCCCTGCGCGAGGTCGAGGCAGAGCTGGCCACGCGCTGGGGCGAGACCAAGCTGGAGCCGTCCGTCAGCCGTATCGCCGCTCTGATGGACGTGCTGGGAGAGCCGCAGCGGTCGTACCCGTCGATCCACATCACGGGCACGAACGGCAAGACCTCCACCGCCCGCATGATCGAGGCCCTGCTGGGCGCCTTCGAGCTGCGGACCGGCCGCTACACCTCGCCGCACGTGCAGTCGATCACCGAGCGCATCAGCCTGGACGGTGCCCCGATCTCCGCCGAGCGGTTCATCGAGACGTACGAGGACATCAAGCCGTACGTGGAGATGGTCGACGCCTCGCAGGAGTACCGGCTGTCCTTCTTCGAGGTGCTCACCGGCATGGCCTACGCGGCCTTCGCCGACGCCCCCGCGGACGTCGCCGTCGTCGAGGTCGGCATGGGCGGGTCCTGGGACGCCACGAACGTGATCGACGGTGACGTCGCCGTCGTCACGCCGATAGACCTCGACCACACCGACCGGCTCGGCACCACGCCCGCCGAGATCGCCACCGAGAAGGCCGGCATCGTCAAGCAGGGCGCGACCGTCATCCTGGCGCAGCAGCCGGTGGACGCGGCGCAGGTGCTGCTGAAGAAGGCCGTCGAGGTGGACGCGACCGTGGCCCGGGAGGGGCTGGAGTTCGGCGTCGTGGACCGGCAGGTGGCCGTCGGCGGTCAGCTGCTGACGCTGCGCGGGCTCGGCGGCGAGTACCCCGAGGTGTACCTGCCGCTGCACGGGGCGCACCAGGCGCACAACGCGGCCGTCGCGCTCGCGGCCGTCGAGGCGTTCTTCGGGGTCGGCGCGCAGCGGGCCGAGTCGCTGGACGTGGACACGATCCGCAAGGCGTTCGCGGCCGTCGCCTCGCCGGGGCGGCTGGAGGTCGTGCGGAGCTCACCGACGGTCGTGCTGGACGCCGCCCACAACCCGGCGGGCGCCCGGGCGGCGGCCGCGGCGATCGGGGAGGCCTTCCAGTTCAGCCGCCTCATCGGCGTGGTCGGCGCGAGCGGCGACAAGAACGTGCGGGAGCTGCTGGAGGCCTTCGAGCCGGTCTTCGCCGAGGTCGTGGTCACGCAGAACTCGAGCCACCGCGCGATGGACGCCGACGAGCTGGCGGGCATCGCCGTCGAGGTGTTCGGCGAGGAGCGGGTCCAGGTCGAGCCGCAGCTGCCGGACGCGCTGGAGGCCGCGATCACCCTGGCCGAGGAGGAGGGCGAGTTCGCGGGCGGCGGTGTGCTCGTCACCGGTTCCGTCATCACCGTCGGCGAGGCCCGACTGCTCCTGGGGAGGGGCTGAGATTCCGTGCGCACGCTCTGTTCCTCGACCCTGATCGGTGAGTTCTTCATCATCGGTTTCGCCGGGCTGGTCGCCATGAAGGATCCCGGCCTGTCCATGGCGACGGTGTGGACGGTCAGCGGTGTCGCGATGTTCCTGTGCCTGGTGCTGTGCGGCCTGGTGACGCGTCCCGGCGGGGTCGTGCTCGGCTGGGCGCTGCAGATCGGGCTCGTCGCCGCGGGCTTCGTCGTACCGATGATGTTCTTCCTGGGTGCGGTCTTCGCGGCCCTGTGGTGGGCGTCCGTGCACTACGGGCGGAAGGTCGACGCGGCGAAGGCGAGATTCGCGGCGGCCCAGGCCGATTCCTCCACGCCTGACGCTGTGTAACAGGCGCCCCGACACGCCGGGTAATCTCGTCTCACCGCACAACCGCACAACCGCACAACCTTGACGCATAAGGAGCCCCGTCGTGACCCAGCGCACCCTCGTCCTGCTCAAGCCCGACGCCGTCCGTCGCGGCCTGACCGGCGAGATCATCAGCCGCATCGAGCGCAAGGCGGGCTGGACGATCACCGCGCTGGAACTGCGCACCCTGGACCAGGACACGCTGGAGCAGCACTACGGCGAGCACAAGGGCAAGCCCTTCTACGAGCCGCTGGTGGAGTTCATGGCCTCCGGCCCGGTCGTGGCGCTGATCGTCGAGGGTGAGCGGGTCATCGAGGGGCTGCGCGCGCTCGCCGGTCCGACCGACCCGATCGCCGCCGCCCCCGGCTCCATCCGCGGCGACTACGGCGTGATCGTCCGGGAGAACCTGATCCACGCCTCGGACTCGGAGGAGTCCGCCGAGCGCGAGGTGAAGATCTTCTTCCCGGGGCGCGCGTAAAGCGCGAAGGCCGAGCAAAGTCTGGGGGCGCCGCTCCCAGACTTTTCTGGCATATAGGTGCCGATCGAGGGAACGATCGCCCCCGAACGCCCGTCTCCACAAGCGAACCCGCACAGCATCTGCTGACATTGGCGGAGACCCTCCCGCAGTGTTCGCGAAGGCGCGTCTACGATGGAAGCCTTCACGTCACAGCACCCACCTTTGCCTACCTGAAAAGCCCTCAAAAGCTCCTGGGAAGGCCAGACGAATCCTGATGGGGAACTCAATGTCGTTCATCGGCCGTGACATGGCTGTCGACCTCGGGACCGCCAACACGCTGGTGTACGTCAGGGGTCGTGGGATCGTACTCAACGAGCCGTCCGTCGTCGCGATCAACACCAACACCGGTGGCATCCTGGCGGTCGGCGCCGAAGCGAAGAAGATGATCGGGCGCACGCCCGGCAACATCGTTGCCGTACGTCCACTGAAGGACGGCGTGATCGCCGACTTCGAGATCACCGAGCGGATGCTCCGCTACTTCATCCTGAAGATCCACAAGCGGCGGTATCTGGCTCGTCCGCGGGTCGTCGTCTGTGTGCCCTCGGGCATCACGGGCGTCGAGCGCCGCGCCGTCATCGAGGCGTCGTCCCAGGCCGGCGCCCGCCAAGTGCACATCATCGAGGAGCCCATGGCCGCGGCCATCGGCTCCGGCCTGCCGGTCCACGAGGCCACGGGCAACATGGTGGTCGACATCGGCGGCGGCACCACGGAGGTCGCGGTCATCTCCCTCGGCGGCATCGTCACCGCCCAGTCCATCCGTGTCGCGGGCGACGAACTGGACAACGCGATCATCCAGCACATCAAGAAGGAGTACTCCCTCCTGCTGGGTGAGCGGACGGCCGAACAGATCAAGATCACGATCGGTTCGGCGTACGACCTCGACTCCGACGAGCACACCGAAATCCGCGGCCGGGACCTCGTCTCCGGGCTGCCGAAGACCGTCGTCATCTCCGCGGCGGAAGTCCGCAAGGCGATCGAGGAACCGGTCAACGCCATCGTCGACGCCGTCAAGACGACCCTCGACAAGTGTCCGCCGGAGCTGTCCGGCGACATCATGGACCGAGGAATCGTTCTGACCGGCGGCGGGGCGCTGTTGCGGGGCCTGGACGAGCGGCTGCGCCGGGAGACCGGCATGCCGATCCACATCGCCGAGGATCCGTTGGACAGCGTGGCGCTCGGCTCCGGAAAGTGCGTCGAGGAGTTCGAGGCGCTCCAGCAGGTGCTGGACGCTCAGCCGCGCAGATGACATAACTCTTCGATTCCGCCGTACGGGACGATCTCCTCTCGTACGGCGGATCGTTGATATAGATGCATAAGCTCCCACAAAAGCAGCCCCTCGGGTTTCCCTGGGGCTCCCCGAATTCCTATGAGGAAGGGCACGGCCGCCGCACGTGAGGGACACACGAGAGAGCCGGCTGCTCCTGGTGCTGCTGATCGCCATCGCGTTCGCGTTGATCACGGTGGACATCCGCGGCGGGGAGGATTCGCCCGTGGACGGCGCGCGGCAGGCCGCGGCGACGGTCTTCGGCCCGATCGAGAGCGGTGTGTCGGCCGGGGTCGCCCCGATCGGCAACGCGGTCTCCGCCGTCCGTGATTCCGGTGAGCGGCACGACCGGCTCAAGCTGCTGGAGGAGGAGAACGCGGCCCTGAAGGCCCGGCTCGGCAGCGACGACCGCAGCCGCAGCCGCCTCAAGCAGCTCGACAAGATGCTGAAGACGGCCGGCCGGGGCCAGTACGGCATCAAGGGTGCCGAGGTCATCGCCATAGGGGCGGCGCAGGGCTTCTCCTGGACCATCACCATCGACGTCGGGGCCAACGACGGCATCAAGCGCGACATGACCGTCCTGAACGGGGACGGGCTCATCGGGCGGGTCACCACCGTCGGGCCCGACACCGCCACGGTCCTGCTCGCCAGCGACCCCGACTTCACCGTCGGCACCCGGATGGAGTCCAGCGACGAGCTCGGCTTCGCCTCCGGGCAGGGCGACCGCCCGCTGCGCGTGGAACTCCTCAACGGCAAGGCGGAGGTCAAGAAGGGCGACCGGCTGGTCACCTTCGGCTCGCAGGCCGACCGGCCGTTCGTGCCCGGCGTGCCCGTCGGCGTGGTCTCCCGCGTCGACCCGTCCGGCGGCGGCCTGACCCGCACGCTGTACGTCACGCCGTACGCCGGCTTCACCAAGCTCGACATCGTCGGTGTCGTCGTCGAGGCCCCGAAGAAGGACCCGCGCGACACGGTGCTCCCGCCCAAGCCCAAGCCGACCCCCAGGCCGACCGTGACGGTGACCGTGACGCCGTCGGCCGAGGCACCCGCAGACGGCCAGAACCAGCCAGAGCAGTAGGAGCTGTCACCCCATGCGCGTCAACCGGATCCTGCTCTCCGCCGTCCTGGTCGTCGTCGCCCTGGTGGTCCAGGTGAGCGTTCTCGCCCGCCTTCACCTGCCCGGCGCCGTGCCCGACCTGATGCTGCTCACCGTCCTCGGACTCGCCCTGGTGTACGGGCACGTCGGCGGCGCCCTCGTGGGCTTCGGCGCGGGTCTGCTCGCCGATCTGGCGCCACCCGCGGACCACGCGGCCGGGCGCTATGCCCTCGTGCTGTGCGTCATCGGCTACCTCGCGGGCTTGGTGAAGCCGGAGACGGGCCGGCTGAAGTCCGCGACCGGCCCCATGGTCGTGGTGGTCGCCGCCGCCCTCGGCTCGACTCTGCTGTACGCCGGGGTCGGCGCCCTCGTCGGTGACACCGCCGCCCGCCACGTGGGCCTGGGCAGCCTGCTGTTCACGGCCGCCCTGTACGACCTGCTGCTCGCCCCGTTCGTCGTGCCCGGGGTGATGGCACTGGCCCGGCGCGCCGAGAACGATCCGCTCGCGGAGTCCGGTTCCGCCGCCAAGGCCACCGACATCTCCTCCGGCTGGCTCTCCGGCGGCACCGGCCTGAAGATCGGCAGCCAGCGGAACGGGCTGCGGGTGAAGGCGGCCCGGGCACGCATGGCGCGCGCCGGGCGTATCAAGGGGGTCAAGCGGCTGTGAGGCCAGGGAAGTTCACCCGAACGGGCCCGTCCGGTCGGAACGCCGGCTCATGGGCCGGTCGTTCATCACTCGTACCCGCACATCCGTGCGTGGGGAGACCTTCGTGTCCGGACCCGGCCTCGGAGCCGGACGCGGCTATGAACCCGCACATCCGTAAGCGCGCTGAGAGGGGGAGGCAGCCGCAGTGACCAACATTCCCGAGACCGGCCGGAGCACAAGGGTCCAGGTCCGGCTCGTCGTCATCCAGGTCCTCGTCCTCTCCCTCCTGCTCACCCTCGGCGGACGCCTGTGGTACCTGCAGATCCGTGAGGGCGCGGCCTACGCCAAGGAGGCCTCCGGGAACCACGTCCAGCAGGTCGTCCAGCCGGCCGTCCGCGGCTCCATCCTGGACGCGCGCGGCGTGGCCCTCGCCGACAACGAGACCCGGCTGGTCGTCTCCGCCTCCCGTACCGACCTGCTGAAGATGAAGGACGACGGCAAGGACGTCCTGACCAAGCTCGCCGGTGTGCTGGGCATGACCCCCAAGGAGGTCATGGCGAAGGTCCGGCTGTGCGACGCCAAGACGCCCCAGCCCTGCTGGAACGGCTCGCCGTACCAGCCCATCCCCATCACCGACGAGGCCACCGCCAAGCAGGCCCTGCAGATCCGCGAGCGCGCCGAGGACTTCCCCGGCATCACCGCCGAGCCGCAGGCCGTGCGCCGCTACCCGAGCCCGGGCAAGGCCAACACCGCGCAGGTCCTCGGCTACCTCTCACCGGTCACCGACGAGGAGATCAAGGAGGCGCAGGACACCAACTCGCCGTACCTGCGCTCCGACCAGGTGGGCCGCTCGGGCATCGAGCGCCAGTACGACAAGCAGCTGCGCGGCAAGGCAGGCGTCACCCGTTACGAGGTCGACAACCTCGGCCGTGTCATCGGCCAGGCCGAGGCCGACCCCACCCAACCGGGCGACAACCTCGTCACCAGCATCGACGCCCGCGTCCAGCGGATCGCCGAGTACCAGCTGAACGAGGCCATGAAGGAGGCCCGCAAGCAGCACGACCGGAACACCGGCACCAACTACAAGGCCGACTCCGGTGCCGTCGTGGTGATGGAGGCCAAGACCGGCCGGGTCGTCGCCATGGCGTCCAACCCGGACTACGACCCGAACGCCTGGGTCGGCGGCATCTCCGCGAAGGACTACGCCCGGCTCACCGGCAAGAGTTCCAACTACCCGCTGCTCAACCGCGCGATCCAGGGCCAGTCGGCGCCCGGCTCGATCTTCAAGGTCGTCCCGACGGCCGCCGCGGTCAACGCGGGCTACTCCTTCGACGGCCCGTACCAGTGCTCCAGCTCGTACTCGATCGGTGGCCAGGTCTTCAAGAACTTCGAGTCCAAGGGGTACGGCCCGATCAGCCTCGGCCGCGCCCTGGAGGTCTCCTGCGACACCGTCTTCTACCGCCTCTCCCACGAGGAGTGGAAGCGCGACGGCGGGACCAAGCCGAAGAAGAAGCCCAACGACTGGTTCTACAAGACCGCCCACCAGTTCGGCCTCGGCGAGGAGACCGGCATCGACCTGCCCAACGAGGTCACCGGCCGCGTCCCCGACCGCCAGTGGAAGCTGAACTACTGGAAGGCCAACAAGGACGCCTGGTGCCGCACCGGCAAGCGGAACGGCAGCTACGCCGAGAAGATCGCCTACGAGAACTGCCTCGAAGGCAACCGCATGCGCGCCGGTGACTCCGTCAACTACTCCATCGGCCAGGGCGACACGCTCGTGACGCCCATCCAGATGGCCACCATCTACGGCGCCATCTCCAACGGCGGCACGCTGTACAACCCGTCCATCGGCAAGGCCGTCATCAGCGCCGACGGCAAGACGGTCACGCCGATCAAGCCCAAGTCGCACGGCAAGCTGCCGATGACGCAGACGACGCGCGACCGCATAGACGAAGCCCTCGCGGGAGTCGCCACCCGCGGTACGGCCGCCTGGCGCTTCGGCGGCTGGCCGCAGGACAAGATCCCGATGCACGCCAAGACGGGTACGGCCGAGGTCTACGGCAAGCAGACGACCTCCTGGTTCGCCACGTACACCAAGGACTACACGGTCGTCATGACCATCTCCCAGGGTGGTACGGGCTCCGGCGCCTCCGGCCCCGCCGTCCGCAACATCTACAACGCGCTGTACGGCGTCTCCGAGGACGGCAAGATCAACGCGAAGAAGGCCCTGCTGCCCACCCCCGAGAAGGCCCTGCCGAAGGTCAAGACGGACGGCACCATCGCCACCCCGAAGATCGCCAAGGACCCGGCCAAGGACCAGCAGGGGAAGAAGAAGGACCCGAACGCCCCGGCCGACCCGCTCCAGCCGGCGACGTCGGCCCCGCCGTCCCCCGAGAACCGTGACACCCGAAGGCGCCGGCGCCGGCGGGGAAGCCGGAGGTTGCCGACATGACCGGCGGTGTGAACAGCTTCCAGGTCTCCGGCTACGGCCCCGAGCGAACCGGCTGGACCCGGCTCCTCGCCCGGGACTCGGTGGCGCGGCGGCTCGACTGGCCGATCCTGCTGTCGGCGATGGCGCTGTCGCTGCTCGGCACGCTCCTCGTCTACTCGGCGACCCGCAACCGTACGGAGCTCAACCAGGGCGACCCGTACTACTTCCTCATCCGGCACCTGCTCAACACCGGCATCGGCCTCGCCCTGATGGTCGGCACCATCTGGCTCGGCCACCGCGGCCTGCGCACCGCCGTGCCCATCCTGTACGGCCTCTCGGTCCTGCTGATCCTGCTGGTGCTCACCCCGCTCGGCTCCACGATCAACGGCGCCCACTCGTGGATCAAGCTCCCCGGCGGCTTCTCCCTCCAGCCCTCCGAGTTCGTGAAGGTCACGATCATCCTGGGCATGGCCATGCTGCTCTCGGCCCGGGTCGACGCCGGAGACAGGCAGTACCCCGACCACCGCACGGTGCTGCAGGCCCTGGGCCTGGCCGCTGTGCCCATGCTGATCGTGATGCTCATGCCCGACCTCGGGTCGGTCATGGTCATGGTCATCATCGTGCTCGGTGTGCTGCTCGCCTCGGGCTCCTCCAACCGGTGGGTGTTCGGGCTGCTCGGCGCGGGCGCGGCCGGCGCGATCGCGGTCTGGCAGCTCGGAGTGCTCGACGCGTACCAGATCAACCGCTTCGCCGCCTTCGCCAACCCGGAACTCGACCCGGCCGGCGTGGGCTACAACACCAACCAGGCCCGTATCGCCATCGGCTCCGGCGGGCTGACCGGCTCCGGCCTCTTCCACGGCTCGCAGACCACGGGCCAGTTCGTGCCCGAGCAGCAGACCGACTTCGTCTTCACGGTGGCGGGGGAGGAGCTGGGCTTCCTCGGCGGCGGCCTGATCATCCTGCTGCTCGGCATCGTCCTGTGGCGGGCCTGCCGTATCGCCCGGGAGACCACCGACCTGTACGGCACGGTCGTGGCGGCCGGCATCGTCGCCTGGTTCGCCTTCCAGACGTTCGAGAACGTCGGCATGACACTCGGCATCATGCCGGTCACCGGCCTGCCGCTGCCGTTCGTGTCGTACGGCGGCTCGTCGATGTTCGCCGTGTGGATAGCGGTCGGCCTGCTGCAGTCCATCCGGGTGCAGCGACCGGTGTCGGCCTAGCGGCCGTAAGAGGGGAGCGGAATGTCCGGGGAGTACGTGGCCCTGTGCCCGGTGACCGAGGAGCTGGTGAGCCATCTCCTCGCGCTGGCGGAGCTGGACCTGACCGACGACGACGCCATCGAGTCGCGGATGAGCGAAGCCGGCTGGCCCGACTGGTCACAGGCGGTGCAAGGGCCCGCGTACGAGGACACCTCCGACGTCCCCGACGCCACCCACGTCACCCCGCAGGGACACTTCGTCACCTGCGACGGCGACGGCTCGCTCCACCTGCCGTTCGCCTACCTCTACTCGGTCGACGGCGGCCTGCTCGACGAGGACTGCTGGGGCCCGCTGCCCGGCTGGACCAGCGAGGAGGGCGCCTGGCGGCCGCAGTTCGACGCCCACTTCGCCACCGTGGTGCAGCGCTTCACCGACCGGCTGGGCCTGCCGAACCACGACATCCGGCAGCCCAGATACGACACCCGGTACGTCAGCTGGCGCCTGGAGCACAATGTGCTGATCGTCGGCCAGGGCCCAGAGCCGCTGTCGTACCACCAGTTCGAGGACGCCCACGTGTACCTCGTCTCGCGGACGGCGAAGGACGCGCCGTTCCCGGACGGCGAGGAGATGCGGGCCCTGCTCACGACCTGAACGCGACGACGTCCCGGGGGACGCCCACCACTGCCGTCCCGGCCGGTCAGCCACTAAATTCGTGCCATGGCGGAGACGAAACGCGAGATCGAGCGCAAGTACGAATCCGACGAGAGCGGGCTGCCCGACCTGACCGGCGTCGCCGGTGTCGCGGACGTCATCGACCAGGGCGTGGCGGAACTGGACGCCACCTACTACGACACGTCCGACCTGCGCCTGGCCGCGGCTTCCATCACCCTGCGCCGCCGCACCGGCGGCTCCGACGCCGGCTGGCACCTCAAGCTGCCGGTCGCCCCCGGTGTCCGGGACGAGATCCAGGCCCCCCTCTCCGACACGGTCCCGGACGAGATCGCCGGGCTGGTCCGCTCGCGCGTCCGCACAGGACAGCTCATGGCCGTGATCCGGCTGCGGTCCGAGCGGGACGTACGCGAACTCCTCGACCACGGGGGGCGGCTGCTCGCCGAGGTGAGCGTGGACGCCGTACGGGCGGAGCGGCTCTTCGACGGCGAAGGCACCGCCCAGTGGACCGAGATCGAGGTGGAACTCGCCGACGACGGTGACCCGGCCGTCCTCGACAAGGTCGACAAGAGACTCCGCAAGACGGGCGTACGGCCGTCCGCCTCACCGTCGAAACTGGCGCGGGCCCTGGCCGAGACGGCACCGCGGAAGCGGCCCACGACCGCCACCGGCAAGCCCGTGACCGCCGGAGACCATGTACGCGCGTACCTGCGCGCCCAGCGCGACGCGATCGTCGAGCTCGACCCGGCCGTCCGCCGGGACGCCGAGGACTCCGTGCACAGCATGCGCGTGGCCACCCGACGCCTGCGCGGCACCCTCAAGTCGTACGGCGCCGTCCTCGACCGCACCCGCACCGACCCCGTCGGCGACGAACTGAAGTGGCTCGCCGGTGAGCTGGGCCTCGACCGGGACCGCGAGGTGCTCACCGGACGACTGGCGGCGGACCTCGACCAACTGCACGCCGCCCAGGCCCGGGGCCCGATCGGAGAGCGACTGCGCGCCTGGGCGAGCGCCGAGCGCGGCGGGACCCGTGGCCGGCTCATCGCGGTCCTGGACTCCCACCGCTACCTCGCCCTGCTCGACACCCTGGACGCGCTGATCGCCGACCCCCCGCTGCGGAAGGCCGCGGGCGGGAAACCCCGCAAGATCCTCGCCAAGGCCCTGAAGAAGGACTTCCACAAGATCACCGGGCTCGTGGAGCGGGCGCTGGCAGCGGAGCCCGGCACCGACCGGGACGTCGCGATCCACGAGGCGCGCAAGAAGGCCAAACGCACCCGCTACGCCGCGGAGGCGGCCGTCCCGGCCCTCGGTAAACCGGCCAAGACCCTGGTCAAGTCCATGAAGTCCCTGCAGAACCAGCTCGGCGAGCACCAGGACAGCGTGATGGCCCGGCAGGCCCTCCGCGAGCTGGCGGCGGTCGCCCACGCGGCGGGGGAGGACACCTTCACCTACGGCCTGCTCCACGAGCGCGAGGAGCAGCGGGCCCTGCGCGTGGAGGCCGAGCTGCCGGCGTTCTGGCACGGGATCAAGGGCGGGGCGGCGGACCTGTAGATCTTCCGGGCGTACGGAGGCGCTCCGCGGTCGCGTTAGGCTGGATGGTCACCCCTGTCAGTTCAGTCCAGCTCACGAAGGTGCGCGACATGCCTGCCGAAGTCGCTGCGTCGGTCTTCCCGCAGCTCGAAGCTCTGCTCCCGCATGTGCAGAAGCCGATCCAGTACGTCGGCGGAGAGCTCAACTCCACGGTCAAGGACTGGGAGTCCTGTGACGTCCGCTGGGCGCTCATGTACCCGGACGCCTACGAGGTCGGCCTCCCCAACCAGGGCGTCATGATCCTCTACGAGGTGCTCAACGAGCAGCAGGGCGTCCTCGCCGAGCGCACCTACAGCGTGTGGCCGGACCTCGAGGAGCTGATGCGGGAGCACGACGTCCCGCAGTTCACGGTGGACAGCCACCGCCCGGTCAAGGCGTTCGACGTGCTCGGCCTCTCCTTCTCCACGGAGCTGGGCTACACCAACATGCTCGCGGCCCTGGACCTCTCCGGGATCCCCCTGGAGGCCAAGGACCGCGGCCCGGACGACCCGATCGTCCTGGCCGGCGGCCACGCCGCGTTCAACCCCGAGCCCATCGCGGACTTCATCGACTGCGCGGTCATCGGCGACGGCGAGCAGGCGGTCCTGGAGATCACCGCGATCATCCGCGCCTGGAAGGCGGAGGGCCGCCCCGGCGGCCGCGAGGAGCTCCTCTTCCGCCTGGCCAGGACCGGCGGGGTGTACGTCCCGGGCTTCTACGACGTCGAGTACCTGCCCGACGGCCGCATCGCCCGTGTCGTACCGAACCGCAGCGGAGTCCCGTGGCGGGTCTCCAAGCACACGGTGATGGACCTCGACGAGTGGCCGTACCCCAAGCAGCCCCTGGTCCCGCTGGCCGAGACGGTCCACGAGCGCATGTCGGTGGAGATCTTCCGCGGCTGCACCCGCGGCTGCCGCTTCTGCCAGGCCGGCATGATCACGCGCCCGGTCCGCGAGCGTTCCATCACGGGCATCGGCGACATGGTCGAGCAGGGCCTGAAGGCGACGGGCTTCGAGGAGGTCGGCCTGCTGTCGCTCTCCTCGGCGGACCACAGCGAGATCGGCGACGTCGCCAAGGGCCTCGCGGACCGCTACGAGGACGACAAGATCGGCCTCTCCCTGCCCTCCACCCGGGTGGACGCCTTCAACATCGACCTGGCGAACGAGCTGACGCGCAACGGCCGCCGCTCCGGCCTCACCTTCGCCCCCGAGGGCGGCTCGGAACGCATCCGCAAGGTCATCAACAAGATGGTCTCGGAAGACGACCTGATCAGGACCGTCGCGACGGCCTACGGCAACGGCTGGCGCCAGGTGAAGCTGTACTTCATGTGCGGCCTGCCGACGGAGACCGACGAGGACGTCCTGCAGATCGCGGACATGGCGACGCGGGTCATCGCCAAGGGCCGCGAGGTGTCGAAGTCCAACGACATCCGCTGCACGGTCTCGATCGGCGGCTTCGTCCCCAAGCCCCACACGCCCTTCCAGTGGGCGCCGCAGCTGTCGGCGGAGGAGACGGACGCCCGCCTGGAGAAGCTGCGGAACAAGATCCGCGGCGACAAGAAGTACGGCCGCTCCATCGGCTTCCGCTACCACGACGGCAAGCCCGGCATCGTCGAGGGCCTGCTCTCCCGCGGCGACCGTCGCACCGGCGCGATCATCCGCGCGGTCTACGACGACGGTGGCCGCTTCGACGGCTGGCGCGAGCACTTCTCGTACGACCGCTGGATGGCCTGCGCCGACAAGGCCCTGGAGCCGTTCGGCGTGGACGTCGACTGGTACACGACGCGCGAGCGCACGTACGAGGAGGTCCTCCCGTGGGACCACCTGGACTCCGGCCTCGACAAGGACTGGCTCTGGGAGGACTGGCAGGACGCCCTCGACGAGACGGAGGTCGAGGACTGCCGCTGGACGCCGTGCTTCGACTGCGGGGTGTGTCCGCAGATGGACACCCACATCCAGATCGGCCCGACGGGCAAGAAGCTCCTGCCCCTGACGGTCAAGAACGCGGCGCCCGCGCCGAGCGGTCACGCGCACTGACCGTCCGGCCGGTTCCCGGGGAGCTCCTGGTCAGGTCAGCCTGCCGCGTTCGCAGACGCGGCGGGCGACCTCGCGGAGCTTGATGTTGTTGTCCTGGGAGAAGCGGCGCAGCACGTCGAAAGCCTGCTTCTCGGTGAGGTCGTGGCTGCCCATGAGGATGCCCATGGCCTCGCCGATGAGGTGACGTGTGGTGATGGCCTGCTGCAGCTGGGCGTGGTTGCGGGCGCTGGAGAAGGCGATCGCGGCGTGCGAGGCCAGCAGCCAGCCGGCGGTTTCGCTGTCCTCGGTGAAGGCCCCGGGGCGGCCGGAGTAGAGGTTGAGCGCGCCGAGCTCTTCCTCCTCGGTGTAGAGCAGGAAGCCCATCATGCTGCCCACGCCCAGGTCCTGGGCCCGGGAGGCGTACTGGGGCCAGCGGGGCACCTCGTGGGTGAAGTCGTAGATGCGGAAGACCCGTTCATCGGTGTCGCCGCGCGCCGCGTCGAAGCAGGGGCCCTCGGCGAGGCGCTCCTGGAGCTGGTCGCTGGCGGTGACCATGTCGTGGGTGGGTGCGAGCGTCTCCACCTTCTTGCCGTGCAGGAGGAGGATGCCGGCCGCGTCGCAGCCCGAGACCAGTTCCGTGGCCGAGTGAGTGATGCGTTCGAGGGTGGCCTCGACCGAGTCCTGGGCCAGCAGGTCCCGGGCCATGGAAGCCATCTGCTGTGCGAACACGCGCCAGTCCACTGTCGTCCTCCTCGGTCCGGGCGCTGATGGTGCTTCAGTACCTCCTGCCCAAGGTGCCACGCGTTGCACAGGTCTGATGCGTCATCGCGCGCCGTGTCCGGCCTCCTCCACTTCCGACCCTCTCACCTCCGGGGGCAGGGCGCCCCTTGCGTAACCTATCGAGTGTCGATAGATTTCAATCGTGGCTCGATCGAAGGGGTGGTGATGGGGAAGCCGGCCGTAGCAGCGTTGCGTGTGGTGCTGCTGGCCGTCGACCTCGACGGTCTGAACGCGCAGTACGCGCGTCTCCGCACCCCGATCCTCGTGATCACGATCCTGGGTATCGTGTCGGCCCAGGTCGTCGTGATCGGGGTGGTACTGCTGCTGTGCGGGGTCGTCGTCGCCGTGCTGGTCGTGCTCGTGCTGCGGGTGCTGCTCGCGCAGGCCGTCACACGGGACATCGAGGCGGCCCGAATGCGGGCCGAGTTGGAAGAGGTCATCTGATGCCGATCGCCGTCGACATCGACGTGATGCTGGCCAAACGGAAGATGTCCGTCGGCGAGTTGGCCGAACGCGTCGGCATCACCCCCGCCAACCTGGCCGTCCTCAAGAACGGCCGCGCCAAGGCGGTCCGCTTCTCGACCCTCGCAGCCCTCTGCGAGGTCCTCGAATGTCAGCCGGGGGACCTGCTGCGCTGGGAGTCGGACGGCGCCGCCGACCGCACAATGCCCTGATGGAGAACATCAGCATCCGCCCGGCTCGACCAGGCGAACTGGCCGCTGTGGCCGCACTGCGGTGGGACTGGCTCGTGGAGAACGGCGGCGAGGCCGTCGGCGAACGCGAGGACTTCGTCAGGCACTTCACCGGCTGGGCCGAGGAGAACGCCGGGTCGCACCGGTGCACGGTGCTCGTGCGGGACGACGTGGTCATCGGAATGGCCTGGCTCGCCGTGGTGCGACGGGTGCCCACGCCGCGGGCGCCGCGGCGGGCCTCCGGAGACCTCCAGTGCGTGTACGTCGTCCCCGGGGCGCGGGACGCCGGACTGGGCGGGCGGCTCATCGAGGCCGTCCTGGACGGGGCTCGCGAGCTCGGGCTGGAACGCGTCACCGTGCATTCGAGCCCGCGGGCGATTCCCGCCTACGCCCGGCACGGCTTCCAGGAGTCGCCCCGGTTGCTGCAGGCGCATGTCGCGGGTGCCTGAGTCGTATGATCATGCGGCCTAGTGGAGGTTCTGCGGGAGAACGGGGCGGGACTGTGCGGTGCTGGATCCGGGCGGGGCGCTGAGGCGTCTACGACGGTATGGATCTGGAGAAGCCGCCCCGAGAGGGTTCCGAGGCGCGGGTCGATCTGCGCAAACCTGCTGCTGAGCGGGCTGAGCGGGCTGAGTCGACCGGATCGGTCGTCCGGCGGGAGCCGGAGGCGCCCGGAGGGTGTCTCGTCGTCGCGATCCGGATTCCCGTACGGATCGTCGTGCTCCTGCTGGTCGTCCCCGTGCGGATGGTGTGGGACGCGCTCGTCGTGGCCGGGCGGTTCCTGAACGACGTGCTGTTCCGGCCGCTGGGGCGGGCGCTGCTGTGGCTCGGGCGGGCGCTGTTCGTCTGGCCGTTCGTGGGGCTGTGGCGGTATGCCGTGGTGCCGGTGGCGAAGGCGCTCGGGTGGCTCGGGTACGTCCTCCTCGTCGTGCCTGCGGTGTGGTGCCACCGGTACGTACTGACCCCGGTGGGGCATGCGATCGCCTGGGTCGCGCGGGGTGTCGGAGCCGCCCTCGGCTGGGTGTACGCGTATCTGCTGACGCCCGTCGGGCACGCCGTGATGTGGGTGCTCAGGGGGCTCGGGGCCGTGCTCGCCGCGATCGGGACCGGCGTGTACACGGCCCTGGCGTGGCTGGTGCGGTACCTGCTCGTCGTCCCCGCCGTGTGGCTGTACACGTGGGTGCTCGCGCCGGTCGGGCGCGCGATCGTCTGGTGCGGCAAGGGGCTCGTGTGGCTCGTGCGCATGATCGTCACCGGCATCGGTGTCGGCCTCTACTGGATCACCCGCATCCTGCTGGTCCTTCCGGCGCTCGCCCTCTGGCGCTGGATCCTGGCGCCGGTCGGCCGGGTCCTCGCCGTCATCGGACGGGAGGTCCGGGACGCCCTCGGTCACGCGTGGCGCGTCGCCGGGCACATCTCGCTCGCCGTCGGGCGGTTCCTCGGCACCCTCTTCCGGTGGATCTTCGTCGAGCCGGTGCGGTGGGTGTACCGCAGCGTCCTGACGCCCGTCGGCCACGTGGTGAGGGACGCCGTCCTGCGGCCCGCGGCCGAGGCCGCCCGCAGTGTGGGACGCGCCACCCGGCAGGCACTCGCCTCCGCCCGGGAGTCGGTACGGCAGGCCCGCGCCGACTTCCGGCGGATGCTCTTCGGGGAGCCGGGGCAGCCGCAGCCGGTCCACCGGGGGGAACCTTCGGGCGGCGAGGCACGTACTCTTGGTAGCAGTACGACCGCTCTCACGAAGGACTGAACGACACTGGGCAAGCGACAGCCCGAAGGCCCGCCGCCCGCACCCGCGGTGCAGCGCATCCGACTGCGCTACACCAAGCGCGGCCGCCTCCGGTTCACCAGCCACCGTGACTTCCAGCGCGCCTTCGAGCGTGCGTTGCGCCGTGCCGAGGTGCCGATGGCCTACTCGGCCGGCTTCACACCGCACCCGAAGGTGTCGTACGCCAATGCCGCACCCACCGGCACGGGCAGTGAGGCGGAGTACCTGGAGATCGCGCTCACCGCGCACCGCGACCCGGAGCAGCTCAGGGTCCTTCTCGACGAGTCGCTGCCCACCGGGCTCGACATCGTCGAGGCGGTCGAGGCCCGCACCTCGGGCCTCGCCGACCGGCTCACGGCTTCCGTGTGGGAGCTGCGGCTGGACGGCGTGCCGCAGGAGGAGGCCCGCCGCGCGGCGGACGTCTTCAACGCGGCCGAGACCGTCGAGGTCCAGCGCCTCGCCAAGAACGGGGTCCGTACCTTCGACGCCCGCTCCGCAGTCGTCAGCCTGGAGATCCCCGACCTCACAGAAACGCACGCTTCGCAGGCTGATAGGCCGACCGACCAGCCCTGTGCGATACTGCGGCTGGTTGTTCGGCACGTGACGCCTGCCGTACGACCCGACGACGTCCTGTCCGGTCTCCGCGCCGTGGCCGACCTGGCGCCGCCGGTCCCCGCAGCGGTGACCAGGCTGGCGCAGGGGCTGCTCGATGAAGAGACCGGCACGGTGACCGACCCGCTCGCGCCCGACCGCGAGGCAGCGGAGGCCCGCTCAACGGCCGAACCGCCTGCCGCCGCGACGGCGCCGGCGTAGGGAAGGTCCCGCGTAGGGACGGACGTCGTAGCGCCGCCCTCGGACTCGGGAGCCACCTGGGTCGGGCAGCGCACCGACCAGAAGACTTTCGCCAGGCCGTACGCATTCGGCATACGGAACCGGCGAGACAGGACACGGAGAGCTCCCGTGCGGCGCCCGCGCCCCGGACGGCGGCGACGCGCACAGCGCGAGCCGCGGACGTCACCGGCACCGCCGGACCAGGCGCGGCGCCCGGGAGCCTGACGGGAGAAAAGCCCGCATGCTCGAACCGACCGAACCCACAGAGTCCTCCTCCACGGGCTCCGAAGAGAACAACACCCCCAGCGACACCCTGCCGCCCCGTCGGCGGCGCCGTGCCGCGTCCCGCCCGGCGGGTCCGCCCGCCGGTAACGCCTCCGACGCCGTGGCGGAGACCGTCACGCCGGCCATACCGGCCGCGGATCCCGAGGACCTCGAGGAAGCCTCCGCCGAGGAGACCGCCGCGGAGGAAACAGCCACGGACGTGACCGCTGCGGCGGAGGAGACCTCCGCGGCTGCCGGGAGCGGTGAGTCCGGTGAGGACGCCGCCCCCGCCGGCCGTAAGCGCCGCCGCGCGGTTCGCCGTGCGTCCGCGCCCGTCGGGTCCCCGGAGGCCGCCGAGAGCGCCGAGACCGTGGTGCCGGTGACCGCCGCCGCCCCGATCGCCTCCGAGGCGTCGGAGCAGACCGAGGCCGCCGCGTCCCCCGCGTCCGCCGAGATGTCCGAGGACGCCGCTCCCCGGCGCACCCGGCGTCGTGCGACGCGCAGTGTGGCCACGCCTGCTGCGGCTCCGGCGGAGCCGAGCGAGACGGCGCCGGCGTCGACCGCCGCCGAGCCCGTCGCGGCCGGTGCCGCCGAAGGTGCCGAAGGTGCCGAGCCCGCGGAGCCTGCCGAGGAGGCCGCCCCGCGTCGGGCGCGACGTCGCGCCACGCGCCGGGTGTCCGCACCCACCGAAGCTTCCACCGAAGCGCCCGCTGCCGCGGACGCGGCGGAAGGGACCGCCGAGGAGAGCAAGGCTCCTGCGGCCGAGACCCCCGCCGCCGAGGCCGCTGCCGCTGAGGTCACCGCCTCCGAGGCCCCCGCGCCCGTAGCCGCTCCCGCCGACCAGGCCGGTGAGGCCGGTGAGGCCGACGAGGATGCCGCTCCGCGTCGCCGTCGCCGGGTCGTCCGCCGGGCCGCCAGTGGTTTTGCCGAGCCCGGCCAGAGTGCTAAGGCCACGAAGGCCACAAAGGCCGCGAAGACCGCGAAGGCCGCCGAGGCCTCGCAGGACGCCGCCGGTGAGGGCGACACGTCGACACGTCGCGCGCGGCCCGCCGTCGCCCTGTTCCAGGCGCCGGTGTTCACCGAGCCCCAGTTCCAGACCCCGGAGCGGGCCGCCGCCGCTGCCGCCGCCGAGGCGGCCGAGAGCGAGGAGCCCGAGGAGGCGGAGGAGTCCGCCTCGGCCGAGGGCGCGCGCGAGGAGCAGTCCGGCGGATCGCGTCGCCGGCGCCGTCGCCGGGGTGCCGCGGACGAGTCCGAGGCGGCCCAGACCGCCGAGCCCGCCGCCGCGGAGAGCACCGCCGACGAGGCGGAGGAGCCCGAGGACTCCGCCGAGGGCGATGACCAGGACGAGTCCGAGGGGCCCGGCTCGCGCCGCCGCCGTCGCCGGGGCGGTCGCCGCCGTCGCCGTGGTGACTCCGCCGAGTCCGACACCGAGGCCGGCGAGGCCACGGACGCCGACTCCGACCAGGCCGCGCAGGACGCCGAGGACACCGCCGAGCAGACCGAGGAGGACCGGGAGGACGCCGAGGAGGCCGCCGACCGTGACGAGTCGGGCGGCGGCTCCAGCAGCAGCCGCCGGCGCCGTCGCCGCCGTCGCCGTGCCGGTGACACCGCGGGCGACGCCGAGACCTCCGAGGACGACCCGGAGCGCACGGTCGTCAAGGTCCGCGAGCCCCGGCCCCCGCGGGAAAAGGGTGCCGAACCGTCCGACGAGGTGCAGTCCATCAAGGGCTCGACCCGTCTGGAGGCCAAGAAGCAGCGCCGCCGCGAAGGCCGCGAGCAGGGCCGCCGGCGCGTGCCGATCATCACCGAGGCCGAGTTCCTGGCCCGGCGCGAGGCCGTCGAGCGCGTGATGGTCGTCCGCCAGCACGGCGACCGCACGCAGATCGGCGTCCTCGAGGACGACGTGCTCGTGGAGCACTACGTCAACAAGGAGCAGGCGACCTCGTACGTCGGCAACGTCTACCTCGGCAAGGTGCAGAACGTGCTGCCGTCGATGGAGGCCGCCTTCATCGACATCGGCAAGGGCCGCAACGCCGTCCTGTACGCCGGTGAGGTCAACTTCGAGGCCCTCGGCATGGCCCACGGGCCGCGCCGCATCGAGTCCGCCCTGAAGTCCGGCCAGTCCGTGCTCGTCCAGGTGACGAAGGACCCGATCGGTCACAAGGGCGCCCGCCTGACCAGCCAGGTCTCCCTCCCGGGCCGCTACCTCGTGTACGTGCCCGAGGGCTCCATGACCGGCATCAGCCGCAAGCTGCCCGACACCGAGCGGTCGCGGCTGAAGACCATCCTCAAGAAGATCGTCCCCGAGGACGCGGGCGTCATCGTGCGCACCGCCGCCGAGGGCGCGAGCGAGGACGAGCTGCGCCGGGACGTCGAGCGACTGCAGCAGCAGTGGGAGGACATCCAGAAGAAGGCGAAGAGCGGCAACGCTCCGACGCTGCTGTACGGCGAGCCGGACATGACCGTCCGGGTCGTGCGGGACATCTTCAACGAGGACTTCTCCAAGGTCGTCGTCAGCGGCGACGAGGCCTGGTCGACCATCCACGGGTACGTCTCGCACGTCGCCCCCGACCTGGCCGAGCGGCTGACGAAGTGGACCTCCGAGGTCGACGTCTTCGCCACGTACCGGATCGACGAGCAGCTCGCCAAGGCCCTCGACCGCAAGGTGTGGCTGCCCAGCGGCGGTTCGCTGGTGATCGACCGGACCGAGGCGATGGTCGTCGTCGACGTCAACACCGGCAAGTTCACCGGCCAGGGCGGCAACCTCGAGGAGACCGTCACCAGGAACAACCTGGAGGCTGCCGAGGAGATCGTCCGTCAGCTGCGGCTGCGCGACCTCGGCGGCATCATCGTCATCGACTTCATCGACATGGTGCTGGAGTCCAACCGGGACCTGGTGCTGCGGCGTCTGCTCGAGTGCCTGGGCCGTGACCGTACGAAGCACCAGGTGGCCGAGGTGACCTCGCTGGGGCTCGTGCAGATGACCCGCAAGCGGGTGGGCCAGGGCCTGCTGGAGTCCTTCTCCGAGACCTGCGTCCACTGCAACGGGCGCGGTGTCATCGTGCACATGGAACAGCCGACCTCCGCCGGAGGCGGCGGCAAGCGCAAGAAGCGTGCCCGTGCCGGTGCCGCCGAGCAGCCGCATGTGCACGAGGCCGCCGTCGACACGGCCGAGACCGCCGAGCAGGAGGCGGAGACCGAGGCGGAGGTCGTCGCCGAGGCCGCCGAGCCGGTCGCGCTGCCCGAGCCGGCCTTCCAGCCCGACGAGGAGCTGTACAGCAGCGCCGCCGAGGCGGAGGCCGCGGCCACCCGTGGCCGGTCGCGACGCCGGGCGAGCCGGCGGGCGTCGGCTCCGGCGGGTGCGCCGCGTGGCGGTGACGCCGCCGGGACGGCCGAGCAGAAGCCCGAACCGGTCAGGTCCGGCCGGAAGAACGAGGCCGGGCAGGCCGGGGCGGAGGCGCCGACGGCTCAGGACGTGACGGCCGAGCAGGAGGCCGCCCGTCCGGTGCGGCCCGAGCCGGCCGCCGAGGCGCAGGCCGAGCCGATGGCCGTCGAGGACCCGGTGGTCGAGGCTTCGGCCCCGGCCGCGGAAGAGGCCGCGCCGAAGGGCCGCACCCGGCGGCGGGCCACCCGCAAGGTGTCCGCTCCGGCCGGTTCGCCGGCGGGGGCCGAGGCGACCGTGGTGACGGTCTCGGAGTCGGCGTCGGAGCCCACGTCCGAAGAGCCGACGCCGGAGGAAGCACCGGCCGAGCAGGCACCCACGGCCGAGGCATCCGCGGCCGAGGCGCCCGCCGAGAGCGCCGCGCCGGCCCGCCCGCGTCGTCGTGCCGTGCGCAAGTCCACCGCGCCCACGGCGTCCGAGGAGGCGGCCGTCGTGGTCGTGTCCGCGACCGCCGACGAGGCCCCGGCCGCTGCCGAGGCGGGCGAGGGGTCCGAGGAGCCGGCCCCGGCCAAGAAGGCCGCCCGCAAGACGGCCAAGAAGGCCACGGCGAAGAAGGCCGCCACCAAGAAGACGGCGGCCAAGAAGACCACGACGGCCAAGAAGACGGCTGCGAAGAAGACCGCCACGAAGAAGACGACCGCGAAGAAGGCGGCGTCGAAGAAGACCGCGGCGGCCGAGCAGCAGTCCGTCCCGTCCGTGTCGAGCCCGGCGGACGAGGCCTGACGCCCCGCGCCGAACAAGGAAAGTGCTCCGCCCCCGGTCCGACGACCGGGGGCGGAGCACTCTCTTCCCCCGTCCGGCCACCGGCAACGGGCGGTGTCCCTAGACTGATCAAATGCATGAACGACAGGTGACGAGCTGAGGACACTGTGATGCGGCCCCTTTCCATCTCCGGCGCCTGGGTGCACGAGCCGAAGGTCTTCCCCGACAGCCGGGGGAGCTTCCACGAGTGGTTCAAGGCACCGCTCTTCACGGAGGCGGTCGGCCACCCGCTGAAGCTGGCCCAGGCCAACATGTCCGTCTCCGCCCGGGGCACCCTGCGCGGTATCCACTTCGCGGACGTGCCGCCCAGCCAGGCCAAGTACGTCAAGTGCGTACGCGGCGCGGTGCTCGACGTGGTCGTGGACATCCGGACCGGCTCGCCCACCTACGGCCAGTGGGAGCTCGTCCGTCTCGACGACCGGGACCACCACGCGCTGTACCTCTCCGAGGGGCTCGGCCACGGCTTCATGGCGCTGACCGACGACGCCACCGTGGTCTACCTCTGCTCCGAGGGCTACGCCCCCGAGCGGGAGCACGGCGTCCAGCCGCTCGATCCGGCCCTCGGCATCGACTGGCCCGCGGACATCACCCCGCTGCTGTCCGACAAGGACGAGCAGGCGCCCACCCTGGCCGAGGCCCGGGAGCAGGGGCTGCTGCCCTCGTACGAGGCGTGCGTGGCCTACCGGGACAGCCTCGGTTCCTGAACTCCGAGGGGACTTCGGGAGGCCCGGTTTGACCCTCTCGGCCGTAGCCCCGTAACCTTGACCGTCGGCGTGTCGTCAGGCGCGCCACATCCCCGTAAACCTCATCCTTCCGGACACGGGCCGTGACCGGGAGAGGTCGCTCGCGTGCTGTCGCGGGTGACTGGACTGCGGGGGTGCCGTTTCCCGAGCGAGAGAGTGAGTTCCGCGTGTACGCCATCGTGCGCAGCGGTGGTCGCCAGCACAAGGTTGCTGTCGGCGACATCGTTGAGGTTGACAAGATTTCCACTGCCAAGGTTGGCGACACGGTCGAGCTCTCGACCCTGCTCGTTGTCGACGGCGAGGCCGTGACCAGCGACCCGTGGGTGCTGGCCGGCATCAAGGTCCAGGCCGAGGTCGTGGACCACCACAAGGGGCAGAAGATCGACATTCTGCGCTACAAGAACAAGACCGGTTACCGTCGTCGGCAGGGCCACCGCCAGCAGTACACGGCGATCAAGGTCACCGAGATCCCCACGGCTGCGAAGTAAGGGACTGAGGAGAAATGGCACACAAGAAGGGCGCATCGTCCACCCGGAACGGTCGCGACTCCAATGCCCAGCGGCTCGGCGTGAAGCGCTTCGGCGGTCAGGTCGTCAACGCGGGTGAGATCCTGGTCCGCCAGCGCGGCACCCACTTCCACCCGGGCGCCGGCGTCGGCCGTGGTGGCGACGACACGCTGTTCGCCCTCGCGGCCGGTTCGGTGCAGTTCGGCACCCACCGTGGCCGCAAGGTCGTGAACATCGTTCCGGTCGCCTGACCGGAAACTTTCGCGAGGCGGACCTCACTTCCCTCACGGGAAGCGGGTCCGCCTTTCGCGTGTTGGGTCTGAGCACGACCCGTACGCAAGAAGAAGAACCCGTACGTAACTGGAGGCACACACCATGACCACCTTCGTGGACCGCGTCGAACTGCATGTCGCCGCGGGTAACGGAGGTCACGGCTGTGCCTCCGTCCACCGCGAGAAGTTCAAGCCGCTGGGCGGACCGGACGGCGGCAACGGCGGTCGCGGCGGGGACGTGATCCTCACCGTCGACCAGTCGATCACCACGCTCCTCGACTACCACCACTCCCCGCACCGCAAGGCCACCAACGGCAAGCCCGGTGAGGGCGGCAACCGCTTCGGCAAGGACGGCCAGGACCTGGTCCTGCCGGTGCCGGACGGCACGGTGGTGCTCGACAAGGCGGGCAACGTCCTCGCCGACCTGGTCGGTCACGGCACGTCCTTCGTCGCCGCGCAGGGCGGCCGGGGCGGGCTCGGCAACGCCGCGCTGGCGTCCGCGCGGCGCAAGGCGCCCGGCTTCGCGCTGCTCGGCGAGCCCGGAGACCTGCGGGACGTCGTCCTGGAGCTGAAGACGGTCGCCGACGTGGCGCTCGTCGGCTACCCGAGCGCCGGCAAGTCCTCGCTGATCTCGGTGCTGAGCGCCGCCAAGCCGAAGATCGCCGACTACCCCTTCACCACACTCGTGCCGAACCTCGGCGTGGTCACGGCCGGTTCGACGGTCTACACCATCGCCGACGTGCCCGGCCTGATCCCGGGAGCCAGCCAGGGCAAGGGCCTCGGCCTGGAGTTCCTGCGGCACGTGGAGCGGTGCAGTGTGCTCGTGCACGTCCTGGACACCGCCACGCTGGAGTCCGACCGCGACCCCGTCTCCGACCTCGACATCATCGAGGAGGAGCTGCGGCAGTACGGCGGTCTGGACAACCGGCCGCGGATCGTCGTCATGAACAAGATCGACGTACCGGACGGCAAGGACCTGGCCGAGATGGTGCGGCCCGACCTGGAGGCGCGCGGATACCGCGTGTTCGAGGTGTCGGCCGTGGCGCACATGGGGCTGAAGGAACTGTCGTACGCGCTCGGCGAGCTCGTCGCGAAGGCGCGGGCGGCGAAGCCGAAGGAAGAGGCCACCCGGATCGTGATCCGGCCCAAGGCCGTGGACGACACCGGCTTCACCGTGAAGCGCGAGGCCGACGGGCTGTTCCGGGTGCGCGGGGAGAAGCCCGAGCGCTGGGTGCGGCAGACCGACTTCAACAACGACGAGGCGGTCGGCTACCTCGCGGACCGGCTCAACCGGCTCGGTGTCGAGGACGAACTGGTGAAGGCGGGTGCCCGGGGCGGCGACGGCGTCGCCATCGGCCCCGAGGACAACGCCGTCGTCTTCGACTGGGAGCCGTCCCTGACGGCAGGGGCGGAGATGCTCGGCCGACGGGGCGAGGACCACCGGTTCGAAGGGGAGCGTCCGGCCGCGCAGCGCCGTAGGGACCGGCAGGCCGAGCGGGACGAGGCGCAGCAGGAGTTCGACGACTTCGAGCCGTTCTGAGTTAACAAAGAGCAAATTCGCGACTGATTCTGGTGCAACCAAGTCGTTCTCCGGTGAGTCGTACAGGGCAGTGCGGATAAGGATCTTGTTCCTTGCCGCATGGCAACTGTCCGACAGATTCACGGAGTTGACGTGGCCCAGCCCATCAGCAAGCGCAGGATCGGCCGAGGACTCGCGGTCGCGGCGGCGATTGCCGTCGCGACGGCCGTCACCGGCCCGGCGGCGGCTCACGCCGTCGACGCCGCCGACGCCCCCTCCGCCGCGGCGAGACTCCACGACGACTTCAACGGCGACGGCTACCAGGACCTGGCCGTCGCCGCCCCTCGCGGCAAGGTCGACGGGCAGGCCCGGGCCGGATACGTCGCCGTCGTCTACGGCTCGGCCAAGGGCCTCGACCTGACGCACAAGCAGGTCATCAGCCAGAACACCCCGGGCATACCCGGTGCCGCGGAGGCCGACGACGACTACGGCGACGGTATCGCCGCCGGTGACCTGGACGGCGACGGCTACGCCGACCTGGTCGTGGGCGCCCCGGGCGAGGACGTCGGGGAGGTCACCTCCGCCGGCACGCTCGCCGTGCTGTGGGGCGGGAAGCAGGGTCTGTCCGGCGGGACGGCCGTGGCCACCGGCACCGAGGAGGACCGGGTCCGCTCCGAGACCCCGGCGCTCGGCGACTTCGACGGTGACGCCAACCTGGACCTCGCCACCGGCAACCGCCTGCTGTCCGGGCCGTTCGACCGCACGACCGGCGCCGCGAAGAGCCGGACCCTCGCCTTCGAGGCTGCCGAGTACTTCACGGACGACGTGGCATCCGGGGACGTCGACCACGACGGCATCACCGACCTGGTCGCGCTCATCCACGACTACAGCGACGACGACATGCACGACCCCGACTACAAGCACCGCCGCGCGGTCTACCTGCGCGGCACGCCGGACGGCCTGAGCGCCCCCGTCCCGCTGAACAACCCCGACGGCACGCGCATGCGCGGCGGCGAGAGCCTCGGCATCGGAGACGTGAACAAGGACGGGTTCGGCGACCTCGTCATCGGCCGGCCGCTCGACGGCTCCGGCGAGGTCCCGGTCGAACCGCAGTTGAAGGGCGGTCAGATCGGCGTCGTGTACGGCTCGGCCGACGGCCCCGACACCTCCCGTACGACGATCGTCACCCAGGACACCCCGTACGTGCCCGGCGGTTCGGAGTGGAGCGACGGCTTCGGCCGGGGCATCTCGGTCGCCGACGTCAACAACGACGGCTACGCGGACGTCTCCACCGGCAGCCCGGGCGAGAGCATCGGCGAGGTGTACGCGGCCGGCCAGATCACCGTCCTGAAGGGCGGCAAGTCCGGCCTGTCCGGGGACGGTTCCTACAGCATGAACCAGAACACCAAGAACGTCCCGGGCGAGGCGGAGCCGAACGACTTCTTCGGCGCCGACACCAAGCTGCTCGACGTCAACGGTGACGGCCGGGCCGAGCTGTTCGCCGGTGCGACGGGCGAGAACCGGGACGGGGGAGTCTGGGCGTTCCCCAACCCCGTCAACGCGCCCACCGCCACCGGCTCGGTCAGCTTCGGTGCGGGCACCCTCGGTACCGTGGCGGACGGCTCCGCCCTCGGCGTGGGCTTCGCCCGATGACGGCCCGGTCCCACCGCGGACGTCTGGTTCTCGCCACGGGCGTCGCCCTCCTGGCGGGCGCTCTGGTCGTCCCGGCCGCGCCGGTGAGCGCCGCGCCCGCCGCCACGGAGCGTCCGCGCGACGACTTCAACGGCGACGGCTACGCCGATCTCGCCGTGGCCGCCCCGACCGCGACCGTCGGCGGCAAGAAGGGCGCCGGCTACGTCGCCGTCGTCTACGGCTCGAAGAACGGGCTGAACGTCACGACGCGACAGGTCCTCAGCCAGAGCACGGCCGGTGTGCCCGGCAGCCCCGAGACGGACGACGCGTTCGGCAGCGCGCTCACCACCGCCGACCTCGACCGCGACGGGTACGCGGACCTGGTCGTCGGCGTGGGCGGTGAGGACACGGCCGACGGTGGTGCCGAGTCCGGCATGGCCGAGGTCCTGTGGGGCGGCCCCGAGGGGCTGGCCGGTGGTCCCGTCCTCGCCACCGGAAAGGCCCACGACGGGCTGGGCGGCCAGGGGCGCCTGACCGCCGGGGACGTGAACGGCGACGGAGCCGCGGATCTGGTGACCGTGCAGAACCAGCACGATCTGCGCGTGCTGAACGGCCCGTTCACCCGGGACGGCGGCACGGCCCAGGGGGAGCAGGTCGTCAAGGACGAGTTCGACAGCCGCGTCCTCGACCTCGCCACCGGTGACGTCGACGGCGACGGCGTCACGGACGTCGCCGCCACCGAGAACGACGGCGACGAGTACGACGCCCGGCGGGTCGTGTACTGGCCCGGCTCCCGGCAGGGACTCACGCCGTACACCACCGTGAAGGGCGGCAACGGCTACCGGCTCCAGGGCGGCGAGAACCTCGACATCGGGGACGTCGACCAGGACGGTGTCGACGACATCGTGGTCGGCCGGGCCGTCGACGGGTACGACAGTGACCTCGACACCCCGCTCGCCAAGGGCGGCCGGGTCACCTGGATCCCCGGCACCCCGGACGGTCCGGACGGCACCGAGGCCGTGTTTCTCAACCAGGACAGCCCCGGTGTGCCCGGGAGCGCCGAGCCGGGCGACGGCTTCGGGACGGACGTCCGGATCGCCGACGTCGACGGCGACGGGCACCCGGACGTGGCGACCGGCCTGCCCGGCGAGGACCTGGGGACGGTGAACGGCGCCGGCGCGGTCGTCGTCCTGCGCGGCACCGCGCGGGGCCTCACCGGCACCGGCGCGCAGGTCGTCACGCAGGACACGCCCAACGTGCCGGGCGCCGCCGAGAAGGGCGACACCTTCGGCCGGGCCGTGCACCTCGCCGACGCGAACCACGACGGCCTGGCCGACCTGGCCGCCGGCGCGCCGGGGGAGAACGGCGACGCCGGGTCCGTCTGGTACTTCCGGTCCGGCCCGTCCACCGTGGTCAGCCCCAACGGCACCACCGCCTTCGGCAACACGCTCCTCGGCACTTCCGCCACGGGGGCCCGGCTCGGCACCGGTTTCGCCGGCTGATCACCTGTCAGACTCGCCCCAGCAACGGCTTGTTCCGATGCTGGCGGCGAGTCGTTTTTTGTCTGCTTAGTTGTCATGTACGTGAACCCCGGCGTTCAGCGGGCGGACCGCCCGCGAACGTGAAGCTTCCCAGAGTCCAAGTGGCCAGCGAGGTAAGGGAGTCACCTGATGACCGGAGCAGTTTCCCCCGACCGACGCAGCTTCCTGACCGCCGGCGCCGCCGTGCTCGGTGCCGCGGCCTCCGCCCAGCTGTGGCTTCCCGCCGCCGCGCACGCTGCCGAGACGCCCCTGCCCGACGGTGTGTTCAGCCTCGGCGTCTCCTCCGGCGACCCGCTGCCGGACGGCATCGTGCTGTGGACCAGGCTCGCCCCGGACCCGCTGAACGGCGGCGGCATGCCCGACCGGGTGGTGCCGGTGGAGTGGCAGCTCGCGGAGGACCACCGGTTCAGAAAGCTCGTCCGCCGCGGCACCGCCCAGGCCCGGCCCAAGTACGGGCACAGCGTTCACGTGGACGTACGCGGGCTGCGCCCGGACCGCGTCTACTGGTACCGCTTCCGCACCAGCGGCCAGCTCTCGCCCGTCGGCCGCACCCGTACCGCGCCCCACCCTTCCAGCTCCGGTGGCTCCCTGCGCATGGCCCTCGCCTCCTGCCAGAACTGGCAGCACGGCTATTTCACGCCATACGCAGACATGCTGAAGCAGGACCCGGACGTCGTGGTGTTCGTCGGCGACTACATCTACGAGTCCACCCCGTCGGCGACGGCCGTCCGCCGGCACGAGGGGACCGGCGAGCCGTTCAGCCTCGCCCAGTACCGCAACCGGTACGCCCAGTACCGCACCGACCCCGACCTCGCGGCGATGCACGCGCACGCGCCCTTCGTGGTGACCTTCGACGACCACGAGGTCGACAACGACTTCGCCGGTGAGATCCCGCAGGACCCGGACAAGCAGCCGCACGACGCGTTCGTGGCCCGGCTGACCGCGGCCTACCAGGCCTTCTACGAGCACATGCCGGTCCGTGCGACCGCCGTCCCGGACGGCCCGCACATCCGGATGTACCGCCGGCTGGAGTTCGGCCGCCTCGCCCGGCTCAACGTCCTGGACACCCGGCAGTACCGCAGCGACCAGGCCACCAGTCAGGCCGGCGCCCAGGACCCCTCGCTGACCATGCTGGGCGCGCAGCAGAAACGGTGGCTGCTGAACTCGCTCAAGGACTCGCCCGCCCGCTGGAACCTGATCGCCTCGCAGATCATGATGGCCGAGACGGATCTCCAGGTCGGCGAGGGCAAGCTCTGGTTCTACGACGCCTGGGACGGCTACCAGGCCGAGCGCAACAGCTTCCTCCAGGAGTTCAAGCAGGTCCGCAACCCGGTCGTGCTCTCCGGCGACCGGCACCTGACGATGATCAGCGACCTCAAGGAGGACTACGCCGACCCGGACTCCGGCGTCGTCGGCGCCGAGTTCGTCGGCACCTCCATCTCCAGCAACGGCGACCAGGACCAGGAGGCCTTCCGCAAGGAGTGGGACCCGCGGCGCCCGGACAACCCGCACTGGAAGCTGCTCGACGCGCACCGCGGCTACCACCTGTTCGACGTCCGCCGCGACGGCATCGACGCGCAGGTGCGCGTGGTCGACACGGTGCGGCAGCCCACCGCGACGCCGAGCACGCTGGCCCGGCTCCGGGTCGAGGCGGGCCGGCCGGGCGTCGAGGTCGTCTGACCCGGTCCGTGAGCCGTGTGAGCCCGGAACTCCTCGGAGTTCCGGGCTCTTCGTCGTTCGTGACGAGCATGCCGTGTGAGAAGTCCGACCCGGACTTGTGGCGTATTGCTCTTGCCGAGACCGAAATGCTGCGGAATCTTGACCGGGAATTCCGCGGCAATGAGCTCCCGGATGAGCCGTATTCGCGACGTGTCCGCAACGGCGCGGTCATGCCTGTGGAGAACGCGTGCGGCCCGCAGGCCGGGGCGTGGAGACCGGCACACCGGCGTGCCGGGCTCGTGTCGCGGAGCCGCGACCCGCCCGCCGTGGTGCGGACCGCACCGGCAAAGCGCGTACCGTGCACCAGACATCGTCCAAGGAACTCGTGAAGGTCATCGGTTTCCGGCCGCCCGGGCGGCTCCGGCGCCGCTGAGCTCCTGTGGAGTTACTCACAGCAATTCCCGGGGCGCCCGCGTCGGCGGCGGAACCGTCTCGCCAATCACCAGCGTCGCCAGGTGAATGAGAGGTTGCGCGCACATATGCGATGGAGGGCGCTCACCTTGCACTGCGGTAACCCGAAGTGGGACCATTTCCGAGTTCCCTGTCGCCCCAAGGTAGGTCACCTGTGTCCCAGCACATAGCCAAGCCCCGTACCACCGCAGTGATCCTGGCCGGTGGCACCGGTCAGCGGGTGGGTCTGTCGATCCCCAAGCAGCTGCTGAAGATCGCCGGCAAGGCAGTCATCGAGCACACGCTGACCACCTTCGAGAACGCGGACTCGATCGACGACATCATCGTGCTGATGGCGCCGGGCTACGTGCCCGACGTCGAGAAGATCGTCGCGAAGGCCGGATTCCAGAAGGTCTCGAGGGTCATCGAGGGCGGCTCCACGCGGAACGAGACCACCGAGCGCGCCATCGCCGCGCTGGGCGAGGGCCTGGCCGAGGGCGAGGACGCCAACGTCCTCTTCCACGACGCCGTGCGCCCCCTGCTGTCGCAGCGCGTCATCGACGACTGCGTCGTGGCGCTGGAGCGCTACCAGGCCGTCGACGTGGCCATCCCCTCCGCCGACACCATCATCGTCACGCGCACGCACGGCGAGGACGGCGAGTTCATCACCGAGATCCCGGACCGCTCCCGGCTGCGCCGCGGCCAGACCCCGCAGGCCTTCAAGCTGTCCACGATCAAGCGGGCCTACGAGGTCGCCGCCGGCGACCCCAACTTCCAGGCCACCGACGACTGCTCCGTCGTGCTCAAGTACCTGCCGGACGTGCCGATCCACGTCGTCGCGGGTGACGAGTACAACATGAAGGTCACCCAGCCCGTCGACGTCTTCATCGCCGACAAGCTCTTCCAGCTCGCCTCCACGGCCGCGCCCGAGCAGAACGGCGAGGAGGCCTACCGCGAGCTCCTCACCGGCAAGACCATGGTCGTCTTCGGCGGCTCCTACGGCATCGGCAAGGACATCGGCGAGCTCGCCGAGTCCTACGGCGCCACGGTCTACGCCCTGGGCCGCTCCACCACCGGCACCCACGTGGAGAACCCGGAGGAGGTCGACGACGCCCTGTCCAAGGCGTACGCCGAGACCGGCCGCATCGACTACGTGGTCAACACCGCCGGCGTGCTGCGCATAGGCAAGCTCGCCGAGACCGACAACGCCACCATCGAGGAAGCGCTGAAGGTCAACTACCTCGCCCCGGTGCAGATCGCCCGTTCCTCGTACAAGTACCTGTCCGAGACCAAGGGCCAGCTGCTGCTGTACACCTCCAGCAGCTACACCCGCGGCCGTGCCGAGTACAGCCTGTACTCCTCGACCAAGGCCGCCATGGTGAACCTCACCCAGGCGCTGTCCGACGAGTGGGCCGGTGACGGCGTCCGCGTCAACTGCATCAACCCCGAGCGCACCGCCACCCCCATGCGCACCAAGGCCTTCGGCCAGGAGCCGGCCGGCTCGCTGCTGTCCTCCGAGGCCGTGGCCCGCACCTCGCTCGACGTGCTGCTCTCCGAGCTGACCGGCCACGTCATCGACGTCCGCCAGCAGGACCCGACCGCCGGCGCGGCCCGGGCCTCCGGCTTCGAGCAGGCACTGGCGACGGTGCTGGACCGGCAGGACGGCGTGTAATAATTGGCGCCAAATAGACTTCAGTAATTCAGGCCTCTGCGCCCTCCTGTTCACAGGTTTCGTGAACAAGAGTGTTCGCAGGGGCCTGAATCCATACCACAAGCGAATATTCACAGACCAGCCGCATTCTCGAACCAAGACCGGCACACCCCTCCCAAGAGCAGGTTTCTCCGTGATATCCACCGCTATTCGCGTCGCCCGGGTGGGCAGCGCGGCCCAGCTGGCCGCGGCGGCCCTCATGATGCTGGGCTTCCCCTGCCTCATGCTGGCCGCGCTCGTCCCGAGCGTCCCCGCCTTCGCGGCAGCGGCCGCCGTGACGTACCTGGCGGACCACTATCTGCACCGCAAGGGCAGCTATCTGATCAACCGCCTCAGCAAGGTGCGGGCCGGCCTGTCGATCCGCTTCCTGATCCGGCAGCTGCTGCTCGTCCTGCTGCTGGCCCGGCTGTCCCTCGCGGACAACCTGATCTACTACGGGGCGATCGCCTGCTTCATCGCCTTCTACGGTCTGCAGGCGCCGCACGGTGCGCTGGTCCAGCTGATCCGCAACCGCCGCCGGATGCCGGTCGCCACCCGCAACGTCGACCTCAAGTCCCGCATCCGCATCCCGGACGCCCCGCCCCGCAGGCTGCTGCACCGCTCCGCCGAGAAGATGCTGCACCTCGACCTCGCGGCGGTCGCCGGCATCCTGCTCGCCGCCCAGGTGAAGTCGTCCCTGATCGGCTTCATCGGCATCGGCATCACGGTGGCCGTCGCCACCCTGTACGTCCTGGCGCTCGTGCCGTACGTGCGCGGCCGGAGGATCCCGCCGAACGCCGAGAAGGTCCTGGCGGCCGTCGACGACTGGCTGGCGGAGTACCAGCCGGAGACGGTGCTGTACTTCTCCGGCTCCAAGGACTCCGCGTACCAGGTCAACATGTGGCTGGACACCATGGAGAACCTGGACTCCAAGCCGCTGATCATCCTGCGAGAGCGGGCCATCCTGAACAACCTGGCGCCCACCACGGTTCCCGTCATCTGCGTGCCCGGAGGGGTGCACCTGATGAACCTGGACCTGTCCACGGTGCGCGTCGCGCTCTACGCGGCGAACGTCGGCAAGAACATCCACATGCTGCGCGTGCCCACGATCAAGCACGTCTTCATCGGCCACGGCGACAGCGACAAGCTCGCCAGCGTCAACCCGTACAGCAAGGTCTACGACGAGGTGTGGACCGCCGGCCGCGCGGGCCGCGACCGTTACGCCATCGCCGACGTCGGTGTCCGTGACGAGGACATCGTCGAGGTCGGCCGCCCGCAGCTCGCCCCGATCCAGACCTGGCAGGGCGTGCCCGACGGGCGGATCCCGACCGTCCTGTACGCCCCCACCTGGGAGGGCTGGGACGGCAACCCGGGCAACACCTCGGTGGTGCTGGCCGGCGAGAACATCGTGCAGCAGCTCGTACAGGCCGACCCGCCGGTCCGCGTCCTGTACAAGCCGCACCCGTTCACCGGCAACGTCAGCAAGGAGGCCAAGGCCGCCCACCAGCGCATCACCGCCCTGGTGCAGAAGGCCGCCGCCGCGCGCGCCATCGACACGCGGTTCACCCCCGACACGGCCGCCCAGGCGCAGGCCAAGACCGAGCTGGCCCGGATCGAGGCCCGGCTCGCGCAGCTGTCCGGCTCCGGCGGCGACCGGCGCGACGAGGCCGAGGCCACCCGTGACGGGCTGGTCGACGTCGCCCGGCACGAGGAGGTCGCCCGGCTGCGCGCCGAGTGGAACGACGCCTACTGGCGCTCCTTCCCCGCCTGGGAGCACCGCGTCATCACCGGCGCCCAGCCGCGCCTGTACGACTGCTTCAACGTCTCCGACGCGATGGTCTCCGACATCTCCAGCGTGGTCTCCGACTTCATCGCGAGCGGCAAGCCCTACGCGGTCACCGACTCCGCGGGGGTGGGTGTCGAGGAGTTCAAGCGGAACAACACGGCGGTGCGTGCCGCGGTGATCCTGTCCAACAGCGCCGACGAGCTGGGCGAGTTGCTGGGCGCGGTCCGCGACCCGGCCGCCGACCCGCTGGCCGAGGACCGCAAGGAGCTCAAGCAGTACCTGCTGGGCCCGGACGAGCCGACCTCGCTCGACCAGTTCAACACCGCCGTCGCGAACCTCGCGCTCAAGGCCGAGACACGCAACGTCGGTCAGGAGTCACGGGTGGCGGCGGCCACCGCCGATTCCCAGCTGGCCAACGCCGTGCCCGTGCAGCGGGTTTCGGCGGCCGGTGACGCGGACGGTGTCGGAACGGGCTGACCACCCAGCCGGATTGAGGGGCCCGGCCCCCGAGGAGCGTATTCCTCGGGGGCCGGGCCTTTTCGTTTTCCCCGGTTTCTGTTGATTCACGATGTGATGTGACTCACTAACACGTGTGACTGAGGCAACCGCTTGCCCCGGTAACTCGTCTTCCAAGTAGCGAATGAGGCGATACGGGGGGAATATCCCATTGACTAGGGGGAAACGACGTGACCGTTGCGCAACCTGATGTGAGCGTGATCATCGGGGCGTACGAAGCGATGCCGTACCTGATCGAATGCCTCCAGTCCGTCGAGGCACAGACCATCGATCCGGAGCGCGTCGAGGTCATCGCGGTGGACGACGGATCGACGGACGGGACGGGCGAGTACCTGGAGGAGTTCGCCGGGCGCGCCCCCATGCGCGTCCTGGTGATCCGTCAGGAGAACTCGGGCGGCCCGAGCGGCCCGCGCAACGTCGGCCTGGCCAAGGCCACCGGGCGTTACGTCTTCTTCCTCGACGCCGACGACCGACTGGGCCCCGAGGCACTGGAACGCATGGTCGGCATGGCCGACCGGGCCGGCACGGACGTCGTCCTCGGCAAGGTGGAGGGCGTCAACCGCTCCGCGCCGAAGTCCATGTGGGGCAAGACGCTGGAGCGCACGGACGTCTTCTCGTCCAACATCAAGTTCACGCTCAGCGCGCAGAAGCTGTTCCGCCGCGAACTGCTCGACCGGCACGGCATGCGGTTCGACGAGTCGCTGTTCACCGGTGAGGACGCGCTGTTCACGATGGAGGCGTACCTGCGGGCCGACGGTGTCTCGGTGGTCGCCGACCACACCTGCTACTACCTGGTCGGCCGCGACGACGGCAAGCACGTGACCAAGAGCGGCAGTTACACCCTGCGCTTCGACTCCGCGCGGGCCCTGATGAACCTCATCGCCGAACTCGTCCCCGCGGGCGGCCGGCGTGACCAGTTGATGGTCCGGCCCTTCCTCGTCACCCTGCTGCCGCAGTTCGGGCCCAAGTACCTCACGGACAGCGAGGAGATACGCCGGCACAAGTTCGAGCTGGCCAAGCCTCTGATGGACACCTACTGGACGGAGGGCGTCGCCCAGCGCCTCAAGGTCCACGAGCGGCTGCGGCTGCACCTGGTCGCCGAGCAGCGCCCTGAACTCCTTCTGGAGGTCGTGAAGTTCGTCAAGGCCAAGAAGCAGGCTGCGGCCCTCCTGGAGAAGAAGGGCCGCCGGGTCTACCTGGCCTACCCGCACTTCCGCGACCGCGCCGCGGGTGTCCCCGACGCGGTCTACCTCGCCGAGCCCCGCGAGGCTCGTGCCTTCCCGGGCTACCGCGAGGGCGGCGTCGACACCCTCGTACGCCGGGCGGTACGCAAGGCGCGCCGGGTGCTGACGTCCCGTGAGGTGCGTACGGCGGCGTGAAGCCGGGCGGGCCCGCGGTCGTTCCGCGGCGGGTCGGTCAGCGTGGTGCGGTCGGTCAGTGTGGTGCGGTCGGGGTCACCGGCCGTGCCGCGGCGTTGCCCGTCGTCTGGGTGCGCTGGCCGGGCACTCCCGACAGCGGCTGCTCCGCCGCCAGCCGCACCTCGACCCTGGCCCGATGGTCCCGGGCCGCCGCGCACAGCGCCCGTACGGCCTCGTTGAAGCGCTCCTGCGACGGCGGATCGGCCGGACCCAGCAGGCGCAGCTTCAGCTCGGCGCGCGCTTCGGCCAGTGTGTCCCTCTGCGGGTGCCGGACCGTCTCCAGCAGAGCGGGCACCCCGGCCGCGTCCGGCGTCAGCACGGTCGCCGCCGCCACCGTCGGGAACGCCGTACGGAAGGCCTCCTCGGGCAGGCCGCTGGTGTTCGCCACCGCGTAGGGCTTCTCGCTCGCCAGGAACTCGCTGATCACGCTCGACACATCACTGATCAGCAGGTCGGCCGCGTTGAAGCAGGAGTACAGCGTGGGCCGGGCGTCCGTGACGACCTGGTGCTCGCCCTCCGGCAGTGAGGCCCAGTACGCCTCCTCCCACGCGGCCGTCGCCCGCCGCACCGCCTCGGCCCGGCCCGGATCCGGCGCCGACTGCACCAGCATCCGCTCCACCGTGTCGGCCCCGGCCCGGAAGACGGCCGTGGTGAGCCGGTCCAGCTCCCGGGTGCACCGCGCGAGTTCCGCGTCGTCGGGGACGCGCGCTCCCGCCCGTTCCCGGTTGGCCGCCCGGATCAGCTCCCGGATGCGCAGATCGGCCGCGCCCGCGCGCGGGTCCACCGACCCCGTCAGCGGATGCGGCTTGTACAGCAGCCGCACGCCCGGGTCCGCCAGCAGCGCCCGCACCAGGTTCTCGCCGGCCGCGATCACCGATGTGTTGCCGGGGTTGCCGTCCCAGCCCTCCCAGGTCGGCGCGTAGAGGACCGTCGTGACGCGTCCGTCCGCGGCTGAGCCGCCGGACCCGGACGGGCCGCCGGAGACCGGCCGCACGGCGTCCAGCTGCGGGCGGCCCGTCTCCACCACGTCCTTGTCCTCTACGCCCACCTCGGCCAGCGCGTACCGCTCCCGCGCGGCGGGCCCGGCCACCCACACCTGGTCGTACGCCTTCGCGTACGGGTTGCACGAGGACAGCTTGTCGCTCTCGCCGTGGTTCACGAAGGTGTGCTTGATCGTGGGGATGCGCAGCACCTGCGACGTCTTGCCGGAGTTCGACGGGTGGATGAGGACCTGGAGCGTGGAGTGCTCCAGACGCATCAGCGTCGACACCTTCGGCAGGCACACGATCGGGATGTCCGTCGCCGCGACCTTCTGCACCATGAACCGCTCGCGCAGCACGATGACCGGCCGGCCGTCGGTCCGGGCGAGCGGCTCCAGCCACATGTTCAGCTGGTAGGCCGAGGAGGCGCCGCCCGAGAAGTACAGGCCGACCGTCGGCCGGTACGCGGCCAGCCACGCGTCGAACCAGTCGAGCACCTCCTGCTCACCGGCCGGACGGCGTCCCGGCAGCAGCCGGAACAGCAGCGCGCCGAGGCCGGTCAGCGACAGGGCGAGGGAGAACGCGATGCCCGCGGCCGCGTACCGGGGCTCGTCGGCCGCGGCGGCGGCCAGCAGCCCGGCCGTCGCCGGCAGCCCGAAGGCCAGCAGCCGGTGGCCGGGGCGGCGCAGCAGCACGGACGGGGCCGGGGACAGCCGCAGCGCCGAGGCGTCGATGTTCCGGGTCACCACCGGCAGGGTGCGGGTACGGCGCACCAGCACGGAGACCGCCTGGATCGCGCAGTGCACCGCGTAGAAGGCGAGCAGCCCGGCCACCAGCGGGGCGTACACCGTCTCCCGGTCCTGCTCGCCGAGCCGCAGCAGGCCCACGACCAGCAGCAGGTCCCGCAGGACGTGCCGCACGGTGATGTCCGCGTGCGACTTGGCGAACAGCGACAGCACCCCGCGCTGCCACCGGTGCAGGGCACCCTCGGTGGCCAGGGAGACGACGGTCGCGGCGAGCAGCAGCGGTACGTGGGGCAGCAGCGCCGCGACCGCCTGAGCGGCGAACGCGGCGGCCAGGACGGCGGTGACCAGCCCTTTCAGCAGGGCCGGTGGACGGGGGAGAGGTACGGGCACTGCGGTCACTCCAGGAGCGTCGGGTCGGCGCAGGTCGGCCGTCCGGGTTAACGCCCGGCGACCTCCGGACGACACGCGCGTGTCGCCGGAGCGTAGGGGTGACTACCGTCCCGCTGTGTCGTCGGACCGTAGCGGAAGATCGCGTTCCTGTCGTGGGGTGGGACGGAACCAGCGCCGCCGCTCTCCCGTGACGCGGACGGCACCGTCCGTAGCGTGGACCGGCGCCGCGCCCCGACCGGCCGTCCCGTAGATTTCCTGGTGAGCGACCGAATCGACGCGAGGGGACGGACGGCGACGTGGCAGGGGCAAGACAGGCCGTGGGCGAGGCCCGCAGGATCGTCGTCAAGGTCGGGTCCTCCTCGCTGACCACCGCCTCGGGCGGCCTGGACGCGGACCGCGTGGACGCGCTGGTCGACGTGCTCGCCAAGGTCCGAAACCAGGGGGCGGCCCGTAGGGCCTCGGTTGAGGGTGGTGGCGGGAGACGGGCGGGCGGAGGGGAGCGGGAGATCGTCCTGGTCTCCTCGGGCGCCATCGCCGCGGGCCTCGCCCCCCTCGGTCTGCGCCGCCGCCCCAGGGACCTGGCCCGGCAGCAGGCCGCCGCCAGCGTCGGCCAGGGCCTGCTGGTCGCCCGCTACACCGCCTCCTTCGCCCGCTACGGCGTCCGCGTCGGCCAGGTGCTGCTGACGTCCGACGACATGAGCCGCCGCGCCCACCACCGCAACGCCTCCCGCACCCTCGACAAACTGCTCGCGATGGGCGCCTTCCCGATCGTCAACGAGAACGACACCGTCGCCACGGACGAGATCCGCTTCGGCGACAACGACCGCCTGGCCGCCCTCGTCGCCCACCTCGTCCACGCCGACCTGCTGGTGCTGCTGTCCGACGTGGACGGCGTCTACGACGGCGACCCCGGCAAACCCGGTACCTCGCGTATCGCCGAGGTGCGCGACCCCTCGGACCTCGCCGACGTCGAGATCGGCAGCGCGGGCAAGGCGGGCGTCGGCACCGGCGGCATGGTCACCAAGGTCGAGGCCGCCCGGATCGCGGCCGCCGCCGGTGTCCCCGTCGTCCTCACCAGCGCCGTCCACGCGGCCGACGCCCTGACCGGCCAGGACACCGGCACCTACTTCCACCCCACCGGCAAGCGCTCCGCCGACCGGCTGCTCTGGCTTCAGCACGCCTCCACCCCGCAGGGCGCCCTCACCCTGGACGACGGTGCCGTGGAGGCCGTCGTGGAGCGCCGCAAGTCGCTGCTGCCGGCCGGCATCGCGGCCGTCGAGGGCGAGTTCAACGCCGGCGACCCGGTCGAGCTGCGGGACGGCACGGGACACGCGGTGGCCCGCGGGCTCGTCAGCTTCGACGCCAAGGAGATCCCGCGGCTGATCGGCCGCTCGACCCGCGAACTGGCCCGCGAACTCGGGCCCGCGTACGAACGCGAGGTCGTACACAGGGACGACCTGGTGGTTCTGCACCCTTAATGTGTCGAAACATCCGCCCCCGGTGGTGGACGTTCCGCAAAACCGCCACGCGATCTCTTGTGGCCTGCTCAACTTTGTAGCGGGGACGCGTTCCCCCGGAAACATTCGGCAGCAGCGCCACTGTGCAAAGGAGGCCGTCGTGAGACGAGTACGCCAAGGGGCCGCGCTGTCCCGTGGCGGTGCCGGCTCCCGCGCGGCCGGTGAGGAGCGTGCCCTGACGAGCGTGGCGGCCGGGGACCGGTTCCAGGGAGAGGAGCCCGGTGACACCCCGCGCCTGTGGCACGTCACCCTCAGCGTCTCCGGCAAGGAGGCCCCGCTCAAGGAGGTCCGGCGCGCCCTGGAGCAGCTCGCCCACGACCACCCCTTCTTCCTGACCAGCCGGTACGCCGTCGACCACGCGGAGATCCGGTACTGGGAGGAGGCCCGCGACCTGCACGACGCGGCCGCCGTCGCCCTGCGCCTGTGGGGCGAGCACCGGCAGACCGCCGGCCTGCCGCCCTGGGAGATCGTCGGCCTGGAGGTCATCGACCGCGTGACCTACCACCAGCGCGTCGCCGAGGGGTACGGCCCGCCCCCGGCCTCCCCGGTCGGGGTCCATCCGTTCTGACCTGCTCCCGCCCCTTCCAAAGGGTGTCTCGGGGTGCGTCTCGGGGTGTGGAACGAACGATGAACCGACCGGCTCGGCGCATTACGCTTCCCTCATGACCACGCTCTCGCCGTACGACTCCATGACCCCGGTCACCCAGGCCGCCTACCGGGCCAAAGCCGCCGCCGCGAGCCTCGCACCGGTGCCGCGGGCCGAGAAGGACGACGCGCTGCTCGCCATCGCCGACGCGCTGGAGGTCCGGACGAGCGAGATCGTGGAGGCCAACGCCGAGGACGTCGCGAAGGCCCGCGAGGCCGGCATCAGCGAGGGCATGATCGACCGGCTCACGCTCACCCCCGAGCGGGTCCGGGCCATCGCCTCCGACGTGCGCGACGTCGCCGCGCTGCCCGACCCGGTCGGCGAGGTCGTGCGCGGCTCCACGCTGCCCAACGGCATCGACCTGCGCCAGGTCCGCGTGCCGCTCGGCGTCGTCGGGATCATCTACGAGGGCCGGCCGAACGTCACCGTCGACGCCGCCGCCCTCTGCCTGAAGTCCGGCAACGCGGTCCTGCTCCGCGGCTCCTCCTCCGCCTATCGGTCGAACACCGCCCTGGTGCGCGTCCTGCGCGACGCCGTGGGCGGGGCGGGCCTGCCCGCCGACGCCGTCCAGCTCGTGCCCGGCGAGAGCCGCGACAGCGTGCGCGAGCTGATGCGCGCCCGCGGCCTGGTCGACGTGCTCATCCCGCGCGGCGGCGCCTCCCTGATCAACACGGTCGTCCAGGAGTCCACCGTCCCGGTCATCGAGACCGGCACCGGCAACTGCCATGTCTACGTCGACGCCGCCGCCGACCTCGACATGGCCGTCGAGATCCTGATCAACTCCAAGGCCCAGCGCGTCGGCGTCTGCAACGCGGCCGAGACCCTCCTGGTCCACCAGGACATCGCCGCCGAGTTCCTGCCCCGTGCCCTGGACGCCCTCGCCGAGGCCGGGGTCACCGTGCACGCCGACGAGCGCGTGCTGGGCTACGCCAAGGACTCCAAGGCCACCGTCGTCGAGGCGACGGCCGAGGACTGGGAGACCGAGTACCTGTCGTACGACATCGCCGCGGCCGTGGTGGACTCGCTGGAGAAGGCCGTCGAGCACATCCGGCTGTGGACCTCCGGCCACACCGAGGCGATCGTCACGACCTCCCAGCAGGCCGCCCGCCGCTTCACCCAGCTGGTCGACTCCACCACCGTCGCGGTCAACACCTCCACGCGCTTCACCGACGGCGGCCAGTTCGGCTTCGGCGCCGAGATCGGCATCTCCACGCAGAAGCTGCACGCCCGCGGCCCGATGGGCCTGCCTGAGCTGACCAGCACGAAGTACATCGTGACCGGGGACGGGCACGTACGGCGCTGACACCCGTTCGGCCTAAGGGAACATACGAGGCGACGCATATGTGTGCGGGCGCGTTCGGGCCCGGCAGGCGTGCGACCGGCCGGGCGTGCGCCCGCGGAACCTCGTGAACGCCGTCTCAACCGGCGGATGAATTTCCATACCGTCTGCCCAAATTGACCCCCCAGGTCTACTCTGGATCCGTGCCGGAGGACGTGGGGGGCACGCCGTTTCCGGACGGCCGGGAGCCCGACGACGACCACGACCGCGGGGTGTCGGACGAAGAGTTCGCCTCCGTGGTCTTCGACGAGGCCTTCGTACGCGCGGCCGTGGTGCACGAGCCGACCGCCGTGGAGCGCCTCCTGGCCGCGGCACAGGCGAGAGCCGAGGCCTCCGAGGCGGAGGCACGCCGCACCCACTCCAGAGGCGAGCGGTACGACGACGGGTACGGCACCGACTCCCCCGGCGATTTCGGCCGTGATCCCGACCTGGACGACTTCGACGACCCCGGCATCCTCGAGGACCACTACGGCACGGGCCCGTACGCCAAACAGGTCCGCTGGCACCGCCCCGTCGCCTGGGTGCTCGCCCTCGTGATGGGCGTCGGCATGGTCGCGCTGGCCTTCACGGCCGTCTACCGGGGTGCGAACTCCGGTCGTCAGGAACCCGCCCCACCGCCCGCCTCGACCGGGCTGGAGCAGGGCAGCGGACTGACCCCCTCGGCCTCCGCCGACCACTCCCAGCCTGCCATCCCGGTGATCCCGCGCAACCCCTGACCGGAACCCGACCGTATGGGTGAGCCCCTGTCAGAACTTGTGGTGGAGCAGGGCGTTTACCCGACCTTCGGGAGACCTACCCTGAAGATATGGGCGGGCCTGCAGACCCACCTGAGGGACCCGAGGGCGCTCCCGGAGGTGGAGAGGACGAGTACCGATCCGTCGTTTTCGACGAGTCGTTCGTCCGTGCTGCCCGGCTCCAGGAGTTCTCCGCACAGGAACGCATGGCCGACCACGCCCCCGCCGTGCGCCGCCGCCCGCCCCTGCGCCGGGGCCTGTCCCGGCAGGCGCTGGTCCTGGTCCTGCTGATCGCCGTCGCCTTCGGCACCGCGATCTACATGGGCGTACGGCACCCGTACCAGACCCCCACCGCCCGGGAGTCCGTCGAACCCCTGCGGATGACCGTCATCCCGCTCGTCCCCGAGGGCAAGGTCCCCGGCACGGCCGACGCGTCCTACCTGTACGAGCACAGCCCGGCCGCACAGTTCAAGTCCGGTGCGGAAGGCGTACCGCTGCCCGCCTCGCGCCGCACCGCGCACTTCTCGGACAGCCAGGTCGTGGCCGCCCTGAGCACCGCCAAGGACTACATCGTCCGGTCCGCCCTCGACCCCGACGTGCTCACCGGCCGTGAGGTGCGCGCCGTCCGGGTCCTGCTCGACCCCGGCCAACTGGACCAGTTCGACCAGAGCTTCGCCCGCCCCACCGCGGACGGCCGGCACGCGCCCACCGGCTGGCTCGTCCGCTTCGACCCCTCCCGCGCCGAGCTGGCCGACCGCCGGGTGCGGGTCCAGGGCACGCTGCAGGCCGCCGAGACCGACTCGTCCACGCTCGAGGTCACCGCGGACCACACGTTCGTGTACGCGCTGCGACCGGCCGGGGCCGACGACAAGACCGAGGCGTCCCTGTTCACGGTCCGGCGCGAGCTGCAGTTCCGCTTCGACCGCGACGACCTGCGTCTGCACCAGGCCCAGCTCGTCGTCTCCTACGTCCAGGCCGGGCCCCTCTCCTGCGCCGAGGACTCCACGCACCACCTGCGCCCCCTGCTCGCCGGCCAGACGGCCAAGGAAGGCGGCCCCGCCGGCACCGACCCCTACGCCACGGGCAGCGCCACGGCCCTGTGCGGCTCGCTGGCGACCAGCGCACAGCCGAAGGTGTGAGGCGGCGGCACCCGCAGGCTCAGAGGGGCTCAGAGGGGCTCAGGGGGCACACAGAGGCCTGGCAGGCTTCGAAGCCTCAGTTGTCCTCGCGCGGCGGCTGGTCGTCCCCCTGGGCGTCCGACGAACCCGACGCGCCCGAGGAACCCGGCGTGCCCGGGTCGCCCGGCGGCTTCGGGGACGAGTTCGTGAAGCCGCCGAAGCCGCGGCGGACCCGGTCGCCCAGGTCGCCCGCGCCGCCGGCGAGGTCGGTGACCAGCTTCATCAGCGGGTCCTTGGAGCTCTTCACATGGGTGGTGTAGTGATTCGCCGAGTCCCGCCAGGAGTCCCGGACCGAGGTGTCCTTGTCCTCGTCGCGCCGCGGGTAGTGGCCGTCCATGACCCGCTGGTAGTCCCGCGACTCGGCCCACTTCTTCAGCTCGGCCGCCCGCACGGTGGTGAACGGGTGGGAACGGGGCAGCACGTTGAGGATCTTCAGTACGGAGTCGCGCAGGTCGCCCCCGGCCTCGTACTCCTCGGCCTGCTCCAGGAACGCGTCCACGTTCATCTCGTGCAGATGGTTGCCGCCCGCGATCTTCATCAGGCCCCGCATGGACGCCTGGAGGTCCTGCCCGACCAGCAGGCCGGCCCGGTCCGCGGACAGCTCCGACTTGCGGAACCACTCACGCAGCCCGGTCACGATCGCCATGATCGCGAGGTTGCCCAGCGGGATCCAGGCGACCCGGACGGCGAGGCTGGTCAGGAACAGCAGGATGGTCCGGTAGACCGAGTGCCCGGACAGCGCGTGCCCGACCTCGTGCCCGACGACCGCCCGCATCTCCTCCTCGTCGAGCAGCTCGACGAGCCCCGTGGTGACGACGATGATCGGCTCGTCCAGGCCGATGCACATCGCGTTCGGCACCGGGTCCTGGTTCACGTACATCGGCGGGACCTTCTCCAGGTCCAGGATGTAGCAGGCGTCCCGCAGCATCACGTTCAGATGGGAGAACTGCTGGTCCGAGACCCGCACCGAGTCGGACAGGAACAGCAGCCGCAGACTGCGCTCGGGCAGCAGGCCGCTGAGCGCCTTGAACACCGTGTCGAACCCGCTCAGCTTGCGCAGGGCCACCAGGGCGGAGCGGTCGGCCGGATGCTCGTACGTACGCGAGGAGATCCCGGGGAAGCGCCTGCGCTGCCTGCTCGGCACGTGCTCGTGCCCGTTGTGCTCGTGGCCGTCGGACATGTCTTCCCCCATGCGTCTGTGGCCTTTGCGGCCCTTTGTGCGGCCCTTTGCTTCCCCGAGGCAGTGCCCAGCCTAGGCGGAGTTACGGTGGTCGGGCAGTACAGCGAAGGAGACCACCGCCATGGAGCACCACCCCGCAGCAGCCTGGCTCGCCGAGGCCGCGACCGCCGCCGACGGCCGAGGGGGGCCGGGTGTGCTCCGGATCGTTCTCCTCGTGATGATCGTGGGGTGTGTGCTGACCGGGTGGTTCCTGCTGCGTGGCTACAGACGGAAGGACGACTGAGCCACCGGGAAGGTTCCCCCGCCGAACCCCGGGACCGGGCCGGGCGGCGGTACGCGCCACCGCCCGCGGCAGGATGAGGCGGAGTCGGCGTGATCGCGTCCGAGGCGCCCGCTTACGATGAGCCGACGTCTTTATCCCGCCCACACGCGATAGGTCCTGCCGAAGATGAGCTTCCACAGCACCGCTGCCCAGTTGGTCACCCTCGCCGCCGAGGGCGAGGAGCACGGCGGAAACCACGAGAGCCTCAGCCCCTACCTCACCGGTGGCGGCGCCCTCTTCGCCCTGCTGCTCCTGCTGTGGATCACCACCCGCTTCAACCGCGACCGCTGAGCCCGGCAGGGCATCCCCGGGGGCGAGAGGAGCCCTCAGCCAGGGCCGGTAGGGTCTGCACGCATGGGAGAGCAGGACATGCCTACCGGTCCGGCGAACGAGACGCCGCACGACCCGGCACAGGACACGGCGAGCGGCACCGAGCGACACTCGGAGCCCCGCCGTGCCGCCGCGGCCCCCCGCCGGACCGACGGCCCCGGAGACGGCCGGCCGCAGCCGGGCAAGCGCCGCCTCGGCGTCATGGGCGGCACCTTCGACCCGATCCACCACGGGCACCTGGTGGCGGCCAGCGAGGTCGCCGCGGCGTTCCACCTCGACGAGGTGGTGTTCGTCCCCACCGGCCAGCCCTGGCAGAAGAGTCACCGCAGCGTCTCCCCGGCCGAGGACCGCTATCTGATGACGGTCATCGCGACCGCCGAGAACCCGCAGTTCTCCGTGAGCCGCATCGACATCGACCGCGGCGGCCCCACCTACACCGTGGACACCCTGCGCGACCTGCGCGCGCTCAACCCCGACACGGACCTCTTCTTCATCACGGGCGCCGACGCGCTCGCCCAGATCCTCACCTGGCGGGACAGCGAGGAACTGTTCTCCCTCGCGCACTTCATCGGCGCCACCCGGCCGGGCCACCACCTGGACGACTCGGGACTCCCGGAGGGCGGTGTCTCGCTCGTGGAAGTTCCCGCCCTGGCCATCTCCTCCACGGACTGCCGTGCGAGAGTCGCCAAGGGCGACCCCATCTGGTACCTGGTGCCGGACGGAGTCGTGCGCTATATCGACAAGCGCGAGCTGTACCGCGGCGAGTGAGCCGAGAGGGGCACCGGTGAACGACCGATACGACCCGGGGTACGGGGGCGACCAGTACGAGCTCGTCGGCTACGACGAGTACGGCCGGCCTGTCTACCGGCAGGTCCCGGCGCAGCAGACCCAGACCTACGACCCGTACGCCCAGCAGGGCCTACCGGGACAGCAGGGGCAGCAACAGGGCTACGGCTACGACCCGTACGCGGCCGGGCAGCAGCAGACCCCGCCCGCGTACGACTACGGCGGCGGGCAGTACGGCTCCTACGACCCGTACGCCCCGGGCCCCCACCAGGGCGGCCCGGCCGCCCACGACCCCTACGGCCAGACCGCGGCCGGCGCCGGCACGGCCCAGCAGCCGCGCGTCGCCGAACAGACCGCGCACATCCCGCAGCAGGCCGGACCGGCCGACGACGAACTCCCCGACCGGTCCGAACCGGACTACCACACCGAGCAGTTCGCCTTCGTCGAGGAGCCCGACGACAACTCCGAAGACGTCATCGACTGGTTGAAGTTCACCGAGAACCGCACCGAGCGCCGCGAGGAGGCCCGGCGCCGCGCCCGCAGCCGGATCGTCGCGCTGGCGGTCGTCCTCGCGCTCGTGGCGGTCGGCGGCGTCGGCTACCTCTGGTACGCGGGGAAGCTGCCCGGTCTGTCCTCCGAGGACTCCGCGACGGGCACCGCCACGGCCGCAGGCGCCCAGAAGCGCGACGTGATCGTCGTCCACCTGCACAACACCAAGGGCGGCACCTCCACGGCCCTCCTCGTCGACAACACCACCACCAAGCGGGGCACCACCGTCCTGTTGCCCAACTCCCTCGCCCTGACCAGCGACGACGGCACCACGACGACGCTCGCCAAGTCGGTCGACGACGACGGCTCGGACGGCACCCGCGACGCGCTCGATACGGTCCTCGGCACCGACATCGAAGGCACCTGGCGCCTGGACACCCCCTACCTCCAGAACCTCGTCGACCTCGTCGGCAACATCGAGGTCGACACCGACACCGACGTCCCCGACCCGGCCGCCAAGAAGAAGGGCCAGGCGCCCCTGGTCAGCAAGGGCAAGGGCCAGACCCTCAGCGGCAAGATGGCCGTCGCCTACGCCACCTACCGCGCCCCCGGCGAGGCCGAGAACGCCCAGCTGGAGCGCTTCGGGCAGGTCATGCAGGGGGTCCTGCGCAAGATGTCCTCCGACCCGCAGGGCGCGACGACCACGATCCAGACGCTGGCGCTGATCCTCGACCCGTCCCTGACCGACAAGGACCTCGGCTCCTTCCTCGCCGGGCTCTCCGACCTCGCCAAGGGCGGCGACTACCGGACGGATCTGCTGCCCGTCCAGAACGACGGCACGCTCAGCGCCCAGGCCAGTGCCGGCGTGGTCAAGAACGTCCTCGGCGGCACCGCCAAGAGCCCCGACAAGGGCGCGGCGGTCAGCGTCTCCGTCCAGAACGCCAGCGGCGTCAAGGACAACACCGAGAAGGCTCGCGTCGTGCTCCTCAACGGCGGCTTCACCTTCCTGGAGGGCGGCACACCCGGCGCCCCCCGGGCCACCTCCGAGGTCGTCTACGCGGACGCCGCCCACAAGGCGGACGCCGCCGAGGTCGCCAAGACCCTGGGCCTGCCCGCGGGCTCCGTCACCAAGGGCAAGATCTCCGCGAACGCCGGCATCGCCGTGGTCCTCGGCCAGGACTACAAGCCCTCGTCCGACTAGGCGCGGCAGGAGCGCGCCCCCCCAAGGGATCCCCGTAATCGCGTGGGGGGCGCGCGACGGTCCGTGAGACCCTTGAGGGCAAGCGACCGCCGACCGAAAGCCGTGTAGTGACCGTCACCGACCGCTCCCAGGAGCTCATCAACACCGCCGCCCACGCGGCCGCCGACAAGCTGGCACACGACATCGTCGCCTACGACGTCAGTGACGTGCTGTCCATCACGGACGCCTTCCTGCTGGCCTCGGCACCCAACGACCGCCAGGTCAAGTCGATCGTCGACGAGATCGAGGAGCGGCTGCAGAAGGAACTCGGCGCCAAGCCGGTGCGCCGCGAGGGCGACCGCGAGGCCCGCTGGGTGCTGCTCGACTACGTCGACATCGTCGTGCACGTCCAGCACAGCGAGGAGCGCGTCTTCTACGCCCTGGAGCGGCTGTGGAAGGACTGCCCCGAGCTCGAGCTGCCCGAGGACGCCAAGGCCACCCGGGGCAAGGCCGAGGAGCACGCCAAGCTGCGGGCGGCCGAGGAGGCGGCGGAGCTGGACGGAGACTGGCGGTGAGCCCCTTCGGCGAGCCTGCCGGGCCGGGCCGGGGCCGCCGCGTCATCCTGTGGCGGCACGGCCAGACCTCGTGGAACGTGGAGCGTCGCTTCCAGGGCACCACGGACGTCGAACTCACCGAGACCGGCCTCGCCCAGGCGCGCCGCGCAGCCCGGCTGCTGGTCGCCCTGAAGCCGGACGCGATGGTCGCCTCCGACCTGAAGCGGGCCGCGCGCACGGCCGCCGAGCTCGCCGCGCTCACCGGCCTTGAGGTGACCCACGACGAGGGTCTGCGCGAGACCTACGCGGGCGTCTGGCAGGGCCTGACGCACGAGGAGATCATCGCGCGGTACGGCGAGGAGTACACCGCGTGGAAGCGCGGTGAGCCGGTGCGCCGCGGCGGGGGCGAACTGGAGACCGAGGTCGCCGACCGCGCCGCCCCCGTGGTGCTCCGGCACGCCGAGAAGCTCCCCGAGGGCGGCACGCTCGTCGTGGTCAGCCACGGCGGCACGATCCGCACCACCATCGGCCGCCTCCTCGGCCTGGACCCCCACCACTGGGAGAGCCTCGGCGGTCTCTCCAACTGCTGCTGGTCGGTGCTGGGCGAAGGCGCCCGCGGCTGGCGCCTGCTGGAGCACAACGCCGGCACCCTGCCGGAGCCGGTGCTCGGCGACGACGACTGACCCCCGGATTTCACTTTCCGGCAGGTCGCAGGCTAAAGTTCTTCTTGTTCGCCCCGCCCGACGGGGACGGACACGAGGGGCTATAGCTCAGTTGGTAGAGCGCCTGCATGGCATGCAGGAGGTCAGGAGTTCAATTCTCCTTAGCTCCACGTCAAGATCCCGTTCCCGGTCAGGGGGCGGGATTTTTCATGCCCCGGGTTGAGTCGGTCGGCCCTGCTGAGGCGTATACCTCTACGGTCACGACGCCTGCCGTGTCCGGACTGGTACTGAGGCGTCGCTGACCGTATTGGTCCGGCCGTGGCAGAATCAAACGGCCGGAAGGGGGCGCGGCCCGACGGGAGGAGTAGCGATGCCTGCGAGCATCCTCGAGGAGGTCGACCACCTTCTCGGAGCAGCGATGACACGAGATCTGTCCACCCGCCTCAGCTGCCCTTCCTGTGGTTCCGCGCACGTGGCCCAGATGCTCGGCGACAACGGGGGGATCTCGTACGTGTGCACCGCCTGCGGCCACAGCTGGAGCTGATCGATGGGTGCCCACAGGCGGAAGTGCGACTGGTGCGGCAGCGGGACTCCGATCGTCCGCGACATGGAACCGCTCAATGCCGACTACCAGTACTGGTGCGAGGAGTGCGCGCGGGCGCTGATCATAAAAGGCGACCCGATCGTGACGTACCGCGAACTGGAGGGTGAGCCGATCTACGGCCGGCTCCTGGAGGAGCACTGCACGCTCAAGCGGTTCTATTCGTTCGTCACGGCCTGAGGTCCGCGTCCGCCATACCGGGCATTTCGGGCAAGGCGAAACCGATTTGGTGTTGGGCCCGATGGGCCAGTAATGTTGGCGTCGCCGCCAGGGAAACCGGGGGCAACACAACGAGGGGCTATAGCTCAGTTGGTAGAGCGCCTGCATGGCATGCAGGAGGTCAGGAGTTCAATTCTCCTTAGCTCCACAGAAGTTGAGAAGGCGGGCCATCCGATCGGATGGCCCGCCTTCTTGTGGTGTGTACACGTACGGCGGGCTCCCCCGGAGGGGAGCCCGCCGTACGTCCGTTCAGCGGCCGAGAGCGCGGCGGCCGCGGCCCTGGGAGAGGACCGGGAGATTGCGGGACGGAGCCTGGCCGCGGGTGTCCTCCTCGATCCGCAGGGCCAGCGCCGGGCAGCGGCGCACCGCGCGTAGAGCCTTGGCCTCGGCATACCGCGGCACCTGCGCCTGCGCCACGGTGGGGAAGCCGTCCGCGCCCAGCTGGAACACCTCAGGCAGGATGTCGGCGCACAGGCCGTGGCCCCGGCACAACGTCCAGTCGACGTAGATCTTCTGACGGCTCGGACCGCTCTCCTCGGACTCGCCGCCGCCCGGGATGCCCGTAGGGGCCCTGCCGCCCTCGAAGAGCGGCAGAACGCCCTCCACGGGCCGTCCGCAGCCGTTTCCGAGGACGTGGGCGGCCAGGTCGTCCGTGAACGCCTTGATGGTCGACTCCAGGAACATCGCGGAGCCGTCCGGGTGTGAGCACGCGCCGCGCCGCTTCACGTTCTTGGCGACCTGCTTGAGGGCCTCCAGGGCGGCCGGCCCGCCGCCGTTGAGGATGTCCTCCAGGCCGCGCGCGGCGGCCGGCAGACCGAGGTAGCAGGGGCCGCACTGGCCCGCGCTCTCCTCGGCCAGCCACTGCGCCACACGCAGCGACTCGCCCAGCGGGCAGGTGTCCTGAGTGATCGGCAGAATCGCGCCGGCGCCGAGCGCGCCGCCCACCGCGTCCAGGGAATTGCGGGAGACGATCGCCTCGTTGACCGTCGCGGCGTCGATCCACTTGCCGTGGTAGCCGCCGGTGAGGACGCCCTGCGGCACCGGCGGGGCGCCGGCGAGCTGCAGGACGTACCGCAGCGGCACGCCCGTCGGCACCTCGACCACCATGGGGCGGGCGACCGCCCCGGAGACCGTGAGCATGACGGTGCCCGGCTCGTCGTACAGGCCGGTGTTGCCGTAGCGCTCCGGGCCGATGCGGGCGGCGATGGCCAGCTGGGCGAAGGTCTCGGCGTTGGACAGGAGCGTGGGCGCGCCGCCGACGCCGTTCTGCGAGGCGCTGACCTTGCGGCCCGGCGGGACGGCCGGGCCGCCGTCGATGGAGCGGATCAGCGACGCGGCGGCACCGGTGACCATGCGGACCGGATTGCGCTGGACGCGCGCCCGCAGTGCCGACCGGCGGCCGTTGCTGAGGCCGCGTTCGGCCAGGGCGGCCTCCATGGAGCGCTGTGTGGACTCACGGGTGACCCCCACCACGAGCGTGCGGGCACCCAGGGCCTCGGCGCACAGCAGCGCGCCGTCGAGGATCAGGTGCGGGGCACGGTTGATCAGCACCGTGTCCTTGCGGCAGGCCGGCTCGTCCTCGCTTCCGTTCACGACGACGACCGGCCGGACGCCGCGCTTGATCGCCGCCTCGGCGACCGAGCGCAGCTTCTTGTGGAAGGGGAAGCCCGCGCCGCCGCGGCCCTTCAGGTTGATGCGTTCGGCGAGTTGCGCGAGCTGCTCGCCGCCCATCGGCTCGAGCGGCCCGTGCACCTTCAGGTGCATGGGCAGATCGAGCCGATCGACAAGGTCGAAGCCCGACGTGAGCTGGGGAAGACCGACCACGCGGACTTCGGGTACGTCAGGCAAAGCCTCGTTCACTTAAAGCCTCCGGAAGGCGTGTTCCAAGGTTCGCCCGATCCCGGTGCGTCGAAGTCGTAGGACGCACCGGGATTTGTTTCATTGGCGGGACCGCTGTTGTACGTGTCGTTCGGGTAGTACGTGTCGTAGACCGCGTTTGTCTCACCCGTGTCGTACACGTCACTCGATCCGTAGCCGGAGGCGCCTGGATTGCCATAGGCCGGGATGCTTTGTCCGGTGTCCTGCAGGGGGTCGTAGGGCGGGATGTTGAAGCCCGTGTCCTGGAGCGGGTCGTAGGCCGACGGCGGGGCCTCGCCGACCGGCGGCGGGGACGGGATCGGCCAGTTGCCCGAAGTGCTGGAGGGGCCGTCCACGGTCGGGATGGTCTGGGTGGGCTGCATGTCCAGCGGCAGCTCGGTCCGGGTGGTGGGCCCCGGCGCCGCGAAGGCCTGCTGGCCCTGGGGCGGGCCCGAGACGGCCCGATAGGCCGCGGCGAAGCCGTTCGCGGATTCCTGGGGCGCGGGGCGTTCCGCCTTCTCGTACAGCGGTCCCGACGGGGACGCCGCGGCCCCCGCGAACGCCTCCCGGCCTTCGTAACCGGGCAGCGAGAAGCCGGTGCTCGCCCGGGAGCGGCTGTCCTCCAGGTCCCTGAGGGCCTGGCTCCCCGGGGAGCCGAAGACGCTGGTGAGCTTGTCGGCGACCTTGCGCTTGACGGGGCGCGGGGCGGCGCGCAGGGCGAGGGCTCCGGCCACCCCGGCCAGGGACAGGCAGTACAGGATGACGAAGATCGGCTTGGCCGAGCGACCCGCGTAGAGGCCGTGGATCAGGGCGGCGCACCAGGCCGGGTAGGCCAGCATGTGCATGGCGCGCCAGCGGGCCGCGACGGGCGCCGGGGAAGCGAAACGGTTGCGCAGGACGCCCGTGACGCCGACGAAGATCATGAGCAGGCCGGCCAGGGTGCCGAGGCCGATCAGGTACGCCCGGCCCGGGTCGATCTCGTCGTCGGTGAGGAGCAGCCCGAAGGGGATCAGTGCGGCCACGAACGAGGTGTGGGCCAGCGCCAGCTTCACTCCGATGTGCACCAGGAGGAAGACGATCGAGGCGACCGCCGTGGTCCGGTGCACGGCCTGCGCCAGGATGCGTGCGCGCGTGTCGAGGAGGATCCGGTCCTGGGCCACCAGCCCCCAGATCACCGAGCAGGAGAGACACACGAGGGACAGCACGCCGGCGCCGAAGTTGAGGAAGTCGGCGAAGGAGTCGTCGACCGTGGAGTCGTAGGTCGTCACGGCCGGCCTCCCCACATCCCGGCGAGCGGGTGTAGCGAGCTGTTACTGCGATGAGGGTTCATGGGGGCAACTCCGAGCGGTTCGGGAAAGCGGTCCCGCCGTCGAACTCTAAGCCGCGCCATACCGATGGGTACGAGGTTTGAGTTATTGCGTTGTTATCAAAGGACAATGTGGCTGTTGTGATGTCCCTTAGTTACTGTTACGCGAAGTAACTTTTGACCCAAGTTCAGTGTTTCGGGCGCTGAGAAGGCCTCCGGAAGCGCGTCGCGGGGCGCTGGAGGCCTGCGGTACCCTAACGCCATGCGTGCCGTACGCCTTCTGCTTAGCGGGCCGCGCTGATCAGTCCCGGCCACCGGACGAGTCGAGTGGCCGGAATCGGCGCGGCGTCCCCTCCTGTGCGAGGGGATTTTTCGTTTCTCGAACCACACAGCCGCAGGCAGAGACGATCGATGGAGCTTTGAGGATCATGAGCGAGACGAACCCCGCCGCTGCCGCCGCTACGTCGGCGGAGGTGGCGCCGCACCGCTACACGGCCGCCATGGCTGCCGAGATCGAAGCACGCTGGCAGGACTTCTGGGACGTCGAGGGCACCTACGCCGCGCCCAACCCCAAGGGCGACCTGGCGGGCGACCAGGGGACCGTCGCCAGGCCGAAGAAGTTCATCATGGACATGTTCCCGTACCCCTCGGGCGCGGGCCTGCACGTCGGACATCCTTTGGGCTACATCGCCACCGACGTCTTCGCGCGCTTCCAGCGGATGACCGGCCACAACGTCCTGCACACCCTCGGCTTCGACGCCTTCGGCCTGCCCGCCGAGCAGTACGCGGTGCAGACCGGCACGCACCCGCGCGTGTCCACCGAGGCCAACATGGAGAACATGAAGTCCCAGCTGCGCCGACTGGGCCTGGGCCACGACAAGCGCCGGTCGTTCGCCACGATCGACCCGGACTACTACAAGTGGACCCAGTGGATCTTCCTGCAGATCTTCAACTCCTGGTACGACCACGAGGCGCGCAGGGCCCGCCCGATCTCCGAGCTGGTCGACCTGTTCGAGTCGGGTGAGCGGCCCGTACCGGGGCACACGCGCACCTGGAGCGAGCTGAGCGCCGCCGAGAAGGCCGACGTCCTGGGCGAGTTCCGGCTGGCCTACGCCTCCGACGCGCCGGTCAACTGGTGCCCCGGGCTGGGCACCGTGCTGGCCAACGAGGAGGTCACCGCCGACGGCCGCTCCGAGCGCGGCAACTTCCCCGTCTTCAAGGCCAAGCTGCGCCAGTGGAACATGCGCATCACGGCCTACGCCGACCGGCTGCTGGAGGACCTGGACGCGCTGGACTGGCCCGAGGCCATCAAGCTGCAGCAGCGCAACTGGATCGGCCGCTCCGAGGGCGCCCGCGTCGACTTCCCCATCGACGGCGAGCGCATCACCGTCTTCACCACCCGCCCGGACACCCTGTTCGGCGCCACCTACATGGTGCTGGCGCCCGAGCACCCGCTGGTCGAGAAGTTCACCCCGGCCGCCTGGCCCGAGGGCACGCACGACGTGTGGACCGGAGGCCACGCGACCCCGGGCGAGGCCGTCGCCGCCTACCGCGCCCAGGCCGCGTCCAAGTCCGACGTGGAGCGGCAGGCCGAGGCCAAGGACAAGACCGGCGTCTTCATCGGTGCGTACGCGACCAACCCGGTCAACGGCGAGCAGGTCCCGGTCTTCATCGCCGACTACGTCCTGATGGGCTACGGCACCGGCGCCATCATGGCCGTCCCGGCCGGTGACCAGCGCGACTTCGAGTTCGCCCGCGCCTTCGAGCTGCCGATCCACTGCATCGTCGAGCCCACCGACGGCCGCGGCACCGACACCTCGACCTGGGAGAACGCCTTCTCGTCGTATGACGCGAAGATCATCAACTCGTCGAACGACGAGGTCGTCCTGGACGGGCTGGGCGTCGCCGAGGCCAAGGCGCGCATCACCGAGTGGCTGGAGAGCAAGGGCATCGGTGAGGGCACCGTCAACTTCCGGCTGCGTGACTGGCTGTTCAGCCGTCAGCGCTACTGGGGCGAGCCCTTCCCGATCGTCTACGACGAGGACGGCATCGCCCACGCGCTGCCCGAGTCGATGCTGCCGCTGGAGCTGCCCGAGGTCGAGGACTACTCGCCGCGCACCTTCGACCCGGACGACGCCGACACCCAGCCCGAGACGCCGCTGTCCCGCAACGAGGACTGGGTCAACGTCACCCTGGACCTGGGCGACGGCCCGAAGAAGTACCGCCGCGAGACCAACACCATGCCCAACTGGGCCGGTTCCTGCTGGTACGAGCTGCGCTACCTGGACCCGCACAACTCCGAGAAGCTGGTCGACCCCGAGGTCGAGCAGTACTGGATGGGCCCGCGCGAGGGCATGCCGCACGGCGGCGTCGACCTGTACGTCGGCGGCGCCGAGCACGCCGTGCTGCACCTGCTGTACGCGCGTTTCTGGTCCAAGGTCCTGTTCGACCTGGGGCACGTCTCCTCGGCCGAGCCGTTCCACAAGCTGTTCAACCAGGGCATGATCCAGGCCTACGTCTACCGCGACAGCCGTGGCATCGCGGTGCCCGCAGCCGAGGTGGAGGAGCGCGACGGCGCGTACTACTACCAGGGGGAAAAGGTCTCCCGGCTGCTGGGCAAGATGGGCAAGTCCCTGAAGAACGCGGTCACCCCGGACGAGATCTGCGCCGAGTACGGGGCCGACACGCTGCGCCTGTACGAGATGGCGATGGGCCCGCTGGACGTCTCCCGGCCGTGGGACACACGCGCGGTGGTGGGCCAGTTCCGGCTGCTGCAGCGGCTGTGGCGCAACATCGTCGACGAGGCGACCGGCGAGGTGACCGTCGTCGACGCCGAGCCGGACGAGGAGACGCTGCGCGCCCTGCACAAGGCCGTCGACGGGGTGGGCGGCGACCTGGAGGGCATGCGGTTCAACACCGCCATCGCCAAGGTCACCGAGCTGAACAACCACCTGACCAAGGCGGGAGGGGCGGTGCCGCGCTCCGTCGCCGAGCCGCTGGTGCTGATGGTCGCGCCGCTGGCCCCGCACATCGCCGAGGAGCTGTGGCGCAGGCTGGGGCACGAGGACTCGGTGGTGCACCAGGACTTCCCGGTGGCCGACCCGCAGTACGTCGTGGACGAGACCGTGACCTGCGTCGTGCAGATCAAGGGCAAGGTCAAGGCGCGGCTGGAGGTCTCGCCGGCCATCTCCGACGAGGAACTGGAGAAGGTCGCGCTGGCGGACGAGAAGGTCGTCGCCGCTCTCGGCGGGGCCGGGATCCGCAAGGTGATCGTGCGGGCGCCCAAGCTGGTGAACATCGTCCCGGCGTGACGTTCGGCCCGCAGGCCGCCTGGCCTGGCGTTTCGCGGGGCTCGGGGTAGTCCCCTACGGGCAGGTTCGGGGTTTTTCTGGAACTCCGGGCCTGCCTGTTGCGTTTACCGTGGAAGAGCGACGTGAGGTGTGCCGCGACAGCCTGAGGAGAAGCCGGTGGAAGCAGTGATCGCAGTATTCGCTCTGCTCTTCGTGCTCTTTCTCGGGCTCGGCGTGTACGCCACGGTCAAGGTGGTCGGCGCCGCCAAGCGCGGTGTGGACCGCGGCATCACCCAGGCCCGCCGTACGGTCGAGGACCACACCCTGCGGGCCAAGTCCTTCGTCCAGCCCGGCGCGGCGGGCGAACTCGCCCAGCTCCGGCTGAAGCTGCGCACCTCGATGCGTGCCACCCAGGACGCGCTGCACGCGGCAGCCGCCGAGGACCAGTCCATGAAGGAGTCCGTCGGCCTCTTCGAGCGGCTCAGCGCGCACGGGCACGAACTGGACGCCGAGCTGAAGCGCCTGGAGTCCGAGCCGAACCGGCCAGCGGTCTCCGAGCGGCTGCCCGAGCTGCGCGAGCGCACCGAACGCATCACACAGTCGGCGGACGCCCTGCGCTGGGCGGCCCGCGACCGCGCCGGCCGCTTCGCCGAGGACGACCTGGACACGCTCAGCGCCCAGATCGACGTGGAGGCCGGCGCGCTGCGGCACTGGACGACGACACCGGAGTCCCGGCCCGCCCCGCCGCCGTGGCCCGACACTCCCGCCGCCGATGCGCCCACGGCCGGGCAGACCTGGCCGGAGGCCCCGCGGTCGAGCCCGGAACAGGAGCCGGCACAGCCCGCCATCGCACCGGCCGCACCGCGCCCCACCTACCCCTGGCAGAAGAAGCCCCGCCCCGAGAGCACCACTTGATCCGGCCACTCGCGGTACAGGGCGCAGGGCCCGGGCTGCCGCACGCGCACTACGGCAGGTAACCTCCAGCTCATGTCCCGCCATGTCGCGATCGTCACCGATTCAACGGCCTACCTGCCGGCCCGGACGATGGAGCGTCACGGCATCACGGCGGTGCCTCTGACCGTCGTCCTCGGTGACCGGGCGCTGGAGGAGGGCACCGAGATCTCGACCCGTGCGCTCGCCCAGGCTTTGCAGAAGCGGCGCCCGGTGACGACCTCGCGGCCCAGCCCCGCGGTCTTCGAGGAGACGTACCGCAAGGTCGCCGAGTCCGGCGCCACCGGCATCGTCTCCCTCCACCTCTCCGCCGAACTCTCCGGCACGTACGACGCGGCCGTCGTCGCCGCGCGGCAGGCGCCGGTGCCGGTACGGGTGGTGGACACCGGCATGATCGCGATGGCGCTGGGGTTCTGCGCGCTCGCCGCTGCGCAGACCGCGGAATCCGGCGGAACGGTGGACGAGGCCGTCACGGCCGCGGAGAAGCGGGCCGCGGGCACCTCCGCCTACTTCTACGTCGACACCCTCGACTACCTGCGCCGCGGCGGCCGTATCGGTGCCGCGCAGGCCCTGCTGGGCTCGGCGCTCGCGGTGAAACCGCTGCTGCAACTCGCCGACGGCCGTATCGAACCGCTGGAGAAGGTGCGGACCGCGTCGAAGGCGATCGCCCGCCTCGAGGAGATCGCGGCGGACCGGGCGGCCGGCGCCCAGGTCGATGTCGCCGTCCACCATCTCGCCGCCCCGGACCGGGCGTCGGCCCTCGCCGACCGGTTGCGGACACGGGTCTCGGGGCTGGCCGATCTGCATGTCAGCGAGGTCGGGGCGGTGATCGGGGCGCACACGGGGCCCGGGTTGCTGGGAGTTGTGATTTCGCCGAGGTGAACGGTCACCGCGGGGTCCGACTCACCCGCGTGGGTGGGCGAGTTGTCCACAAGCGGGGTGTTGTCCCCGGGAATCGACCAAGATCATCGTGAGTGCGCCGAGGTGGCCGATCCTCGTCGCATGGCACTTCGATCACGTTCACGCACAGCGTCCGCGAGCAGTGGCCCGGGCCGTGGACCGGCGTCCGACGGCCGCGTCCGGCACCGCCGTCATCGGCCTGCCGCACGGGGCCGGGCACGGCACCGCCAGGCCTCCGCGGAGGACCTCCGGCGGCGCGCGGAGGTGATGTTCGGCGAACCCGCCGAACGGGCGGGGGAGCGACGGGAGTCGGACCACGGTCCGCCGGGCGGGGAGCGGTGCGCCGAAGGGGCCGGGCCCCATTCCGGGGGCGGGGACGAGCTTCTCAGGGGTGGTGCCGGGCCTTTCGGGGGTGAGACCGGTCTTCGCAGGGGCGAGGCCGGGGTCGTCGGCGTGGAGGCGGACCGTGGGGTGGACGCTACGGGTGGCCGCGTGGACGTGCGGGGCGCGAACGGGCGCGGCGCGGACGGGCGGGACACGGACGGGCGCGGCACGGACGGGCGAGACACGGACGGGCGCGGCACGGACGGGCGAGACACGGACGGTGCCTGGAGGGAGCGGGCCGGGCTGGCGCTGCGGGAGCGCTTGCCGCTGTGGTTGCAGGCGAGGTGCGGCCTGGAGCGGCGGAGCGTGCTCGCGCTGACCGTGGTGCTCTTCGTCGGCGCGGCGTTCGCCGTACAGCACTTCTGGACCGGCCGGACCCAGTCCGTGCGGCCGCCCGAGGTGGTGCGCGCGGCGGCACCGTACGGGGTGGAACAGGGACGGAGCGGGCAGGGCGAGCAGGAGCGGGGGCCGGATGTGCCCGCCGGGGCGGCGAAGGCGACAGGCGGAGCGGCGGCGGAGATCGTCGTGGACATCGGCGGCAAGGTCCGGGAGCCCGGAGTCCACCGGCTGCCGGCCGGCTCCCGCGTCGCGGACGCCCTGCGGGCGGCGGGCGGTGTGAAGCCCGGCACGGACACCGACGGCCTCAACCGGGCCCGCTTCCTCGTGGACGGCGAGCAGGTGATCGTCGGGGCACCGGCTCCCGCCCCGGGGACCGGCACGGGCGGCCCGGCTCCCGGCGGCACGGCCGGTGGTGCGGCGGGTGGCGCCGGGCCTGCGGCCCCGGTCTCCCTCAACACGGCCACCGCCGACCAGCTCGACACCTTGCCCGGTGTCGGCCCCGTGCTGGCGCAGCACATCATCGACTACCGCACGCAGCACGGCGGATTCCGCTCCGTGGACGAACTGCGCGAGGTGAACGGCATCGGCGACCGCCGCTTCGCCGACCTGCGGAACCTCGTCCGGCCATGACGAGCGCACCTGACCCGCCTCGCAGCCGGTCAGCGGTGCACGCCGCCTCCGGGAAGCGCCTCGGCACCGCCCGTCCACGGCAGGAAGGCCCCACGGACCTGCGGCTGGTCCCACCGGCCCTGGCGGCCTGGGGCACTGCCGCCCTGATGCTCGACGCTTCACCGGGGTGGGTCACGGGCATCGTGACCGGCTGCCTGGCCGCCGTCGCCCTGCTGCCGTGGGCTCGGCGAGCGGGGTGGGCGTCCTGGTCGCGGGCGTCCGCGGCGGCCGTGCTGCTGTGCGTCGCCGCGGCGGCTGCCTCGGCCGGGCTGCACGGGGCGGATCTGCGGCGGGGGCCCGTGCCCGGCCTGGCCCGGGCGTACGCGACCGTGACCGCCGAGGTCGAGCTCACCTCCGATCCGCGCCTCACCCGGCCCGAGGTCCGCGGCGATCACATCACTCCGACCGCCGTGCTGATCGACGCCGAAGTACGGCGTGTCCACGGGAGGGGCGGCCCGACGGTGCAGACGCGGACGCCGGTGCTGCTCATCGTCGACGTGGGTTCGGACCGGCGGGACGGCGGCCGCGCGCGGACGGCGGCCGACGGGACCGCACGGTCGCCGTGGCTCGGGCTGCTGCCCTCGACACGGCTGCGGATCAGCGCGCGGTCGGCGCCCGCCCTGACGGGCGGTGACCGGATCGCGGCCGTGCTGCGGGTGCGGGGCGAGGCCGAACCGGAGGTGGTGGGAGAGCCCTCGGGCCCGCAACGGCTCGCCGGCCGGCTGCGTGCCGGGCTGCGGGAGGCGACCGAGGGACTGCCTGCGGATGCCCGGGCGCTGTTGCCGGGACTGGTCGTGGGGGACACCTCGCGGATCACCCCGGAGCTGGAGGAGGCCTTCAAGGAGACCGACCTCACCCACACGCTGGCCGTCTCCGGGGCCAACTTCACGATCCTGCTCGCCCTGCTGCTCGGGCCACCCGGCCTGGCGCAGCACGTCGAGCGGCGGGGGCTCGCGCCGCGCCTCGGTATCCCCCTGCGGGTGACCGCGGTGCTCGGGGGCGTGCTCTCGCTCGGGTTCGTCGTCGTGTGCAGACCGGACCCGAGCGTGCTGCGGGCCGCGGCCTGCGGAGCCGTCGCGCTGCTCGCTCTCGCCACCGGCCGCCGCAGATCGCTGATCCCGGCGCTGGCGACGGCGGTCCTGCTGCTGGTGCTGTACGACCCGTGGCTGGCGCGGAGTTACGGGTTCCTGCTCTCCGTCGCGGCCACCGGAGCCCTGCTCACGCTCGCGCCGCGCTGGAGCGCCGGGCTGCGGCGGCGCGGGGTGCCGCCACGGCTCGCCGAGGCGCTGGGCGCCGCCGGCGCGGCGCAGGCCCTGTGCGCGCCGATCGTCGCCGTGCTCTCGGCGCGGGTGAGCCTCGTGGCGGTGCCGTGCAACCTGCTCGCGGAGTTCGCGATCGCGCCGGCCACGGTGCTGGGCTTCGCCGCGCTGGCCGCCGCACCGGTGGGGATGCCGGTGGCCAAGGCCCTGGCGTGGTGTGCGCATTGGCCGGCCGAGTGGATCGCGACGGTCGCCCGTACCGGGGCGGCGCTGCCGGGCGCGGGAGTGGACTGGCCGGGCAGCTGGGCGGGGGCGGCGCTGCTCGCGGTCGTGACGTCGGCCGTGCTGCTCGTGGGACGGCGGTTGCTGAGGCATCCCTGGTGGTGCGGCGTCTGGGGCCTGCTGCTGGCGCTGGCGGTGGTGCAGCCACCGCCGCTGACCCGGGTGATCACGGGCTGGCCGCCGCCGGGCTGGCGGCTGGTGATGTGTGACGTGGGGCAGGGCGACGCCATGGTGCTCGCGGCGGGCGAGGGCGCCGGTGTGGTGGTGGACGCGGGGCCCGATCCGCAGCTCGTCGACCACTGCCTGCGCGCACTCGGCATCACCACGGTCCCCCTGGTCGTGCTCACCCACTTCCACGCCGATCACGTGGCGGGTCTGCCCGGTGTGCTGCGCGGACGGACGGTCGGCGCGATCGAGACGACCGGCTTCGAAGAGCCTGCCGAGCAGGCCGCGTTCGTCCGGAGACAGGCGGCGGCCCGGGGGATTCCCGTGACGCGGGCCGCCGCCGGGGAACAGCGGCGCACGGGGGAGCTGTCCTGGCAGGTGGTGTGGCCGCCCCCGAGTCCGCCCCCGAACCCCTCACCCGGCTCGCTCGCGCAGGTGTTCCCGGGACACCCGGAGCCGGAGGGGCCGAACGACGCCAGCGTCGCCATGCTGGTCCGGTCGGCGGGACTGCGCCTGTTGCTCCTCGGGGACCTCGAACCCCCGGCCCAGCGGGCGCTGGCCAGGTCACCGGCGGCCGAGGCGCTGAAGCACGTGGACGTGCTGAAGGTCGCCCATCACGGCTCGGCCTACCAGGACCCCGGCCTGATACGCCGGGCGGCACCGCGGCTGGCGCTCATCTCCTGCGGGGAGGACAACACGTACGGGCATCCGGCACCAGGCACGGTCGCGGCGCTGCGCGCCGGGGGCGCTGCGGTGCTGCGCACGGACCGGGACGGCGCGCTGGCGGTGCTGGAGGGGGGCGGGGAGCTGAGGGTGGCGCGAGACTGAGGGCATGAACTCAGCACAGGTTGATGCCTATCTCCGCCGCCTGGGAGCCGAGCACCCGGCGTGGCCCACCGTCGACGTGCTGCGCGACCTGCAGCTGCGTCATCTGCGGACCGTGCCGTTCGAGAACCTCTCCATCCATCTGGGCGAGGAGATCGTGCTGGAGGAGGAGCGGCTGCTGGACAAGGTCGTGGGCGCGCGGCGGGGCGGCTTCTGCTACGAACTCAACGGTGCCTTCGGGGCGTTGCTCGCCGCGCTGGGATACGACGTGGCGCTGCTCGCGGGGCGGGTGTACGGGGACGGGGGGCGCCTCGGGATCCCCTACGACCATCTCGCGCTGCGGGTGCGGACGGTGGACGGGGGCGACTGGCTGGCGGACGTCGGGTTCGGGGCGCTCAGCCATCTGCCGCTGGCGTTCGGGGACCGGGGAGAACAGGAGGACCCCTCGGGCACCTTCCGGATCGTCGAGGCGAAGCCGGATGCGGCCGGGGTCCGCGGTGGGCACGCCACGGTGGAGGCGGCGGACCTGGACGTGATCCGTGAGGGCCGACCGCAGTACCGCCTGGAGGTGCGGCCGCGCGCACTGGGCGACTTCGTGGCCGGGGCGTGGTGGCACAGCACCTCGCCGGTGTCTCACTTCACGCGGTCGCTGGTCTGCTCGCGGGTCACGGAGGACGGAGGCAGGATCACCCTCAGCGGCCGGAGGTTCACGGTGACGGGGGCCGACGGGACGCGGGAGGAGCGGGAGCTGCCGTCGGACGAGGAGGTGCTGGGGGTGTACCGCGAGCGGTTCGGCATCGAGCTCGGCGAGGTGCCGACGGTTCGGGGCGCGACGGTCCGGGACCCCGGCCGGGAGGGGGACTGAACCGGACCAGAAGGGTCACATCTTCCACACATGGTTCACATGGTTCCAGTCGGTGCTACTCGTGTGTAGTCCCATCACACGTGCTGGATTCCCGTGATGTGGTCCCGTGTTGCCTCGAAAGCCCCATCGGTGGTCGAATGCGTCCTCGATGAACAGTGATCGAACCGCTGACTTCGAGTCGCGCGAGGTGTCCAGATGATCGGCCGCTGGCTGGGAAGCCGAACGAACCGAGTGCAACGGACGGGTCCGCTGGCGGCCGTGCCGACTCCGCCCAGTGCCGGGGTGCTGTCCTGCCGGGTGCTCGATCCGGTCAACGAACCGGTCAGGCATGCGGAGTTCGCGGTCACCGACACCATGGGGCGCGCCGTGGTCAGCGGTGGCGCCGACCCGTTCGGGTCGTTCGTGACGACGGTGCCCGCGGGGGAGTACCGGCTCGCGGTGAAGGCGGAGGGGTACACCCCGTACCTGGCGACCACACAGGTCGCGGAGAACGCGCTCGCGTCACTCGGGGACGTGACGCTGCAGATGAGCCGGCCGCCGGAGCTGCCCGGCCCCGGCGACTGGGAGATCGAGCCGGCGCACTCCTCGATCGCCTTCACCGCGCGGCACATCGGACTGGCCAGGATCCACGGGCAGTTCAAGTCGTTCGCAGGCGTCATACGGGTCGCCGATCAGGTGGAGCGGTCGGCGATGCACGTGGTGATCGACGCGGGCTCCATCGACACCAACATGAAGATGCGGGACGACCATCTGCGGTCGGCGGACTTCCTGGACGTCGAGAAGTTCCCGACCCTGGAGTTCTACAGTGAACGGTTCGTGCACAAGGGCGCCAACCGATGGGCCGTGACGGGGGCGCTGTCGCTGCACGGCGTGACGCGGACGGTCACGCTGGACACCGAGTACCTGGGGCTGGGCAACGGCATGGAGGGCGAGGTGCGGGCGGCCTGCCGGGCCACCACCGAACTGCACCGGGACGACTTCACCGTGAGCTGGCAGACCATGCTGGCGCGGGGCATCGCGGTGGTCGGGCCGAGCATCAAGGTCGACCTCGACGTACAGGTCGTGCGCAGGAGCTGAGGGCGGCGGTCGGGCTTTGGCGCCGTGACGGACAATGTCCGGCGTGAGTGATGTGCGACATGTGCTGGTGCTGCCCGACCGTGATGCCGCGGAAGAGGTGGCGGAGGCGCTCGGAGAGCGGTTCGGGGTCGTGGAGGAGCCGCAGCTGGTGCGGGACGCGCTGGCCGGTGAGGACGACGCCGAGGACGCGCAGTGGCTGGTCGTCCTGCGGGACGAGGGCGCGCGGCTGGACGCCGGGGAGCTGGACCGGTTCGCCGGGGAGTGGGAGGGCTGGCGGGAGGAGCCGTAGACCTCCCTCCCCGTCCGGTGTCCCCCTCGACCGGTCCTTCCGGGCTCGCTGTCAGTGGTGCGTGGGATGCTTGTCGCGATGGCCAGGAAGACTGCGAATGACGACCCTCTCGCCCCGGTGACGCTCGCCGTGGGCCAGGAGGACCTGCTGCTCGACCGTGCCGTGCAGGAGGTGGTGGCCGCCGCGAAGGCCGCCGACGCCGACACGGACGTACGGGACCTGACCCCGGACCAGTTGCAGCCCGGCACCCTCGCCGAGCTGACGAGTCCGTCGCTCTTCGCGGAGCGCAAGGTCGTCGCCGTACGCAACGCGCAGGATCTGTCAGCCGACACGATCAAGGACGTGAAGGCGTATCTCGGGGCGCCTGCCGAGGAGATCACCCTGGTGCTGCTGCACGCCGGCGGGGCCAAGGGGAAGGGGCTGCTCGACGCGGCGCGCAAGGCGGGGGCGCGCGAGGTGGCCTGCCCGAAGATGACGAAGCCGGCGGACCGGCTGGCGTTCGTGCGGGGCGAGTTCCGGGCGGCCGGCAGGTCCGCCACGCCGGAGGCGTGCCAGGCGCTGGTCGACGCGATCGGGAGTGATCTGCGGGAGCTGGCCTCCGCGGTGTCGCAGCTGGTCGCGGACATCGAGGGGACGATCGACGAGGCGATCGTCGGGCGGTACTACACAGGCCGGGCCGAGGCGTCGAGCTTCACGGTCGCCGACCGGGCGGTCGAGGGGCGGGCGGCGGAGGCGCTGGAGGCGTTGCGCTGGTCGCTCGCGACCGGGGTGGCGCCGGTGATGATCACGAGCGCGCTGGCGCAGGGCGTCCGCGCGATCGGGAAGCTCTCGTCGGCCCGTGGCGGCCGCCCGGCCGATCTCGCGCGGGAGCTGGGGATGCCCCCGTGGAAGATCGACCGGGTGCGGCAGCAGATGCGGGGATGGACCCCGGACGGGGTCGCCGTGGCTCTGCGAGCGGTGGCCGAGGCGGACGCCGGGGTGAAGGGCGGCGGCGACGACCCCGAGTACGCCCTGGAGAAGGCGGTGGTCACCATCGCCCGGGCGGCACGCTCCAGGGGCCGGGGCTAGCGAGGGCTCACACGACCGGCTCGCCGATCCCCAGCAGGTTCCCCTCGCTGTCGTGGAACCAGGCGCCCCGCTCGCCGCGGGCTCCCTTGCTCGGGTAGTTGCCCTCGATCTGGGCGATCCCGCCCTCCGTGCGGAAGCCGGGCGCGTCGACCTCCTCGAAGACCACGCCGCGCCGCTTGAGCTCGGCCACGGCGGCTTCGATGTCGTCGACCTCCAGCGCCATCTGCGTGAAGGTGCCGGGCGAGGCCCCCGTGGAACGGAACAGCACGAAGTCCGCGCCCCCGCACCGGTACAGCAGCCCACCGGGCCGTTCGTCGACGGGGTCGAGGCCCAGCTTCTCGGAGTAGAAGCGCCGCGCCCGGTCCAGGTCCTGGGCGGGCAGCCGGGTCGCCACTCTGGCCCCGGCCAGCACGTTCCTGTGGTCAGCGTCCATCTCTCCACTGTCTCTCCGCTGTGGCGCGAAAGCCGTTCGGAGGGAGAATCGGGTGTGTCAGCCGTACATCGCCAAGAGACAGAGAGGCGGCGAGGGTCATGGCTGAACACCCGCACGCAGCGCTGGTCCGCAAGGGGTTCGATGCCTTCACCCGAGGAGATCTGGACACCCTGCGGGAGCTGATCGCGAAGGACGCCACGCACCATGTGCCCGGCAGCCACCCGCTCTCGGGCGACTTCAAGGGCCAGGACGCGATCATCGACATGTACCGGCGGATCGGGGAGGAGACCGCCGGATCGATGCGGCTGGACGTGCTCGGGATCGCCGTCGACGGCCGTGGTCACGCGGTCGGTATGTGCCGGGTCACCGCCGAGCGGCAGGGCAAGCGCCTGGACGACACCGGCTGCATCGTCTTCCGGATCGTCGGAGACAGGGTCACGGATCTCGACGAGTGTGTCGAGGACATCGACAAGAGCGACGAGTTCTGGTCCTGAGCAGGTCGAAGGCCGGGCGCCCTCCCATGGGGAACAGGAGAGCACCCGGCCTTCGGTTTCAAGCTGCTGGATCCACGCCCGCGTGGCGAACGCAGGCCGCGCGTGGATCCGAGGGGTGCCGGACGGGAGCGGATGAGAGAGGGCCCGCTCGATTCCCTCCGGCGTCACATCAAACGTCAGCCCTTGAGCGCGGCGACCTTCTGAGCCAGCGCCGACTTCTTGTTGGCAGCCTGGTTCTTGTGGATGACGCCCTTCGAGACGGCCTTGTCGAGCTGACGCGCGGCGACGCGCTGGTACTCGGTGGCCTTCTCCACGTCACCCGCGGCCACGGCCTCACGGGCCTTGCGGATCGCGGTCTTGAGGGAGGACTTGACGGCCTTGTTGCGCTGCCGAGCCTTCTCGTTGGTCTTGATCCGCTTGATCTGGGACTTGATGTTCGCCACGAATGAGCCTTTTCAGGTGTGATTTCTTGATGACGTGCCTCGTGCGAGAGGGCATGAGACACAGCCACCCAGGCTACCAGTGGGCCCTTCCACGGCCCAAACCCGTCCATGGTCCCCACCCGTGGGACCATGGAGGCTACGTATCGATCCGACCCGAGACCGCAGACACTGCGGACGCCTCAAGAATCAGGACCCTGCGTGCCCGCGATCCCTAGCCATGTGCCCGAGCCGAGCCGTACCGACCCGGCTCTGATCCGCAACTTCTGCATCATCGCGCACATCGACCACGGCAAGTCCACGCTCGCCGACCGGATGCTCCAGCTCACCGGGGTGGTCGAGCAGCGGCAGATGCGCGCTCAGTACCTCGACCGCATGGACATCGAGCGCGAGCGCGGCATCACGATCAAGTCCCAGGCGGTGCGTCTGCCGTGGGCCCCCACCCATGACAAGAACAACACGCACATCCTCAACATGATCGACACCCCGGGGCACGTCGACTTCACCTACGAGGTCTCGCGGTCGCTCGCCGCCTGCGAGGGCACCATCCTCCTGGTCGACGCCGCCCAGGGCATCGAGGCCCAGACCCTCGCCAACCTCTACCTGGCGATGGAGAACGACCTCACGATCATCCCCGTCCTCAACAAGATCGACCTGCCGGCCGCGCAGCCGGAGAAGTTCTCCGAGGAGCTGGCCCACCTCATCGGGTGCGATCCCGACGACGTCCTCAAGGTCTCCGCCAAGACCGGACTCGGTGTCGAAGCGTTGCTGGACAAGGTGGTCGAGCAGGTCCCGGCCCCGGTCGGCGTGAAGGACGCCCCCGCACGGGCCATGATCTTCGACTCCGTCTACGACTCCTACCGCGGCGTGGTGACGTACGTCCGGGTCATCGACGGGCAGCTCAACAAGCGCGAGCGCATCAGGATGATGTCCACGGGCGCCACGCACGAGCTGCTGGAGATCGGCACCAACTCGCCGGAGATGCTGTCGGCCGACGGCCTCGGCGTCGGCGAGGTGGGCTACCTGATCACCGGTGTGAAGGACGTCCGCCAGTCCAAGGTCGGTGACACCGTCACCAGTCAGCAGAAGGGTGCCGAGGAGCCGCTGGGCGGCTACAAGGACCCCAAGCCGATGGTCTTCTCGGGTCTGTATCCGCTGGACGGCTCCGACTACCCCGAGCTGCGCGAGGCCCTGGACAAGCTCCAGCTCAACGACGCCGCGCTGGTCTACGAGCCGGAGACCTCCGCCGCCCTCGGCTTCGGTTTCCGCGTCGGCTTCCTCGGGCTGCTGCACCTGGACGTGATCCGTGAGCGGCTGGAGCGCGAGTTCGGGCTCGACCTGATCGCGACCGCCCCGAACGTGGTCTACCGCGTCCTCATGGAGGACGGCACCGAGCACACCGTCACCAACCCGAGCGAGTTCCCCGAGGGCAAGATCTCGGAGGTCTTCGAGCCGGTCGTGCGGGCCACCATCCTGGCGCCCAGCGAGTTCATCGGCTCGATCATGGAGCTCTGCCAGACCCGGCGCGGCACGCTGCTCGGCATGGACTACCTCTCCGAGGAGCGGGTCGAGATCCGCTACACCCTGCCCCTCGCCGAGATCGTCTTCGACTTCTTCGACCAGCTGAAGTCAAAGACCCGCGGGTACGCCTCGCTCGACTACGAGCCCACCGGCGAGCAGACGTCCAGCCTGGTCAAGGTCGACATCCTGCTGCACGGCGACAAGGTGGACGCCTTCTCGGCGATCACCCACAAGGACCAGGCGTACGCCTACGGCGTGCGGCTGGTCGCCAAGCTCAAGGAGCTGATCCCGCGGCAGGCCTTCGAGGTGCCCGTCCAGGCCGCCATCGGCTCCCGGGTCATCGCCCGCGAGACCATCCGCGCCATCCGCAAGGACGTCCTCGCCAAGTGCTACGGCGGTGACATCTCCCGTAAGCGGAAGCTGCTGGAGAAGCAGAAGGAGGGCAAGAAGCGGATGAAGATGGTGGGTTCCGTGGAAGTTCCGCAGGAGGCCTTCATCGCCGTCCTGTCGAGCGATGACAGCGCGGGGTCGACCAAGAGCAAGAAGTAACGACGGGTTACCGTCGGTTACACCGCAAACCGGGTAAATCAGGGGCCTGTCGCGCGAAAGTGCGGCGGGCCCCTGTGCGTATACGGGGTAGCTCTCTGTACGAAATGACAGGCCGCGGACCCTTACGCGGGGAGCGGTCGGCCTTTACTCTGATCCCTGCTCGATAGTTACTCACGAGTTAAACAAGAGCGTGACCAGCACTCGTGAGTACCAACCAGCCGCACCTGAGCCAGCCGCACTGTCGCGGGCCCGGAGGATGTCGTGAGCGACACACAGACCCTGATCGAGAACCGTCCGCCGTCCGTGGCGGGCCTCTTCCTGGAGCGCGTGGCGGCCACGCCGGACGCCGAGGCCTACCGCTATCCGGTGCCCTCGTCCTCCGGCCAGGGGCCGGACGACTGGAAGTCGCTGAACTGGGCGCAGGCCGCCGAGCGGGTCTACGCCATCGCGGCGGGCCTCATCGAACTGGGCGTACAGCCCGAGCAGCGTGTCGCCCTGGCCGCCAGTACCCGGATCGAGTGGATCCTCGCCGACCTCGGCATCATGTGCGCCGGCGCGGCCACGACCACGGTCTACCCGCAGACCAACGCCGAGGAGTCGGCCTACATCCTGTCGGACTCCGAGAGCCGGGTGCTCATCGCGGAGAACGCCGAGCAGCTGGCCAAGGCGCGGGAGAAGCGCGCGGAGCTGCCCGACCTCACCCATGTGGTCGTCATCGACGCGGCCGGCGTCGAGACCGCCGACTGGATCCTCACCCTGGACGAGCTGGAGAAGCGCGGCGCGGCCCGGCTGGAGAAGGACCCCGAGCTGATCAAGGAGCGGGTCGGCGCGATCACCAAGGACCAGCTGGCCACCCTCATCTACACCTCCGGCACCACCGGCCGCCCCAAGGGCGTGCGCCTCCCGCACGACAACTGGTCCTACATGGCGAAGGCGATCGCCGCGACGGGCCTGGTCAGCAGCGAGGACGTGCAGTACCTGTGGCTGCCCCTCGCGCATGTCTTCGGCAAGGTGCTCACCTCCGGCCAGATCGAGGTCGGGCACGTCACCGCCGTGGACGGCCGGGTCGACAAGATCATCGAGAACCTGCCGGTGGTGCAGCCGACGTACATGGCGGCCGTGCCGCGCATCTTCGAGAAGGTGTACAACGGCGTGGCCGCGAAGGCCCGTGCGGGCGGCGGGGCCAAGTACAAGATCTTCCAGTGGGCGGCCGAGGTCGCGCGCGAGTACGCAAAGGTTGCGCAGGACAACTTCCGGCGGACCGGAACCGCGTCCGTGCCGTTCGGCCTGGGCGCGAAGCACAAGGTCGCCGATGCGCTGGTGTACGCCAAGATCAAGGAGGCGTTCGGCGGGAACCTGCGGGCGTGCGTCTCCGGTTCGGCGGCACTGGCACCCGAGATCGGGTACTTCTTCGCCGGCGCCGGCATCCACATCCTCGAGGGCTACGGCCTGACCGAGTCCTCGGCCGCTTCGTTCGTGAACCCGGGGGAGGCCTACCGGACCGGCACGGTCGGCAAGCCGCTGCCCGGCACGGAGGTGCGGATCGCCGACGACGGGGAGATCCTGCTGCGCGGCCCGGGGATCATGGAGGGCTACCACAAGCTGCCCGAGAAGACGGCGGAGGTGCTGGAGGCCGACGGCTGGTTCCACACCGGGGACATCGGGGAGCTGTCGCCCGACGGGTACCTGCGCATCACCGACCGCAAGAAGGACCTCATCAAGACCTCGGGCGGCAAGTACATCGCGCCGGCGGAGGTCGAGGGGCAGTTCAAGGCGGTGTGCCCGTACGTCTCCAACATCCTCGTGCACGGGGCCGACCGGAACTTCTGCACGGCGCTCATCGCGCTCGACGAGGTCGCCGTCATGGAATGGGCCAAGGAGAACGGGCTGGAGGGGAAGTCGTACGCGGAGGTCGTCTCCTCGCCGGTCACGGTGGACATGGTCGACGGGTACGTGAAGCAGCTCAACGAGGGGCTTCAGCGCTGGCAGACCATCAAGAAGTTCCGGTTGCTGCCGCGGGATCTCGATGTGGAGCACGGGGAGATCACGCCGAGTCTGAAGCTGAAGCGGCCCGTTGTGGAGCGGGAGTACAAGCATCTGATCGAGGAGATGTACGAGGGGTCGCGCGAGGCGTAGGGGATGGCGCGGGGGCGCGCGGGCGGCTGCGGGTTCGTTGTGGCCTGGCGCGCAGTTCCCCGCGCCCCTAAGCGTCTTCACTCACGCGGCGTTTCAGCTCCTGGACCTGCCTGCGCAGGCGTTCCACCTCCCTGCCTTTGCGGTAGAGGTCCAGGAAGACGCTCACCTTCGCCCTCAGCACCCAGGGGTCGAAGGGCTTGGTCATGTAGTCCGCGGCGCCGGTTGCGTAGCCGCGGAAGGCGTAGCCCGGGTCGTCGTCGGCGCCGGTGAGGAAGATGATCGGGACGTCTCGGGTCTGGTCGAGGCGTTTGATGTGGGCGGCCGTCTCGAAGCCGTCCATGCCGGGCATGCGGACGTCCAGCAGAACCAGGGCGATCGGCTGCCGCAGCAGGGCCTTCAACGCCTCCTCGCCGGAACGGGCACGTACCAGCGGCTCGTTGAGGGAGGCGAGGACCGCCTCCAGGGCCGTCAGGTTGTCCTCCATGTCGTCGACCAGGAGTATTCCGGCGCGCTCGGAGCTCATGACGGCGTGTCCTCCGGGTCCAGCAGTTCGCACACGACCGTCAGCAGCCGGTCGATGTCCACCGGCTTGGGCACGTAGTCGTTGGCGCCGCGGGCGATGGACTTCTCGCGGTCGCCGGGCATCGCCTTCGCGGTCAGGGCGACGATCGGAAGGCCCGCCCAGCGCGGGGTGCGACGGATGGCGGAGATGGTCTCATAGCCGTCCATCTCCGGCATCATGATGTCCATCAGGACCAGTTCGACCGCCGCCCCGCGCTCCAGCGTCTCGACTCCCTCGCGGCCGTTCTCCGCGTACAGCACAGTCATGCCGACCCGGCCCAGGACATGCGTGAGAGCGAAGACGTTGCGGATGTCGTCGTCGACGATGAGCACGCGCCGCCCGGCCAGGATCCGGCCCGGCCTGCCGGACGTCCACGCCTCCAGCCTGGTCGGCGAGGGCCAGTCGTCGTCCGTGTCGGGCGCGGCCGGGAGCGGTCCCGTGGCGGCCTGCTGGAGGGGCAGCGGTGGCTCGGGGCGGTCCTCGGTGCGTGGTTGCGGCACCGTGTGACCGGGGCTGACGACCGGCACGTGGAGGGTGAACGTGGAGCCCTTGCCGGGCTCGCTCTCGGCGACGATCCGGCCGCCGAGCAGACCCGCGATCTCCCGGCTGATGGACAGGCCGAGGCCGGTGCCGCCGTACTTGCGGTTGGTGGTGCCGTCGGCCTGTGCGAACGCCTCGAAGATCACCGGGAGTTTCTCCGGTGCGATGCCGATGCCCGTGTCGGACACGGAGAACGCGATCACGTCGTCGGTGTCCCCGCCGACATTGCGGTGCTCGGTGTCCCGCACCCGGTCCACCCTCAGCTCGACCTTGCCCGTCGCGGTGAACTTGATCGCGTTGGAGAGGAGGTTGCGCAGGATCTGCTGCAGGCGCTGCTCGTCCGAGTACATCTCGCGCGGCACGCCCTCGCCGACCGCCACCTCGAAGGCGAGCCCCCGGTCGAGGGTGAGGGGACGGAAGGTGGCGTGGACGTAGTCGAGCAGCTTGATGAGCGGGAGCCGTTTGGGGCGTACGTCCATCCGGCCGGCCTCGATCTTCGACAGGTCCAGGATGTCGTTGATCAGCTGGAGGAGGTCCGAGCCCGAGCGGTGGATCGTCGTCGCGAACTGCACCTCCTGGTCGGAGAGGTGACCGTCCGGGTTGTCGGAGAGCAGCCGGGCCAGGATCAGCAGCGAGTTCAGCGGAGTGCGCAGCTCGTGCGACATGTTCGCCAGGAACTCCGACTTGTACTGGGAGGACGTCGCCAGCAGGGCGGCCTTCTCCTCCAGTTCGGCGTTGGAGCGCTGCAACTCGCCCTGCTGCTTCTGCAGTTCGTCCGAGCGCTCCTGGAGCTGCATGGCGAGGCGCTGGGACTCGCCGAGCAGGGACTCCGTTCGGGAGTTGGCGATGATCGTGTTGATGGCGACGCCGATGGTGTTGACGAACTGGTCGAAGAAGGCCAGGTGCACATCGGAGAAGCGGGAGAAGGAGGCGAGTTCGATGACACCGAGGAGCTTGTCCTCGAAGAGGATCGGGATGATGACGATCGTGGTGGGAGCGGCTTCGCCCAGACCACTGTTGATCTTGATGTAGTCCGGTGGGGCGCCCTCCACCAGGATCCGCTTCTTCTCCCGGGCCGCCTGCGCGACCAGGCCGTGCACGGGGAGGCCGCCGGTCTCGACGGTCGCGTCCTGGGCGGCGCCGTAGCCGGCGATGAAGGCGAGCCCCTTGCTGGGAGCCGCCGCCCCGTCCTCCTCCGGGTCGGCCAGGTAGAACGCGCCGTACTGCGCGCTCACCAGCGGCGTCAGCTCACGCAGTATCAGGTCGGCGACTTCCATCAGGTCGCGGTGGCCCTGCATCAGCGCGGCGAGACGGGCCAGGTTGGACTCCAGCCAGTCCTTCGCGCGGGTCGTCTCGCGCAGGTTGGCCACCATCAGGTTGATGTTGTCCTTCAGCTCGGCGACCTCGCCCTGCGTCTCCACCGTGATCGAGCGGGACATGTCGCCCTGGGCCACCGCGGAGGCCACCTCGGCGATCGCGCGGACCTGGGTGGTGAGGTTGGACGCGAGTTCGTTGACGTTCGTCGTCAGGCGCTTCCAGGTGCCGTAGACGCCCTCGACCCTGGCCTGGCCGCCGAGCTGTCCCTCGGAGCCCACCTCGCGGGCCACGCGCGTGACCTCCGAGGCGAAGGAGGACAGCGTGTCGACCATCGTGTTGATGGTCGTCTTCAGCTCCAGGATCTCGCCGCGGGCGTCCACGTCGATCTTCCTGGACAGGTCGCCCTGGGCCACGGCCGTGGCGACCTGGGCGATGTTGCGCACCTGGGAGGTGAGGTTGTCCGCCATCGAGTTGACGTTGTCCGTCAGGTCCCGCCAGACCCCGGAGACGCCGAGCACCTGCGCCCGGCCGCCCAGCCGGCCGTCGGTGCCGACCTCACGGGCCACGCGGGTGACCTCGTCGGCGAAGGCGCGCAGCTGCTCCACCATCGTGTTGACGGTGTCCTTCAGTTCGAGGATCTCGCCGCGGGCGTCGACCGTGATCTTCTTCGACAGGTCGCCGTTGGCGACGGCCGTGGTCACCTGGGCGATGTTGCGGACCTGCGAGGTCAGGTTCAGCGCCATGAAGTTGACGTTGTCGGTGAGGTCCTTCCAGACCCCGGAGACGCCCCGGACCTGGGCCTGCCCGCCGAGGTTGCCTTCCGTGCCGACCTCGCGGGCGACACGGGTGACCTCGTCGGCGAAGGCGGAGAGCTGATCCACCATCGTGTTGATGGTGGACTTGAGCTCCAGGATCTCGCCCTTCGCCTCCACCGTGATCTTCTTGCCGAGGTCTCCCTGGGCCACGGCGGTGGAGACGAGCGCGATGTTCCGCACCTGAGACGTGAGGTTGTCGGCCATGAAGTTGACGTTGTCGGTGAGGTCCTTCCACACGCCGGAGACGCCCCGGACCTGAGCCCGGCCGCCGAGGTTGCCCTCGGTGCCGACCTCGCGGGCGACGCGCGTGACCTCGTCGGCGAAGGCGGAGAGCTGGTCGACCATCGTGTTGATGGTGGACTTGAGCTCCAGGATCTCGCCCTGCGCGTCGACCGTGATCTTCTGGGACAGGTCGCCGTTGGCCACGGCCGTGGTCACCTGGGCGATGTTGCGGACCTGCGAGGTCAGGTTCGACGCCATGAAGTTGACGTTGTCGGTGAGGTCCTTCCAGACCCCGGAGACGCCCCGCACCTGCGCCCGGCCGCCCAGCTGCCCCTCGGTGCCGACCTCGCGGGCCACGCGGGTGACCTCGTCGGCGAAGGCGGACAGCTGGTCGACCATCGTGTTCACGGTCAGCTTCAGTTCGAGAAGTTCGCCGGTCGCCTCGACCGTCACCGTCCGGGTCAGGTCGCCGCGCGCCACGGCCGTCGTCACGGCCGCGATGTCCCGCACCTGCGCGGTGAGCCGGGACGCCATCGTGTTGACGGCCTCGGTCACGTCCCGCCAACTGCCCGACAAGCCCTGCACCTTGGCCCGGCCACCGAGCCGTCCCTCGGTGCCGACCTCGCGCGCGACCCGCGTCACATCGCCGGTGAACCGGGACAGCTGATCCACCATCTTGTTCACGGCCAGGCCGAGCCTGCGCAGGTCTCCGCGTAACTGCCGGGTCCCGTCGTGCAGATCGACCCGCTGGGTCAGATCACCGCCGGCCACCGCGTCCAGAACACGTGTCGCATTCGCCGCCGGGGCGACCAGGGCGTCGAGCAACTGGTTCACGTCGTTGACGCGGGACGTCCACAGGCCCTGCCCCGGACTGGCCGAGAGCCGCTCGTCGAGCCGGCCGTGCCGCACCAGCTCCCGTCTCACCCGCTGCACCTCGGTGGTGAAGTGGACGCTGCGGTCCATGATCTGGTTGAAGACCGCGGTGAGTTCGGCCGCCATCCCGTGGCCGGTTTCCGGCGCCTTCGTGAAGTCGCCGTCGCGGGCGGCTGTCATCGCGGCGAGCAGTGGACGCAGATCGGATGCACGAATCTGACCGTCTTCGTACCCGTCTTCGACCACAGGAGTAGCACTGTTCTCACTCATGGCGGCCCACTTCGGTAACTCGGCGCTTATGGGCGTGGCCAGTCTGTCACTCTGTCGGCATCGACTGTGGCGTATTCGTACGAACTGCCCGGGGAGCTGTCCATGGGGGCCATTCCGGCGCAACGGGAGACCGCTTCCCGTGCATCAGAGGCGCCTGCACACGCTTCGGAAATGCCTGTGCCCGTCCAGAAAGAGGGGTCCGTCTCCAAGGATCCCGCACCGTCCGCCGAGGATCCCGTGTCCTCGACCGAGGAGACGGCCCTGCCGTCAGGGGCGCCCGCGCCCGAGCGCGCGCGGGCGTATGCGGCCCTGCCCGGCAGCTCCCTCGCGCCGGGCTCGGCACGCGCCCTGGTCCGAGCGGCGCTCGCCGAGTGGACCGGGCACGGCCTGCCCGGCGCCGAGCACCTCACCGAACGCCTCGCTGACGACGCCCTGCTCATCGTCAGCGAACTCGTCACCAACGCCGTCGTGCACGCCGGCACCGACGTCGAGTTCGAGTGCCGGCTGGAGGGGGACGACAAGGACACCGCCGCGCTCGTCGTCGAGGTCTCCGACCACCACCCCTCCCGCGCGCCGCGCGGCGGCGAGCCGGAAACCCCGCACGAGACACCGGAGTACGGGCGTGGCCTGCGGCTCGTCGGTGCGCTCTCCGAGGCCTGGGGCATCACGTACCGCACGGGCCGGAAGACCGTGTGGGCGCGGCTGCCCGCCGCCGGGTGCGAGGCGGACGAGCAGATCGAGGCGTACGCCGGGGAGCACGCGCTGGCGCGCGGGCTGCGGGTGGCGGAGATCCTGGCTCCGGAGCCGCTGCCGGGGGAGGGCGGAGAGAGGGGTGAGGGCAGGGAGACAGGTGAGAGCAGGGAGACAGGTGAGGTCGGGGAGACTGCGGAGGCCGTCGCCGACCGGCAGGACTTCCACGACCGACAGGGCGTCCACGACCGGCAGGACGTACGCGACTGGTACGACCAGGACTGGCAGGAGCGGCACGGTCGCCGGGACGGCCAGGACGGTGCCTGGCTGGGCCGCGGAGCCCTCTCCTTCCTCGCCGAGGCCTCCGACCTGCTCGCCGGCCAGCTCGACGAGGACCTGGTCGCCGCCCTGGCCGGTCAGCTGATCGTGCCGCGGCTGGCCGACTGGTGCGCGGTGTGGCTGGAGGACGAGGCCACCGGCGGCGGCTGGAACGGCGGGGCCGCGGCGGGCGGAGCCCGGCTGGCCCGGGTCTGGCACGCCAGCGAGAACCGCATCGAGGAGCTGCGCCGGACCCTGGAGAAGGACCCGCCGCCGGCGTCCGACCCGTTACGGTCCGGGCCCGTCGACTACCCCTGGCCCGGCCAGGCGCTCGGTGACGCGCCCGGCGAACCGGGCTCGGCGCTGGCGTACCGGCTCGTCGCCGGGGGACGCCCGCTGGGCACCCTCGTCATCGGGAGGTCCGGTACGGCAGGCTTCCCCGACGAGATCACCGGCCTCGTGGAGGACCTCGGCCGCCGCGTCGCGCTCGCCATCGGCGCCGCCCGGCAGTACGCCCGCCAGGCCACCATCAGCGCCGTCCTGCAGCGCGGACTGCTGCCCGGCGCCGTGGCCGAGATCCCCGGGGTGCGCAGCGCCCTCGTCTACGAGCCGTGCGACAAGGGCGGGCCCAGCGGCGACTTCTACGATCTGTTCCCGGCCGGCGACGGCCGCTGGTGCTTCGCCGTCGGCGACGTCCAGGGCAAGGGCCCCGAGGCGGCCGTCGTGATCGGCCTGGCCAGGCCCTGGCTGAGGCTGCTCGCCCGGGAGGGCTACCGGGTCGCCGACGTCCTGGACCGCCTCAACCAGCTCCTGCTCGACGATGCCACGGAGGCCGCGGACGCGGCGGCCCGGGCCCTGGTGGCGGCCGGCGCCCGGCCGACCCCGCCCGGCGACGGCCCCCAGACGCGCTTCCTGTCCCTGCTGTACGGCGAGCTGATCCCCTTCGACGGCGGGGTCCGCTGCACCGTCGCCTCCGCAGGGCACCCGCTGCCCCTGCTGCTCGGGGCGGGCGGCGAGGTCCACACCGCCGCGCAGCCGCAGACCCTCCTGGGCGTCGTCGAGGACGCCACGTACACCAGCGAGACCTTCGAGCTGCGCTCCGGTGACACGCTCCTGTGCGTCACCGACGGCGTGACCGAGCGCCGCTCCGGCTCCCGCCAGTTCGACGACGGCGACGGCCTCGCGACGGCCCTGGCCGGGTGCGCCGGGCTGGACGCGGAGCTGATAGCCGAGCGCATCCAACGGCTGGTGCACGAGTTCGGGGCGCGGCCCCCGGCGGACGATCTGGCGCTGCTGGTGCTCCAGGCGGACTGACCGCGCGGGTGCTGGACAATGGAAGGCATGCCTTCCGCACTCCCCGACGGCGAGCCCGTTCCCGACGACGGCGCGCTCCCCGCGTCCGCACTCATCGGGGCCGCCGACCGTCCGCTCGGGTTCTACCTGCACGTTCCCTACTGCGCGACCCGCTGCGGCTACTGCGACTTCAACACCTACACGGCGACCGAGCTGCGCGGCACCGGCGGTGTGCTCGCCTCCCGCGACAACTACGCCGAGACGCTGGTCGAGGAGGTCCGCCTGGCCCGGAAGGTGCTGGGGGACGACCCGCGCCCGGTGCGTACGGTGTTCGTCGGCGGGGGTACGCCGACGCTGCTGGACGCCCGTGACCTGGTACGGATGCTGGGCGCGATCCGCGACGAGTTCGGGCTGGCGCCGGACGCCGAGGTCACGACGGAGGCGAACCCGGAGTCGGTGGATCCGGCGTATCTGGCCGCGCTGCGGGAGGGCGGGTTCAACCGCATCTCGTTCGGGATGCAGAGCGCCAGACAGCACGTGCTGAAGGTGCTCGACCGCACGCACACGCCGGGGCGGCCCGAGGCTTGCGTGGCGGAGGCGCGGGCGGCGGGCTTCGAGCACGTGAACCTGGACCTGATCTACGGCACGCCGGGGGAGAGCGACGACGACTGGCGGGCCTCGCTGGAGGCGGCGCTCGGGGCCGGGCCCGATCATGTCAGCGCGTACGCCCTGATCGTGGAGGAGGGCACGCAGCTGGCGCGCCGGATCCGCCGGGGCGAGGTGCCGATGACCGACGACGACGTGCACGCCGACCGGTACCTGATCGCCGAGGAGATGCTCTCCGCGGCCGGCTTCGAGTGGTACGAGGTGTCGAACTGGGCGACCTCGGAGGCGGGGCGGTGCCTGCACAACGAGCTGTACTGGCGCGGCGCCGACTGGTGGGGGGCCGGGCCCGGGGCGCACAGCCACGTGGGTGGGGTGCGGTGGTGGAACGTGAAGCATCCCGGGGCGTACGCGGGGGCGCTGGCGGCGGGGCGGTCGCCGGGGGCCGGGCGTGAGGTGCTGTCGGAGGAGGATCGGCGGGTCGAGCGGATTCTGCTGGAGTTGCGGCTTCGGGAGGGGGTGCCGTTGTCGCTGCTGCGGGAGGAGGGGGTGGCTGCTTCGCGCAGGGCGTTGGCGGAGGGGTTGCTTCAGGAAGGGCCGTATGAGCAGGGGCGTGCGGTGTTGACCTTGCGCGGGCGGTTGCTGGCGGATGGGGTTGTCCGGGACCTCGTGGACTGAGGTGCTCGGGGTTGGTGCCCGGGGCGTGTGGGTGCGCAGCTCGGCGCGGCGAGGTGCCGCTGCGCCCACCCGTGCCGCCCTTGGCGGCACGATTGCCCGCAGTTTGAGTCAGGCCGTTACGAAGTCGATCAGTTCTTCGACCCTGCCCAGCAGTTCCGGCTCCAGGTCCTTGTACGAGTGGACGGCCGACAGGATCCGCTGCCAGGCCGCGCCCGTGTTCTCCGGCCAGCCCAGGGCCCGGCAGACGCCCGTCTTCCAGTCCTGGCCCCGCGGCACCCGCGGCCACTCCGTGATCCCCAGGGCCGACGGCTTCACCGCCTCCCAGATGTCGATGTACGGGTGGCCCACCACCAGGGCATGGTCGCTCGTGACCGACTCGGCGATGCGCCACTCCTTGCTGCCCGGGACCAGGTGGTCGACCAGGACGCCGAGGCGGGCGTCCGGGCCGGGGGCGAAGGACTCGACGATCGAGGGCAGGTCGTCGACACCCTCCAGGTACTCCACGACCACGCCCTCGATGCGCAGGTCGTCGCCCCACACCTTCTCGACCAGCTCTGCGTCGTGCCGCCCCTCGACGTAGATGCGGCCGGCGCGGGCCACACGTGCGCGGGCGCCGGGGACGGCGACCGATCCGGAGGCCGTGCGGGCCGGGCGCGCGGGACCGCCCGGCGACGGCCGGACCAGCGTCACCGCCCTGCCCTCCAGCAGGAACCCGCGCGGCTCCATCGGGAACACGCGGTGCTTGCCGAAGCGGTCCTCCAGCGTCACCGTGCCGGCCTCGCAGCGGATCACCGCGCCGCAGAACCCGGTCCCCGGCTCCTCGACCACCAGGCCCGGCTCCGCCGGAACCTCGGGCACCGGCTTCGGCTTCTTCCACGGCGGGGTCAGATCGGCGGAGTACTGGCGCATTCGGATGACGATAGGAGAAGGCGTACCGCGATCACCGCGACACGCCGAAACGCGCGGCCAGCGCGTCCCGCTGGGCCCGGACGAACGCCGCGTCCACCACCGCTCCGTGACCGGGCACGTACAGCGCGTCCTCGCCGCCGAGGGCGAGCAGCCGGTCGAGAGCGGCAGGCCAGCGCGACGGCACCGCGTCCGGACCCGCCTGAGGCTCGCCCGACTCCTCGACCAGGTCGCCGCAGAACACCACCTCCGGATCGCCCGGCACCAGCACCGCCAGATCGTGCGCGGTGTGCCCCGGGCCGACGTTCGCCAGCAGTACCTGCCGGCCGCCGCCCAGGTCGAGCGTCCACTCCCCGGAGACCAGATGGCCGGGCGGGGCCAGCCGCTCTGCCGCCTCCTGCGCCGCGGGCGCCGCCAGGCCCTGGCGCACCCCGTCCTCACGCAGTTCCTCGCGGTCCCGCGCCCGTGTCAGCAGCGCGTCCACGCCCACCGCGCCGAACACCTCGGTGTCCGGCAGCGCCGCGGCGCCGAAGACATGGTCGAAGTGCGGGTGGGTCAGCGCGAGATGTGTCACACGCTGACCGGTGAGCGCCCGCGCCTGCGCGCCCAGTTTCGCGCCCTCGGCGAGGCTCGACCCCGCGTCGATCATGAGGACCGCCCCCTCACCGGCGACCAGCCCGATCGTGCAGTCCCACACCGGGAGCCGGCACCGCCCCACACCGGCGGCCACGCGCTCCCATCCGAGGTCTTCCCAAGTCACCGTCATACGGCGACGCTAGCGGTGGCACCCGCCGCGGGCACGACAGCGCGCGACCAGCCTTGCCGGGGGTGTACCCCACCGCCGTACACTGGGCCGGGGAATGCTGGCACTCGCACGCGCAGAGTGCCAGGCTCGACAGGCAGGACCACGGGCGGACGACTTCTGGAGGTGTGCGCGATGCTCAGTGAACGCAGGCTTCAGGTGCTGCGCGCCATCGTCCAGGACTACGTCGGCACCGAGGAGCCGGTGGGCTCCAAGGCCCTCACCGAGCGGCACAGCCTCGGCGTCTCCCCGGCCACCGTGCGCAACGACATGGCGGCCCTCGAGGACGAGGGGTACATCGCCCAGCCGCACACCAGCGCCGGGCGCATCCCCACGGACAAGGGCTACCGGCTGTTCGTGGACAAGCTGGCCGGGGTCAAGCCGATGACCGCGCCCGAGCGGCGCGCGATCCAGAACTTCCTCGAGGGCGCCGTCGACCTCGACGACGTCGTGGCGCGGACGGTACGGCTGCTCGCCCAGCTCACTCGGCAGGTCGCGGTCGTGCAGTACCCGTCGCTGACCCGGTCGACCGTGCGGCACGTGGAGTTGCTCTCCCTCGCGCCCGCGCGGCTGATGCTCGTGCTGATCACGGACACCGGGCGGGTCGAGCAGCGCGTGGTCGACTGCGCGGCGCCCTTCGGCGAGGCCTCGCTCGCGGACCTGCGCGCGCGGCTCAACAGCCGGGTGGCGAACCGCCGTTTCGCGGATGTGCCGAGTTTGGTGGAGGATCTCCCGGAGGCGTTCGAGCACGAGGACCGGGGTACGGTCTCGATGGTGCTCTCCACGCTTCTGGAGACGCTCGTCGAAGAGAACGAGGAGCGGCTGATGATCGGCGGCACCGCCAATCTCACTCGCTTCGGGCATGACTTTCCCCTCACGATCCGGCCGGTGCTGGAGGCGCTGGAGGAGCAGGTCGTGCTCCTCAAGCTGCTCGGCGAGGCGAAGGATCCGGGCGTGACCGTACGTATCGGTCATGAGAACGCCCATGAAGGACTCAACTCCACGTCCGTCGTGTCGGTCGGCTACGGTTCGGGCGGCGAGGCAGTCGCCAAGCTCGGCGTGGTCGGACCGACCCGCATGGACTACCCGGGAACGATGGGAGCGGTACGCGCAGTGGCACGGTACGTCGGACAGATCCTGGCGGAGTCGTAGTGGCCACGGACTACTACGCCGTACTCGGCGTGCGCCGCGACGCGTCGCAGGAAGAGATCAAGAAGGCCTTCCGGCGGCTCGCACGCGAGCTGCACCCGGACGTCAACCCCGATCCGAAGACCCAGGAGCGGTTCAAGGAGATCAACGCCGCTTACGAGGTGTTGTCGGACCCGCAGAAGAAGCAGGTCTACGACCTCGGCGGCGACCCGCTCTCCCAGGCCGGCGGCGGTGGCGCGGGCGGCTTCGGAGCCGGCGGCTTCGGGAACTTCTCGGACATCATGGACGCGTTCTTCGGCACGGCGTCGCAGCGCGGTCCGCGCTCGCGCACCCGCCGCGGCCAGGACGCGATGATCCGCATCGAGGTGGAACTCGACGAGGCGGCCTTCGGCACGACCAAGGACATCCAGGTCGACACGGCGGTCGTCTGCAACACCTGCAGCGGTGAGGGCGCGGCGCCGGGCACCTCGGCCCAGACGTGTGACATGTGCCGCGGCCGCGGTGAGGTGTCCCAGGTCACCCGGTCCTTCCTCGGCCAGGTCATGACGTCCCGCCCCTGCCCCCAGTGCCAGGGCTTCGGCACCGTGGTCCCCACTCCGTGCCCGGAGTGCGCGGGTGACGGCCGGGTCCGCTCCCGCCGGACGCTCACCGTCAAGATCCCGGCCGGTGTCGACAACGGCACGCGGATCCAGCTCGCCGGTGAGGGCGAGGTCGGGCCGGGCGGCGGTCCGGCGGGTGACCTGTACGTCGAGATCCACGAACTCCCGCACTCCACGTTCCAGCGGCGCGGCGACGACCTGCACTGCACGGTGACGATCCCCATGACGGCGGCGTGCCTCGGCACGAAGGTGCCGCTGGAGACGCTGGACGGCCTGGAGGAGGTCGACATCCGCCCGGGCACCCAGTCCGGCCAGTCGATCCCGCTGCACGGCCGGGGCGTCACGCACCTGCGGGGCGGCGGACGCGGCGACCTCATCGTCCACGTCGAGGTCCAGACCCCGACCAAGCTCGACCCCGAGCAGGAACGCCTGCTTCGCGAGCTCGCCAAGCTCCGCGGCGAGGAACGCCCCACGGGGCAGTTCCAGCCTGGGCAGCAAGGGCTGTTCTCGCGGCTGAAGGACGCGTTCAACGGGCGGTGAGCCGAGTCGGGGGACGGGCTGTGTGAGGCCTTTTCCTCTGGTCTATGCCACACGGCAGGCCGGTTTCGGGCTGGTTCGGAGGACGTGACAACATGCGGTCATGTCCTCCGCGCTGACCGATCTCTTCCCCCACCCGATCGTGCAGGCCCCCATGGCCGGCGGAGTCTCCCTGCCCCGGCTCGCCGCCGCCGTGTGCGAGGCGGGCGGGCTGGGATTCCTCGCCGCCGGGTACAAGACCGCCGACGGAATGTACGAGGAGATCAAGCAGCTCCGGTCCCTCACGAGCAGGCCCTTCGGCGTGAACCTCTTCATGCCGCAGCCGGAGTACGCCGACCCCGCCGCCGTCGACGTCTACGCCCACCAGCTGGCCGGCGAGGCCTCTTGGTACGAGGCCGAACTCGGCGATCCCGAGAGCGGACGTGACGACGGCTACGAGACCAAGCTGGCGGTGCTGCGCGACAACCCCGTGCCCGTGGTGTCGTTCCACTTCGGCGCGCCGAGCCGGGAGGTCGTCGACGCCCTGCACCGCGTCGGCACCTTCGTCCTGGCCGCCGCCACCACCCCCGACGAGGCCCGGGCCGTCGAGCGGTCGGGCGCGGACGCGGTCATCGCGCAGGGCGTCGAGGCCGGCGGTCACCAGGGCACGCACCGCGACGTCCCGGAGACGGACGGGTCCGGCATCGGCCTGCTGTCGCTGGTCGCCCAGGTCCGGGAGGCCGTGAGCATCCCGATCGTCGCCGCCGGCGGCATCATGCGCGGCGGCCAGATCGCCGCCGTGCTCGCGGCGGGCGCGAGCGCGGCCCAGCTCGGCACCGCGTTCCTCGCGACGCCCGAGTCGGGCGCGAACGCCCTGCACAAGCAGGCCCTGACCAACCCCCTGTTCGTCCGTACGGAGTTGACGCGGGCGTTCTCCGGGCGCCCGGCGCGCGGCCTCGTCAACCGGTTCCTGCGGGAGCACGGACCGTACGCGCCCGCCGCCTACCCCGAGATCCACCACCTCACCTCGCCGCTGCGCAAGGCCGCCGCCAAGGCGGGCGACGCGCAGGGCATGGCGCTGTGGGCCGGGCAGGGACACCGGATGGCGCGGGAGCTGCCCGCCGGGCAGCTGGTGGAAGTCCTGGCCGGTGAACTCGCCTCGTCCATGGCGGGGTTGGCGGGCGGGGGAGTTCGATGACGGCTCCGGTCTTCGTGGTCGAGCACTTCGACGCGGGCGGCGGCGGCCGCTACGTCCTCGACGGTCCGGAGGGGCGGCACGCCGTCTCCGTGAAGCGGCTGCGCCCCGGCGAGGACGTCGTCCTCACGGACGGGGCCGGGCGCTGGGCGGACTGCGTGGTGCTCGACACCGAGGGCAAGGACCGGCTGGTCGTCCGGCTGGACTCGGTGACCGAGGAGCCGCCGGAGGAGCCCCGGGTCACCGTCGTCCAGGCCCTGCCCAAGGGCGACCGCGGGGAACTGGCCGTGGAGACCATGACCGAGGTCGGCGTGGACACGATCGTGCCGTGGGCGGCGGCGCGCTGCATCACGCAGTGGAAGGGCGACCGGGGGCTGAAGGCGCTGGGCAAGTGGCGGGCGACGGCGCGGGAGGCCGGCAAGCAGTCCCGCAGGGTGCGCTTTCCCGAGGTCGCGGAGGCGGCGACGACCAAGCAGGTCGCCGCGCTGCTGGCCCGAGCCGACTTCGCCGCCGTGCTCCACGAGAGCGGGGACGAGCCGCTCGCGACGGCCGAACTGCCGTCCACCGGCGAGATCGTGCTGGTCGTGGGGCCCGAAGGGGGCGTGGCGCCGGAGGAGTTGGCGCTGTTCGAGGGGGCCGGGGCGAAGGCGTATCGTCTCGGGCGCAGTGTGCTGCGCACCTCGACAGCCGGGACGGCGGCCGCGGCCGTGCTCCTGGCTCGCACCGGCCGCTGGTCCTGACCACCCTCGGAGGCACCGTGGAACTCGCCCAGGTACGACTGCTCGTCGACGACTTCGCCGCCTGCTACCGCTTCTACGAGGAGGTGCTCGGCCTCAAGCCGCAGTCGGGCGCGGCGGACGGCCCGTACGAGAAGTTCAGCCCCGCGGCGGGCTCCGCGGGCATCGCCTTGCAGGACCGGTCCATGATGGCCGGCGTCCTCGACGAACTGGGCGAGGCGGCGGCCGGCCACCGCTCCCTGGTGGTCCTGCGCGTGGACGCCCTGAACGCCTACTGCGAGGAGATCACCCTGCGCGGCGCCAGGATCCTCCACGGCCCCGCACCGATGACGGACCGCATGCGCGTGGCCCATCTCAAGGACCCCGAGGGCAACTTGGTGGAGCTCCAGGAGTGGCTGCTGCTGCGCACCTGACGCCTTTGCGCCCTACCGCCCCGCACCCGTCGGTGGCAGGCTGCCTCCATGGGGGCTTCGAGGAGGATCCGGAGGGGCACGCGCGGCCGGCGGATGGCGGTGGCGGCGACGTTCGCGGCCGTCGCCGTGGGCGGGGCGGTCGCCTGCGAACCCGGCGGCATCAGCTCCGCGTCCGTCGCCTACACCACCGACCAGACCGTCACCGAGGAACTCAACCGCCAGAAGGCGGACGTGCGTTGGCTCAGCTGCACCGCCTCCTACGGCAACGACGGCAAGAGCGCGAAGTCATCGCCCTCCGCGCGTGAGAAGACCGTCGCCACCGTCGACTGCGAGGGCGAGACGAAGGACGGCAAGGACATCACCGTCGACGGCAAGGTGACCCACGCGGTGGACGGTGCCTGTGTCCGCGGGAACATCACCGCCAAGGTGGACGGCAAGGTGTGGTTCCAGGTCGACGGGCTCGGCGACTGCAACAGCACCAGCCCGCCGCCCGTCGGCTCAGGGGCCGGAGGGCCCTCGAACGGGCAGCCCGGCCCCACCGTCACGGTGACCGTCACCCAGACCATCTGGTGCGACCGGTATCCGGACTGCCGCCCTGTCGAGGGCAAGTGATCCGAACCCTGTCCGCGCGACGCCGTCCTTGCATAGGGTGATCAGGTGACATCGCCTGCATACCTCCGGTTCCCCCACGTGCACGGCGACCTGGTCGCCTTCACCGCCGAGGACGACGTGTGGCTCGCGCCACTCGACGGCGGCCGGGCCTGGCGGGTCAGCGCCGACAACGTGCCGGTGACCCAGCCCCGCATCTCGCCCGACGGCACCACCGTCGCCTGGACCTCCACCCGTGACGGCGCCCCCGAGGTGCACATCGCCCCGGTCGACGGCGGCCCCGCCAAGCGGCTGACGTACTGGGGCAGTGCGAAGACCCGGGTGTGCGGCTGGACCCCGGACGGCGAGGTCCTGGTGATCAGCACCGAGGGCCAGGCGAGCCTGCGCCGCACCTGGGCGCGTGCCGTCCCGCTCGACGGCGGCCCGGCCACCACCCTGCCGTACGGGCCCGTGGGGGACATCGCCTTCGGGCCGCACACCGTGCTGCTGTCCGCGCCGATGGGCCGCGAGGCCGCCTGGTGGAAGCGGTACCGCGGTGGCACCGCCGGCAAGCTGTGGATCGACCGCGAAGACGACGGGGAGTTCGTCCGGCTCCACGAGGAGCTCGACGGGAACATCGAGTACCCGCTGTGGGTGGGGGAGAAGATCGCGTTCCTCTCGGACCACGAGGGCACCGGCGCGCTGTACTCCTCCCTCGCCGACGGCTCCGACCTGCGGCGGCACACGCCGCTCGACGGTTTCTACGCCCGGCACGCCGCCACCGACGGCACCCGTGTCGTCTACGCGAGCGCCGGTGAGCTGTGGGTGCTCGACGACCTGGACGGTGCCGAGCCGCGCCGGCTCGACGTACGGCTCGGCGGGCAGCGCGTCGACCTCCAGCCGTTCCCGGTGAACGCTTCCCGGTGGTTCGGGTCGGCGTCCCCCGACCACACCGCGCGCGGCAGTGCCGTCTCCGTGCGCGGCTCCGTCCACTGGGTCACGCACCGCTCCGGCCCGGCCCGAGCACTCGCCGCGACACCCGGGGTACGGGCCCGGCTGCCGAGGGCGTTCCGCGCCGACGGGGAGGAGTGGGTGGTGTGGGTGACGGACGCCGAGGGCGACGACGCCCTGGAGTTCGCGCCCGCCACGGGCCTCGCCCCGGGGGCGACGCCCCGCCGGCTCGCCGCCGGGCAGCTCGGCCGGGTGCTGGACCTCGCCATGGCGCCCGACGGCAGCCGCGTCGCCGTGGCCTCCCACGACGGCCGTCTGCTGCTCGTCGAGCGGGAGACCGGCGAGGTACGGGAGGTGGACCGCAGCGAGGACGGTGACGTGTCCGGACTCGTCTTCTCGCCGGACTCGTCCTGGCTCGCCTGGTCCCACCCCGGCCCGCGGCCCCTGTGCCAGCTGAAGCTCGCCAACACCACCGACCTGTCGGTCACCGAGGCGACCCCGCTGCGCTTCCAGGACTACGCGCCGGCGTTCACGGTGGACGGCAAGCACCTCGCGTTCCTGTCGACCCGCTCCTTCGACCCGGTCTACGACGAGCACGTCTTCGACCTGGCCTTCGTGGAGGGTGCCCGGCCGCACCTCATCACCCTCGCGGCCACCACGCCCTCCCCGTTCGGGCCGCAACGGCACGGCCGGTCCTTCGAGACGCCCGACCGGGAGGAGACCCCGGACAGCGAGGGCACCCCCACCACCCGCATCGACCTGGAGGGGCTCGCCGACCGCATCGTGCCGTTCCCGGTGGAGGCCGCCCGCTACTCCAACCTGCGCGCCGCCAAGGACGGCGTCCTGTGGCTGCGCCACCCGGTCGCCGGTGTGCTCGGCGCGTCCCGGGCCACCCCGGACGATCCCGACCCGAAGTCCGAGCTGGAGCGGTACGACCTCGCCCAGCAGCGCGTCGAGCATCTCGCCGTCGACGCCGACCACTTCGAGGTGAGCGGCGACGGCAAGCGGGTCCTGCTGTGGACCGACGGGCGGCTGAAGGTCGTGCCCAGCGATCGCCGCGCGTCGAACGACGACGACAGCGACAGCAACATCACCGTCGACCTCAGCCGCGTACGCCAGTTCATCGACCCGGCCGCCGAGTGGCGGCAGATGTTCGACGAGAACGGCCGCATCATGCGCGACCACTTCTGGCGGCCCGACATGAGCGGCGTCGACTGGGCCGGCGTCCTCGACCGCTACCGCCCGGTCGTGGACCGGTGCGCCACCCACGACGACCTCGTCGACCTGCTGTGGGAGGTGCAGGGCGAACTCGGCACCTCGCACGCCTACGTCACGCCGCGCGGCGGCTTCGGCGGCGGTCCCCGCCAGGGCCTGCTCGGCGCCGACATCTCCCGCCACGAGGACGGCAGTTGGCGCGTCGACCGCATCCTGCCCTCCGAGACGTCCGACCCGGACGCCCGCAGCCCGCTGGCCGCGCCCGGCGTCGCGGTACGACCCGGGGACGCGATCCTCGCGATCGCCGGACAGCCGGTCGACCCGGTGACCGGCCCCGGCCCGCTGCTGATCGGCACGGCGGGCAAGCCGGTCGAGCTGACCGTCTCCCCGTCCGGCGGCGGCGACCCGCGGCACGCCGTCGTCGTCCCGGTCGCGGACGAGGAGCCGCTCCGCTACCACGCCTGGGTCGCCGACCGGCGTGCCTATGTGCACGAGAAGTCCGGCGGCCGGCTCGGCTATCTGCACGTCCCGGACATGCAGGCGCCCGGCTGGGCCCAGATCCACCGCGACCTGCGCGTGGAGGTGGCTCGCGAGGGCCTGGTCGTCGACGTCCGCGAGAACCGCGGCGGCCACACCTCCCAGCTGGTCGTCGAGAAACTCGCCCGCCGCATCGTCGGCTGGGCCGTCCCCCGCGGCATGCGCCCCTACAGCTACCCCGAGGACGCCCCCCGCGGCCCCGTCGTCGCCGTCGCCAACGAGTTCTCCGGCTCCGACGGCGACATCGTCAACGCCGCGATCAAGGCCCTGGCCCTGGGCCCCGTCGTCGGCACCCGCACCTGGGGCGGAGTCATCGGCATCGACAGCCGCTACCGCCTGGTCGACGGCACCCGGGTCACCCAGCCCAAGTACGCCTTCTGGCTGGAGGGCTACGAATGGGGAGTGGAGAACCACGGCGTGGACCCGGATGTGGAGGTCGTGCAGCGCCCGCAGGACTACGCGGCAGGCAGGGACACCCAACTGGACGAGGCCATCCGTATGGCGCTCGAAAGCCTGGAGACAGTACCGGCAAAAACGCCCCCGGGCCTGCCGACTTAAGGGGCGCGGGGAACGACCAGCCCGAAAGCACCCGCACCCGCCGACGATACGATGCCTGAGTCGGACCACATGCGGCCAACCACCGGAGGAAACATGGCAGGAGAACCCCAGGACGACTGCCTGTTCTGCAAGATCGTCGCAGGCACCATCCCGGCGACCATCGTCCGCGAAACAGCCACCACCGTCGCGTTCCGCGACATCAACCCCCAGGCCCCCACCCACGTCCTGGTCATCCCCAAGGCGCACCACGAGAACGCCGCAGCCCTCGCCACCGCCGACCCGGCCCTCACCGCCGACGTGCTGCGCGAGGCCCAGGCCGTCGCCGACGAGGAGAAGCTCGACAGCTTCCGCCTCGTCTTCAACACCGGCAGCGGCGCAGGCCAGACCGTCTGGCACGTGCACGCCCACGTGCTCGGCGGCCGCGGCCTCGATTGGCCCCCGGGATAGCCGCCTTGTCCGTACGTGAACTCGTGGTCCTCGGCACCGCCAGCCAGGTCCCGACCCGGCACCGCAACCACAACGGCTACCTGCTCCGCTGGGACGGCGAGGGCATCCTGTTCGACCCCGGCGAGGGCACGCAGCGCCAGATGCTGCGCGCCGGGGTCGCCGCGCACGACCTGAACCGGATCTGCGTCACGCACTTCCACGGCGACCACTCCCTCGGCCTCGCCGGCGTGATCCAGCGCATCAACCTCGACCGGGTCCCGCACGAGATCACCGCCCACTACCCCCGCTCCGGGCAGCGCTTCTTCGACCGGCTCCGGTACGCCACCGCCTACCGCGAGACCGTCGACCTCACCGAGGCCCCGATCGCCGCCGACGGGCCCCTCGCCCGTACGGACGGCTACATGCTGGAGGCCCGGAAGCTGTCGCACCCGGTGGAGTCGTACGGCTACCGGATCATCGAGCCCGACGGCCGTCGCATGCTGCCCGAGCGGCTCGCCGCGCACGGCATCAAGGGCCCGGACGTCGGCCGGATCCAGCGCGAGGGTTCGCTCGGCGCCGTCTCGCTCGACGACGTCAGCGAGGTACGGCGCGGGCAGCGGTTCGCGTTCGTCATGGACACCCGGCTGTGCGACGGCGTGGACGCGCTCGCGGAGGGCTGCGACATGCTCGTCATCGAGTCGACGTTCCTCGACGAGGACGAGGAACTCGCCGTCGAACACGGACATCTGACCGCCGGTCAGGCCGCCCGGGTGGCCCGGGAGGGCGGGGTGCGGCACCTCGTGCTGACCCACTTCAGTCAGCGCTACACGGACCCCGACGAGTTCGAGCGGCAGGCGCGGGCCGCCGGCTACGACGGTGAGCTGACCGTGGCGCATGATCTGCTGAGGGTGCCGGTACCGAAGCGTCGGTGAAACGGCCGTACGATGAATTGATGTCCCTCCCCAAAGCCGAACTGCACCTTCACATCGAAGGCACCCTGGAACCGGAACTCGCCTTCGAGCTCGCCACGCGCAACGGCGTCACCCTGCCCTACGCGTCCACGGACGAGCTGCGCGAGGCGTACCGGTTCGAGGACCTCCAGTCCTTCCTGAACCTGTACTACGAGCTCATGGCCGTCCTGCGCACCGAGCGGGACTTCGAGGACCTCGCGAACGCCTACCTCGCTCGGGCCGCCGCCCAGGGCGTGCGGCATGCGGAGATCTTCTTCGACCCGCAGGCCCACACCAGTCGTGGCTTGGAGCTCGGCACGGTCGTCGAGGGGCTGTGGCGCGCGCTGGGGAACAGTGCGGCGAACCACGGTGTCTCGACCCGGCTGATCCTGTGCTTCCTGCGCGACGAGTCCGCCGAGTCGGCCCTGGCGACCCTGGACGCGGCCAAGCCGTACCTGGACCGGATCACCGGCGTCGGCCTCGACTCGGCCGAGGTCGGGCACCCGCCGGTGAAGTTCCGTGCCGTGTACGAGGCCGCCGCCGCGCTCGGGCTGCGCCGGGTCGCCCACGCGGGCGAGGAGGGCCCGCCGGAGTACATCACCGAGGCGCTCGACGTGCTCGGCGTCGAGCGGGTCGACCACGGGCTGCGCTGCGTGGAGGACCCCGCGCTGGTGGAGCGGCTGGTGCGCGACCGGGTGCCGCTGACCCTGTGCCCCCTGTCGAACGTCCGGCTGCGCACGGTCGACACCCTCGCCGACCACCCGCTGCCCGCGATGCTGGACGCCGGCCTGATGTGCACGGTGAACTCGGACGACCCGGCCTACTTCGGCGGCTACGCCGGCGACAACTTCGACGCCGTGCGCGAGACCCTCGGCCTGAGCGAGGACCGGCTGCGCGAGCTCGCCCGCAACTCCTTCCTCGCCTCCTTCCTGGAGGACGACGAGGAGCTGCGGGCGCGGTATCTCGCCGAGGTGGAGGCGTACACCTTCGCCTAGCGGTCAGAAGACCTCCGACCCCGCCTTGTCGTAGGCACGCTGGGCGGGGACGGCCGGGGTCTCCACGGGGATCTCCACCACCGGCTGTTCCGGGGCGCCGATCTCGGGGACCGCGCCGGTGGGGGTGCCCGTGGCGGCGGCGACCAGGGCGGCCGGGTGGCCGCCGCGGCGGCGGATCGCGCCGGGCAGCAGCGGGCGTCCGCCGGTGTGCAGGGCGACGGCGGTCATCGGCAGGGCGATGACCAGCAGGCCGGCGGCCAGGAGGGTGCCCATGACCGGGAATCCGGCCTGTGCCGACAGCACACTGCCGGTCAGCGGCCCGGCGGCCGTGCCCAGCGAGGACGCCGAGCCGACCAGCACCGCCCAGCGGCCGCGCGGGTCCAGTGAGGCGGCGAGGCCGATCAGGTACGACAGCACCACCGGGTACAGCGTGTTCCAGGCGATCTCGCCGGTCGCGAAGCTCGTCAGGTCGGTCGCGGAGGCGCTGAGCACGATGCAGCCGGCGATGAGGACGGTGCCCGCCCCGATCGGCACGGCACGTCCCAGCCGTGCCCCGAGCGCTCCCGCCGCGAGGACTCCGGTCAGCCCGGCGACCAGGGCCACGGCGAACACGGCACCGACGGTGGCCTCGCCGAGGCCGGCCTGGGCCAGCCCGATCTGCCCGCTCACGCCCCACAGGGAGTTCTGGGCGAGCGACCAGCAGAGCATGGCGGCGGCCAGCACCAGACCCGAACGGGCGTGCGGCAGCCGGGCCTTGTCGTGCCGTGCGGCTGTGACGGGGGGACCCTCGGGGAGACGGCCGGTGAGCGGCCAGACGGCCAGGGCCGTGAGGGCGATCGCGGCCAGCGGCAGGCCGTGCCCCGGGCCGAGGTGCGGAACCGTCAGGTACACGGCGCCCGCGAGGGCGGAGACGCTGAGCAGGCCGGCGGTGGACGCCCGGTGCGGATCGCGCTGGGCGGCTATCAGGGTGGCGGCGACGGTGGTGGCCGTGCCGGAGCCGAACCCGCCGACGACCGCGCCGGTGACGACGGCCGGGACGGCGGTGGTCAGCGCGGCGGCGCCGTAGCCGAGCAGGGCCAGGGCGAGGCCGAGCCGGGCGAGGGTGCGGGCCCCGATCCGTTCGACCCGCGAGGCCAGGGCGAATCCGGCGGTCGCCGAACTCAGCAGCAGCGCGCTGCCGACGGCACCGGCCTGCGTGGTGGAGAGCGGAAGGCCCGAATCGAGTCGGCCGACCGTGGTCGGCAGCAGATACGGAGCGAGGTACCCGGCCGTGAAAAGGGCGACGAGGGGCCAGGGGGTGGTGCGGGGGGCGAACACGGGCGTTCCCAGGGCATGCGAAATGAGCGGGGGAAAAGGGGGGATTGGCGACGACCGTCGACGGACGGGAACGCGCGAGCAATTTGTATCAAGCACGTAGTCACGAACGAGAACCCAGAGGGTGTGATCTGGGGCACGTTGTGTTTGGGATGATGAGGTCCGGGTAGACGCGCGCCTCTCGCGGGGCGTCGTCGGTGTTTCCGCTAGCGCCAGTGCACGGATCCGGGCCCCGCCGGAACCGTCGCCTCGGCCTTCGCCCGGACCTCCCGCATCACGGCGACGATCCGCTCCTCGTGCTCCGGCGTGAGCCGGGCCACCGGCACGGAACAGCTGATCGCGTCCTGTGCCGGGGTGTCGTAGCGCAGGGCGAACCCGAAGCCGACGATGCCCGTCACGCCCTCCTCCCGGTCCACGGAGTGGCCGCGCTCCCGGATGCGGGCGAGGTCGGCCGCCAGGGACTCCCGGCTCGTGTGCGAGTTCGGGGTCAGCGCCGCGTACGGCCCCTCGGGCAGCTCCTCGTCCGGGCGCTCCGCCAGCAGGGCCTTGCCCAGGGCCCCGGCGTGCGCGGGCAGCCGCCGGCCCACCCGGCTGATCGTACGCAGGTACTCGTGCGACTCCCGCGTCGCCAGATAGGCCACGTCCGTGCCGTCCAGCCGGCCCATGTGGATCGTCTCGCCGAGCGCCTCGGACGCCTCGTCGAGGTACGGCCGCACGGCCCGGACCCGCGGGTCGGAGTCCAGGTAGCTCGTGCCGGTGAGCAGGGCGTGGATGCCGATGCCGTACAGGGAGCCGGTGATGTCGGTGCGGACCCAGCCGCGCGAGATCAGGGTCTGCAGCAGCGCGTACATCGAGCTGCGGGGCACGCCGAGTTCGTCGGCGAGCTCCTGCAGCCGTGCGGGCCGGTCCCCGCGGGCCGCGAGGAGTTCCAGCAGCTCGACCGTGCGGGCCGCGGACTTCACCTCGCGGACGCCCCCTGTGTCTGACATGCGCCGATGGTAATCCGGCCGCCGCGAACGGTTGACGTTCGCGTATCCAACCATCATTCTCATACGTAGATGGCGTCTACATGAGGAGATGAGCTCGGGAGATGACCGAGGAGACGACCTTGAGCGCCGGCCCGGGTGCGGTAGCGCGCCGGCTGCGGGAGGGCATGGCCGGCGGCGTGCTGTCGTTCCCGCTGACCAGCTTCCGCGACGACGGCACCCTCGACCCGGAAGGCTTCCGCGCCTACGTGGCCGAGCGGCTCGCCGCCTCGCCCGGCGCCGTGTTCCCCGCCTGCGGCACCGGCGAGTTCTTCTCGCTCGACGAGGACGAGTACCGGCAGGTCGTCACCATCGCCGTCGAGGAGGCCGCGGGCCGCGTACCGGTCGTGGCCGGGATCGGGTACGGCTGGGCGCAGGCCGCCCGGTTCGCGCGCATCGCCGAGGACGCCGGTGCCGACGCCCTCCTCGTGCTGCCCCACTACCTCGTCGCCGCCCCGCAGGACGGCCTCGTCGCCCAGCTGGAACAGATCGCCGCCCGCACCCCGCTGCCCCTGATCGCCTACCAGCGCGGCCAGGTCGCCTTCACCGCCGCCTCGCTCCGGCGCATCGCCGCCGTGCCGAACGTCATCGGCCTCAAGGACGGCCACAGCGATCTCGACCGGCTCCAGCGCCTCACGCTCGCCGCGCCCGAGGACTTCCTGTTCTTCAACGGCGCCGCCACCGCCGAGATCCAGGCCCGCGCCTACGCCACCGTCGGCGTCCCCGCCTACTCCTCCGCCGTGCACGCCTTCGCCCCCGAGATCGCCGACGCCTTCTTCGCCGCCCTGCGCGACGACGACCACGGCACCGTCGACACACTCCTGCGTGGCTTCTACGTCCCGCTCGTCGAACTGCGCGACCGCGTCCCCGGGTACGCCGTGTCGCTGGTGAAGGCCGCGGCCCGGCTGCGCGGCCACCGGGTCGGGCCGGTACGCGCCCCGCTCACCGCCCCCTCGCCCGCCGACCTGGCCGCCCTCACCGCCCTCCTCACCACCGGACTCGACCTCGTAGGAGCAGCCCTGTGAACCTCACCATCACCGACGTCCGGCTGACGCCGATCCTGGTCGCCGACCCGCCGCTGCTGAACACCCAGGGCGTGCACCAGCCGTACACGCCCCGGCTGATCGTCGAGGTCGTCACCGCGGACGGGGTCACGGGAGTGGGGGAGACCTACGGCGACACCAAGTACCTGGAGCTGGCCCGGCCCTTCGCCGAGCGGCTGAAGGGACGGCAGGTCAGCGACCTGGGCGGGCTGTTCGGAATCGCGGACCAGGTCGCGGTGGACGCCTCCCGGGTCGAGAACGCCGTCGACGTCGGCGGGCTGCGCGGGGTCCAGACCGCCGACAAGCTGCGGCTGTCCGTCGTCTCCGGCTTCGAGGTCGCCTGCCTCGACGCCCTCGGCAAGGCCCTCGGGCTGCCCGTGCACGCGCTGCTCGGCGGCAAGGTGCGCGACGCCGTCGAGTACAGCGCGTACCTGTTCTACAAGTGGGCCGACCACCCGGAGGGCGTCGCCTGCGAGAAGGACGACTGGGGGGCCGCCGTCGACCCGGCCGGGGTGGTGGAACAGGCCCGGCGGTTCACCGAGCGGTACGGCTTCACCTCCTTCAAGCTCAAGGGCGGTGTCTTCCCGCCCGAGGAGGAGATCGCCGCGATCAAGGCACTGGCCGAGGCCTTCCCGGGGCATCCGCTGCGGCTGGACCCCAACGGCGCCTGGTCGGTGGAGGCATCGCTCGAGGTGGCGCAGGAGCTCGGGGACGTCCTGGAGTACCTGGAGGACCCGACCCTCGGCACCCCCGGCATGGCCGAGGTCGCCGAGCGGACCGGGGTGCCGCTGGCGACCAACATGTGCGTGACGACCTTCGCGGAGATCAAGGAGGCGTTCACCAGGAACGCCGTCCAGGTCGTCCTCTCCGACCACCACTACTGGGGCGGGCTGCGCAACACCCAGCAGCTCGCCGCCGTCTGCCGCACCTTCGGCGTCGGTGTGTCGATGCACTCCAACACCCACCTGGGCATCTCGCTCGCCGCGATGACCCACGTGGCGGCCACCGTCCCCAACCTGCACCACGCCTGCGACTCCCACTACCCCTGGCAGTCGGAGGACGTGCTCACCGAGCGGCTCACCTTCGAGGGCGGCAAGGTGACCGTGTCCGACGCGCCCGGGCTCGGTGTGGAGCTCGACCGCGACCGGCTGGCCGAGCTGCACCAGCGGTGGCTGGACGACGACGGCGCGCTGCGCGACCGCGACGACGCGGCGGCGATGCGGGTCGCCGACCCCGAGTGGGTGACGCCCTCGATGCCGCGCTGGTAACCCCGGGGTACCGGGTCGTGCAGGGGCCGCGCAGGGGGCGCGCGAGGCCCCTGCGCGAGCTGCCGCGACGCGTGGGGCCGGGGTGATCGGCGTCACGTTGTCGGCGGTGTGGTGCAGACTGGGCTGATCCGCACCACGTCAGGGAGCGCATCGTGATCGCGTCCACCGCCCCGGCCGGAAAGGGCCCGAGAAAGGGACCGCACCGCCAGCCCCAGGTCGATCCCCTCGCCCCGCTGCGAGCCCCGGACGACCCGCCCTGGGACGTCTACCTCACCGGCACCGTCTTCCTCGACATCATCTTCACCGGGCTCGACTCCGCCCCGGTGCGCGGGACCGAGTCCTGGGCCCGCGGGATGGGGTCGAGCCCCGGCGGCGTCGCCAACATGGCCACCGCGCTGGCCCGCCTCGGCCTGCGCACGTCCCTCGCGGCGGCCTTCGGCGACGACCACTACGGCGACTACTGCTGGGACGCCCTGCAGCACGGCGAGGGCATCGACCTCTCGCCGTCGCGCACGGTGCCCGGCTGGCACTCCCCGGTGACCGTCTCCATGGCGTACGAGGGGGAGCGCACGATGGTCTCGCACGGCCACGAGCCGCCCCCGGAGGAACCGGCCCCCGAGTGCCCGCCCCGCGCCCGGGCCGCCGTCGCCTCCCTCGCGCCCGGCGTGAGCGCGCCCTGGATCGCCCAGGCCGCGAGCAAGGGCACCCGGGTCTTCGGCGACGTCGGCTGGGACGACACCGGGGCGTGGGACCTGGCGGGGCTGCCCGACCTGCGGCACTGCGAGGCGTTCCTGCCGAACGCGGAGGAGGCCATGCGGTACACGGGGGCGGACTGCCCGCGGGCCGCCGCGCACGCGCTGACCGAGTACGTACCGACCGCCGTCGTGACCCTCGGGGCGGACGGAGCGTACGCGGTGGACCGGCGCACGGGGGAGACGGCCGAGGTGCCGGCCATCGCGGTCGAGGCGCTCGACCCGACGGGAGCGGGGGACGTGTTCGTCGCCGGGTTCGTGGCCGGGACGCTGGCGGACTGGCCGCTGGCGGACCGGCTGGCTTTCGCCGGGCTGACGGCGGCGCTGTCGGTGCAGGAGTTCGGGGGGTCGTTGTCGGCGCCCGGGTGGTCGGAGATCGCGGCGTGGTGGCGGAGGGTGCAGTCGGTGGAGGGGCAGTCGCAGGCGGCGTTGCGGAGGTACGGGTTCCTCGCCGGGCTCGTGCCGGAGGAGTTGGTGAGGCCCTGGCCGTTGCGGCGTGCCGTACCGACCATCGGGTTCCGGCGCTCGGCGTGACGTCCTGGCCTCGGATTCCTGCCCCGCCCCCCAAAACCCCTACGGCGTTGTCAGTCCCCCGTCGTACCCTGGGAATCGCGAGGCCGCCCTCAGCTACGCGGCCGTGAAGAGGAGGATCCGCAGGCCTTAAGCGCCGGCCCATGACTCAATCATCGACAGCTCACACCCCCGCGCAGGAGCAGGCGAGAGCGCAGTTCACCGTCCCCGCCCAGCACCCCATGGTGACCGTACTGGGATCCGGCGACTCCCTCCTGCGCGTGATCGAGAAGGCCTTCCCGGCGGCCGACATCCACGTCCGGGGCAACGAGATCAGCGCGGTCGGCGACCCGAAGGACGTCGCCCTCATTTCGCGCGTGTTCGACGAGATGATGCTGGTGCTCCGCACCGGGCAGCCGATGACGGAGGACGCAGTGGAACGCTCGATCGCCATGCTGAAGGCGAGCGACAACGGCGAGAGCGACGGCCAGGAGACCCCGGCCCAGGTGCTCACGCAGAACATCCTGTCCTCGCGCGGCCGCACGATCCGCCCCAAGACGCTCAACCAGAAGCGCTACGTGGACGCGATCGACAAGCACACGGTCGTCTTCGGCATCGGCCCCGCCGGCACCGGCAAGACGTACCTGGCGATGGCCAAGGCGGTGCAGGCCCTGCAGTCCAAGCAGGTCAACCGCATCATCCTGACCCGCCCGGCGGTCGAGGCCGGAGAGCGGCTCGGATTCCTCCCGGGCACGCTCTACGAGAAGATCGACCCCTACCTGCGCCCGCTGTACGACGCGCTGCACGACATGCTCGACCCGGACTCCATCCCGCGGCTGATGGCGGCGGGCACCATCGAGGTCGCGCCGCTCGCCTACATGCGCGGCCGCACCCTCAACGACGCCTTCATCATCCTGGACGAGGCCCAGAACACGAGCCCCGAGCAGATGAAGATGTTCCTCACCCGCCTCGGCTTCGACTCGAAGATCGTGATCACGGGTGACGTGACCCAGGTCGACCTGCCCGACGGGCAGAAGTCGGGTCTGCGGCAGGTGCAGGACATCCTGGACGGCGTCGAGGACGTCCACTTCTCCCGGCTCTCGTCCCACGACGTGGTCCGGCACAAGCTGGTGGGCCGTATCGTCGACGCGTACGAGAAGTACGACACCACGCACGGCACCCAGAACGGCGGGAACAAGAGCCGCGGCAAGTCCGTGCACAAGGGGAAGTAGACAAGCACAACACCATGTCGATCGACGTCAACAACGAGTCCGGCACCGAGGTCGACGAGCAGGCGATCCTCGACATCGCCCGCTACGCACTCGCGCGGATGCGCATCCACCCGCTCTCCGAGCTCTCGGTGATCGTCGTGGACGCCGACGCCATGGAGCAGCTCCACATCCAGTGGATGGACCTGCCGGGCCCGACGGATGTCATGTCCTTCCCGATGGACGAGTTGCGTCCGCCGTCCAAGGACGACGACGAGCCGCCGCAGGGGCTGCTCGGGGACATCGTGCTGTGCCCCGAGGTCGCCACCAAGCAGGGGGCGGAGGCGGAGACGCAGCACTCCATGGACGAGGAGCTCCAGTTGCTCACCGTCCACGGCGTGCTGCACCTGCTGGGCTACGACCACGAGGAGCCGGACGAGAAGGCCGAGATGTTCGGCCTCCAGGCGGCCATTGTGGACGGCTGGCGCGCGGAGCGGGGCCTGACCGGTCCCTCCCCGGCACCGACGGTCTCGTAGCGCCGCCGATGAGTCCGCAACTCGCCCTGGGCGCTGTCGCCCTGGTCGTCGTGGCCTGGCTCGCCGCCTGTGCGGAGGCGGGCCTCGCGCGCGTCTCCAGCTTCCGCGCCGAGGAGGCCGTGCGCTCCGGCCGCCGCGGCAGCGCCAAGCTCTCCCAGGTCGCCGCCGACCCGACCCGCTACCTCAACGTGGCCCTGCTGGCCCGTGTCGCCTGCGAGATGGCCGCCGCCGCGCTGATCACCTACGGCTGCCTGAAGGCGTTCGACGGCACCACCGAGGCGCTGCTGGTCGCCATCGCGGTCATGGTCCTGGTGTCGTACGTCGCCGTCGGGGTCTCGCCGCGCACCATCGGCCGGCAGCACCCGCTGAACACGGCGACGGTCTCGGCGTACGTCCTGGTGCCGCTGGCCCGGGTCATGGGCCCGATCCCGTCGCTGCTGATCCTCATCGGCAACGCGCTCACCCCTGGCAAGGGCTTCCGGCGCGGCCCGTTCGCCTCCGAGGCGGAGCTGCGGGCGCTGGTCGACCTCGCCGAGAAGGAGTCCCTCATCGAGGACGAGGAGCGCCGCATGGTGCACTCCGTCTTCGAACTGGGCGACACCCTCGTCCGGGAGGTCATGGTCCCGCGCACGGACCTCGTGGTCATCGAGCGCTTCAAGACCATCCGCCAGGCCCTCACCCTCGCCCTGCGCTCCGGCTTCTCCCGTATCCCGGTGACCGGCGAGAGCGAGGACGACATCGTCGGGATCGTGTATCTGAAGGACCTGGTCCGCAAGACGCACATCAGCCGCGACGCCGAGTCCGAGCAGGTGTCCACGGCCATGCGCCCGGCGTTCTTCGTGCCCGACACCAAGAACGCCGGGGACCTGCTGCGCGAGATGCAGAAGGAACGCAACCACGTCGCCGTCGCCGTCGACGAGTACGGCGGCACCGCCGGCATCGTCACCATCGAGGACATCCTCGAGGAGATCGTCGGCGAGATCACCGACGAGTACGACCGCGAACTGCCGCCCGTGGAGGACCTCGGCAAGGACCGCTACCGGGTCACGGCCCGCCTCGACATCGGCGACCTGGGCGAGCTGTACGGCCTGGAGGAGTTCGACGACGAGGACGTGGAGACGGTCGGCGGGCTGCTGGCGAAGGCGCTGGGCCGCGTGCCCATCGCGGGTGCCTCGTCGGTCGTCGCCCTTCCCGACGGCCGGGAACTGCGGCTGACCGCGGAGGCCGCGGCGGGCCGCCGCAACAAGATCGTGACGGTGCTCGCGGAGCCGGTGCCCCCGGCGGACCCCGCGGAGGAGGAGAAACCGGAGTGACCCCCCAGGAACTGCGCGCGTTCTGCCTGTCCTTCAACGCGGCGGTGGAGGACTTCCCCTTCAGCCCGGAGATCTCGGTCTTCAAGGTCCAGGGCAAGCTCTTCGCGCTGTCGCACCTCGACGAGCGGCCCCTGAAGGTCAACCTCAAGTGCGACCCGGACGACGCGATCCGGCTGCGCCGCGAGCACGAGGGGCTCGTCGTCCCGGGCTGGCACATGAACAAGCGTCACTGGAACACCGTCACGGCCGACGGCGACCTCCCGGACCAGCTGGTCCGGGAGCTCATCGAGGACTCCTACGACCTCGTCGTCGCCGGCCTGCCGCGAGCGGACCGCCTCCGCCTCGACCGTCCGTGACCCTTCCGTATGCTCGGATCATGACCGACAGCAGCGCGCTCGACCCCGAGGACCGCAAGATCGTCACCCTGGCCCGTTCCGCCCGGGCCCGCAACGGCGTGCCCGAGGGGGCGGCCGTACGGGACGAGACCGGACGTACCTATGTCGCGGCGACCGTGGCCCTCGACTCCCTGAAGCTCAGTGCCCTGCGGACCGCGGTGGCGATGGCGGTGGCCTCGGGCGCGCAGTCCCTGGAGGCGGCGGCGGTCGTGACCGAGGCCGAGACCGCGTCCGCGGAGGACCGGGCGGCGGTACGGGATCTCGGTGGCGCGGAGACGCCGGTGCTGGTGGCGGGGCCCGACGGAACGGTCCGGACCACGGTCCCCGCTGGCTGAACTTCGCTGTAACCGGCGGTAATTAGGCCAGATTTCAACCTTGCCGCCACCTGCCCCACGCGCATCAATGGAATCGTCAATTCCGACGGACCGTCAGGTTCGGCTCTCGCGCAGCGTGCCCGCACTCACCTGCCGAGCGGTCCCCCCCACCACGAAAAGGGAGCCGGAATCCCATGAGACGCAAGCGAATCGGAGCAGGTGCGGCACTGACGGCCGGGGCCCTCGCGGTCACCGGGCTCGCCTTCGCACCGGCAGCCCTCGCCGTCACCCCCCAGACGGCGACGATCAGCGCGGACTGCGGTGCCTTCGGCAGCGGCGAGGCCACGCTCACGGCCACCCAGGACGGCACCGCCGCCACCGTCACCGTCAAGTCCTCCGCCATCACCGCGCCGATCGCGCTCGGCGAGGACTCGATCACATCCACCCTCACCCTGGTGAGGTCCGGCGGCGGCACCGTCGACTTCACCGGCACGGAGAACCCGGCGATAGCCGCCGGTGCCCCCGTCGAGGTCGGTCCCCTCAGCGGCACCGTGGCCTCCGGCGACAACCTGGAGGCCTTCGGTGGCTCGCTGAGGATGACCGTCTTCGGCATCACGATCACCTGCACGGCGACCGGGCCGCAGTCGCCGGGCCCCTTCGTGTTCGACTGAGATCCGAAACGAGGCGGCCCCGGCGTCAGAGCGCGTCGGGGCCGCGCTCGCCCGTCCGTACCCGGACGACGGTGTCCACGGGCAGCGCCCACACCTTCCCGTCGCCGATCTTGCCGGTCTGCGCGGCCTTCACGACCGCTTCGATGACGGCCTCGGCGTCCGCGTCCTCGACGACGACCTCGATACGGACCTTCGGCACCAGGTCGATCTGGTACTCGGCTCCGCGGTACACCTCGGTGTGGCCGCGCTGCCGGCCGTAGCCGCTGGCCTCGCTCACGGTCAGGCCCTGGATGCCGAGTTCCTGCAAGGCGTTCTTGACCTCGTCGAGGCGGTACGGCTTGACGATCGCGGTGATGAGCTTCATGCCTGGGGGGTGACCTTCTGGGCGGGGGAGACGACGGAGGAGGAGACCGGGGCGCCGTGGCCCAGGACCCCGTGATCGTAGGCGGTCTCGGCGTGCACCGTAAGGTCCAGGCCGGTCTGCTCCTGCTCCTCGCTCGCGCGGAAGCCCATCGTGGCGTCGATCAGCCGGCCGATGCCGTACGTCACGGCGAACGCGTACACCGCCACCACGACCACGGCCAGCAGCTGCTTGCCGAGCTGAGCGAGTCCGCCGCCGTAGAGGAGGCCCTCGGCACCGCCGGTCATCGAGTCGACGGCGAAGACGCCGATGAGGAGCGTGCCGATGACACCGCCGACCAGGTGGACGCCGACGACGTCGAGGGAGTCGTCGTAGTTCAGCTTGAACTTCCAGCTCACGGCGTACGAGCAGACCGTGCCGGCGGCGAGGCCGACGACCAGGGCGCCGAGCAGGGAGACGGACCCGCAGGACGGGGTGATCGCGACCAGACCGGCGACCGCGCCGGACGCGGCGCCCAGGGTCGTGGGATGGCCGTCGCGCTTCTGCTCCACGAAGAGCCAGCCGAGCAGGCCGGTGCAGCCCGCGGCGAGGGTGTTGAGGAACGCGGCGGCCGCGAGGCCGTTGGCACCGAGCGCGGAGCCCGCGTTGAAGCCGAACCAGCCGAACCAGAGCAGACCGGCGCCCAGCACCACCATGGGCAGGTTGTGCGGACGCATGGCGTCCTTCTTGAAACCGAGCCGCGGGCCCAGGACCAGGCACAACGCCAGTCCGGAGGCACCGGAGACGATCTCGACGGGCAGCCCGCCGGCGAAGTCCAGGGCGCCGAGCTTCTCCAGGATCCAGCCACCCGGGCCCCACACCCAGTGCGCGACCGGAACGTATACGAGCAGCGCCCACACCGGCACGAAGACCAGCCACGCCCCGAACTTCGCCCGGTCGGCGACGGCGCCGCTGACCAGGGCGGCCGTGATGATCGCGAAGGTGAGCTGGAAGGTGGCGAAGAGGAGGGTGGGGACGGTGCCCTGGACGCTGTCCGGGCCGAGACCGCTCATGCCGACGTGCTCGAGCCCGCCGATGAGTCCCCCGCCGGCGTCCTCGCCGAAGGTGAGCGAGTAGCCGGCGGCCAGCCACACCACCGTCACCAGGGCGATCGACACGAAGCTCATCATCAGCATGTTGAGGACGCTCTTCGTGCGGACCATGCCGCCGTAGAACAGGGCCAGGCCCGGGGTCATCAGCAGGACGAGGGCGGTGGCGGCGAGCAGCCAGGCGGTGTCGCCGGTGTCGGCGCTTGCGGCGGCCAGGGGCACGGTGTCTCCAACGGGGTGGGGCTCCGGGGGCTCGTCAGAGGTTCACCGCCCCGCGTTTCCGGCGGTGCACGGCTGTGTTTCCACGGTGTTTCGTTGCGTGAGGGTTTCGGAAAGCTCACCGGGACGGGGGTGCGCGGGCCGCGGTGCGGAGGGGTCTCGTGGATCAGGGAGAATGGGCGGCATGAGCGTGCGTACCCAGTCATCCGAAGAGTCGGGCGAGACCGTCCACCGTGCCGGCTTCGCCTGCTTCGTCGGCCGCCCCAACGCGGGCAAGTCGACCCTGACGAACGCTCTGGTCGGCCAGAAGGTGGCGATCACGGCGAACCAGCCGCAGACGACGCGGCACACCGTGCGGGGCATCGTGCACCGCCCGGACGCCCAGCTGATCCTGGTCGACACCCCGGGACTGCACAAGCCGCGCACACTGCTCGGCGAGCGGCTCAACGACGTCGTGCGCACCACGTGGGCCGAGGTCGACGTGATCGGCTTCTGCCTGCCGGCGAACGAGAAGCTCGGCCCCGGCGACCGCTTCATCGCGAAGGAGCTGGCGTCCATCAAGAAGACGCCGAAGATCGCGATCGTCACCAAGACAGACCTGGTGGACGGCAAGGCGCTCGCCGAGCAGCTCATCGCGATCGACCAGCTCGGCAAGGAGCTGGGCTTCGAGTGGGCGGAGATCATCCCGGTGTCGGCGGTCGGCGACAAGCAGGTGGACCTGCTGGCCGACCTGATCGTCCCCCTCCTGCCGGAGGGCCCGGCGCTCTACCCCGAGGGCGACCTGACCGACGAGCCCGAGCAGGTCATGATCGCGGAGCTGATCCGGGAGGCCGCGCTGGAGGGCGTCCGCGACGAGCTGCCGCACTCCATCGCCGTGGTCGTGGAGGAGATGCTCCCCCGCGAGGACCGCCCCGCCGACAAGCCCCTCCTCGACATCCACGCCTTCGTGTACATCGAGCGCCCCAGCCAGAAGGGCATCATCATCGGCCCCAAGGGCAGGCGCCTGAAGGAGGTCGGCATCAAGTCCCGCAAACAGATCGAGGCCCTCCTCGGCACGCCTGTGTTCCTGGACCTGCACGTGAAGGTCGCGAAGGACTGGCAGCGGGATCCGAAGCAGTTGCGGCGGCTGGGGTTCTGAGCCTCCGGGTGTTATAACGCCGTCGCCAGGCTCGCCCAGACCGCGTTGCCGCCGGTGAGGGGTGAGCGGGTGATGCCCCAGCAGTCGGCTATCTCGCGGACGAGCAGGAGCCCGCGGCCGTTCTCGTCGTCGGGGCCGGGGCGGCGGTCGGGGATGCCGCGGCCCGAGAGGTCGCCGTCGTGCACCTCCAGCCGGAAGCGGTGCTCCGTCAGCCGCTGGACACCACAGAGGATCCGCTCGCTGAGGGTGTGCAGGACGGCGTTGGTCACCAGCTCGGACACCAGCAGGACGGCGTTCGCGCACGCCTCGTCGGGCACCTGCCACGAGGTCAGCCGTGCCTGCGTGGCGTGCCGGGCGACCCTGACGCTGGTCCGGTGGGGCGGAAGTTCCAGCCAGTGCGTGCGGCCCGGGCGCACCGCGTCCAGGAAACGGGGAGTGGAAGTCGTGTGGGGGGACACGGCGGTCGCCTTCCGTGGGGGGTGGGCGAGTCGAGGAAGGTGGGGGAGCGGGCAACGGACCGGCCGGAAAGTGGGGTTCGGGCTTCCGGGGCCCCGTTCACACAAGTAACTATGCTCGCAGTGCAGTTCACGCTGCAACCATCTCCCTGATAATTTCAACCGGAACGTTTCGTCCCGCTCGCCACGCCTGGCGGAACGATCAAGTCCTTGTCAGGCTTGCGCCCGTGACGACCCCTCAGGAGGTAGGGCGTGAACGACGCGAGACCGGGCACCGGCGCCGGCGCACCCACCGTTCTCCGCATGATCCTCGGCCGTCGGCTCCAGGAGGCCCGGCAGACCGCGGGCCTGTCCCTCGACGACGCGGCCAAGGCCCTGCGCGTGACACCGCTGACCATCCGCCGTCTGGAGAAGGCCGAGGTCGGCCTGAAGATCCTCTACGTGGAGAAGCTGCTCCAGACCTACGGGGCGGGCCGGCAGGAGATCGAGGAGTTCGTCACCCTGGCCGAGCGGGCCAACGAGCCCGGCTGGTGGCACCCGTACCGCGATGTGATGCCCTCCTGGTTCACCGCCTACGTGAGCCTGGAGACCGGTGCCAGGACGGTGCGCACCTACGAGCCGCAGTACGTCACGGGCCTGCTCCAGACACCCCGGTACGCGCGTGCCGTGCTGGGCGGGGGCTTCCCGAACGACGACGAGGAGGACCTCCAGCGGCGCGTGGAGCTGCGGCTGCGCCGCCAGAGCCTGCTCACCAAGCAGGACGCGCCCACCCTGTGGGTGGTGATGGAGGAGGCCGTGCTGCACCGGGTGGTGGGCGGCCCCGAGGTGATGCGGGAGCAGATCGACCGGCTCCTGGAGGCGTCCGAACTGGAGCACGTCAGCGTCGACATCGTTCCGTTCTCCGCCGGTGCCCACGTCGGGGCGTGCGCGCCCTTCACGTACTTCCGGTTCGAGGAGCGGGAGCTGCCCGACATCGTCTACAGCGAGCTCCTCTCCGCCTCCGTCTACCTCGACCAGCGCGCCGACGTCGTCGCCCATCTGGAGGCGCACAACCGGCTCTCGCTGAAGACCTCGTCCGCGGACAGCAAGGCGCTGTTGAACCGCATGCGGAAGGAGTACTCATGACCATCGCCGAGGGCACCGTCTACAACGGGATGCCCGCGTCGGACCTGGGGGAACAGGGCTGGGAACGGCCCTGGAGCGGTCCCAACGGGGGGCAGTGCGTGGAGGCCAAACAACTCGCCGACGGCCGTGTGGCGGTCCGGCAGTCCACGGATCCGGCCGGTCCCGCGCTGATCTACACGCCCGAGGAGATCACCGCGTTCGTCGCGGGGGTCAAGAAGGGCCTCGCCGATCACCTGACGGCGCGCTGACACCACTGAGCCTTACGCGCACCACCCTCCCCCCACACTCGAGAGGCACAGCATGACCCACTCGCAGGCCGCGCGGGACATCGACACCAGCAGGCCGCACTCCGCCCGCATGTACGACTACTACCTCGGCGGCAAGGACCACTTCGAGATCGACAAGCAGGCCGCCGAGCGGGTCGCCGAGGCCTACCCCGCCATTTTCGTCTGCGCACGCGAGAACCGGGCCTTCATGCACCGGGCCACCCGGGCCCTCGCCCGTGAGCACGGCATCCGCCAGTGGCTCGACATAGGCACCGGCATCCCCACCGAGCCCAACCTGCACCAGGTGGCCCAGTCGGTCGTCTCCGACGCCCGCGTGGTCTACGCCGACAACGACCCCCTGGTCCTCAAGTACGCCGAGCGCCTGATGCGCAGCTCGCCCGAGGGCCGCACGACGTACATCGAGGCGGACGTCAACGACCCCCAGACCCTCCTGAACGCCCCCGAGCTGGCCGAGGTCCTGGACCTGAACCGCCCGGTCGCGCTGTCCCTGAACGCCCTGATGCACTTCGTCACCGACGCCCAGGACCCGTACGGCATCGTGCGCCGTCTGCTGGACGTCCTGCCCTCGGGCAGCGCCCTGGCGCTGAGCCACTGCACGCCCGACTTCGACCCGGCCACGTGGCAGAAGGTCACCGACATCTACACCTCGGCCGGCACCCCGGTGCGGTTCCGCTCCCGGGAGGACGTCGCCCGCTTCTTCGACGGCCTGGACCTGCTCGACCCGGGCGTCACCGTGGGCCACCGCTGGCGGCCCGACGCCACCGAGGGCGAGGCCCCGACGGACGCCGAGGTCAGCCTGTGGACCGGGGTGGGCATCAAGCCGTAGGCCGCTGCGCCCTCAGCAGCTCCCGGTACCAGCGGTACGAGGCCTTGGGGGTCCGCTCCAGGGTCTCGAAGTCGACGTGGACCAGGCCGAAGCGGCGTGCGTAGCCCTCCGCCCACTCGAAGTTGTCGAGCAGGGACCAGACGAAGTAGCCGCGCACGTCGACTCCCGCCTCGATCGCCCGGTGCAGGGCCCGGACGTGGCCGTCCAGGTAGGCGATGCGGTCCTGGTCGTCGACCCCGGGGTACGAGCAGCCGTTCTCGGTGATGACGACGGGCGGCAGGCGGTCGCCGTAGCGGTCGCGGAAGCCGGTGAGGAGTTCGGTGAGGCCCTCGGGGACGACCGGCCAGCCGAAGTCCGTGACCGGACGGCCCTCGATCTCGCGGACCGAGAAGGGGAGTTCGGCGGGCATGGTGACGCCGCCGAACTCGATCTCCGTGCCCTGCGGGGCGCCCACCCGGGTCGGGGCGTAGTAGTTGACGCCGTACCAGTCGACCGGCTCGGAGATCACCTTCAGGTCGGCCTCGACGTCCCCGGGCATCAGCTCCCCGATGCCGTCCGGGTACCGGCCCAGCAGCAGCGGGTCCGCGAAGAGGCGGTTCAGCAGGAGGTCGTAGAAGCCGGCCGCCTCCACGTCCGCCGCCTCGGTCGTCGCCGCCCAGGTCGGTCCGTGCGAGTTGGCGATGCCGATGTCACCGGCGCCGCAGGCGCGCAGGGCCCGCACGGCCAGGCCGTGGGCGAGCAACTGGTGGTGGGCGACCGGGAGCGCGTCGAACAGCAGCCGCTTGCCGGGTGCGTGCACCCCCAGGGCGTGGCCGAGCAGGGTGTGCTCGGCGGGCTCGTTCAGGGTGATCCACTTCGTCACCCGGTCACCGAGGCGGCCGGCGACCAGCGACACGTACTCGGCGAAGTGTTCCGCCGTGTCCCTCTCCAGCCAGTCCAGGTCGGTGGGCAGGTCCCAGTGGAAGAGGGTCGGCACCGGGCGGACGCCCGCCGCGCACAGGTCGTCCACCAGCCGGTCGTAGAAGTCCAGGCCCTTCTCGGAGCGCACCCGGGGCCACGAGACCGAGAAGCGGTACGCGGTCACGCCCAGGTCGGCGAGGAGGGCCACGTCCTCGCGGTGACGGTGGTAGTGGTCGCAGGCCACCGCCGCCGTCGAACCGTCCTTCACCCGTCCCGGTCCGGCCGTGAAGGCGTCCCACACGGACGGCTCGCGTTCGTCCGCCGCGCCCTCGATCTGATGAGCCGAGGTCGACACGCCCCAGAGGAAGCCGGCCGGGAAGCGGGGGATCGGATTGCCTGCGTCAGTCGCCATGCGCTGGATCATCCGTACCGGCGGTAACAGAAGTCAACGGCCAGGCGCGCAGGACCTGTTACGCGCCCTCCTTCAGTACCTGCGAGATCAGTTTCCGCTGCTCGTCCGTCAGCCGGGGGTCCGCGCAGTACACGGTCTTCCCGTCCACCGTGAGCTGGTAGCCGAACCCGTCCGGAACCCCGACCGGCGGCGTGCTCCGGGCGTCGGCCACGGCCTTCTCGGCCAGGGCGTGCCACTCGGCGGCATCGAGGCGGCCCGAGGTGTCCACCTCGGCGTACCGCTCGATGCCCGCGAACCCGCCCGTGCGCCTCACCGAAATCCGCATGGCACCTGTCTAGTACGGAACTACAGCGTCCGCACCCCGACCTGCTCCCACGCCTTGGAGACGGCGTCCAGCTCCTCCCCGTCGCCGTACCGCTCCCGCGCGGCCTTGACGGTGAGCGTGGCGAAGTCGGTGAACATCGCCTGCTCCCTCAGCTCGCCGCCGGTCAGCACGTCGTACCAGACCTGTCCCGCCCGCTCCCAGGCGTGACCGCCGAGGGCCGTGGCCGCGAGGTAGAAGGCGTGGTTCGGGATGCCCGAGTTGATGTGGACACCGCCGTTGTCGCGGCCGGTGCGGACGTAGTCGTCCATCGACGCGGGCTGCGGGTCCTTGCCGAGGACGTCGTCGTCGTACGCCGTGCCCGGCTCCTTCATGGAGCGCAGCGCCACGCCCGTCACCCGTGGGGCGAGCAGGCCCGCGCCGATCAGCCAGTCGGCCTCGGCGGCGGTCTGACCGAGGGTGTACTGCTTGATGAGCGAGCCGAAGACGTCCGACACCGACTCGTTCAGCGCACCCGGCTGGCCGAAGTAGGTGAGGTTGGCCGTGTACTGCGTGACGCCGTGGACGAGTTCGTGGCCGATGACGTCGATCGGGATGGTGAAGTCGAGGAAGATCTCCCCGTCCCCGTCGCCGAAGACCATCTGCTCGCCGTTCCAGAAGGCGTTGTTGTAGTCCCGGTCGTAGTGGACCGTCGCGTCCAGCGGCAGTCCGTTCCCGTCGATCGAGTCGCGCTGGTACGCCGTGAGCAGCAGCTCGAAGGTGGCGCCGAGGCCGGCGTAGGCGCGGTTGACGGTGGCGTCCCTGCCGGGGTCCTCGCCCTCCCCGCGGACCTTGCGGCCGGGCAGGTCGGTGCCGTGCCGGGCGTCGTAGACCGTGCGCTGCGGCTTGCCGTCGGCGACCGCGGCGACGGCGCTCGCGCCGATGACCGTGGTGAGGCGGCGCTGGGTGCGCTCGTAGGCGTCGCGCTGCAGGGTGCGGCGGGCCGGACCGGCCAGCGCGGGGTCCTCGGCCTGGGCCAGCTTGTCGAGGACGTGGGGCGGAACGATGGTGCAGAAGACGGGCTCGAAGCCCCCGTGAGTCGTCATGTCCGGCACCATTGCACTGTGTGATGAGCCTGTCACTAGTCGCCACCATGATTGGTGAAATACCGGGACAACGGCCTTCACTCTCCGTGGCGAAGTGGTATGGCGCACTTTTTGTCCCGTTTGGGCGACCGGTCCCGCATACTGATACGGACCTCCGCACTTCGGAGAGCCTCGGCTAGCATGCTGCGCATCATGCGTTTCGGGCTGCTTCTCCTTAGCTGCCGCGGCGAGGGCCTGTAGTCGAGGCCGACTCCCTCCCCGCGGAGCTTGGTGCTGCGTCGTCGGCCGTCCTTCCGGACACCCTCTGAGGAGCCCCCGCATCATGGCGAACCGCCAGCAGCCCAGTTCCATGCCGATCCACAAGTACGGCCGCTACGAGCAGGTCGACATCCCGGACCGCACCTGGCCGGACAACCGGATCACCACCGCCCCCCGCTGGCTCTCCACCGACCTGCGTGACGGCAACCAGGCTCTGATCGACCCCATGTCGCCCGCCCGCAAGCGCGCCATGTTCGACCTGCTGGTCAAGATGGGCTACAAGGAGATCGAGGTCGGCTTCCCGGCCTCCGGCCAGACCGACTTCGACTTCGTGCGCTCCATCATCGAGGAGCCGGGCGCCATCCCCGACGACGTCACCATCTCCGTGCTGACCCAGGCCCGCGAGGACCTGATCGAGCGGACCGTGGAGTCCCTGAAGGGCGCCAAGCGCGCGACCGTCCACCTCTACAACGCCACGGCCCCCGTCTTCCGCCGGGTCGTCTTCCGCGGCTCCAAGGACGACATCAAGCAGATCGCCGTCGACGGCACCCGCCTGGTCATGGAGTACGCGGAGAAGCTGCTGGGCCCCGAGACGGAGTTCGGCTACCAGTACAGCCCCGAGATCTTCACCGACACCGAGCTGGACTTCGCCCTGGAGGTCTGCGAGGCGGTCATGGACGTCTACCAGCCGGGCCCGGGCCGCGAGATCATCCTCAACCTGCCCGCCACCGTCGAGCGTTCGACGCCCTCCACGCACGCCGACCGCTTCGAGTGGATGAGCCGCAACCTCTCGCGCCGCGAGCACGTCTGCGTCTCCGTCCACCCGCACAACGACCGCGGCACCGCCGTCGCCGCCGCCGAGCTGGCCCTGATGGCCGGCGCCGACCGTGTCGAGGGCTGCCTGTTCGGGCAGGGCGAGCGCACCGGCAACGTCGACCTGGTCACCCTGGGCATGAACCTCTTCTCCCAGGGCGTCGACCCGCAGATCGACTTCTCCGACATCGACGAGATCCGTCGTACGTGGGAGTACTGCAACCAGATGGAGGTCCACCCGCGCCACCCGTACGTGGGCGACCTGGTCTACACGTCCTTCTCCGGCTCCCACCAGGACGCCATCAAGAAGGGCTTCGACGCCATGGAGGCCGACGCCGCCGCCAAGGGCGTCACGGTCGACGACATCGAGTGGGCCGTCCCCTACCTGCCGATCGACCCCAAGGACGTCGGCCGCTCCTACGAGGCGGTCATCCGGGTCAACTCGCAGTCCGGCAAGGGCGGCATCGCCTACGTCCTGAAGAACGACCACAGCCTGGACCTGCCGCGCCGTATGCAGGTCGAGTTCTCCAAGGTCATCCAGGCGAAGACGGACGCCGAGGGCGGCGAGGTCACGCCGAAGGACATCTGGGCGGTCTTCCAGGACGAGTACCTGCCCAACCCGCAGAACCCGTGGGGCCGGATCCAGGTCAAGAACAACCAGTCGACGACCGACACCGACGGCGTGGACACGCTGAAGGTGGAGGCCTCGGTCGACGGCCAGGACACCGTCCTCACCGGCTCCGGCAACGGTCCGATCTCGGCCTTCTTCGACGCCCTGCAGTCCGTGGGCATCGACGTACGCCTGCTGGACTACCAGGAGCACACGATGAGCGAGGGCGCGTCCGCGCAGGCCGCCTCCTACATCGAATGCGCGATCGACGGCAAGGTCCTGTGGGGGATCGGAATCGACGCGAACACGACGCGGGCCTCCCTGAAGGCGGTCGTTTCGGCCGTCAACCGCGCCGCGCGCTGACCAGTCCAGAAGGCGGTTTGAGGGCTCCGCCCGCCGATGTCCGGCGGGCGGAGCCCCGTCGCATACCGGCCAATCCGTGTGAGGGTCACGGAAAGGTCTCCTCCGGGGTGCTGACTCCTCCTCATGGATGTGGCTAACATCACGCAAGCGCGGCGACGCTGCCGTGCGGCGTGACGGAGGTGCGACGTGCTGCCAGGACGGGGACGAAACGGCCATGCCGCCAGGGGTTCGCGCATCCTGGGCACCCGTATCGCATGGACGGCCGCCGGTGACGGGGAGTTCTTCTGCCCCGGCTGCGGCGGCGACCGCAACTACCAGCGGCTGACCGGACAGCGCCGCTTCACCCTGCTGGGCCTGCCCGTGCTGCCGCGCGGCGAGACCGGCCCGGTCGTGGAGTGCGCCGCCTGCCGCCGCCACTTCGGCACCGACGTCCTCGACCATCCGACCACCACCCGCTTCTCCGCGATGCTGCGCGACGCCGTGCACACCGTCGCCCTCGCGGTGCTGGCGGCGGGCGGCACCGGTTCGCGTACGGCCCTGGAGACCGCCGTGCTCGCCGTGCGCGCGGCCGGCTTCGACGACTGCACGGAGGAGCAGCTCGCCGCCCTCGTCGTGGCGCTGGAGGCGGACACCGGGCGGATCACCGGAGCGCCCTGCGGCGCGGGACTGGCCATAGAGCTGCACGAGGCGCTGGACCCGCTCGCCCCCCACCTCGCCACCGTGGGCCGCGAATCGATCCTGCTCCAGGGAGCACGGATCGCCCTCGCGGACGGGCCCTACACCCCCGCCGAACGGGACGTCCTCGCCACGGTCGGGGCCGCGCTCACCATCTGCTCCGACGATGTGACGCGGCTGATGGCGGCCGCGGCGCGCACCCCGTCCTGATCCGGCGGCCCCGCGCGGAGCTCCGCAGGCAGCCTCCACCGGAAACCGGCTGGAGCCTGCAGAAGCCAGGAGAAGGATGAGACTCCTCAGCCGCACCCTCCTCGTCACCGCAGTCCTCCTCACCCCGCTCACCGCCGCCACCGCCGCTTCGGCCGCCCCCGGCTGCACGTCCTCCGTCCCGTACGTCGCGGGCGAGGGCGGCTACGACACGTACCGCATCCCCGCCACGGCCGTCACCGGCAAGGGCACCGTCCTCGCCTTCGCCGAAGGGCGGCGCGGGGGCGCCGGTGACACCGGCGACATCGACGTCGTCCTCAGGCGCTCGACGGACGGCGGCTGCACCTGGGGCCCGCTCGTCGTCGTGGCCGCCGGGAACGGCGACACCCGGGGCAACCCGGCCCCCGTCGTCGACCCGCGCACCGGAGCGGTCGTACTGCTCACCTCCTACAACAGCGGGAAAGTCACGGAGGCCCAGATCATGCGCGGTGAGGTCACGCCCGAGCAGGGCCGCCGCGTGTTCGTGCAGCGCAGCCGGGACGACGGCCGGCGCTTCACCGCACCCCGCGAGATCACCCGGCAGGTGAAACTCCCCTCCTGGCGCTGGTACGCCACTGGCCCCGGGCACGCCATCGCCCTCACCCACGGCCCGTACACGGGCCGCCTGGTCGTCCCCGCCAACCACTCGGCGGCCCCGCCGGACGGCTCCCCGGACACCGGCCAGGAGCCCCGGTACTACGGCGCCCACGCCCTCCTCAGCGACGACGGCGGCCGGACCTGGCGGCTCGGCTTCGTCGACGACTCCTACGAGGGCGTGGACAACGCCAACGAGTCGACCGCCGCCCAGCTCCCCGACGGCAGGGTGTACTTCAACGCCCGCGACCAGCACGGCACGAGCCCCGGCAACCGGCTCGACAGCCACTCCGGGGACGGCGGCCGGTCACTCGACCGGCCCTACACCGTCCAGCCCACCCTGAACGACGTCCCCGTCGTCCAGGGAAGCGTCCTGCAACTCCCCGGCCGCCGCGCACCCCTGCTGTTCTCCGGACCGTCCGTCCCCACCGCCCGCCGGGCCATGGCCGTGTGGCGCAGCACGGACGGCGGTGTCACCTTCACCAAGGCACTGACGCTGTCGCAGCAGCCCGCGGCATACTCCGACCTGGTGCCGCTCGGCCGGCGGACGGTGGGGATCCTCTACGAGACGGGAGCGCAGGGCACCTACGAGACCATCGAGTTCCGCCGCCTGCCCGTCGACGAACTTTAGGGGTCCTTTCACTATCCCCGTCCGGGTCGGACGCTCATAGTGAAAGGACCCCTTAGAGCAGCCCGGCCGCCGCCAGGTACTTCCCCACCTGCTCCACCTCGTCCTGCGCCAACGGCACCTGCGGCTCCGCCGTGACCGGGCAGTCGATCACGCCCCGCAGGTGCAGCGCGGCCTTGAAGGCGCCGATCGCCGAGGAACCGGGGCCCATCCGGGCCGGGTCGCCGACGCCCACCAGGCCGAACAGGGCGCACAGCCGCTCCTGTTCGGCCCGGGCCGCCTCCAGGTCCCCGGAGCGGCACAGGTCGTACAGGCGGACGTAGCCGTGCGGGTCGACGTTGCCGAGGCCGGGGACCGCGCCGTCCGCGCCGAGCATGAGGGCCGCGTCGACGACCAGCTCGGAGCCGGTCAGCACGCTGAAGCCGGTGAGGCCCTGACGGTCCCGGGCGCCGCTGAGGACCTTGCGGAACGCCGCCAGGTCGCCGCTGGAGTCCTTCAGCCCGGCGAGGACACCGTCCGCCGCCAGCTCCAGGACGACGTCCGCGGGCAGCTTCGTGTGGACGGCGACCGGGATGTCGTAGGCGATGACCGGGACCGGGCTCGCCGCCGCGACCCCGCGGTAGTGGCGGGCGATCTCCGCCGGGTGGGTGCGGGCGTAGAACGGGGCGGTGACGACGACGCCGTCCGCGCCGGCCGCCGTCACCGACGCGACATGGTCCAGGACCCGGGGCGTCGTCATGTCGATCGCCCCGGCCAGCACCGGGAGCTGTCCGCCGACGTGGGCGGCGACCGACTCGACCACCAGCCGGCGCTGCCCGTCCGTCAGGTACGCCGCCTCCGACGTCGAGCCGAGCACGAACAGGCCGTGCGCCCCGCCGGTCACCAGATGGTCGACCAGCCTGAGCAGCGAGGGGACGTCCACCTCGCGGTCCGGTGTCAGGGGCGTGCAGACGGGCGGGATGACACCGGTCGGCGGGGCGATCGTCATGGAGCCTCCATCGGGGCGCGTCGGCGGGCGAGGTCGCGGGTCGACTCGTCCTCCTGGACAGGATGGTGGCAGCGGAAGCGGTGACCGGGGGACGACGCGGCCGAGAAGTCCGGCATCACCGCCGCGCACGTACCGTCCGCCTTCCAGCAGCGCGTGCGGAACGGGCAGCCGCTCGGCGGGCGCGTCGCCGACGGGACCGGACCGGCCAGCGGGATGGGGTCGATCGGGTCGAGCAGGCCGGGCGTGGCGGAGAACAGGGCGCGGGTGTACGGGTGCCGGGCCCGGTCGGTGACCAGGGCGGCCGGAGACTCCTCCACGATCCGCCCCAGGTACATCGTGATCACACGGTCGCTCATCCGCCGTACGGTCTGGATGTCGTGCGAGACGAACACCAGGGCCAGACCCAGACGTTCCTTCAGATCCAGCAGGAGATTGAGGATCTGCGCGCGGACCGAGACGTCCAGGGCGCTGGTCGGCTCGTCCGCCACGACCAGGTCCGGGTCCAGCGCCAGCGCCCGGGCGATCGCGACGCGCTGGCGCTGCCCGCCCGACAACTGGCCCGGCAGGGCCTCTGCCAGGGCCCGGGGGAGGCCGACCAGGGACATCAGCTCCCGCACCCGGTCGTCGCGTCGGGCCCTCGTGCCCCGGTCGTGCACGTCCAGCGGGTCCCGCAGGATCTGCCGGACGGTCAGGCGGCGGTTCAGGGCCGTCGTCGGGTCCTGGAAGATCATGCCGGTGCTGCCGCCGACGACCCGGCGGCGCTCGGCCGCCGGCATCGCCCACAGCTCGCGGCCCCGGAACGACACCGTCCCCCGCGTCGGCCGCTCCACCCCCACCAGCACCTTCGCCAGCGTCGACTTCCCACAGCCCGACTCACCGACCACACCGACCGTCTCGCCGGGCGCGATGGCCAGGTCGGCGCCGGTCAGGGCGTACACCCGGTCCCGGGTGAACACGCCGCCGCTGCGGGCCTTGTGGACGACGTGCGCGTCGGTGAGCTCCACCAGGGTGGTCATGACACCGCCTCTGTCTCGGTCGTCGTCAGCTCGATGGCCGGGTGGTGGCAGGCCGCCGTGTGCGAAGGCGTACCCGTCAGGTCCGGGGCCGTCGTCCGGCAGACCCCGCTCGCACGCGGGCACCGGTCCGCGAACCGGCAGCCCGCCGGGAAGTCGGCCGGGGCCGGAACGACCCCCTTGATCTGCGTCATCCGCTCCTGCGCCGACTCCAGCGACAGCACGCTGCCGAGCAGCCCGCGCGTGTAGTGGTGGGCCGGGGCCTCCACCAGATCGGCCGTCACCCCCGACTCCACGATCTGCCCGCCGTACATCACCACCACCCGGTCCGTGACGTCCGCGACCAGCGCCAGGTCGTGCGAGACGAGGACCAGCGCGAAGCCCAGCTCCTCGCGCAGCCGCAGCAGCAGCTCCATGACCTGTGCCTGCACGGTGACGTCGAGGGCGGTCGTCGGCTCGTCGGCGACGATCAGCTTCGGGTCGCGGGACAGGGCCATCGAGATCAGGACGCGCTGGCGCTGGCCGCCGGAGAGTTCGTGCGGGTAGCTGCGCAGGGTCCGCTCGGGGTCGAGGCCGACCATCGTCAGCAGCTCGGCGGGAGTGTGCCGCCCGCCGCGCCGGACGACCTGCTTCAGCTGGGCGCGGATCGTCATCGCCGGGTTCAGCGACGACAGGGCGTCCTGGTAGATCATCGCCATCTCGTGGCCGAGCAGCCTGCGGCGGACGCGCATCGGCTCGGTGAGCAGGTCCCGCCGGCCGAAACGGACCTGGCCGCGGACGCGCGCCCCCTTCGGCTGAAGCCCCATGATCGCGAGCGCGGTCAGCGACTTCCCGCAGCCCGACTCGCCGACCAGCCCGAGCACCTCACCGGGACGCACCTCGAAGCTGATGCCGTCCACGATGTCCACGCCGCCGTGCCGCCGCTCGAAACCGACGGCGAGGTTCTCCACCGCGAGCACCGGCTGCCCGTCCCGGGGCAGGTCACGGGCCCGGGCCCGCAGCCGCCGCGCCGCCTCCACGAGACCGGGCAGCTGGACGACCTCCCCGCTGCCGGGCTCCGGTGCCTCGAACCGGTCGTCCTCCGGCGCGTCCACCTCCCGCGCCGACGGGGCCGCCCAGGCGTCGGACACCCCCTCGGACAGGATGTTCAGCGACAGCACCGTGACCAGCATCAGCAGCCCGGGGAAGACGGTCGCCCACCAGCCGCCGGTCAGCACCATGTTCTTGCCGTCCGCGATGACGCTGCCCCAGGACGGGTCGGGCGGCCGTACGCCCGCCCCGATGAAGGACAGTGACGCCTCGAAGACGATCGCCTCGGCGACCTGGACCGTGCAGAACACCAGCACGGGCGCCGCGCAGTTGATCGCCACGTGCTTGAGCACGATGTGCGGGGTCCGCGCGCCGATCACCCGTTCCGCCGTCACGTAGTCCTCGCCGTACTGGTCGAGGACGTTCGCCCGGACCACGCGCGCCACCGGTGGTGTGAACAGGAACGCGATCGCGCAGATCAGCACCGTGATCCCACCGCCGAACACCGCCACCAGCACGGCCGCGAGCGCGATGCCCGGGAACGCCATCACCACGTCCAGACACCGCATCAGCGTCTCGTCGACCGCCTTGCGCGAGGTGGCCGCGACCGCCCCGAGCAGCGCGCCGGCCACCAGGGCGAGGGCGGTGGCGCCGAGCCCGATCGCCAGTGACCAGCGTGCCCCGTACATCAGCCGGCTGAGGATGTCCCGGCCGAGGCTGTCCTGGCCCATCCAGTGCTCGGCGGACGGATGTCCGGTGCCGTCGACGGGTGCCTGCTGGTCGAGCGGGTCGTGCGGGGCGAGGAGCGGCGCCAGGAGCGCCACCAGCACGACGACCGCCAGGAAGCAGACGGAGACCTTCGACAGCAACGGCAGCCGGCGCCAGCCGCGCAGCCGGAGGCCGGGCCGGGACAGCGCCGTGGTGAGACTCTCGCGGGTCATCATGCGGTCGCATCCCTCAGTCGCGGGTTGACCAGCAGGTAGAGGACGTCGATGACGAGGTTCACGACGACGAAGCCGGCCGCCGTGGTCAGGACGACGCCCTGGACGACGGCCGGATCGCCGTTCTTCACGGCGTCGATCATCAGCTTGCCCATACCGGGCAGCGAGAAGATCGTCTCGATGACGACCGCGCCGCCGAGGAGGTAGCCGACGCGCAGGCCGAGCACGGTGAGCGGATTGATCAGGGCGTTGCGCAGGACGTTCCGCCCCACCACCACCCGGGGCGGCAGCCCGCTCCCGATCGCCGTCCGCACATAGTCCTTGTCCAGTTCCTCCACCACGGCCGTCCGCACGATCCGGGCCAGCTGCGCCGCCACCGGGAGGGAGAGGGCGAGGGCGGGGAGCGTCATCGTCTTCAGCCAGCCGGTGAAGGAGTCGGCCGGGTTGATGTAGCCACCGGTCGGGAACCAGCCGAGGTCGACCGCCAGGTACTGGATCATGAGCAGCGCCAGCCAGAAGCCGGGCGCCGCGACGCCGGTCAGCGACACGACCCGGATGATCTGGTCGGGCAGCCGGTCCCGGTAGATCGCGGCGGTCACCCCGCCGGCGAGGGACAGCACCACCGCGATGCCCAGGCCCAGGAAGGTCAGCTGGAGGGTGAGCGGCAGCGCGGTCGTGACCTGGTCGAGCACCGGCGCCCGGGTCAGCGCGCTGGTGCCCATGTCGCCGTGCAGCAGGTCGGCGAGGAAGTCGGCGTAGCGCACCGGCAGCGGGTCGAGCAGGCCGTGTTCCTCGCGGAAGTCGTGCAGTTGCTGCGGTGTGGGGTTGGCGCCCTGGAAGAACGCCGACGCCGGGTCGACGTCCGAGAACCGCATCACCAGGAACACGAACAGCACGATGCCGAGCAGCAGCGGCACGAGCAGCGCGACGCGGCGGAGCAGGATCCGCAGGACGGCCGTCATACCGCTAGGCCCACTTGGCCTGGAGGAGGTTGATGCCCGGGTACGGCTGGGCCCTTATCCCGCTGAGCCGCTTCTGGTCCCAGGCCGTCATCAGCTCGTTGTGGACGACCGGATAGAGCACGGCCTGCTCGGCGACGACGTCGATGTAGTCCTGGACCATCGCCTTCTTCTTCGCGGTGTCCGGCTCCCGGGTGGCCCGGTCCATGTCCTTGAAGAGCGCCTTGGCGACGGGGTCGCCGGCCCACCGCGTGTACTGCATCCACAGGTTCTCGGAGCCGTAGTTGTAGTGCATGATCAGGTCGGCGTCGAGGCCGAACTGGTTGGGGTTCGAGGCGGCGGCGACGACCTGGTAGTCCTGCTTCTGGTCCATCTTCGTGAACACGGCCGTGGTCTCCTGCGGGGACAGGGTGGTACGGACTCCGATCGCGTCCCAGGAGGCCTTGACGGTCGGCAGGCAGTCGACGATCCAGCTGACGTTCACGGCGAGGATGTCGATGCTCAGCCCCTTGACCCCGGCGGCCCTGAGCAGCGCCTTCGCCTTGTCGGGGTCGTAGTCGTAGACCGTCTTCGCCCGGCGGTAGGACGGGTTGCTCTCGTCGAGGAAGGAACTCGACGGTTTCCCGTGGCCCTTGAGAGCCACCTCCACCATCTTCTCGGTGTCAATGGCGTAGTGCAGGGCCTGGCGCACGCGTACGTCGTCGAACGGCTTGTGCTTGGTGTTGAACATCAGGAACAGGTTGTTCATCCCGGCACCGCCGGCGACGGTCAGCCCGCTGCTCTCCAACTGTCCGATGTTGGCGTACGGGATGTTGTCCGCGATCTGCGCGCCCGCGCTGGACCCGGAGATCTTCGCGACGCGGGGCGCGGCGTCCACGATCGTCAGCCAGTTCATCTTGCGGAAGGAGGGCCCCCGGGGTCCGTTGTAGCCGTCGAACGCCTCGAAGGTCGTGTTCGACTTGGGGTGGTGCGCGGTCTGCCGGTAGGGACCCGAGCCGATCGCCTTGCCCTTGATGGCGTCGTCCCAGGCGCCCGGCTGCGAGAACACGTGCTTCGGCATGATCTTGGCGAGCGTCAGCCGCGCGAGCCCGTCCGGGAACGGGAACTTCAGCACGAGCTCCACGTTCCGCGCGTCGATCTTCCGGACCTCCTTCAGCCAGCTCGCGAAGAACCCCTTGGCGAGGGTCTGGGTGCCCGGGTCGAGGATCCGCTCGAAGACGAAGACGACATCGTCGGCCGTGACGGGCTTGCCGTCGTGGAACTTGGCCCCGGCCCGCAGCGCGAACCTCCACGACGTGCTGTTCGGATCCTTCGGCACCTCGGTCGCCAGCGCCGCGTACGGCTCGCGGGAGATCGGGTCCGTGTCCAGCAGGCCCTCGTAGATGTGGTTGTTGGCGGCCATGCAGAACGCGGACGCCGTCTGGGTGGGGTCCCAGCTGCCGTCGTTGCCGTAGCCGATCACCGCGGTGAGCGTCCGCTCCCGGCCCTCGCCGCCACCGGTCTCGTTGGTGGACTCCGGTCCGGCCGAACAGGCGGACAGTGACGCGGAGACGGCGGCGGCCGCGCCCAGCGCGCCGGTGTACTTCAGGAACGACCGGCGGTGCGGTGCCGGCACCTCATGGGTCACGTCGCGCACGGGTCCTCCAGCGAGAGGTCTGGGGGGAAGGGACGGGCTGAGGAGATACGACGTCCTACGTCCTGCGGTCAGCGTGACCATAGGAGGGGCCGTGAGGGTGGTCAAGGGATCGCACACGAATGGCGCATCTGCCAGAGGTCGCACCAATGACGCTGTGAGCGACGCGAGTTGACGCCTTATCAGGGATCGACCGGTACTGGTACCGCCAGAGGTGGGACGTGGGACGTCCGGGGCGCGTACGATGCGGCGCATGTCCGAGGAGCCCAGGACCAGCCGGGTACAGCGCCAGGTCGTGCAGCTCATCCTCGACCGCAGACTCAACTCCGGCGCGCCGCTGCCCACCGAGACCGAACTGATGGAGGCTCTCGGCGTCAGCCGCAACTCCGTCCGTGAGGCGCTCAAGGCCCTCCAGGCCCTCGACATCGTCGAGATCCGCCACGGCTACGGCACCTACGTGGGCCAGGCCTCCCTCACCCCGCTCGTCGACGGCCTCACCTTTCGCACCCTGGCCCGGCTCGACGACGACACCGGCGCCCTGGCCGAGATCCTCCAGGTCCGCGAGGTGCTCGAGGAGGGGCTCATCCGCAGGGTCGCCACGACGGTCACGGAAGCGGAACTGGACCGTCTGGAAGGCGTGGTGACCCGCATGGAGTCCGCCGGCGGCACGGGCCGCTCCTTCCCGGAGCTGGACCGCGAGTTCCACGAGGCGCTGTACGCCTCCCTCGGCAACGCGCTGGTCCCGCAACTCCTCGGCGCCTTCTGGACGGTGTTCCGCCGGGTCTCCGGCGCCCGCGGCTGGACCGACGACCCGTCCCCCGAGATCACCGTCCGCCGCCACCGCGACATCGTCACGGCGCTGCGGGCCCGTGATGTCGAGGGGGCGCAGCGGGCGATGGCGGTCCACTTCCGGGGGATCGAGGCGCGGGCGGGGGAGGAGTCGCGGGGGGTGGGGTGATTCCGCCCCTGGGCAGGCGGGTTCGCAGCATGATGAGGGGCATGACTCACCTGTGGAGCGAGAGTGACGCCGGCGTCCTGAGACTGCCTTCCGGTCGGCTGGTGCGGGGGCGGGGTCTCCGCCACCCTCTGGACCCGAGTGCGCCCCTTCCCTCCTACGGTGTCTACCTGCTCGGCCGGCGGCCGCCCGGGGTTCCCTGGGCATCGGGCTGGATCCGCTGGCCCGACTTCCGCCTTCCGTCGGACCGGGCAGCCGCCCGCTCGGCGCTGGCCGATGCCTGGGAACGGGCAGCCGGGGAGCGTGTGGAGATCGCCTGCGGTGGTGGACGGGGCCGCACGGGCACGGCTCTGGCCTGCCTCGCCGTCCTGGACGGCGTACCCGGCGAGGAGGCGGTGGCGTACGTCCGTCGGCACTACGACCGGCGTGCGGTGGAAACACCCTGGCAGCGGCAGTACGTACGCCGGTTCGGTGAGGTGTGAGCCTCTCCTTCGGCGCGGGGCCTCATACCTTGGTCGCGCTGCCGTAGACCGACGGCCGACAGCGCGGGCGGGCGCCCGCTCGGCACAGTGAACGGCATGGCAGAGACCAAGGGGAACAAGCAGGCGAAGGGCATCAACCGGGCGCAGTTCCTGGCCGGGGCGGCGGCGGTGGGGATCGCCGGGGCGGTGGGGCCGGTGGGGCAGGCCCGGGCGGCGGAAGCCCGGCACAACCGCGGGCTGCGGCGCCGGGGTGTCGTCTACACGGTCGGGGCGGGGGAGACGTCCGGCACCGCGTGGAGTGCGCGCCGGATGCGGGCCGACGTCCGGGCGATCCGCGACGACCTGCACGCCGACACCATCGACGTCACCGGCGACGGTGTCGAGCGGCTCACCGCCACCGCCGCCGAGGCCGCCGAACGGGGGCTGCACATCTGGTTGCAGCCGACCCTGGGGGATGCTCCGCAGCGGGACATCCTGGAACACCTGGCCGAGACCGGACGGTTCGCGGAGCGGCTGCGGAGGCAGGGCGCGAGTGTCGACCTCAGCGTCGGCTGCGAGTTCTGGCTGTTCGTCCCCGGCATCCTGCCGGGCGAGACGGTCCTGGACCGGATCAGGCACCTCCAGAACGGCACCGTCGACTGGCCGCGAACACAGCGCCGCCTCGCCGAGTTCACGACGAAGGCCGCGAAGGTCGGCCGCTCGGTCTTCAGGGGCAACCTCAGCTACGCAGCCGCCCAGTCCATCGACGACCCGGACTGGAACCTCTTCGACATCGTCGGTATCGACTACTACTCGTACTTCACGCAACGGTCCGAGTACGTCCGGGAGTTGAAGCAGTACCTGCGCCACGGCAAGCCGCTCGCGATCACGGAGTTCGGTACGTGCGCGTACGTCGGCGCGCCCGAGACCGCCGGCATGGGCTGGGACATCGTCGACCACGACAAGGAGCCGCCGGAGATCAAGGGGAACCCGGTCCGCAGCGAGCGCGTCCAGGCCGACTACGTGGGTGAACTGCTGGACGTCTTCGAGGCGATGGGCCTGTACGCGGCGATGACCTTCGAGTTCGTCAGCCCGGACGCCCCGCACCGCCCGGACGATCCCCGCCTCGACCTCGACATGGCGGCGTACTCCCTCACCAAGGTGATCAAGGACCGCCCGGACGACCCCGCCTCCGGCTGGCACTGGGAGCCGAAGGAGGCGTTCCACGCGGTGGCCCGCAGGTACGCCGGGGCGTGTCAGGCCGGTCAGCGGCAGTAGGTGTCCTTGCGGGGCCGTTCCCCGGTGGCCAGGAAGCGTGAGACGAGAGCGTCGCCGCATGCGGTGCCGTTGTCCAGGTAGGCGCCATGGCCGGTGGCGTCGTTCGTGACCATCACGGCTCGCCGGCCCAGGGCCTCGCGCAGTTTCAGCGCACCACTGAGAGGGGTCGCCACGTCCCGCTCGTTCTGGATGAGCAGGACATCGGACGGCCCCCGGTCGGTGACGCGCACCGGCGGCTCCTTCGGCTGCCACGGCCAGGCGGCGCACACCATCGCGTTCCTCGGCATGCCCGCGGTCAGCGGGTACTTCAGGCGGCTGGCGGCGACGTCCTTTTGGTAAGCGGCGGCCGACCGGGGCCAGGCGGCGTCGTTGCAGACGGTGGCGGCAAGGACCGCGGCATAGTTCCGCAGCACCGAGTCCGGCGGCGCCTGGGGCGCGGACGGCACCGTGCCCTTCCGCGCCGCCAGCATCAGTTCGGCGACGGCGGCGTAGCCGTCGGCGGGGTCCTGGAAGCCGTCCAGCATGGTCTGGCGCAGGACATTGCCGTTCAGCTCCTCGGGGTTGGCGCCCGGCCAGGGGATCGGAGTGCGGTCCAGGCGGGCGGCGAGGCGCAAGAAGAGCGGGCGCACCTCGGCCGCGCTGCGGGCCAGCCGGTACGGGTTTGCGGGCCGGGAAGCCCACTTGGCGAACTCGGGGAAGTTGTCCTCGACACCGACCTCGAGCGCGGCGAACCAGGCGCGTAGGGCCCGCACCGGGTCGGGGTGGCTGTTGCTGTCGAGCACGATGCGGTCGGTGCGACGCGGGAACAACTCGAGGTAGGCGGCGCCGACGTAGGTGCCGTACGAGATGGCCCAGGCCGACAGCTTGCGCTCGCCGAGGGCGACGCGGATCCGGTCGATGTCGCGGGCGTTGTTCTTGCTGCTGACGTGCTGCAGCAGTTCGTCGCCGTCGCGGGCGCAGGCGTCCGACATCCGCCGGGCGGTGGCCATGCTCTCGGCGACGGATCCGCCGGCTGCGGGCCAGGGGAACAGCTTGGTGCGGGGGAGGTCGGAGTGGTCGGTGTCGCAGCTCACGGGCGTGGACGGAGAATTGCCGCGCGGTGCGAAGCCGATGAGGTCGTATGCGTCGCGTACCGACCGGGGCAGATTCCTGCCCTTCTCCGAGGGATCGGAGAGGCTGTCGCCGCCGGGCCCGCCCGGGATGAGTAACAGCGCACCGCGACGGGCGGCGGGCTTCTCGCTCGGAATCCGGGAGACGGCGATCCGGATCGTCCGCCCGTCGGGATCGGAGTAGTCCATCGGGACGTCCACCGTGGCACACCGCTGTCTGGGATCGAGGCCGGTGCCCTCGCACTTGGTCCACGTGAGAGGCCCGGCCGCCGCGGCGGACGCGCTCAACGGGACGGTGAGCCCGAGCAGGACGACGGAGGCCGCGACCAGTGCGGCGTTGCGCTTGATCTGCTGCATGGAACGAGCGTGGCGGCTCTCGGGCACACTCCGAATCCGGGTAACGCCCGGATCTGTCAGGGGGCTTACCCCCTACGGGCTCACTCGACGAAGCGGTCGTCCCCGCCCGGGAGCCTCAGCATGAAGATGTCGACCGGGTCCTGGGATTCGACCCTGAAGCCGTGGCGTTCGTAAAGGCGGCGGGCCCGGCTGCCCTGGAGGACGTTCAGCCGGACCGGTTCGCCGGCCTCGTCCGTCCTGGCCAGCACGGCTCGCAGCACGGCCGAACCCAGGCCTCGGCCCTGCACGGCGGGGGCGAGGTAGAAGTGCTCCAGCCGGTGGCCCTCGTCCTCTTCGGACGGACAGAGGGCGACGCTGCCCGCGAAGGCGCCGTCGGCCTCGATGATCGATGTGTGCCGCGGGAGGAAGGCGTCCCGCAGCCGCTGCCTCACGCGGTGCTCGTCGAAACGGCCCAGACGCTCCAGGTCCGGGCGCATGACCACGGCCCGCAGCTCCGCGATCGGCTCGACGTCCTGCGGCTCGGCCGGGCGCATGACCCACTGGACGGGGCCCGTCCGTATGCCGTCCGCCTCGGTAGGCGTGTCCACAGCCGGATTATGTCAGCGGCCGCGCCGCTCGTCGTCAATCGACTTCCTGCACAACCGCCCGAAAATGCCGCCGACGTGCGTGTTTTGCCGAACCCCTTTGCGCCGCGCCGCAGTTGTACGGCACAGACCTTTCCCGAGTGTAGACGCGGAGCGTCACCGTGAAGATGCGAAGAGTGAAATCTCTACGGGGAGGGGAGCACGGTGGAGGCACGACTTTCGGCGCTGCGCCGAAGAAGCGGAGGATGCGGTGAAGGAACTGCGGGCGGAACTCGCCAAGGCCGGAGACAAACCGCCGTCACCGGGGGCGGCGACGGCCCGGCGGCTCGCGGCGGTGGCGCGGTGAAGCCGCCGATCGGCGCGTACGTCGTCGACACCCGCAGTGACCGCATCGGCATCGTCATGGGGCATGAGGGGCCCTATGTGCAGTTAAGGCCGCACGGGGGCGGCAAGGAGTGGGACGTCGACCCCGGTGCCGTACGGCACGCCACCCCGGCCGAGCGGCTGCGCGCGGCGACGGCGTACGCCAACGCACGCAGCAGAGGCGAGCTCCCTTGACGCGATGGCCCTGAGGAGCGAGGTCTCCGCGGCGCGACGACCCTGCGAGAATGGCGCCATGAGTCTGTTCCGCGACGACGGCATCGTGCTGCGCACCCAGAAGCTGGGTGAGGCGGACCGGATCATCACGCTGCTCACACGGGGTCATGGCCGGGTACGGGCGGTGGCCCGGGGGGTGCGCCGGACGAAGTCGAAGTTCGGTGCGCGCCTCGAGCCGTTCTCCCATGTCGACGTGCAGTTCTTCGCCAAGGGGAGCGAGCTCGTCGGACGCGGGCTGCCGCTGTGCACGCAGAGTGAGACCATCGCCCCGTACGGGGGCGGCATCGTGAGCGACTACGCCCGGTACACCGCCGGGACCGCCATGCTGGAGACCGCCGAGCGGTTCACCGATCACGAGGGCGAACCCGCCGTGCAGCAGTATCTGCTGCTCGTCGGCGGACTGCGGACCCTCGCCCGGGGCGAGCACGCGCCGCACCTCGTGCTCGACGCGTTCCTGCTCCGCTCCCTCGCCGTCAACGGGTACGCCCCGAGCTTCACCGACTGCGCGAAGTGCGGTATGCCTGGGCCCAACCGGTTCTTCTCGGTCGCGTCGGGCGGTTCCGTCTGCGTGGACTGCCGGGTGCCCGGGAGCGTCGTACCCTCGCCCCAGGCCCTGGAACTCCTCGGCGCCCTGCTCACGGGAGACTGGGAGACCGCGGACGCGTGCGAGGCGCGGTACGTCCGGGAGGGCAGCGGGCTGGTGTCCGCGTATTTGCACTGGCACATGGAGCGCGGGCTGCGCTCCCTGCGCTACGTCGAGAAGTAGGCCCGTACAGAAGCAAGCCCGTACAGAAGTAAGCAAGCAAGCACGAGGAGCGAGAGACACATGGCCGTACGCGGGATCCTGGGGCGGCAGCGCCGGGAGTACAGGACGCCGGAGCCGCACCCGTCCGGCGCACGGCCGCCGAAGCTCGGAGAGCTCGTACCCAAGCATGTGGCGATCGTCATGGACGGCAACGGGCGCTGGGCCAAGGACCGGGGCCTGCCGCGCACCGAGGGTCACAAGGTCGGTGCCGAGCGGGTGCTCGACGTGCTCCAGGGCGCCATCGAGATGGGCGTGGGCGCGATCTCCCTGTACGCCTTCTCCACCGAGAACTGGAAGCGGTCGCCGGACGAGGTGCGCTTCCTGATGAACTTCAACCGGGACTTCATCCGCAAGACCCGCGACCAGCTCGACGAGCTGGGCATCCGGGTGCGCTGGGTGGGCCGGATGCCCAAGCTGTGGCGGTCCGTGGCCAAGGAGCTCCAGATCGCCCAGGAGCAGACCAAGGACAACGACCGGCTGACCCTGTACTTCTGCATGAACTACGGGGGGCGCGCCGAGATCGCGGATGCCGCGCAGGCGCTGGCCGAGGACGTGAAGAGCGGGAAGCTCGACCCGTCGAAGGTCAACGAGAAGACCTTCGCGAAGTACATGTACTACCCGGACATGCCGGACGTCGACCTCTTCCTGCGTCCCAGCGGCGAGCAGCGCACCTCCAACTACCTGATCTGGCAGAGCGCGTACGCCGAGATGGTGTTCCAGGACGTGCTGTGGCCGGACTTCGACCGGCGTGACCTGTGGCGGGCGTGCCTGGAGTTCGCCTCGCGGGACCGGCGATTCGGCGGCGCCATCCCGAACGAGGAGCTGATGGCCATGGAGGGCAAGCAGCAGTAGCCTCACCAGCCCCGACCGGCCCGGCAGCCCCTCCGGTGGCAGCCGGGCCCCGTCGGCGGTGTGCTGGTGACATGGGTACGACGGCCGTACGGTCGCCCCGGGGGACCACGCGGCGGGCCGGGGCCTTCACGGCGGCCTCCCTCGCCCTGCTCTGCATCCAGCTGGACTTCTTCGCCCTCAACCTGGCCATCCCCGCCATCTCCGCCGAGCTGGACACGACGGTCTCGGCGGCCCAGTGGACGCTGTCCGCCTACATGCTCGCCATCGGCTGCCTGTTCATCGTCGGCGGCCGGCTGGGCGATCTCCTCGGCCGGCGGCCGATCCTGCTGGCCGGTACCGGGCTGTTCGCCGCCGCCTCGGTCGGCTGCGCTCTCGCACCCGGCCTGGGCGTCCTCGTCGCGGCCCGTGTGGTCCAGGGCGCGGGCGCGGCGCTGATCTTCCCCGTGTCGGTGTCCGTCATCAGCAACGCCTTCCCCGAGGAGACCGGGGCCCGGGCGCTCGGCGCGATGTTCGGGATCGCCAACGTCGGCACCGCTCTCGGCCCGTTCGTCGGCGGCGGGTTCAGCGACGGACCCGGCTGGCGGTGGATCTTCTGGCTGCTGGCCCCGCTCAGCGCCCTGTCGCTGCTGATCGCCCTGTGGTACGTCCCCGACTCCCGGGACGAGAGCGCGCCCCGCCAGGTCGACCTGCCAGGCTGTCTGGCCGTCGTGACCAGCCTCGCGGCCCTGACCCTGGCCGTGGAACGGGGCAGCGCCTGGGGCTGGGACCATGCCCGCACGCTCACCCTGTTCGCCGTCGCGGTGGCGGCCGGTGCCCTGTTCGTGCGGCGGGAGCGGACCTGCCGGCATCCGCTGGTGGACTTCCGGTTGTTCCACAACGTCCGCTTCGACCTCGTCACCGTGATGGGGTCGGTGGCCAACATGGGGTACGCCGTCACCGTCTTCCTCGCCACCCTGCAGCTCCAGCAGGTGCGGGGGCTGTCGGCGATCCTGTCCGGCACGGTGTTCCTCGCCCCGGCCGTCATGGTGGCCTGTGCCGGGCCCATCGGCGCCTGGCTCTCCGAGCGGATGCGGCCCACCAGCGTCATGGCGCTGGCCGGGGCCGTCGCCGGCAGCGGCATGATCGGGCTGAGCCTGGCCTGGTCGTGGTGGGTCTACCTGCCCGTGTTCACCTGGTGCGCGCTCGGGCTGGGGCTCGGGTGGACGTTCGCCAGTGTGGCCACCCAGCAGGTCGTCCCGCCCGCCCGTGCCGGGGAGGCCTCGGGCGTCGTCCTCACGGCCCTGGTCACCCTGGGCGCCATCGGCCTCGCGGCCGTGGCGGCCGCGATCACCTCGCTCACCCCTCAGACCGCTCCGGAACAGGCCTACGACCTCCTGCTGCGCATCGGCGGGGCCGTCATCCTCGTCTCCTCCGCCCTCTCACTGCTCGTCCGCCGTGGACTCACCGCCCGCGGCCTCGTGGAGGGCGGGCGGCAGTAGGCCGGGCGTAGCCATCGGCCGCGTGTCCGGGCGGCGGTTCCGCGGGGCGCCGCCGGTGCTGCCCAGACTGACGGCATGTCCGATGCCGGGAAGGCCCCGTCCCTCGCGTCCGACGCCCGGCGGGTGGGCGTCATGACGGTGCTCACCGTGCTGGCGGGTGCCGTCGACGCCGTCAGTTTCCTGACCATGGGGAAGGTCTTCTGCGCGCTGCTGACCGGCAACGTGCTCTTCCTGTCGTTCGCGCTCGCCGGGGAGGGACAGGTGCCGGTGGCCCGGCCCGCCGTCGCGATCGCGGCGTTCATGGCCGGGGCGGCCGTCGCGGACGTCGTACTGAAGCGGCTCGCGGCGCGCGGGAGGGACTGGTTCCCGGCCGGACTGGTCTGCGAGGCGGTGCTGCTGGTGACCGCCGGCGTCCTCACCCTGGCGGAGCACGGCACCGAGGCCGTCGCCGACGTCGACGACCACACGGTCGTCGCCCTCGTCGCGCTGGCGATGGGGGTGCGGGCCTCCACCGTGCTGCGCGTGCACGTGCCGGGCATGCCCACGCTGCTCAGCCAGACCGCCATCGCCGAGCTCATCGACGACGTGCTCAGGCGCCCTCAGGTGGCGCTGCACGGGATGACGGCCGGGCAGCGGCTGGCCCGGACGCGGTGGACGGCCACCGTGGGCGGGATCTTCACCGGCGGTGTGCTCGGCACGCTCTGGCTGGTGCCGCTGGGCACGGGACGGGCGCTGCTCGTCATCGCGGCGGCCGTGCTGCTCCTCGCGGCGGCCACCGCGGCCGTACGGTCGCGGGCGGAGAAGGCCGGGCGGCGCCCGAAGGGGACCTAGCCGCCCAGGGCCCCAGCCGGCCAGTGGCCCTACTTCGCTGCCGCCGCGCAGTCCGCGCAGGTGCCGAAGATCTCCACCGTGTGGGCCACGTTCACATAGCCGTGCTCGGCGGCGATGGACTCCGCCCACTTCTCCACGGCCGGGCCCTCGACCTCGACGGCCTTGCCGCAGCCGCGGCACACGAGGTGGTGGTGATGGTCGTCGGTGGAGCAGCGGCGGTAGACGGACTCGCCGTCGGCGGTGCGCAGGACGTCGACCTCACCGGCGTCGGCGAGGGACTGGAGGGTGCGGTAGACCGTGGTGAGCCCGACCGAGTCGCCCTTGTGCTTGAGCATGTCGTGCAGTTCCTGCGCGCTGCGGAACTCGTCGACCTCCTGCAGGGCCGCCGCCACAGCGGCCCGCTGCTTGGTGGCGCGGCCCTTCACGGACGGTCCAGCGGTCGTCACCGTTGCCTCCTCACGTCTGCCTTGCCCGGGCCATTGTGCCAGTCCGGAGTGGGGGCGGTCAGACGCCGACTTCGCCGGCTGCCTCCCGAGTGGCCGGAATCGTGCACTCCGCCGGGTCGCCGGCGGCGTCAGCGGCGGTCCGGGCACGGGCGCGGCGCCGGGCGAGCGGCGCGGCGAGCGCCGCCAGCACGATGAACGCGCCGATCGTCAGCAGCACGATCGTCGCGCCGGGCGGCACGTCCTGGTAGTAGGAGGTGACGGTGCCGCCGATCGTCACGCTCACGCCGATGGCGACAGCGATCGCGAAGGTGGCGGCGAAGCTGCGGCTGATCTGCTGGGCGGCCGCGACCGGAACCACCATCAGCGCGCTGACCAGCAGCAGGCCGACCACACGCATCGCCACCGTCACCGTGACGGCCGCGGTGACCGCCGTCAGCAGGTTCAGGACGCGCACCGGCAGGCCCGTCACCCGCGCGAACTCCTCGTCCTGGCTGACCGCGAACAACTGCCGGCGCAGCCCGAGGGTGACCAGCACGACGAAGGCGGCCAGGACGCAGATCGCCGTGACGTCCGACTCGGACACCGTCGACAGGGAGCCGAACAGGTACGACGTCAGGCTCGCGTTGGAGCCCGTCGGCGCGAGGTTGATGAACATCACACCGCCCGCCATGCCGCCGTAGAACAGCATCGCGAGGGCGATGTCGCCGCGGGTCCTGCCGTACCAGCGGATCAGCTCCATGAGGACCGCGCCGAGGACCGAGACGAGGGTCGCCATCCACACCGGGGACCAGGTCAGCAGGAAGCCGAGGCCCACGCCGGTCATCGCGACGTGGCCGATGCCGTCGCCCATGAGGGCCTGGCGGCGCTGGACCAGGTAGATGCCCACGGCGGGGGCCGTGATGCCGACCAGGACGGCGGCGAGCAGCGCCCGCTGCATGAAGGCGTAGTCGAGGAAGTCCATCAGCTCAGCAGTCCCGTGCGGATCGGTTCGGCGCCCGCCGGTGCGTGCGGGTGCACGTGGTCGTGGCCGGGCAGGGCGTGCTGCCCCACGGCCTTCGGGGGCGGCCCGTCGTGCAGGACGCAGCCGTCGCGCAGGACGACCGCCCGGTCGATGAGGGGCTCCAGCGGGCCCAGCTCGTGCAGTACCAGCAGCACGGTCGTGCCCTGGGCGACCTGCTCCCGCAGGGTGTGCGCGAGCACCTCCTGGCTGGCCAGGTCGACGCCCGCCATCGGCTCGTCCATGATCAGCAGCTCGGGCTCCGAAGCGAGGGCGCGGGCGATCAGGACCCGCTGGTGCTGGCCACCGGAGAGCGCGTCGACCGAGTCCTTGGCCCGGTCGGCCATGCCGACGAGATCGAGGGCCCGCCGTACGGCAGCGTGGTCCGCTTTGCGCAGCAGGCCGAAGCGGGCCCGGGACAGGCGGCCGGAGGAGACCACCTCGGTCACCGTGGCGGGCACCCCGCCCGCGGCCGTGGTGCGCTGCGGGACGTAGCCCACGCGGTGCCAGTCGCGGAACCGCCTGCGGTCCGTGCCGAACAACTCGATCTCACCGGCACCGGTCTGCACCTGTCCGATGACGCTGCGCACGGCCGTCGACTTGCCGGAGCCGTTCGCACCGAGCAGGGCGACGACCTCGCCGCGGTGCACGGTGAGGTCGATTCCGCGCAGGACGGGGCGCGAGCCCAGGTCCGCGCGGACGCCGCGCAGGGATATGACGGGCTCGGTCATGCCGTCCTCCGTTGAGTCGATCACTTGGCTCCCATGGCCGTCTGCAGGGCCTTGAGGTTGGATTCCATGACCTGGAAGTAGTCGTCGCCGCGGGACCGGTCGGTGATGCCCTCGAGCGGGTCGAGCACGTCCGTCCTCAGGTTCGCGTCCCGGGCCAGGGTCTTCGCGGTCTTGTCGGAGACCAGTGTCTCGTAGAAGACCGTGGTGACGCCGTCGGCCCTGGCCTCCTGCTGGAGCTCCCTGACCCGGGCGGCGCTGGGCTCGCTCTCGGGGTCGACGCCGGAGATGGCCTCCTGGGTGAGGCCGTAGCGCTCGGCGAGGTAGCCGAAGGCGGCGTGGTTGGTGAAGAAGACCTTGGTCTTCGTGTCCTTCAGGCCGTTCTCGAACTCGCTGTTCAGCCCGTTCAGCTTCTTGACCAGGGCCTCGGTGTTCTTCTTGTAGTCGGCCGCGTGGTCCGGGTCGGCCTTCTCGAAGGCCTTGCCGACGCCCTGGGCGATCTCGGCGTACTTCACCGGGTCGAGCCAGACGTGCGGGTCGCGGCCGTGTTCCTCTTCCTCGGAGTGGCCCTCGGAGTGGCCTTCCTCGCCCTCGTGGGTGTGGCCGCCGGTGCCGTGGTCCTCGAGGTGGGTCAGGGTGGCCGCGTCGATCTTCGTCTTGATGCCGGTCTGCGAGACGGCCTCGTCGACGGCGGGCTGGAGGCCCTTGAGGTAGAGCGCCGCGTCGGCCTCCTCCAGCTGCGCGCGCTGCTTGGTGCTGATCTCCAGGTCGTGCGGCTCCTGGCCGGGCTCGGTCAGACTGGTGACGTTCGCGTGGTCGCCGCCGATCTGCTGGGCGAGGAACGCCATGGGGTAGAACGACGCGACGACGTCGAACTTGTCCGTGTTGCCCGTCGCCGCGCTGTCGCTGGAGCAGGCGGTCAGGGCGCCGAGGCCGAGAGCGGTGGCCGCGGCGGCGGGTATGAGTCGTCGTACGTTCATGACAGTCATTTTCAACAAATATGGAAACCGTTGTCAACAAACCTGTTGAGCAGGGTCTTGAGGAGGCCGGAGGGGGAGCGATTTGATTGAGGGGGCGTCCCCGCCGGTAACCTGAAGCATTCGCTGGAGGAAAACGCTCCGTCGCCCGTCGTCGTAATGAAGAGAGCACCGTGGCCGCCGACAAGATCGACACCATCGTCAGCCTGAGCAAGCGCCGTGGCTTCGTATTCCCCTGTAGTGAGATCTACGGCGGTCAGCGCGCCGCTTGGGACTACGGCCCCCTGGGTGTCGAGCTCAAGGAGAACCTCAAGCGCCAGTGGTGGCGCTACATGGTGACGTCGCGCGAGGACGTCGTGGGCATCGACTCGTCCGTGATCCTGGCCCCCGAGGTCTGGGTCGCCTCCGGCCACGTCGCCACCTTCACGGACCCCCTCACCGAGTGCACCTCCTGTCACAAGCGGTTCCGCGCGGACCACCTGGAGGAGGCCTACGAGGAGAAGAAGGGGCACGCCCCGGAGAACGGTCTCGCGGACCTCAACTGCCCCAACTGCGGCAACAAGGGGACCTTCACCGAGCCCAAGCAGTTCTCCGGCCTGCTGTCGACCCACCTCGGCCCGACGCAGGACTCCGGGTCCATCGCCTACCTGCGGCCCGAGACCGCGCAGGGCATCTTCACCAACTTCTCCCAGGTGCAGACCACCTCGCGCCGCAAGCCGCCGTTCGGCATCGCCCAGATGGGCAAGTCCTTCCGCAACGAGATCACGCCCGGCAACTTCATCTTCCGCACCCGCGAGTTCGAGCAGATGGAGATGGAGTTCTTCGTCAAGCCGGGCGAGGACGAGAAGTGGCAGGAGTACTGGATGGAGCAGCGCTGGAACTGGTACACCGGTCTCGGCCTGCGCGAGGAGAACATGCGGTGGTACGAGCACCCGCAGGAGAAGCTCTCCCACTACTCCAAGCGCACCGCCGACATCGAGTACCGCTTCCAGTTCGGCGGCAGTGAGTGGGGCGAGCTCGAGGGCGTCGCCAACCGCACCGACTACGACCTCGGCGCCCACTCCAAGGCCTCCGGCCAGGACCTCACCTACTTCGACCAGGAGGCCGGCGAGCGCTGGACCCCGTACGTCATCGAGCCGGCGGCCGGTGTCGGCCGGGCGATGCTCGCCTTCCTGCTCGACGCGTACGTCGAGGACGAGGCGCCCAACGCCAAGGGCAAGATGGAGAAGCGGACCGTGCTGCGGCTCGACCACCGCCTGGCCCCGGTGAAGGTCGCGGTGCTCCCGCTGTCCCGCAACCCCGAGCTGTCGCCGAAGGCCAAGGGTCTCGCCCAGGCCCTGCGCCAGAACTGGAACATCGAGTTCGACGACGCCGGCGCCATCGGCCGCCGCTACCGCCGTCAGGACGAGATCGGTACGCCGTTCTGCGTGACCGTCGACTTCGACACGCTGGAGGACAACGCGGTCACCGTCCGCGAGCGTGACTCCATGAAGCAGGAGCGCATCTCCCTCGACCAGATCGAGGGGTACCTGGCGGCCCGCCTGGTCGGCTGCTGACCGTTCCCCGTCGTACGCCGGTGCCGGGTTCCTCCACGGAGGGGCCCGGCACCGGCGCGTTTTCATGGGGTGGTGTGAGGGGAGTGGTCCTCCATCGCCGCAGCCGATTGGACCTGTTTCCAGGGATCGCGCCGGCGCCAAGGTGAGCGCATGAGCATCGCGTTCCTGCTGACCACCCTTGTCGTCGTCGCCACGCCGGGCACCGGCGTCGTCTACACCCTCGCCGCCGCCCTCTCCCGTGGCCGCCGGGCGAGCGTCGTCGCCGCCGTCGGCTGCACGCTCGGGATCGTGCCGCATCTGCTCGCCACGGTCACCGGCGTCGCCGCGCTGCTGCACGCCAGTGCGACCGCCTTCGAGGTGCTGAAGTACGCCGGAGTCGCCTACCTCCTCTACATGGCGTGGGCGACGGTGCGGGACAAGGAGGCACTCGTGGTGGAGGAGCGGGCGTCGTCCGGGCCTGTGCCGGCGCGGCAGGTGATCGTGCGCGGGGTGCTGATCAACATCCTCAATCCGAAGCTGACGATCTTCTTCTTCGCGTTCCTGCCGCAGTTCGTGAGTCCCGGTGAGCCGCAAGCGGTGGTGCGGATGGTGGGGCTGGGCGGGGTGTTCATGCTGGCGACCTTCGTCGTCTTCGCGGTCTACGGGGTACTGGCCGCGTCGGTGCGCAGTCATGTCGTGGGGCGGCCGCGGGTGATGGCGTGGCTGCGGCGCGGTTTCGCGGGGTCGTTCGTGGCACTCGGGGCGAAGCTGGCGTTCACGGCGCGGTAGCCGGGCCGCGGGGCTGACAAGTGACAGCTGACAGATATTGAAATCTGTCAGCTGTGGTGGCACAGTGGAGGGCATGACGATGCGAACCCGCCCTCTCGGAACCACCGGCCCCCAGGTCTCCGCCCTCGGTCTCGGCTGCATGGGCATGTCCGCGCTGTACGGCGAGGCGGACCGGGCCGAGTCCATCGCGACCCTTCACGCGGCGCTCGAAGCGGGCGTCACCCTGCTGGACACCGGCGACTTCTACGGCATGGGCCACAACGAACTGCTGATCGGCGAGGCCCTGCGTGCGGCCCCCGCCGCCCGGCGGGAACAGGCCCTGGTCAGTGTGAAGTTCGGCGCCCTGCGCGGCCCGGACGGCGGCTGGCTGGGCTATGACGGCAGGCCCGCCGCCGTGAAGAACTTCGCCGCATACTCCCTCCAGCGGCTCGGCGTCGACCACATCGACGTCTACCGCATCGCCCGTCTCGATCCGGCCGTGCCGATCGAGGAGACGGTCGGCGCGATCGCGGAACTCGTCGAGAAGGGCCACGTGCGGCACATCGGCCTGAGCGAGGTCGGCGCCGAGACCATCCGCCGGGCCGCTGCCACGGCACCGATCTCGGACCTCCAGATCGAGTACTCCCTCATCTCGCGCGGCATCGAGGACGCGATCCTCCCGGCCACGCGTGAGCTGGGCATAGCGATCACGGCGTACGGGGTGCTCTCCCGGGGCCTGATATCCGGCCACTTCACCGCGGACCGGCAGCTCGGCGCGGGCGACTTCCGGGCGAGGTCGCCGCGCTTCCAGGGCGACAACCTCCGGCACAACCTGAACCTCGTCGAGGCGCTGCGGGAGATAGCCGACCAGAAGGGCGTCAGCGTCGCGCAGATCGCGATCGCGTGGGTGCTGTCGCGAGGTGAGGACATCGTGCCGCTGGTCGGTGCCCGCCGCCGCGACCGGCTCACCGAGGCACTGGGCGCGCTCGACGTGACGCTGGACGCGGCCGACCTGGCCGCGATCGAGGAAGCCGTGCCGGCCGGGGCCGCCGCCGGTGACCGCTACCCGGCGGCACAGATGGCGCACCTCGAGAGCTGAACCGCGTCCCGGGTACGGTCAGGTCATGGCACCGACCACCGAGACCCTGACCGCCGAGCGCATCCTCGAGGCCACCGAGGAGGTGCTGCGCCGGCACGGCCCGGCCAAGGCCACCGTGGTCGACGTGGCCCGCGCGCTCGGCGTCAGCCACGGCAGCGTCTACCGGCACTTCCGCACCAAGGCGGCGCTGCGCGAAGCGGTCACCAAGCGCTGGCTTGACCGCACGACCGGGGAGCTGTCCGGGATAGTCGCCGCGGAGGGCGACCCGGAGGCCCGGCTGAGGGACTGGCTCAGTGCGCTCTTCGCCGCCAAGCGCCGCAAGGCGGGCGAGGATCCGGAGCTGTTCGCCACGTACAGGGTTCTCACGGGCGACACCGGCACGGCGGTCGGCGAACACATCACCGACCTGACCGCGCAGCTGGCCCGCATCATCCGGTCCGGCGTGGAGGCCGGCAGCTTCGACACCACCGACCCGGAGGCCTCGGCCCGCGCTGTCTTCCACGCGACCGGGCGCTTCCATGACCCCCTCTACGCCACGGAGTGGGAGCGGCCCGGCGTGGAGGGGGAGTTCGAGGCGGTGGTGGAGCTGGTGGTGCGGGGCTTGCACTCGTAGGGCGACGGTGACGGCGCCAAAGCGGTGAGCCCTTCGCCGCCGCACGTCGCCGCACGCCTCGGGCCTCACGCCGCCGTCGGGTCCACCGTGGCCTGATGGGCCTCCGCCAGGTGCTCCTCCGCCTTGAGCCACGGCAGGAACTGGGCTCCTCTGCGCCAGCCGCAGGTGTCGCATCTGATCGTGCGCTGCACTCCCGTGCGCCGCACCCGCACCACGTGCTCCCGGCCGTGCTGGTCCCAGCGGCTGACCTTGCTCGTGTCGCTCTGCGCCATGACGCCTCCCGCGTCCAGGAATCCGGCGGATCCGGTCCGTTTCGCAGCAAGGAGTGTGCAGCAAGACCAACATCAACAGTGCGGCCGGGGCAGTGAGTTACCCAGCTGTGAGAGACCTCAGACGACCCTGCGCGGCAGCCTGAGGCTCAGCAGTCCGGTCAGCGCCACCCCGCCCAGCTGCACCAGCAGCGTCGTGACCAGGGCGTCCCGCATGCCCAACCCCGGGACCAGGGACAGGAACAGCGTGCCCAGAGTGGCCACACCCAGGGCCAGCGCCGACTGCTGGGTGGTGATCATCACGCCGCTGCCGACCCCGGCGCGGGCCGGTGGCACCTCGGAGAGGATGACCCGGTAGACGACCGGGAGTTGCAGCGCCTGGCCCGCGCCGGCCACCGCCGCTCCCGGGAGCAGTTCGACGAAGCCCAGATGCGGCCAGAAGCGCCAGGCGGCGAGCGCCATCAGGGCCAGGCCCAGGCCCTGGAGCGCGGCGCCCGCCGTCACCACGCGGGTCCCGTACCGGGCGACCAGGCGCGGGCCCAGGAGGGAGAAGACGAAGAACACCACCGCGAGGGGCGCGAGCGCCAGGCCCGCGGCGACCGGGTCGAGCCCGGCGCCCTGCTGCAACGCCACAGCGATCACGAACATGAAACCGCTGAAGCCGATGGAGAAGGGCAGGATCAACAGCAGTCCGCGGCGCAGGGAGACGAGCGTGAACAGGCTCGGCGGGACCAGTGGCGTACGGCCCTCGCGGTCGGCCCGGCGTTCCACCGCGTAGAACGCCGCCGCCACGAACGGGAACGCCACCAGCGACAGCCACGTCCACAGCGGCCAGCCGGCCGCCCGGCCCTCGGTGAGCGGGACGAGCAGGGTGAGGAGCGAGGCCGCGAGGAGGACCGTGCCGGGGACGTCGACGGGCTCCGGGCGCGGGGAGCGGGTCTCGGGGACCGCGCGGACGGCCAGCACCAGCCCGGCGAGGACCACCGGCACATTGACGAGGAACACCGAACGCCAGCCGGTACCGGCGATGTCGGCCGCGACCAGCACCCCGCCGAGGATCTGCCCGGCCACCATGGACAGCCCGGCGGTCGCGCCGTACAGGCCCATGGCCTTCGCCCGCCGCGGGCCGGTCGTGGTGGCCTGGATGGTGGCGAGCACCTGCGGCAGCATCGCGGCGGCCGACGCGCCCTGCGCGACCCGGGCCGCGACCAGCGACCAGGCGCCGGGCGCCAGTCCGCACGCCAGCGAGGTCAGCCCGAAGGCGGCCATGCCGACGAGGAACAGCCGCCGCCGGCCGAACAGGTCACCGAGCCGCCCGCCGAGGACCAGCAGGACGGCGTAGGCCACGCCGTAACCGGCGACGACCAGTTCGAGGACCGACTCGCCCGCGGCGAGGTCGGTGCCGATGGTGGGCAGGGCGACATTGACGATGAAGAAGTCGACGAGAGGGAGCGCCGCGGCCAGCAGCACGGTGAACAGGCCGAGGCCGCCGAGCACGGGCGCCGGGGCTGCCGGTGAGCGGACAGGGCGTGGGGTGAGGGATTCCGTGGTCACGGTCACGAGCCTGCGACCCGTCCCAGACTGGTACCAGAGTGTCCTTATCCTGGTAGAAGCACTACCTGGAAACCGGGTCCGGGCGGCGGCAAGCTGAAGGGCATGGTGACCATGGCACAGGAGACACCGGTACGCGCACCCGAGGCGCCCCGCGACACGGACGTCCGGCGGCACGAACTCGCGGCCTTCCTGCGCAGCCGCCGTGAGCGGATCGCCCCCGAGCAGGTCGGCCTGCCCCGGGGCCGCCGACGCCGTACGCCGGGCCTGCGCCGCGAGGAGGTCGCCCAGCTCTCCGCCGTGGGCGTCACCTGGTACACGTGGCTGGAGCAGGCCCGGGACATCCAGGTCTCCGTCCAGGTCCTCGACGCGCTCGCCCGCGCGCTGCTGCTCGACCCCGGTGAGCGCGCCCACCTCTTCCAGCTGGCGGGGGCCGCGGACCCGACGCCGGCGACCACCTGCCCATCGGTCACGCCGGCCATGCGGGCGGTGCTGGAGCAGGTCGAGCCGTTCCCGGCGTGCCTGCAGAACAGCCGGTACGACATCCTCGCCTACAACCGCACCTACGGACTGCTGCTGTGCGATCTGGACACGGTGCCGCCGGAGGACCGGAACTGCATGGTCCTGTCGTACACACACCCGGGATGGCAGTCGTCCATCGTGCACCTGGAGGAGACACAGCGTCTGATGGCCGCCCGCTTCCGCGCGGCCATGGCCGGTCATCTCACCGAGCCCGCCTGGAAGATGCTGCTCAAGCGGCTGCGCACGGAGTCCGCCCAGTTCCGCGCCGCCTGGGACCGCCACGAGGTCGTCGCCCACCGCACCAAGCGCAAGGAGTTCCTCAACCCCCACGTCGGCCGTATCACCGTCGACCACACCGACCTGTGGCTGACCCCCGACGTGGGGCCGAGGATCGTGACATACGTACCGGCGGACGCGGAGTCGAGGGAGCGCCTGGAGGAACTGCGGGCGATCGCCGTGGCGCGGCGGGGTTGAGGAGGCGCGGTCGGCCGGACCGGGGTCTGACCCGTAAGAAGGCCCCGGCTAGTCCGTTCCAGCGGGTGCGGGGCGTGTGGCACACGGCGGGGCCGCGAGCGCTGCGACCCTCGTCGTCCATGGATATCTCCACGTTCTACGCCCTCTTCTCCGCGACCTGCTTCACCCTGGTCGGCCTGTGGTGGAACGTCGTCCAGAGCCATGGCGACTGGATGCGTGACCCCGCCCAGCGCCGCGTCGTCGGCGGGGTCTACCTGTCCTTCCTGCTGCCCGCCGTGATGGGCCTGTTCGGTCAGGTCGGCGGCGCCGAACAGCCGCGGATCTGGCGGGCGGCGTTCGTCGTCCTGGCCCTGGTCGGCTGCGCGTGCACCCTGCGGCTGCTGGCCCGCACCCGCGGCGACGGCTTCGTCGCCTGGCAGCAGGCCGGTGCCGCCCTGCTCTACGCCCTGATCGCGGTCGTCGGCGCGTACCCCGAGATCGCCGACCACATCGGACTGCGCCCCATCCAGGCCGAGGCCCTGATGCTGATCGCCCTGGTCGTCCTCGGCCACGCCCTCGTCTGGCGGTTCATGGCGGGCGAGGGCCGGGCCGCGGAGGAGGACTGAGGCCTGTCGTCCGGATCGTGTCGCAGGACATCGGCGGCAGCCCGTCAACGCCGCAGATGCGCGTGCCAGGCCCGCGCCTGCGGCGCGATCCGAACGACAGGCCCTGGAACAGCAGGCCTCAGGCGCTGACGCCGGCGGCTTCCCGGACCTCCGCCGACTCCAGCCGCTCGGCCGTCCGCTCGGCGGTCCGGCGGGGCCAGCGTCCGCTGGTCAGGGCGCCCAGCGTCAGCACCGCGGCGCCGCAGGCCGTCAGGATCCACCAGCCCGGTCGCGCGGCCGTGACGAACATCTCCCGGTACGAGGACGCGCCCACTCCCGCGGCGAGCACCGCGCCCACCACCGCGACACCCAGAGTCTGGCCCAGCTGGCGGCTCGTGGAGGCGACGGCCGCGGCGACGCCCGCCTGGGCGCGCGGCATGCCGGAGACCGCCGTGTTGGTGATGGGGGCGTTGACGAAGCCGAAGCCGATGCCGAAGAGGACGTAACCGGCGACGAGGGTGAAGTCCGAGGTCTCGGCGTCGAACGCGGCGAAGAGCAGGCCGCTCGCCGTCATCGCGCCGCCCGCGATCAGCAGGGGCAGGCGTGGACCGCGCGTGCCCACCAGACGGCCGGAGAGCGGGGCGCAAAGGAACGTCGGGGCCGCCATCGGCAGCATCCACAGGCCCGCCTCCAGGGCGGTCAGGCCGCGTACGTTCTGGAGGTACAGCGTGGACAGGAACAGGAAGCCGCCGAGTGCGGCGAACGCGCTGATCGCGATGACGGTGGCGCCGCTGAACGGTGCCGAGCGGAAGAACCGCAGGTCGATCAGCGGCTCCGCGCGGCGCGGCTCGTACAGGAGCAGGCCGGTGAGTGCGGCGAGGGCCACCACGACGAGCGGGGCGGTCGAGGCGAACGGCGTGGTCGGCGCCTCGATGATCGCGTAGGTCAGGGAGCCGAACAGGGCGATCACCAGGAGCTGGCCGACGGGGTCGGGGCGGCGGGCCCGGCCGGCCCGGGACTCGGGGACGAAGCGCAGCGTGAGCAGGAGGGCGGCGAGGCCCACGGGGAGGTTGATCCAGAAGATCGAGCGCCAGCCGACCGACTCCACCAGGAGACCGCCGACCAGCGGGCCGGCGGCCATGGATATGCCGACGACCGCGCCCCACGCGCCGATCGCCCGGGCGCGCTCGCGGGGGTCGGTAAAGGTGTTGGTGATGATCGACATGGCGACCGGGTTGAGCATGGAGCCGCCCACCGCCTGGACCATCCGGAAGGCGATCAGCGCCTCCAGGTTCGGCGCGAGGGAGCAGAGCACCGAGCCGATGGTGAAGACGACCAGGCCCGCCATGAACACGCGCTTGCGGCCGATCCGGTCGGCCGTGGAGCCCGCGAGCATCAGCAGCGACGCCAGGACCAGGGTGTACGCGTCGATCGTCCACTGCAGGCCCGACGTGCTCGCGTGCAGGTCCCGCTGCATGGACGGCAGGGCCACGTTCAGGACCGTGTTGTCGAGGCTGACGATGAGCAGGCTCATGCAGCAGATCGCGAGGACCAGCATGCGGCGGCGGTGGCTGAGCTCGGGCATGCGCTCCATCGTACGCCGATTTCGATAGTGCGGCTAACTAATGAACTGCCCTGTCCTGTCGCACGGCACAATGGAGGAATGTCCACGCCCCTGCAGATCGGCCCGCACACCGTCCAGCCCCCCGTCGTCCTGGCCCCCATGGCCGGGATCACCAACGCGCCCTTCCGCACCCTGTGCAGGGAGTTCAGCGGTGGCAAGGGCCTGTTCGTCAGCGAGATGATCACCACCCGGGCGCTGGTCGAACGCAACGAGAAGACGATGCAGCTCATTCACTTCGACGCGAGTGAGCGCCCCCGGTCCGTCCAGCTCTACGGCGTGGACCCGGCGACCGTCGGCAAGGCCGTCCGCATGATCGCGGAGGAGGACCTGGCCGACCACATCGACCTCAACTTCGGCTGCCCGGTGCCCAAGGTGACCCGCAAGGGCGGCGGCTCCGCGCTCCCGTACAAGCGGAACCTGCTGCGCGCCATCCTGCGCGAGGCGGTCAGCGGCGCCGGCGACCTGCCCGTGACGATGAAGATGCGCAAGGGCATCGACGACGACCACATCACCTTCCTCGACGCCGGCCGGATCGCCGTCGAGGAGGGCGTCACCGCCATCGCCCTGCACGGCCGCACCGCCGCCCAGCACTACGGCGGCACCGCCGACTGGGACGCCATCGCCCGGCTCAAGGAGCACGTGCCGGAGATCCCGGTGCTCGGCAACGGCGACATCTGGTCGGCCGAGGACGCGCTGCGGATGGTGCGCGAGACCGGCTGCGACGGGGTCGTGGTCGGACGCGGGTGCCTGGGGCGGCCCTGGCTGTTCTCCGACCTCGTCGCCGCCTTCGAGGGACGGCACGACGACATCGCCCGGCCCACGCTCCGCGAGGTCGCCGACGTCATGGTCCGGCACGCCACGCTGCTCGGCGAGTGGATCGGCGACGAGTCCAAGGGCGTCGTCGACTTCCGCAAGCACGTCGCCTGGTACCTCAAGGGCTTCGCGGTCGGCTCCGAGATGCGCAAGCGTCTCGCGATCACGTCCTCGCTGGAGGAACTGCGGGCCGGGCTCGACGAGCTGGACCTCGACCAGCCCTGGCCCACCGGCGCCGACGGGCCCCGGGGCCGCACGTCCGGCAACAACCGGGTGGTGCTGCCGGACGGCTGGCTGAAGGACCCCTACGACTGCGCGGGCATCGGCGAGGACGCGGAGCTGGACACCTCCGGCGGCTGATCAGCCCGAGGGGTGTGGGGTGGAGCCGAACGCCTTCAGGAAGCGGTCGCGGAAGGAGCTCATCTTCCAGACGGGCGCGTCGCGGTCCGGCTTCAGGCCCTCCGTCCAGTTCCAGCCGGCGACCTTGTCCAGGACCTTCGGGTCCTTCGCGACGATCGACACCGGCACGTCCCGGCTGGCGCGTTCGCCGCTGACCCGGGCGATGGGCTGGTGGTCGCCGAGGAAGACCAGGACGGTGTCGTCGGTGCCGTAGCGCTCGAGCCACTGGGTGAGGCTGGTGACCGAGTACTGGATGGACTTTCCGTACTCCTCGCGGGACTTGGTGGTGTCGGTGATGACGTCCGAGGCCTTGTTGCCGGCCTTCTGGATCGCGTCGAAGACCGAACCGTCGCCCAGTTCGTCCCAGCCGACCGTCTTCGGGATGGGCGCCCAGGGCTGGTGGCTGGAGGTCAGGATGACGAACGACATCAGCGGCTTGTCCCGCTTCCGGCCGTGCACCTGCTTCTGGAACGCCTCCAGCGCGTACTGGTCGGGCATGGTCGACCAGCTGAACTTCGGGCCCTGGTACCCCAGGTCGAAGGCGTCGTAGAGCTTGTCGAGGCCGTACCACTTCTCCTCCGGCCAGCCCTTCTGCACGCCCGGCATGACGCCGACCGTGTCCCAGGCGCCGGACTTCTGGAACGCCTTGGTGAGGGTGAGGTGGTCGCCGGCGCTGACCGTGCGGTAGCGGCGCTGGTTGTCGATCCACAGGCCGGACATGGTCGTGGAGTGGCCGAGCCAGCTGCTGCCACCGTAGGTGGCCGAGGTCAGCCAGCCGCTCCGGGCGTGGAAGCCGGCCTTCGCCAGGGCCTTCGTGCGGGTGTCGAGGGTCCGGTCGACGCCGGGAGCCATGACCGGGTCCTCGATGGCGCTGCGGCCGTAGCTCTCGATGAAAGTGAAGATCATGTCCTTGCCGCGCAGGTCGGGCAGCAGCTGGTCGGGCGGGGTGTTGCCGAAGGTGTCCGCCTTCGCCTCCTGCGCGAACGCCGCCTCGTCCCGCAGCGACTCCACCGTCCGCTGCGCGTGCACCCGGAGCGCCCCGGCCGCGCGCTCGGAGGCGATCGGGCCGCCGAAGAGCGTCAGGCCCAACGCCGAGCAGGTGATCCAGACGGTGCCGGCGATCAGCGCGCCCCGGGCCGCCCGGGGCCGGTGGCGGACCAGCAGGTCGCTGAGCCGGACCGTCGCCAGGACCATGACGACCGCCAGCAGCAGGACGAGGACGACCGCGCCGACGGCGACGGCGGTCGCGACACCGCCGCCCAGCGTGTCCTCGACGTACGCCTGCGCGTCGGGCAGCAGGTCCCAGTCGAGCGCGGCGTTGAAGCCACGGCCCAGGTATTCGTTGAACCCCATGTCGAGCAGGTTCACGGCGGTCAGCGCGGTGAGGCCGAGCCCGTACAGCACGGCCGCGATCAGCCGCGGCCGACGCGGAAGCCCCAGCACGACGACGGCCCCGACGACCGCCTCCGCGGGTATCCGGGTGAAGCTGCGCGGCTCGACACCGGGGAGCGTGTTGGGCAGCAGCAGGGCACCGAGGACGAGCAGGGCCGCGAGGGCGGTGGTGATCCAGGAGAGGACGCGGGAGGCCCGGGGGTGGCGGGTGCGGAGGTAGGTCAGTCCGGTGAGGCGGGCGAGGCGGGATCTCCGGGTGGCCGGGGGAGCGGCTGTGACGGGCTCGTCTGCGGCGGACTCGGGGGTGACGGGCTCGGGTGCGGCGGACTCGGGGGCGACGGGCTCGGGTGCGGCGGGTACGGCGCCGTCAGTTGGTCTCCCGACCGCCGACGCCTGCTCGGCCGCTGGCGCGGGCTTCGCCTTCGGCGTGGGCTTCGCCTCCGGCTTGCGCTGGGGCACCGGTGTCGCTGTGGGCTCCAGTCCCGGCGCGGGCTCCGACGGCAATGGTGATTCGAGTTCCGGCGCCGACTTCAGCTCCGGCTCCGGCTCGGGCGTCCGCGTGGGGCCCGGCACGCGCTCATGTGCAGATGCCGACCCCGGCTCCGCTCCTCCCGTGTCGCCCGGCCCCCCGGCCTCCGGTTCCCTTCCCTCCCCCTCCGGCTCCTCACCGGGCATCTCTGACGCGGCCTCTGAAGGCCCGTCACCCGGACCCGGTGACGGGCTGAAGCGTGTGAAGACAGGCACCCGGAGAGGTCCTTCCCGTACGGAAACCGGTGAGGTGACGGACCCGCGTGGGGGTGCGGGTCCGTCTCAGTTCCGTACGGGGCTCTCAGCAGGTGTGTTCAGTGCCTCCGGCCAGCGCTCGGCAAACACCCGGCAAACGCTCGGCCAACCGGGACTCAGACCCCGCCGACCGCCGTGAGCAGCGCCAACGGGGCCGAGGCCGAGCGGGATTCGCGCACGCACGCGTGCGGGTACGGCACCGGCTCGGGGTGGGTGTCACGGCCGTAGCCCGCGAGGACCTCCGGCAGCCGGTGGCCGGTCGCGGCCGCCGCGTCGACGAGCCCGCCCGCGATCGCCCGCGCCTCGTCGTGCAGCCCGTAGCGGGCCAGACCCAGTGCGATCAGCGCGTTGTCGTGCGGCCAGACCGAACCGCGGTGGTAGGAGAGCGGATGGTAGGCCGGCTGCCCGGCGGCCAGGGTGCGCACGCCCCAGCCCGAGAAGAAGTCCGGTTCGAGCAGGCGCCGGCCGACCTGTTCGCCGTACTCCTTGTCCAGCAGGCCCGACCACAGCAGGTGTCCGGCGTCGGAGGCGAGGGCGTCGACCCGGTCGCCCCGGCCGTCGAGGGCGAGCGCCGGGAAGGAGCGCTCCGGCATCCAGAAGTCCCGCTGGAAACGGTCGCGCAGATCACCGGCCGCCTGCTCCAGCAGGTCCGCGTACGTCCCGTCCTGCCACACCGTGCGCGCGAGCCACGCCGTGCGGCGCAGCGCGTCGTACGCGTAGCCCTGGGCACCCGCGGCGGTCACCGGGCCGTGGGGCCGGGTGCCGTCGGCGGAGCAGATCGCGCCGGGGGAGTCCTTCCAGTTCTGGTTGGCGAGGCCGCCCTGGTCGGCGCGGTAGACCAGGTAGCCGCGCGAGGTCAGGCCGCCGTGGTCGAGCATCCAGCCGACGGCGGCCCGGGCGTGGGGTTCGAGGCGTCGGGCCAGGGCGGTGTCGCCCGTCTGTTCCACATACGCGCCGAGGAGCACGAGGAACAACGGCGTGGCGTCGACCGAGCCGTAGTAGCGGCCGTAGGGGACCTGGCCGAAGTGGGCGAGTTCGCCGTGCCGCACCTCGTGCACGATCTTGCCGGGCTGGGTGACCTCGTCGGCACCGGCGCCCGTCGCCTGGGTCGCGGCGAGCGCGGGCAGGGTGGCGGCGGCCAGCCGCGGCCGGTAGGGCAGGGCGAACAGCGAGGTCAGCAGGGCGTCCCGGCCCAGCAGCGTCAGGAACCAGGGCGCGCCGGCCGCCGGGACGCGCAGTTCCTCACCGTCCGGCCCGGTGGCGGGGACCTGGAGCGCGGCGAGGTCGGCGAGGCCCCGGGCGCAGGCCGCGGCCAGCTCCGGCCGGCCGCTCGGGAACGCCACGCCCTCCATGAACTCACCCTCCCGGGCGAGGAGTTGCTGCTGGAGCGCGGCGGGGGAGCGGGGCACACGCAGGGCGCGTTTGTCGCCGTGCGGGCGGGCGATGACCCGCAGGACCAGCTCGGCGGTGCCGTGCGGTTCGAGGTCCAGGGTCCACACCATGCGGCGGGCACCGGTGCCGGTCTCCTCCACCGCGTCCGGCTGGGGTTCGGCCGTCACGGTCGTGACGGACCGCCACTCGCCCCGCCGGTAGCTGAACTCCACGCCGTGCCCGAGGACCTGGCGGGAGCGGACGGCCCCGGCCTTGGTGTAGGTGCGGTGGTCGGAGCGCAGTTCGAACTGGTCGGTGAAGTCGGCGTCGGCGGTGACCGCGAGCCGGACCGTCGTCGGCGTGGGACGGTTGCTGGTGACACGCAGCGACTCGACGAACGAGGCGTCACCGACGGCCTGTTCGCGGAAGAGCGTGTACGCGGGCGGCTCGTCGCGGCCGCCGCGTGGGACGAGCACGCAGGCCGCCGTGTCCCCGTCGGCCACCGGTGCGAGCGTGTCGGGCACGGCCCCGTCGACGGTGAGCTGCCAGCGGCTCAGATGCCGTGCGTCCCGTACGAACATGCCGTCCGGGGCGCTGCCGCCCCGGTAGCCGCTGATGTCGCCGCGGTCGCCGACGGCGGCGAACGTCCCGCCGTGCACGAGCAGATGATGCCGGTCGGTCATGCCCGGTCCTCTCCCTTGATCGCCGTGACGCCGCATCTGTCCCATGCGGGCCGGTCGTGCAGCAGGTCGAGCGTGAGCGCGGCGGTCCAGCCGAAGCCGGTGGCGCCGCAGGCCTGTGCTGTGTACGGGTCGACGTACTCGGCGAAGCCGGTGGCGCCGGCGGTGTGCAGGACGCCCTTGCGCAGGGCGTCGGCCCGGCCGCGCTCGCCGTGCAGCCGCAGCCCGCGCTCCAGCAGCCAGCTGGTGTTGAACCAGGCCGGGCCGCGCCAGTAGCGGTGCGGGTCGAAGGCCTCGCCGAGCAGGTCGTAGCTGGGCACCAGGCGGGTCGTGCCGCCGAGGCCGAAGTGCGGGCCGCAGACGGTGCGGACCAGAGTGGCCGCGAGGTCGGGCGGCAGGGTCGGCAGGAGCAGGGGGATCAGGCCCGTGACACCGCGCTCGGGGACGGGCTCCCCGGCGCGCACGTCCCGGCACAGGAACATCCCCGCGGCCGGGTCCCACAGCCGCCGCACGAGGGTGGCGGTCAGCCGGTCGGCCCGGGTCCGCCGGGCCGAGCCCGCCGCGCCCAGCTCGTGCGCGATCCGGGCCAGGGCGTACTCGGAGGTGATGAGCAGGGCGTTGAACGCCGGGTCCTCCACCATGAAGTCCCCGGGCCCGTCCGCGTAGCCCCGGTCCCGGTAGTCCGCCGCGAGCCGCACGTACCGCCCGTAGTCCAGATCCGTCGGCCGGTCCTCGGGGGAGCCGTGGTCGAGGTCGGCGCGGCGGAAGGAGCGGGCCGGGGCCGGGGTGACCCGGGACAGCGGACGGTCCCAGCAGGGGCTGTTGTCCATGCCCTGCTCCCAGGGGTGCACCACGGAGACCAGCCCGCCCCCGCCCAGGTCGCGCCGGTGCAGCAAGTACCGGTGCCAGGCCGCGAGTCGGGGGTACGCCCGGGTGAGGAAGCCGCGTGCGCGGGACAGGCCCGGGTCGGCGAGGTGCACCAGCCAGACGGCCAGCGCGTGCACCGGTGGCTGCACGATCCCGGAGGTCTGTACGGTGCGCGGGGCACCCGCGGCACGCCCCGCGGTGGAGGAGCGCCAGAAGTCGGGGCTGGGGAAGTAGGCGTCGAGCGGGACGGAGGGGTTGAAGACGATGTGCGGGATCCGCCCGTCCGCCCACTGGGCCGCCAGCAGCGTCTCCAGCTCCGTCTGCGCCCGTAACGGCGACAGGTGGCGCAGGCCGATGGCGATGAACGCGGAGTCCCACGACCACTGGTGCGGGTACAGGCTGCGGGAGGGCACGGTGGAGGAGCCCGTCCAGCCGGCCTCCAGCACTGCGGCGGCCCTGAGGTGCAGGGGGGAAGCGGTACTGGACGGATCGTATGCAACGGTGCGTCCCGTGGGGCGGGGGGCGCGTCGGGCGGTGCGGTCCACTCGGAACTCTCCGGAAGACGTCCGGCCGGCCGGTTCGGCTGCGGCTACGGTGAGGTTACGTCTATTTAACACGCAAAACCCACTATGTAAGGCAAGGTTGGGAAACACAAGGGGGTGTGCATGACCGGAATGCCCGGGAGGACCGGCAGAGGCGTGGGCCAGGCGAGCGCCGGCGAACTGCTCGAACTGGTGCGCAGTCGCCGCGCCGTGACGAGGGGTGCGCTGCAGCGGGCCACCGGACTGTCCCGGGCCACGGTCGGGCAGCGGCTGGACCGGCTCTTCCGGGCGGGCTGGCTGCGCGAGGGCGCCGGCGGGCCGGTCGACTCCCCGCTGGGCGGACGCCCCTCCATCACCCTGGAGTTCGACGACGAGCACGCGGTGGTCCTGGCCGCCGACCTCGACACCCGGCACGCGCGGGCGGCCGTGCTGTCGCTGTCCGGCGAGATTCTCGCCGAGCACTCCGGCACCCTGGCCGTGGAGGACGGTCCGGACGCCGTGCTCGGCGAACTCGGGCGCTGGTTCGCCGAGCTGCTGGAGAAGGCCGGACACGGGGCGGAGGCGGTGTGCGGCGTCGGGCTCGCGGTGCCCGGCCCGGTCGACACCGAGACCGGCCGGGTCGTCCAGCCGCCGATCATGCCCGGCTGGGACGGCTACGACATACGGGGCCGGCTGGCCCGGGCGCTCACCGAGCACACCGGCGCCGGCCCCGTGCCGGTCCTCGTGGACAACGACGCCAACCTCATGGCGTACGGCGAGCAGCGCACGGGCTACCCCGACTGCTCCGCCTTCGTGCTGGTGAAGGTCTCCACCGGCATCGGCGCCGGGGTCGTGGTCGGCGGCTCGGTCTTCCGGGGCATCGACGGCGGCGCCGGGGACATCGGGCACATCCGGGTGCCGGAGGGCGCCCAGGCGCTGTGCCGGTGCGGTTCGTACGGCTGCCTCGCCGCCGTCGCGAGCGGTGGCGCGGTGGCCCGGCGGCTCGCGGAGGCCGGGGTGCCGGCGGCCTCCGGGTCGGACGTGCGGGACCTGCTGGCGTCCGGGCACCCCGAGGCGGTCGGTCTGGCCCGGGAGGCCGGGCGCCGGGTCGGGGACGTGCTGGCGACCGTCGTGACCCTGCTCAATCCCGGGGTGCTGATGATCGCCGGGGATCTGGCCGGAACTCCCTTCCTCACCGGTGTGCGTGAACTGCTCTACCAGCGGGCGCTGCCCCGCTCCACCGCCCATCTGGACGTCGTGACGTCCCGGCTCGGTGAGCGAGCCGGGCTGGTGGGGGCCGGTGCGATGGTCGTGGAGCATCTCTACGCGCCGGAACGGGTCGAGGAGCGGCTGCGCGCGCTCGGTGTGTGACGGGGACATTTCGGTCGCACGACACGTCCGCATGGTGAAATCCGCCGGGCTGTGGCAGCGTGATTCTCGCCACCCCTGATAAGGGTTGCGCTCAGATGAGCGGATCTTGAGCGGCTGCACTTCTCCAAGGGGTGGCACTGAGTGCCATCGTTTGATCGTTCATCGAGCGAAATCAAGCGTGCAGGAACACCGCTCATATGAGCGCTGAACGCGGTCCGGGGAGGTTCTTGCGTTCAAGAAGTGAAAACATACGCCTGTGATCGCTTGCCGAGCCTTGACTTTCGATCCGCTGGCGGACGAGTGGTTACAGGCGCATGACGCACGAGTGGACGTACCCAGACGCCTTTGATCTGGGTATGTTCCTCGCCGTCAGGGCAGCCACCGCGTCCTCGAGGAGTCGAGACCCGTGTCGGAAAACAAAGATCTCCCGGTAGCCGAGCAGGCCGCGAGCGTTGAGGGCGTGAAGTTCGTCTACGACTTCACCGAGGGCAACAAGGACCTCAAGGACCTCCTCGGTGGCAAGGGCGCGAACCTCGCCGAGATGACGAACCTGGGCCTTCCGGTCCCGCCCGGCTTCACCATCACCACCGAGGCCTGCAAGGTCTACCTCGACAGCGGCGAGGAGCCGGCGGCACTGCGTGACGAGGTGAGCGCCCACCTCGACGCCCTCGAGGCCCGCATGGGCAAGAAGCTCGGCCAGGCCGACGACCCGCTGCTGGTGTCGGTGCGCTCGGGCGCCAAGTTCTCCATGCCCGGCATGATGGACACCGTCCTGAACATCGGCCTTTCCGACAAGTCGGTCCAGGGTCTCGCCAAGCAGGCCGGCGACGACCGCTTCGCGTGGGACTCCTACCGCCGCCTCATCCAGATGTTCGGCAAGACCGTCCTCGGCGTCGACGGCGAGCTCTTCGAGGACGCGCTGGAGGCGGCCAAGGCGGCCAAGAAGGTCACGGTCGACACCGAGCTGGAGGCCGCCGACCTCAAGAAGCTCGTCACCAAGTTCAAGAAGATCGTCAAGACCGAGGCCGGCCGGGACTTCCCGCAGAGCCCGCGCGAGCAGATGGACCTCGCCATCCACGCGGTCTTCGACTCCTGGAACACCGACCGCGCCAAGCTCTACCGCCGCCAGGAGCGCATCCCGCACGACCTGGGCACGGCCGTCAACGTCTGCTCCATGGTCTTCGGCAACCTCGGCCCCGACTCCGGCACCGGCGTCGCCTTCACCCGCGACCCCGCCAGCGGCCACCAGGGCGTCTACGGCGACTACCTGCAGAACGCCCAGGGCGAGGACGTCGTCGCGGGCATCCGCAACACCGTGCCGCTCGCCGAGCTGGAGCAGATCGACAAGAAGTCGTACGACCAGCTGATGCAGATCATGGAGACGCTGGAGAACCACTACAAGGATCTCTGCGACATCGAGTTCACCATCGAGCGCGGTGTGCTCTGGATGCTCCAGACCCGTGTCGGCAAGCGCACCGCGGGCGCGGCCTTCCGCATCGCCACCCAGCTGGTCGACCAGGGCCTGATCGACGAGGCCGAGGCGCTCACCCGCGTCAACGGCGCCCAGCTCGCGCAGCTGATGTTCCCGCGCTTCGACGAGGACGCGAAGGTCTCGCAGGTCGGCCGCGGCATCGCCGCCTCCCCGGGTGCGGCCGTCGGCAAGGCCGTCTTCGACTCCTACACGGCCGTGAAGTGGTCCCGCTCCGGCGAGAAGGTCATCCTGATCCGCCGCGAGACCAACCCCGACGACCTGGACGGCATGATCGCCGCCGAGGGCATCCTGACCTCCCGCGGCGGCAAGACCTCCCACGCGGCCGTCGTCGCCCGTGGCATGGGCAAGACCTGTGTCTGCGGCGCCGAGGAACTCGAGGTCGACACCAAGCGCCGCAGGATGACCGTCCCGGGCGGGCACATCGTCGAGGAGGGCGACGTCGTCTCCATCGACGGCTCCTCCGGCAAGGTCTACCTCGGTGAGGTACCCGTCGTGCCGTCGCCGGTCGTGGAGTACTTCGAAGGCCGGATGCACCCCGGTGCCGACGACGCCGACGAGCTGGTCGAGGCCGTCCACCGCATGATGGCCTTCGCCGACCGCAAGCGCCGCCTGCGGGTGCGCGCCAACGCCGACAACGCCGAGGACGCGCTGCGCGCCCGCCGTTTCGGCGCCCAGGGCATCGGCCTGTGCCGCACCGAGCACATGTTCCTCGGTGACCGGCGCGAGCTGGTGGAGCGGCTGATCCTGGCCGACACCGACGCCGAGCGCGAGGAGTCCCTCAAGCAGCTGCTCCCGCTGCAGAAGCAGGACTTCGTGCAGCTCTTCGAGTCGATGGACGGCCTGCCCGTCACCATCCGCCTCCTGGACCCGCCGCTGCACGAGTTCCTGCCCGACATCACCGAGCTGTCGGTGCGCGTGGCTCTCGCCGAGTCGCGCCAGGAGCCGCACGAGAACGAGCTGCGCCTGCTCCAGGCCGTGCACCGGCTGCACGAGCAGAACCCGATGCTGGGTCTGCGCGGGGTCCGTCTCGGCCTGGTCATCCCCGGCCTGTTCACCATGCAGGTCCGGGCGATCGCCGAGGCCGCGGCCGAGCGCAAGGCCGCCAAGGGCGACCCGCGCGCCGAGATCATGATCCCGCTCGTCGGCACGGTGCAGGAGCTGGAGATCGTGCGCGAGGAGGCCGACAAGGTCATCGCCGAGGTCGAGGCGGCCTCGGGCGCGCAGCTCAAGCTGTCCATCGGCACGATGATCGAGCTGCCGCGCGCCGCCCTGACCGCCGGTCAGATCGCCGAGGCGGCCCAGTTCTTCTCCTTCGGCACGAACGACCTCACCCAGACGGTGTGGGGCTTCAGCCGGGACGACGTGGAGGCCTCGTTCTTCACCGCGTACCTGGAGAAGGGCATCTTCGGTGTCTCCCCGTTCGAGACGATCGACAAGGACGGCGTCGGCTCCCTGGTGAAGCTGGCCGCCAAGGCCGGCCGCGAGACCCGCCCCGACCTCAAGCTCGGCGTCTGCGGCGAGCACGGCGGTGACCCGGAGTCGGTCCACTTCTTCCACGAGGTCGGACTCGACTACGTCTCCTGCTCCCCGTTCCGCATCCCGGTGGCCCGCCTGGAGGCCGGCCGGGCGGCGGTCCAGTCGCAGGGCAGCGACCACCGCTAGCCCCGTGGCCCGCACGGGCCACCCGAGAACCCGGAGCCGCCGACGGTCCCCGACCACCCTCACCGATCGCGGCGGCTCCGGCTCACGGGGAAGAGCGGGGGCGGCACCTTTGTGCGGAGGTGCCGCCCCCGCTCTCTCGCCTTTCGCGCCGTCCCGGTCACCCGTTCCCCAGCGATCCGTTCAGGTACGGGTGGGTTCGCGAGGATCCAGGGTCGGGCACGTATGCGGACATGTCGTGCCTGCGTCCGTGGACCTTCCTCGTTCTCGTGTCGGTTCTCCTCACCCCGGCCCCCGCCGCTGCCGGCTCCGCGGGTGACCCGGTCGTCGTGCCCGTACTGGAGCGGGCCGCGAGCCCGCTGCGCACTGCCGAACCCGGAGGCGACATCGGCGACCTCCGCCCGGTCGGCAGAGCGGTCGGGGACGCGGTCGTGGTGGGGATGGGCGAGGCCACGCACGGCTCGCACGAGTTCCTCACCATGAAGGAACGGGTCTTCCGGTACCTGGTGGAGCGCCGGGGCTTCCGTACCTTCGCCCTGGAGACGGCCTGGAGCACCGGGGTGCGCCTCGACGACTACGTCGTGCACGGCGAGGGCGACCCGGCGCGCATCATGCGCGAGGACCTCCAGTACACGTACGCGCTGAACCCCACCGCCGAGAACCTGGCGCTGGTCGAGTGGATGCGGGACCACAACCGCCGCCACCCGAAGGACCCGGTCCGCTTCATGGGCGACGACTGGGGTTACACCGGGCCGGAGCTGTACGACCGGGTGACCGATCACGTGGCCCGGGTCCGCCCGGACCTCGCGCCGCGCTTCGAGGAGCTGTACCGGGGGCTGCGGCCGGCCGTCCCCTCCGGCGCGTACCAGAAGGCGTACCTGGCCCGGCCGCTCGCCGAACGGCAGGAGATGGCGTCCCGGACCGGACGCGCCCTGGCGCTGCTGAGGTCACTGGAGCCGCGCGGCGAGGCCGGACGGAGGGAGTTCGCCGAAGTGCTGCGGCACGCGACGGTGATCGACCAGACGGCCACCGGCTACGGCTTCGACTTCGCGGACCCGCGGCAGCGCGCCGAGGCCATGCGCTGGCGGGACGAGGTCATGGCGGACAACGTCGTCTGGTGGCGCGGGCACACCGGGCACCGGATCCTGCTGGCCGGCCACAACAACCACATCGGCTACGAACCCGAGGACCCGCGGGTGCTGCCCAGGACACAGGGCGCCGTCCTCCGGGACCGGCTCGGCAGCGGCTACGTGAGTGTCGGGCTCACCTTCGGCCGTGGCTCGTTCAAGGCCACCGACCCGGAGGAGGTGCAGATGCTCACCCACACGGTCGGCCCCGCCCTGCCCGGCAGCAACGAGCACACCCTCGACCAGGTGCGGTACGACCGCTTCGTCCTGGACCTGCGGACCGCCCCGGGGGCGGCCCGCCCCTGGCTCGCCGTGGCCCGGCCCACGCGCAGTGTCGGCACCTCCTACCCGGAGGAGCGGAACTGGTACGACATCGCACTGGGCCGCTGCTTCGACGTGCTGATCCATCAGGACCGGGTACGGGCCGTGGACCTGCTGTCCTGAGCGGTCGTCACCGTCGGCACAGGAACCGGTCGATGAGGTCCTGCATGGCCTTCTCGGTGGTGAGGAGCTGGGTGTCGTCGGTGGTGCGGCCGTTGACCGTGAGGACCACCGACCGTCTCCCGTCGGCGGTGAGTCCCGTTCTGACGAAGGTGCCTTCGGAGTCACCGTGATGGCCCCAGCGGCTGCCGCCACAGCTCAGCGGCTGCCGCATCAGACCGAGGCCGTAGCGCATCCCGGGCGTGAACTGCTGGTGCTCCTCGTTGCTGGGGACGGTGGTGCGCATCGCGGCGAGCTCCCGGGGCGGCAGCACGTCGCCGGCCAGCAGAGCCGTGAAGAACCGGTCCAGGTCGCGCGAGGTGGAGACCAGCGCGCCGGCGGGGCCGGCCCAGAACATGTTGCGGACGGTGGTGTCGGTGTAGCCGCCGGATCCGGCGAACCGGTGGTAGGTGCGCGCGTGGGGCTTCGGCAGGTGTGGATCGTCCCCGGGGATCCGGGTGCCGCTCAGGCCCAGGTGGCGGACGATCCGGTCGTGCACCTCCGCGGCCCAGGGGCGTCCCGTCACCCTCTCGATGACGGCGCCCAGGAGGAAGAAGCCGGTGTTGGTGTAGTTCCAGCGGGGCGCGGGGTCGCCGGGCTCGGCAGGGGGGAAGTCCGGGGCGTGCCGCAGCGCGGCGGTGACGATCTGCTCGGGGCTGATGTGGTCGAACCTGTGGCGCTCGAAGTCCCGGGCCGTCTTCCCCGTCAGCTCGGTCGAGTCGTAGTCGTACAGACCGCTCGTGTGCTGGAGCAGGTGCCGGACGGTGATACGGCTGCCGTCGTTGCCGTTGCCCCGGACGCGGCCGGGGAGCCAGTGCTCCACCGTGTCGTTCAGGGACAGCCGCCGCTCGGCCACCAGTTGGAGCACCGTCGCGGCCACGACCGACTTGGTGACGCTGGCGGCCCGGAAGTGCGCGCCCCGCGGCACGGGTCGGCCGGTGCCGAGAACGGCCTCTCCCGCACCCGCCTCGACGGTGTGCCGCCCGTCGCGCACGCGGAGGTGCACACTGACGGACCGGGAGGTCGTCAGGAGTGTGGCCGCCTCGCGCCGCACCTCCTCGGGAGTGACGGGACCCGTGGTGGTGCCGGCCGACGGTGTGTTCAGGGCGAGGGAGAGCGCGAGGGAAGCCAGGGCGACCGCGGCTCGGCGGCGCGGCGCGGTCACCGGGGCAGCCCTTCGCGCAGGCACACGACGGTCCCGGTCAGCGCGGCGGTGTGCAGGGCGGTGAGAGTGGGCAACCGGGGCGTCAGCTCGGTGGACTCCAGGTCGGCGAGGGCGAACAGGCCGTCGTCGTCGTGCTCCGCGCTGCGCCGGACGGACAGGGGGGCGGGGAGCCGGCCGCCGTAGAAGTAGAAGTCGATCACCGGGCCGGTGCCCTTCACGTCGGCCCGGTGGTCGTACCCGAGGAACCGGGGCGGACGGTCGAGCACGATGCCGGTCTCCTCGCACACCTCCCGGCATGCGGCACCGAGGGGGTCCTCACCGTGGTCGAGCATCCCGCCCGGCAGCCCCCAGAGCCCGGCACCGGGCTGGCCCTCGGCGTAGCGCAGCAACAGGATCCGGTCCTCGGCGTCGAGAAACAGGACGCAGGACGCGACGATGGTCTGCGGCAACGTCTTGACCCACTCGGCACGCGGCAGCACGGGCTGTGCGTCGGGGGCGGGCACGGTCGTGTCCACGGTGGTGTTCCTTCCGTCGGCCGGGCAGCCCGGTGCGAGCTGCCCAACCGGTGGAACGGCCGGACGCGACGATGGTCACCGGCGCACGGGGTCACGTGTCGCAGGCGACCCCGTCGTTGTCACGGTCCAGGTGGGAGGCGTACCCGGGCTCGCCCCGGTGGATGGGGGCGGCGCCGGCGGCGCGGACCTCGCTGCAGTTGCCGTAGTAAACGTCCTGTGAGCCGCCCGAGCCGCTGTCGTCGGAGCCGCCGCCCCCGTCTCCGGCCGGCTGGGCCGTGACCGTGGTGGTGACCTTGACGGTCTTCGTGGCCGTGACGGTGGGAGCGGGCTCCGGCTCTGACGCGCGCGGAGTCGCGGTGGCCGTGGTCGTCGCGGTGACCGTGACCGTCGGCTGGGGCTTGGCGCTCGCGGGCTTCGCGTCGGCGGTGGTCTCCCCGCCGCCGGCGCCTATGCCGGCACCGATGAACAGGGCCATCGCCAGCGCGGGCAGTACGTAGCGCTTCCGGGCCCAGCGGGGTGCCGGGCGGACGGAGTGCGGCGCGGGATACGCGTTGGTGTACGGATTGGTCATGGTCATCCCCCCAGGGTTGGTACGTGAGGGGATGACCGTAGGACCGAGCGGCCTGAGATGAGGGAGAGGTGACCAATTTGTGATGGTCACGTGAAGAGGTGTTGCGGCTGTGGGGCTACGTGCGGAACGGGCCCGTCACCTCGTACGTGATGCCGCCCGAGGAACTGCCGGTGGTGCCGCGCTGGCTGGAGAAGTACAGGCGGGTGCCGTCCGGGGAGAACGCCGGGCCCGTGATCTCCGAGCCCGACTGGCCGTCGATGCGCAGGAACGAGGCGACGACGTCGTCCGGGGTGATGACGCAGATCTCCATGTTGCCGCCGTCCTCGGCGACGAAGAGGTCACCGGAGGAGGTGCCGGTGATGTTGTCGACGCCGGTGAGGGGGGCCGTGCCGCCCACGAGGGAGTCGTCGTAGGCCAGTTCGTACGTGTTGTTCTGCAGGTTGACCTGCCAGACGCGGTTGTCGCCCTTGGTCGTGAACCACACGGTGTCGTTCGCGTAGTGGCAGCCCTCGCCGCCGTTGAAGGACTTCGAGCCGGAGACCTGCGAGCGGGTGGCGGTGGGGGAGCCGTCCGGGTCGGGGATGTCGGCCCAGGTGAAGGAGCCGCTCGTGGCGCTGCCCGCGACCATCACCTGGAGCTTTCCGGACGACAGGTCGCTCCAAGTGGCCGGGACGAAGCGGTAGAAGCGGCCGTTCGTCTCGTCCTCGGTCAGGTAGATCACCTTGCGCACCGGGTCGGCGGCCGCCGCCTCGTGCTTGAAGCGGCCCATGGCCGCACGCTGCACCGCCGCGTTCGTGCCCCACGGGTCGGTCTCGTAGACGAGGCCGAGGGACACCTCCTCGCAGGACAGCCAGGTGTTCCACGGGGTCTTGCCGCCCGCGCAGTTCTGGCGGGTGCCCGACAGGATGCGGTAAGCACCGGTGATCGCGCCCGTCGAGGAGAACCTCACCGCGCTCGCGCCGCCCGAGGGGTTGATCTCGGAGTTGGATACATAGATCCAGCCCGTGCCGTCGGCGTAACAGGCGCCGCCGTCCGGGGCGTTGTGCCAGGTGTACGACGTGCTGCCGACCCGCTGGCCCGACCGGGCGATCACCCGGCTGGTGAAGCCGCTGGGGAGCCGGACCCCGTTGGCGTCCGGGGAGCCCAGTGCCCCGTAGGGGCCGGCGCCCGGCTGGGCGGGGGCCGCGTACGCGGCGCCGCGCCACAGGGTTCCGCCCAGCGCGGCCGTGGTGCCGCCGAGGACGGCCGCACGCAGAAGGCTACGACGTTCCACTCTCACTCCAAGAGGTGCCGTACCGCCCTGCCGCCGGTCGACGGCAGGGTTGTGCGTGGGGGGGAGGCGGAAAGGACGCTAGGGGCGCCGGGTTGACGGACCATGGACAACTCATGGCCGGGGAACGGCATGCTGTGTGCCGCCTGTGCGGGCCTGCCGGTGTTGCGTGCCCGCCGGTGTCCGGACGGCCTGCGCGGGCAGCGCCGGCGCTTCCCGTCTCGGCCTCCTCGCGCGGTCCCCGCCCGGCCCGCCGCCCTCGGTCTGTGCCCGCGCCGACGGCAGCCGGACCACCACGTCCAGGCCGCCGGTCGCCGCCGCGCGCAGGGTCGCCTCGCCGCCGCTGGCATGGGCGAGGCGCTGCACCAGGGCCAGCCCGAGCCCCGTGCCCCCCTTGGGGGCGCCCGGGGCGCGCCAGAAGCGGTCGAAGGCGCGGGCCCGCTGCTCCTCCGTCATGCCGGGGCCCTCGTCGGTGACGTGCAGGTCGACCCAGCCGGGGCGGCTGTCGCGCAGGGCACGCCGGGGCGGGGCCTGCACCCGCAGCTCGATCGTGACGGTGCTGCCGGCCGGGGACGCCCGCAGCGCGTTGGAGAGCAGATTGTCCATGATCTGCTCGACGGCTCCCGGCACCGCGAGCACCGGGCCCACACTCCCCGCGAAGTGCACGAGGGAGACGTCCTCCCGTGCGAACAACGGCTGCCAGGTGCGGTGCCGTTCCGCGCAGATCGCGCCCGGATCGACGGTGGCGGGGATCGCCGCGTGCTCCTCCAGCCGGGCCATCGACAGCAGGTGGCCCACCATCCGCGCCAGCCGGTCCGTCTCCGTGACGGCGGCGGTGAGGTTGCCCCGGGCCCGCGCGGCCACGTCCGGCTCCAGGTTCTCCAGGCGCAGCCGCAGCGCCGCGAGCGGCGTCTTCAGCTGGTGCGAGGCCTCACCCGCGAACGCCCGCTGGGAGGAGAGGAGATGGGCGAGCCGGGCCGCGGTGTGGTTGAACGTGGCGGCCAGACTGCGCACCTCCGGCGGGCCCTTGGTGATCGTCACCGGGGTGAAACGGCCGCCGCCCTCGGCCAGCTCGTGGGTGGCGTCCTCCAGTTCGCGGATGGGGCGGCCCGCCCAGCGGGCGAACGCGAAACCGACCACGGCCACCGCCGTCAGCACGGCCAGCCCGCCCAGGGCGAGCAGCAGCCACACGTGGTGGACCCGCTCGTGCACCGTCCGCGTGGGCACCGTCAGCCACACGGCACCCACCGGCCGCGCCTCCTGACCGACCGGAGCGGCCACCGACAGATACTCGACTCCGCCGATCTTCGAGGTGCGCACGTCCACGGTCGAGGTGCCCCGCAGTGCCGCCGCGATGCCCGGCCGCGCGGCCAGGGAGCCGGACATCGCGGCGTCCATCGGGTGTGAGGTGGCGAGCGGCGATCCGGAGGTGCCGACGATCACCACCTGCCCTCCGATGCGCCGCGCGCAGTGCGCCGCCCGGGCGGGCAGATCGCGCTCGGCCCGCCCCGCCGCGAGGGACAGCGCCGCGTACGCCGAGACCGACTCGGCCTCGTCCTTCGCCGCGTTGACCACCCGCTCCCGCTCGCCGCGCGAGTAGACGAAGCCCAGCGGGATCTCCAGGCAGAGCAGCACCAGCGCGGCGAGGCTGAGGTAGCTGAGCAGCAGCCGGCGGGTCATCGAGAGGCCACCTGCGGCGCGTTCGGCCCCGTGTGCACCGACAGCCGGAAACCCACGCCCCGCAGGGTCCGGATCCACGCCGGGTGTCCCAGCTTGCGGCGGAGCGCGGCCACATGGACGTCCAGCGTCTTGGTCGGGCCGTCGTAGTGCGGGTCCCACACCCGGTCCAGGATCTGCTGGCGCGAGTAGACCGCGCCCGGGTCCTCGCTGAGGAGGGCCAGCAGATCGAACTCCTTGGGGGTGAGCGGCACGGGGGACTCACCGACCCAGACCTGACGGGTCCGGCGGTCCACCACGAGCGGGCCCGGGTCGAGCGGCGGGTCGGGGGCGGGGTCGTACGACGGTGTGGCAGGGGGGTCGTAGGAGAGGGCCGGGGCCGGTTCGTGGGCGGGGGCCGGAGCGGGCGGTTCGTACGGCGGCTCGGCGGCCTGCGCGGGGTCGGGGAACGCCTGCCGGCCGCGTTGGGTGCGGCGGGTGACGGCACGGACCCGGGCCACCAGTTCCCGCACGCTGAAAGGTTTCGCCAGGTAGTCGTCGGCGCCCAGCTCCAGGCCCAGCACCCGGTCGGCCTCCTCGCCGCGGGCGCTGAGGATGACGATGGGCACGTCCGAGACCTGCCGGATGCCACGGCAGACGTCGATGCCGTCCATGTCCGGAAGTCCCAGGTCGAGCAGGACCACGTCGTTGTACGGGCCTCTCAGACCGTCCGTGCCCGTGGCGACATGGTCGACCGTTAGCCCGAAGTGGCCGAGGCCCTCGGTGAGCGGTTCGGCGATCGTCTCGTCGTCCTCGATGAGCAGTACTCGTATGCCCATTCGTCCTGTCTCTCCGTGAGCCGGCATGAATCCGGACAGCGTGAATTCTCATTCCCTGTCCAGGAGTTCACACGCTACAAGACGACCGTTCGTCTGTATATCCGGGACAAAGAATGTTCAATTCCTGGCCGGGCTCTGGAGTCCGCTTAACCTTCCTCTGTAGGTCGTCCGTCTACGGTGTGGTGCACAGGATGAACTTGCAGCTCAGGAGGCGGAGTTGAAGGCACTGCTGGACCGCGCCCGCACGTTCAGGACGCGCATCGATTTCGACAGCGGCGAATACCGGAAACTGGCTGAGGGGCAATACCCGGAGGCGCTGTTCATCACCTGCTCGGACTCGCGGGTGATACCCGCACTGATCACCGGTGCACGGCCCGGAGAGATATTCGAGCTACGTAACGCGGGCAATATCGTGCCGCCCTACGGACGGCCCGGGGCCTCCGGAGAGGCGGCCACCATCGAGTACGCACTGGAGGTGCTCGGAGTTCAGGACATCGTGGTGTGCGGTCACTCACACTGCGGCGCGATGGGCGCGCTGAAGTCCGGCGACGACCTGTCCGCGCTGCCCGGTGTCGACGCCTGGCTCCGCATCGCCCGCCCCGAACTCACCTCCGTCCTGGAGACGGCCCCCGACGACCCGTCGCTGCCGGAGGTGTCCCAGGGCAACGTCGTCAACCAGCTGGCGGCCCTGCGGAGTTACCCCGCGGTCCGACAGCGGCTCGACACGGGCCGGCTGCGGCTGCACGGCTGGTACTACGAGGTCGACACCGCGTTCGTCTACGAACTCGGCGACGACGGCGACTTCCGGGTGCATGCCGCGTGAGCGGGGCACACGCGCGGGGCCGGATACGGGGTGGCGGTGAGCCGGGCGGCCGGTCGGAGGGGCAGGGGGGCGGTGCGGCGGACTGGGGGGCCGCTGGTTCCGGTGGGGGTGATGCCGACTGGGGGGCGGGTGGTTCCCCCGGGGGCTTCGCGGACTGGAGTGGCTCTGGTTCCGATGGGGGCTACAGCGACCGGGGGACGGGCGGTTTCTCGGGGGGTGACATCGGCTGGGGGACGGGCGGTTCCTCGGGGAGTGACGCCGGCCGGGGGACCGGTGGTCACTCGGGGAGTGGTGCGGACTGGGGGACGGGCGACCCCTCGGGCCGTGCCGCGGACTGGGGGCCGGGCGGTCGTGGCGAGGGCTCCGCGGGGTGGGGGTCCGTCGGCGGTCACGCCGGGGATGACGCGGACCGGTGGACCGGAGGGTACGTCGGAGGTGCCGCGGGCCGGCAGGCGACCGGGGCGATGACCGGACGCCTGGGGAGCCCGATGGGCGGTCCGTACGGGGGCACGGTGGGTGGTCCGCCGGGAGGGGGGATGGGCGGCCCCGGGGGTGGCCCTCCGGGACGTGGGACGGACGGCCACGGGGCCGGTCCGCCGGGGCGCGGTGGCCCCGGAGGCGGTCCGGCAGCAGGTGGAGGCCCGGCCGGTGGTGTGCTGGGCGGGCTGCTCGGGCGTGTGGCGGGTGGTGCGAAGGGTGCCGGAGGCACGGGCGGGGGCAAGAAGGACCTGGCCACCGACATCACCGCCTCCCTCGTCGTCTTCCTCGTCGCCCTCCCGCTGTGCATCGGTGTCGCCGTCGCCTCCGGTGTCCCTCCCGAGCTCGGCATCATCTCCGGGGTGATCGGCGGTCTCGTGGTCGGCGCGGTCCGGGGCAGCACGCTCCAGGTCAGCGGACCGGCCGCCGGACTCGCCGCCCTCGTCGCGGAGACCGTCGCCGAGGTCGGCGTGACCATGCTCGGCGTGATCGTGCTGTTCGCCGGCCTCCTCCAGATCGTGCTGGGACTGGTGCGACTGGGCCGGATGTTCCAGGCCATCTCGGTCGCCGTGGTCCAGGGCATGCTGGCCGGCATCGGTGTGCCGCTGATGTTCAGCCAGGCCTATCCGATGGCCGACGCCAAGGCCCCCGGCACCGCGCTGGAGAACATGGCCGGGATCCCCGCACTGCTGGCCGGCATCCTGACCGACCCGCAGGCGCTGATCGCCACCCTGCTCGGGGTCGCCACCATCGTGCTCAGCTTCCTGTGGAAGAAGGTGCCGGGACCGGCCGGGAAGATACCGGCCGCACTGGTCGCCGTGGGCATCGGCATCGTGGTCGCCGCCCTGCCCGGCGTGGAGGTGAAGACCCTGCAGGTGGGCAACCTGCTGGCGTCCGTACAGGTGCCGGGACCGGAGCAGTTCGCCCGGCTCACGGACGGGGCGATCATCACCGCCATCCTCACCTTCACGGTCATCGCGTCCGCCGAGAGCCTGTTCACCGCCGCTGCCGTGGACCGGATGCACAGCGGCCCGCGCACCCGCTACAACACCGAGCTGATCGCCCAGGGCGCCGGCAACACCGTCGCGGGCATCCTCGGCGCGCTCCCCATCACCGCGGTCGTGGCCCGCAGTTCGGCCAACGTCCAGGCCGGGGCCAAGACCCGGCTCTCCCGCACCCTGCACGGCCTGTGGCTGCTCGCGTTCGCGCTGCTGCTGCCGCAGGTGCTCGCGCTGATCCCGATCTCGGTGCTGGCCGGTGTCCTCGTGCACAGCGGCTGGAAACTGTTCGCGCCCGCCGAGTTCCCGAAGATGTGGCGGCAGGACAAGGGCGAGTTCGCGGTGATGACGATGACCACGCTGGTGATCGTGGCGACCGCGCTGCTGGAGGGCGTGCTGTTCGGCGTCGCCGCGGGGATCGTGCTGGCCGCGCTGCGCATGTCGCAGACCGTGATCCGTCAGCACGTCGAGGCGGACACGGCGAAGATCGTCATGGCGGGCAACGCCACGTTCCTGCGGCTCCCCCAGGTGATCGAGGCGCTGGAGGCCGCCGCCGCGTCCGGCAAGCAGAGGATCCGTCTCGACCTGACCGGAGTGACCCATCTGGACCACGCCTGCCGCAACCAGGTCGAGGAGTTCACCGCGCAGCAGCGTGGACTGGGGCTGCGGGTGGAGCTGCTGATGCCGGGGGAGGCGAAGCCGGCCGGTTCCGCGACGCCCGGCTCCGAGGCTCCGGCGACGGCCCCGCTGCCCAGGCGCCCGGTCGCCACCACGGAGGAGGAAGCGACCGAACCCTCGCCCTGGCCCACCGCCGACGCCGAGTGGTTCTACCTCGACACCCGGCCCCTCCCGGAGGAGCACTCACGCTCGCCCCTCGTGGGCTGATCCCCCTTGTGGGACATGCCGCGGTGGCGTGCACGCCCGAGCAGGCGTGCACGCCACCGCGTTCGTGCCGGGGGCCGGTTCAGCCGCAGCTGCCCGAGATCCACTTGTGGGAGCGGACCTTGTACGTGCCGGCCAGGTTGCCGCCGTGCTGCTGCCGGGTGCAGCCGACCCGGTCGGTGTAGTTGGCGCCCTTGTAGTAGGCGACACCGCTGGAGCTGCTGGTGCCGGCGTTCCACACCGACTTCACGTTGGTCGTGGCGGCCCAGGAGCACCTGATGTCACCGCTCTGCCAGTCGGGGTCGGCCACGTCCCACGAGCACTTGCTGCCGGTGAAGTTGGCGCCGGTCCAGAAACAGATGTGGCCGGACGCGCAGTCCACCGCGGTCGGCGCGGCCGGGGCTGCCGACGCGGAGCTCGGAACGGCCAGGGCGGTGACGGCCGCGGCGCTGACGGCGAGAACCGCGAGCAGCGGATTCGTACGGGTGTGGCGGCGTACGGAAAGGCGCATGGGCCTGGTCTCCTCGAAGGTCGTGACCCGGTGGTTCGGACGGCCCGACGCTGGCAAGGCGGGACCGGGCCGGGCAAGGAGAGCGGGGCTCGCTGGGATGCCGGGATGCCGGGACGCGGCCCAACTGGCGCGTTCCGGAACCGTTGGGACGGCCATGGGACGCCTTTGGTGGCACAGTGGCGCTTCGAGGCGCCAGACCAGCGCCCCGTGGGGGTATCCGAGGGGGGAACCCGATGCCTGTGTGCCCGGAAACGGAACGGTTCGCCGCGCTGCTGCGTTCGCTGAAGAGCCGGTCCGGCCTGAGTTACGAGGCCCTCGCCAGGAAGTCCGGACTGGCCGGCTCGACGTTGCACCGCTACTGCCGTGGCACCTCGGTGCCCCAGGACTACGGCAGCATCCACCGGCTCGCGACCGTGTGCGGGGCGACCCCGGAGGAACTGCGCACCCTGCACCGGCTGTGGGCCCTGGCGGACGCGGCGAGGGCCGCCGCGGCCGCGGCGGCAGAAGAGACGGCGGAGGGGGAGCCGGAAGCCGAGGAACGGGGCCACGGAACCGAGGAAGTGGGTGCGCCCCCGGCGCCTGACCGGCCCTCGGATCCGGAGGGCACCGCCGTGACCGGGCGGCAGCCGGAAGGCACCGCCCTGACCGGGCGGCAGCCGGAAGGCACCGCCGCGACGGACCATCCCGGCACCCGGCCCGATGCCCGCCCCGGCACCCGTCCCGACGCCGGGTCGCACCGCCGCCTCCGCGTCACCGTCGTCGCCGCCGTGCTCCTCGCCACCGTCGGCGCCGCCAGCTGGGCGCTGTCGAACAGCCGGGCGTCCTCGGACAGCGACGGCGGCGGACACGGCACCGGAGACAGCCGCCCCCTGTTCTCGGCCGGCTGCCCGACCACCATCGCCATGGGCGAGCACGACGCGTGCGTGAAGGAGGTCCAGCGGCTGCTGCACACCAAGGGCGCGGACATCGACGTCGACGGGGACTTCGGGCCCCAGACCCTGCGCCGGGTCACCGCCTTCCAGGTGTTCGCGGGACTCCAGCCCAACGGGGTCGTCGAGGAGCCCACCAAGAAGGCGCTGTACACCTCACGGGTGCGGATGACCGTCTGGCCGGAGGAGAAGGTGCGCAAGCGGGTCCGCGAGGTGTTCCCCGAGGCGCCGGACAAGGCGGTGGCCATCGCCGACTGCCAGTCCTTCCTCGACCCGCTGCACATCCTGCCCAACACCAACGGCACCCGGAACTGGGGCCTCTTCCAGATCTCCGACGCCCGGCTGCGCGACCTCGGAGGCACCCCGCGCCAGGCCCTGGACCCGGAGTGGAACATCCAGGCGGCGCGGAAGCTGTGGAGCAAGAAGCACGACTTCCACGACTGGCCGCACTGCGCCCGGGCCGCCGGCGGCTCCACGCCCTCGCCGACGCCGCACAGCTCCTCGTAGGCTGGTCGTCGTCGCCACCGTGGAGGGAGGCAGCCATGCCCGGCTGGACCACGCACGACATCCCCGACCAGAGCGGCCGGGTCGCCGTCGTCACCGGCGCCAACAGTGGAATCGGGCTCGTCACGGCACGGGAGCTGGCGCGCAAGGGGGCGCGGGTGGTGCTCGCGTGCCGGTCCGAGGCCCGCGGGAACGCGGCCGTGGACCGGCTCCGCGCGGAGCTGCCGCAGGCCCGGGTCGAACTGGGGCGGCTCGACCTCGGGGACCTGAGCTCCGTGCGCGCGTTCGCCGCCGGTTTCCCGTACGAGCGGCTGGACGTGCTCGTCGACAACGCGGGGGTGATGGCGCTGCCGTACGGCAGGACGGTGGACGGCTTCGAGACGCAGTTCGGGGTCAACCACCTGGGGCACTTCGCCCTCACCGGCCTGCTGCTGCCCACTTTGCTCGCGTCTCCGGGGGCGCGGGTCGTGGCCGTCTCCAGCTCGGCGCACGCCCTGGCCAACATCGATATCGACGACCTCGACGGTGAGCGGCGTTACCGGCGCTGGATCGCCTACGCCCGCTCCAAGACGGCGAACCTGCTGTTCGTCCACGAGCTGGCGCGCAGGGCGGCGGCCCACGGCAGCGACCTGGTGGCGGCCGCGGCCCACCCCGGGTACGCCGCGACCAACCTCCAGACGGCCGGGCCACGCGCGGAGGGCCGCCGTGCCGCCGAGCGGTTCATGTCGGTCGGAAACCGGTTCTTCGCACAGTCGGCCGAAGCGGGCGCCCTGCCGATCCTGTACGCCGCGACCGACCCGGGCATACGGCCCGACTCCTTCACCGGCCCCTCGTTCGCGATGTGGCGCGGGGCGCCCGCACCGTCCTGGCGGGCGCCCTGGACCCTCAACCACACCGCCGGGGAACGGCTTTGGGTCGCGTCGGAGGAGCTGACCGGGGTGACGTACGGCGCCCTCAAGACGTGAGGGAACTCGACAGCGCGGCGGGCGCCCTCCGGAGCGCACGACGAGGACGCCCCTGCGTATAGGGGCGTCCTCGGTCGGGCCGGCGTGCTACGCGATGCGGATCTTGTAGGCCTCCACCTGTACCGCCTCGTCGTCCAGGCACTCCCCGGACGCCAGGTCGAAGCGCTGCTTGAGCAGCGGGGAGGCGACGAACGGGCGGCCCCGGTGGGTGCCGGTGAGGCCGCGGGAGAGGACGGCGGCGCCGGTGAAGGGGTCGCGGTTGCCGATGGCGAAGAGTTCGCCGGAGCGGTCGCGGAAGATCGCGGCCTGGCGGCCGTCCGGCAGCAGTGCCGCCACCCCGCGGCCCGGGATCAGCGCGCTCAGGTCGCAGACCGTGAACCAGTCGCCCTCCAGGGCGAGCTGAACCTTCAGGTCGGTCGTCTCAGGTGCCAGGGTCATCGCTGGGTGCTTCCTTCCAGAACGTCGGCGGGTCGCATACCGATGGACAGCAGCGGCAGGTCGGGCTTCATCTGGTCGCGCTCGGGCACGAAGGCGACGACCGGGTCGGGGGTGTCCGGGGCGTTCACGAAGGACACGAACCGGGCGAGCTTCTCGGGGTCGTTGATGGTCTCGGCCCACTCGTCGCGGTAGTGCGCGACGTGTGCCCGCATCAGCTGCTCCAGCTCGTCGCAGATGTCGAGCGAGTCGTGGACGACGACGTCCCGCACGTGGTCGAGGCCGCCGGGGATCCGCTCCAGCCAGGTCGAGGTGCGCTCCAGCCGGTCGGCCGTGCGGATGTAGAACATCAGGAACCGGTCGATGAGCCGGACCAGTTCGGCGTCCGACAGGTCCTGGGCGAGCAGGTCCGCGTGGCGGGGCGTGGCGCCGCCGTTGCCGCCGACGTACAGGTTCCAGCCGTTGGCGGTGGCGATCACGCCGAAGTCCTTCGACTGGGCCTCCGCGCACTCGCGCTGGCAGCCCGAGACCGCCGACTTGAGCTTGTGCGGCGACCTGAGCCCCCGGTAGCGCAGCTCCAGGTCGATCGCCATGCGGACCGAGTCCTGGACGCCGTAGCGGCACCAGGTCTGCCCGACGCAGGACTTCACCGTGCGCAGCGACTTGCCGTAGGCGTGGCCGGACTCGAAGCCGGCGTCGACCAGCCGGGCCCAGATCACGGGCAGCTGCTCGACGCGGGCACCGAACATGTCGATCCGCTGGCCGCCCGTGATCTTCGTGTAGAGGCCGAAGTCGCGGGCGATCTCGCCGATCACGATCAGCTTCTCCGGGGCGATCTCACCGCCGGGGATCCGCGGCACGACCGAGTAGGAGCCGTTCTTCTGGAGGTTGGCCAGGAAGTGGTCGTTGGTGTCCTGGAGGGACGCCTGCTCGCCGTCGAGGACGTAGCCGCTCGCGCCGATCGCGGGGGCGAGGGAGGCGATGATCGAGCCGACGGCCGGCTTGCAGATCTCGCAGCCGTCACCGCCCCGGGCCTCCTCGCGGCCGTGCCGGTCCAGCAGCTCCTGGTAGGTGTTGATGCGCAGGGCGAGGACGATCTCGTAGAGCTCCTCGCGGGTCTGAGCGAAGCAGCCGCACAGTCCCTTGTCGACCTCGATGCCGCTGGCCTCCAGCTCGGCGTTGACGAGCTGGCCGAGGACCTTCACGCAGGAGCCGCAGCCGGTGCCGGCCTTGGTGCACTTCTTCACCTCGGGCACGGTGGTGCACTGGTGGTCGGTGACCGCGCCGCGGATCGTGCCCTTGGAGACGTTGTGGCAGGAGCAGACGATCGCGTCGTCCGGCAGCGCCGACGGGCCGAGCTGGACGGACTCCCCGGCCCCGGCGGGCAGCACCAGCGACTCGGGGGAGACCGGCGGGACCGAGCCGGTGAACGCCTTCAGCGTGCCGTAGGCCTCCGCGTCGCCGACCAGGATGCCGCCGAGCAGCGTCCCGTCGCGGCCGATGACCAGCTTCTTGTACAGGCCGGCGCGGGAGTCGGAGTAGACGACGTCCAGGCAGTCCTCGGCGGTGCCGTGCGCGTCGCCGAAGGACGCCACGTCCACGCCGAGCAGCTTCAGCTTGGTGGACAGGTCGGCGCCGGTGAAGGACGCCTCGTCGGAGGCGATCGTCGCGGCCGCCGTCTCCGCCTGCTCGTAGCCCGGGGCGACCAGGCCGTAGACCCGGCCGTCGGCGGCCAGCGCGCACTCGCCGATGGCGAACACGTGCGGGTCGGCGACCGTGCGGCACTGCTCGTCGACGGTGATGCCGCCGCGCTCGCCGACCGTCAGGCCGCAGTCCCGGGCGAGCTGGTCACGGGGCCGGACACCGGCGCTGAACACCACCATGTCGGTGGCGAGTTCGGAGCCGTCGGACAGCTTCATGCCGGTCACGGCGCCGTCCTCGCCGACCACGATCTCCTGCGTGCCCACGCCCGTGTGGACGCTCAGGCCCATCTCCTCGATGGTGCGCAGCAGGGCGGCGCCGCCGCCGTCGTCCACCTGCACGGGCATCAGCCGGGGAGCGAACTCCACGATGTGGGACTCGACGCCCAGGCCCTTCAGCGCGCCCGCGGCCTCCAGGCCCAGCAGACCGCCGCCGACGACGGCACCCGTGGTGGCCCGGGTCTTCGCGTACTCCTCGATCGCGAGCAGGTCCTCGATCGTGCGGTAGACGAAGCAGCCCTCGGCGTCCTTGTTCGGGACCGGCGGCACGAACGGGTACGAGCCGGTGGCGAGGACGAGCGTGTCGTAGTCGAAGACCTCACCGGACCGGGCGGTGACCTTCTTCGCGTCACGGTCGACGGAGACCGCCGGGTCGCCCACGTACAGCTCGATGCCGTGGTCCTTGATGAACTCCATGTCCGTCATGGACAGGTCGTCCGGCGTCTTGCCCGAGAAGTAGGAGGTGAGGGCGACGCGGTCGTAGGCCGGACGCGGCTCCTCGCAGAGCACGACCACGCGGTGCGTGGCGGTCAGGCCGCGCTCGGCGAGCGCTTCGAGGAAGCGCTGGCCGACCATGCCGTGGCCGACGAGCACGATCGTGGGGGTGGCCCCCAGGGTGGCCGTCATCAGGAGCCTCCATCGTTGGTGAGCAGGTGGAGCAGCGGGCCGCCGTCGGAGGGGAGCGGCTCTGCTCCCTCCCAGGCGCGGGCGAGCGCGCCGACGGTGCCGAGTTCGCCGACGAGGACCCCGCCGACCAGGCGGTCGTCGCGGACGACGACCTTGCGGTAGGTGCCGCGGGTGGCGTCGGTGAGCTGGACGACGTCGTCGCCCGGGAGCGCCTCGGTCTCGCCGAACGCGGCGAGGTCGAAGGGGCTGTCCTGCCCGTTCAGGGTGAGCCGGGTCAGCGAGCGGGTGCCGGTGTAGCGGGCGCTCGCGTCACCGGCGAGCAATTCGGCCAGTGCGTCGGCCTGTTCGAGCGCGGGAGCGGCGAGGCCGTACACGACACCGTCGTGCTGGGCGCAGTCGCCGATCGCGTAGATGTACGGGTCGGAGGTGCGCAGCGCGTCGTCGACGACGACACCCTTGCGGACGTCGAGGCCGGCGGCCTGGGCGAGACCCACCCGGGGGCGGACGCCGCAGGCGACGACCACCAGGTCCGCGTCGAGCGCGTACCCGTCGGCCATCTCCACGGAGCGGACGGCGCCGCCGACGCAGCGCACGTCCCGCACGCGGCACTCGGTGTGCACCTCGACGCCGAGGTCGGTCAGGTGCCGCTTGACGAGCTTCGAGGCGGCCGGGTCGAGCTGGCGCTCCATCAGCCGCTCGGACTGCTGGGCGAGGACGACCTGGGCACCGCGCAGCGCGAGCGCCCGGGCGGCGGAGACCCCGAGGAGCCCGCCGCCGATGACGACCGCCCGGGCGCCCGGCCGGACCGCCTTGGAAAGGCCCAGGCAGTCGTCCATGGTCCGGAAGGCGTGGACGCCCTCCGGCAGGACGTGGTCGGGGGTGAACAGCCCGCGCAGCGGCGGCAGAACGGGGTTGGATCCGGTGGCCAGGACGAGCCGGTCGTATGCGATCACCGTGCCGTCGGCGCAGGTGACGGTCCGCCCGTCGCGGTCGATGCCGGTGACCCGGCCGCGCCGCAGCTCCGCGGGCGCCGGCAGGGCGATCACCTCGGGGCCGTACCGTCCGGCAAGCACCTCGGCGAGCAGCACCCGGTTGTACGGCCGGTGCTCCTCCTCGCCGATCAGCGACGCGGGCGTGCCGAGCTCACCGAGCCGCCGGGCGAGCCGTACGCCCGCGAGGCCGGTGCCGATCACCACCACACGCTCATTCGAGGTCATGCCCTTGAGCGTGCGGTGCCGGTGTTACCCGGCAGCATCACGTCTGTTTCCCACGGGGAACGCTGCCCTCAGCGGGGGAGGGGGCCGGGTGTGAGGGTTCCCGAGGTGAGGTGACAGCGGGCTGTGAGGGGCGCCCTACAGGGCTCGCATAGGGTCTCGATCATGCCCGACATATCACTGACCATGATCGCCCTGCTCTGCCTCGCGGCTCTCGCCGCCGGGTGGATCGACGCCGTGGTCGGTGGCGGCGGGCTGCTCCTGCTGCCGGTGCTGCTGCTCGGACTGCCGTCCGGGACGCCCGCCGCGCACGCCCTCGGCACCAACAAGGCGGTCGCCATCGTCGGCACCACAGGCGCGGCGGTGACGTACGCCCGAAAGGCCCCGGTGGACGTCCGCACCGCCGTGCGCATCGGTCTGGCCGCGCTCGCCGGATCCTCCGCCGGGGCCTTCCTCGCGGCCGGGATGAGCACCGAGGTCCTCAAGCCGGTGATCATGGTGGTGCTGCTCGGGGTCGCGGCCTTCGTGATCCTGCGCCCCGCCTTCGGCACGGCCCCCGCGACCGGCCCGGCCACCCGCCGCCAGATCCTCACGGCGATCGCCCTCGCGGGCCTCGGCATCGGCTTCTACGACGGCCTCATCGGCCCCGGCACCGGCACCTTCCTGGTCCTCGCCCTCACCGCCGTCCTCCACCTCGACCTCGTCACCGCCTCCGCCACCGCCAAGATCGTCAACTGCTGCACCAACGCGGGCGCCCTCGCCACCTTCGCCTGGCAGGGCGCGGTCCTGTGGCAACTGGCCGCCGTGATGGCCGTGTTCAACCTCGCGGGCGGCACCCTGGGCGCCCACACGGCCCTGAAGAAGGGCAGCGGCTTCGTCCGCGTCGTGCTGCTGACGGTGGTGTTCGCGCTGGTGGCGAACATGGCGTACGAGCAGTGGGTGGCCTAGGCGGGCGTCCCCGGCGCCGACTCCAGCAGCTCGACGATCCCCGTGCCGTCCTCGTCCCCGTGCCCCTGCCCGAGCCGCCGCTCCATCAGCGCCATGTACGGCGTCAGCAGTTCCGGGCTCACCCGCTGCTCCTCGGCCGTGCGCAGGAGCGTGGCGTTGCCCGCGACCTGCATCGCGAGGTTGGAGACGACGTTCCTGGTGTAGTCGCCGGTCGCCAGCCCGTCGGCGGTCTGGTGCGCGGCCGGCGCCATCGCGGTCAGCCAGTCGACGAGCAGTGGGGCGAAGTCCTTCGGGGCGATGTCCTCCGGGCGGATCAGGGCGAAGGCGTGGGTGATGCCCGCGAACATGCCGGACATGGCGCTGAGCAGCGCCACGTCGTGCAGTGCGGCGAAGCCCGGGTCGGCGCCGACGTAGCGGGTGCCGGCCGGGGCGGCGAGGGTGTCGCGGTGTTCGGTGAAGAGGTCGGGGGAGCCGCTGTAGAAGACGTACCCGCCGGACTGCGGGACCCCGATCATCGGCGGGACGGCCATGATGCCGCCGTCCAGGTAGCGGGCGCCCCGGGCCTCGGCCCAGGCGGCGCGGGCGCGGGCCTCGGCGGGGGTGCCGGTGGTGAGGTTCACCAGGTCACGGGACGACAGGTCGGTGCCCTCCAGGGCCTCGCCCACGGAGGCGTCGTCGAGCAGGCAGGCGATCACCAGGCGGTTCGCGGTCACCGCCTCGGCGGCGGTCCGGGCGACCGTGGCGCCCTCGGCGGCGAGGGTCTGCGCGCGGGCGGGAGTGCGGTTCCAGACGGTCACCTCGTGCCCGGCGGCGAGCCAGGCACGGGCGAGGGCGCTGCCCATCGCGCCGGTGCCGAGGAGGGTGACGGGAGTACGGGAAGCAACGGGGTTGTCGGTCATGGCGTTTAGGCTCGTCGCAGGGGACCGGCCTGCTCAAGTACGCACTTCGAAGTGGGTGGTTACTCCGGGGGAAGGGTGCAGGCAGCGGCAGGGGAGGGGCTCGGGCATGGGGACGACGGAGCGGCGGCCGGGGGCGTACGTGTGCGGGATCGACGCGGCGATGGACGTCATCGGCGGCAAGTGGAAGGTGCTGATCCTCTGGGCGCTGAACGAGCGGCCCTGCCGTTTCGGGGAACTGCGCCGGGAGGTGCCGGGGATCACCGAGAAGGTGCTCGCCTCGCATCTGCGGGAGATGGAGGCCGACGGGCTGGTGCATCGCGAGGCGTACGACGAGGTCCCGCCCCGCGTCGAGTACTCGCTGACGGCCCGGGGCGTCTCCCTCAACGAGGCCCTGGAGCCGCTGGGCGCCTGGGGGCGGGCCCACGTTCTCGGCGGGTCAGCGGCTGCCGGTCAGATGGGCGAAGACGACCACGTTCCCCTGGTAGCCGGTGGTGCGTGACCAGCCGCCGCCGCAGGTGATGACTCGCAGCTCGGGGCGGCCTGCGGCGCCGTAGACCTGCTCGTCGGGGAAGTCCTGCGCGGCGTACGCCTCGACGGCGTCCACGGTGAACACCGCGACGCCGCCGTCCCGCCGGTCCACCTCGATCGTGCTGCCCTTGGCCAGGGCGCCGAGGTCGTAGAAGACCGCGGGGCCGTCGGCGTTGTCGACGTGACCGGCGACGATCGCGGTGCCCCGTTCACCGGGGGTGGTGCCGGCCTCGTACCAGCCCGCGAGGTTCCTCCGGGCGGCCGGCGGTACGTCGAGACTGCCGGTCTGCGTCAGGCCGAGCCCGGTCAGGGGAGCGTTCACCCGGATCGCCGGGATGCGGATGCGGTCGGGTGGTGAGGGCGGCAGCACGGGCGTGGCGGGCCGCTCCCCGGCACGGCCGTCCTGCCCGTCGTGCCCGCCGCGGGCCTGTGCGGCGGAGGGCTGCGGCGGGGCCTGCGTCTCGGCGCCGTCGCGCAACAGCCACGTCCCGGAGCACAGCGCGAACATGGTGACGGCCGCTATGGCGGCACCGGCCGGATCACCCGGTCTTGTGCCGCGCCTTGGGAACCCGCGCATGGCCGACCCTTTCCTGACGCCCGATCCCCGATACACGCCCGGGTTCCGGCACTGGCGGTTCCCGGCTTTGGCGACCCCGGGCCTTTGGCTTCCGATCTCTGGCCTCCGATCCCTGGTCACCGTCGGTCCCGGGGGCCCGGCTTCCCGCCCCGGCTCCTGGCTCCCGGTCCCGGCCCCTGGCTCACGGCCCCCGCCCCCGGCTTCCGGTCGCGGCTTCCGGCTTCCGGTACCGGCTCCTGTTTCCCGGCCCCGGCGGCCCCGCGGTCCAAGCTCGTGCGGCTTCCGGTACCGGCTCTTGTTTCCCGGCCCCGGCGGCCCCGCGGTCAAGCCCTTGTGGCTTCCGGTCGCGGCTTCCGGCTTCCGGTCCCGGCTCCTGGCTCCCGGCCCCGGGCTCCGGCCCCGGCGGTCCAAGCACCTGCCTCTGGCTCCCGACTCCGGCTCCTGGCTCCGACCCCGGTGTTCCGCCCTCCGTCCCGGCGGAGCCCCACCCCAGGCGGAGCCCCCGCCCGGTGGAGCCCCGCCCCCTCCGGGCCGCGAGGGGCGTCGGACCCGGAGGGGGAGGGACGTGCGGTACCGGCGACGGACAGCGGAGGGTGTCCGTCAGATCCCGTCGCCTCTCGCCCGGCGATGCAGGAGCCAGGTACCGCCCGCGGCGGCGACGGCGAGGGCCGCCACACCGGCCGCGGTCTGTACGGGGTCGGTGCCCAGGGCGCCGCCGACCCCCGTCTTCACACTCCCTCTCGGCTGCACCTGCAGGCTCCCGGCGGTCAGCGTGACCACCAGGTCACCGGTGACCCGCCGGCCGCTTCCGGTGCAGGTCGCGATGATCTCGTACGTTCCCGGCTGCGCGCTCGGCGGCACCTTGAACCGCCCGCTCGCGTCCTGCTCGCCGGGGCCCGGCGCAAGGCTGAGGGAACCGGCTCCGACCGCGTCGGCGTCCCCCGTCGCCGAGCCGCCGTCGCCGCAGGCCGCCGTGCGCACCGAGACCTCGCTGCCCGGCACGACCGAGGCAGGGGACACCTCCAGTTCCCCGGCCGACGCGCCGTACGCGGGGGCGACGGCGAGTGCCGCGGCGGCGACGGCGAGCGCGGTACCGGTCAGCGGCCGGACGGTACGTCGCATCGTGCTCCTTCGAGCTGTTCGGTCCTGCACCTGCCCTTCCGAGGTAACGGGCACCGGGGCGACCGCGCTTTCTGATGGGGCGTCAGAATTGGGGTGAATGGGTGTCAGGAGGAGCCGGTGCGACCGCCCTTCGAGCCCGTTTCGGCAGGTCACAGGCGTTCGCCGGGTGGTGTGCGGAAAACCGCGGAGGGCGCGTGTGAACGGGTGACCGGAGCGCGGCACATAGCGGCGGCTTGACCTCAAGAAAGGTTGAGGTACGAGGCTCTGCGGCATGAACCCAACCCAGACCGACACGCCCAGCGCCGCCCTCACCGAGACCGGCGGCCCCCTCCGAGTGACCCTCGTCGTGGGCAGCAACCGCCACGGCCGCTTCGGCCCTGTCGTGGCCGACTGGCTCCTCGGCCGTCTCCGGGACCGGGACGACATCGTCGCCGACGTCGTGGACGTCGCCGACGCCGAGCTGCCGACCTCCTTCGAACCGACCCCCGAGGCGACCGCCGCGCTGTCCGGCATCACCCCGAAGCTGGCCGGCGCGGACGCCTTCGTGGTCCTCACGCCCGAGTACAACCACTCCTACCCGGCGGGCCTGAAGAACCTCGTCGACTGGCACTACGGCGAGTGGCGGGCCAAACCCGTCGCCCTCGTCTCCTACGGCGGACTGGCCGGTGGTCTGCGCGCCGTGGAGCACCTCCGCCAGGTCTTCGCCGAGCTCCACGCCGTGACGGTCCGCGACACCGTCTCCTTCCACAACGCGGGCGCCTCCTTCGACGACCGGGGCGCCCTGCGGGACCCGGCCGGCCCGGACGCCGCGGCCAAGGCCATGATCGACCAACTGGTCTGGTGGGGAACGGCGTTGAGGGAGGCCAGGGAGAGGCGGGCGTACGCGGGCTGAGGCGCGGTCACCGTCCCGGAACGCCCCGGTCCCACCCCCGCGCCCGCCAGTCCCCGCCCGCGATCGGCCTCCCCCGGGCCCGCAGCCGGGCGGCGACGGCGGGCGCGGCGACGTACACCCAGGCCCGGACCGTCGCCCCGTCCGTCTCCCGTACGACCTTCCGCTCGACGCGCTCGTACAGGCTGCGCGGGTCGCCCGGCACGTACTCCTCCAGCCGGTCGAGCTCGGCGAGCAGCGCGGCGTACGCCTCCGGCGGCGCGGTCACCAGGTCCCCGCTGACCTCGCCGCCGCGCGGCTCCTCGACCGCGTAGGGATAGCCGGGCCCGTCGTACAGCACCGCCCCCACGAGCCGCCCCGGCTCCGCGGAGCGGGTGCGGCCGCGCAGAAAGAGGTCGTGGTTGACCTCGCCGGGACGGAGGGTGCCGTAGACGAAGAAGGGGAGGGTCACAGGAACGATTCTCCACCCTCACACACCTGCACACCGGGCCTATGGACATGGCATGTCCAGGCCGCCTTAACTCGCGGTCAACATCAACGCCGCACCCGGTCGACCCCACGCGACCGGGTGCGCCCGTATGAGGAGACCGATGAGTCGGATACGTCATGTCCGCGGTTCCCGCCTCGCCACCGCCGGTGTGGCCGTCACCGGCACCGCCGCCCTGCTGGCCGCCGTGCTCTCCCCGACCGCCGGCGCGGTCGACGGACCGACCCGGTCGAGCGTGATCGAGGACGCGGAGTCGGTGCTCGCGGACCGGGCCGGGGCTCTCGGCCTCTCCTCGGCCCAGGAGACGAAGGTCCGGGACGTCGTCGTCGACGACGACGGCACCCGGCACGTCCGCTACGACCGCACCTACCGGGGGCTCCCGGTCCTCGGCGGCGACTTCGTCCTCCACCTGAACCCGGACGGCACGTACCGCGGAACCAGCCGGGCGACGAAGTCCGAACTCTCCCTCGCCACCGTCACACCGAAGGTGACCGCCCCGAAGGCCGCCGACCTCGCGGCGGGCCTGCTGCGCGCCGCGCACCTCGGTGAGACCCTGAAGAAGCTGACCGCCAAGCCCCGGCTGGTCGTCGACGCCCTGCACGGCGCCCCCAGGCTGGCCTGGCAGACCGACGCGGTGGCGCACGACGGACTCGGCAACCCGGTCGGGCGCACGGTGCTGACCGACGCGACGACCGGCGACCGAATTGACACCTGGGACACGATGGAATCGGCCTCGGGTGACGGCAAGTCCCTCTACGGCGGGACGGTTCCGCTGGAGACGACGCGGTCCGGGTCGTCGTACCAGCTGAAGGACGCGACGCGCGGCGGCACCTACACCGGCGACGCGGCGAACCAGACGGACAAGTGCCTGCTGACGGTCTGCCTGACCCGCGCCCCCGCGACGCTTTTCACCGACCCCGACAACCAGTGGGGCTCGGGCGAGGCCTCCGACCGCGCCACGGTGGCGGTGGACGCCCAGTACGGCACGGACGTCACCTGGGACTACTACCAGAAGGTCCACGACCGGAACGGCATCGCCGGCGACGGCAAGGGCTCTTTCAACCGCGTCCACTACGGCAAGGACTACAACAACGCCTTCTGGGACGACAACTGCTTCTGCATGACCTACGGCGACGGCGACGGCAAGCAGCTGGGGCCGCTGGTCTCGCTGGACGTGGCCGGGCACGAGATGTCGCACGGCGTGACGTCGAAGACGGCGGCGCTCAGGTACTCGGGCGAGTCCGGAGGCCTGAACGAGGCCACGTCGGACATCTTCGGCACGCTCGTCGAGTTCTACGCCGACAACGCGGAGGACCGGGGCGACTGGCGCATCGGCGAGAAGATCGTCCGCTCGGGCCTCGGCCGGGAGGCACTGCGCTTCATGGACAAGCCGTCGAGGGACGGCAAGTCCGCCGACTGCTGGAGCGAGAAGGTCGGCGACCTGGACGTGCACTACTCCTCGGGCGTCGGCAACCACTTCGCGTACCTGCTCGCGGAGGGCAGCGGCGCGAAGACGATCAACGGCGTCGCCCACGACTCCCCGACCTGCGACGGCTCCACGGTCCAGGGCATCGGCCGGGCCAAGCTGGGCAAGATCTGGTACCGCGCCCTGACGGTCTACATGACGTCCTCCACGGACTACGCGGGCGCGCGCACGGCCACCTTGAACGCGGCCAAGGACCTCTACGGCAGCGACAGCCCGGAGCAGAAGGCGGTGGCCGCGGCCTGGAGCGCGGTCGACGTCGGCTGAGCCGGGCGGTAGCAGTTCATCGGGCGGGTTCGCGTCACGGGGCGCGGGCCCGCCCCCACGTCGTGCGCGCTACTCCCAGACGACGACGTTGCGCCGCACCGGCACGGAGGCGGATCCGGTGGCGAAGAGCTCGGGTGAGTGGGCCCGGATGCGCTCGATGTCGCTGAAGACGGCGCGCAGGTGGGTGCGCATGGCGGTGCGGGCCGACGTGAGGTCCCCGCCCACGACCGCCTCGAAGATCTCCCGGTGCTGGTCGGCGAAGACCGCGGGGGAGACGTTCTCGTGCAGACCGAGACGCCGGGCCCGGTCCAGGTGACCCTTGGCCGCGGCGACCGTGGTCCACACCTCGCCGTGCCCGCTCAGCCGCATCAGGCCCTGGTGGAACGCCTCGTCCAGCTCGAAGAACTCCTCCAGGCCGAGGGGCGCGCGCTGCTGGCGCGCGAGGTTGTCCCGCAGTTCCTCGACGACCGACGCGTCCAGCTCGGGCGGCAGGGCGTCCAGCGAGGCCAGCTCGACGGCCTCGCGCAGGAACTGGGCGTCGGCGACCTGGGCGGGGTCCACCCGGGACACGAAGGAGCCGATCTTGGGGAAGATCTGCACCAGTCCGTCCTGGGCGAGCAGGATCAGGCTCTCCCGCACCGGGGTGCGGCTCACACCGAGGGACGCGGCCAGTTCGTTCTCCGACAGGGCGGCGCCCGGGGGGAGTTCGAGGGTCAGCACCATCTGACGCAGCTTCAGGTAGATGGAGCGACGACTGGTCCGCCGGTTCGTCTGGGGCATGTGCACATCCTACGTATCGCAGCAGGGGTCTTGCTGACCTGTGCGACAGATGCTTGTATACAAGCCCTGCACGACAAGCGTGCAGACAAGCGTGCACGACAAGAGCCGCCCACCGCCGGCCGCCGTAAGGAGAGCTCTCCCGTGAGCAAGATCGAGCGCGTCGAGGTCTTCGTCGCCTCCCCGGGCCGCACGTTCGTCACCCTGCGCATCACCACCACGGACGGCGTCACCGGCCTCGGTGACGCCACCCTCAACGGACGTGAGCTGGCCGTGGCGAGCTATCTGCGCGACCACCTCGCCCCCCTGCTGATCGGCCGCGACCCGGCACGGATCGAGGACATCTGGCAGTACCTCTACAAGGGCGCCTACTGGCGGCGCGGTCCCGTCACCATGACGGCCATCGCGGCCGTCGACACGGCCCTGTGGGACATCAAGGGCAAGACCGCCGGGCTCCCCGTCTACCAGCTGCTCGGCGGCCGGTCCCGCGACGGCGTGCTGGTCTACTCGCACGCCAGCGGCACGGACGTGCCCTCCCTCCTCGACGACGTCGAGCGCTACCTGGAGCTCGGCTACAAGGCCGTCCGCGCCCAGGCGGCGGTGCCGGACGTCGGCGGCACCTACGGCGTCCGCAAGGGCAAGCTGTACGAACCGGCGGCGAGCGACCTGCCCGAGGAACAGCCTTGGGACACCGAGGCCTACCTGGGCTTCGCCCCGGCCTACCTGGAGGCCGTCCGGGAGCGCTTCGGCTTCGGCTTCCACCTCCTGCACGACGTGCACCACCGTCTGACACCGATCGAGGCGGCCCGCTTCGGCAAGAGCGTCGAGGCCTGCCGGCTGTTCTGGATGGAGGACCCCACCCCGGCCGAGAACCAGGACGCGTTCCGGCTCATCCGGCAGCACACCACCACGCCGATCGCCGTCGGCGAGGTGTTCAACTCGATCTGGGACGTCCAGCACCTGATCACCGAGCAGCTCATCGACTACGTACGCACCACCGTGGTGCACGCGGGCGGCATCACCCATCTGCGCCGGATCTTCGACCTCGCCGCGGTGTACCACGTACGCACCGGCTCGCACGGCGCCACCGACCTCTCCCCGGTCAGCATGGCCGCGGCCGTGCACCTCGACATCGCCGTACCCAACTTCGGCATCCAGGAGCACATGGGCCACCCCGACGAGGCCGCCGAGGTGTTCCGCACCGGAGTCACCTTCGCCGACGGCATGCTCCACCCCTCGGACGAGCCGGGCCTGGGGGTCGACTACGACGAGAAGGCCGCCGAACGCTTCCCCTACCAGCGGCGCTACCTCCCGGTCGCACGCCGGCTCGACGGCTCGGTGCACGACTGGTGAGCGGCGTGCACCAGCTGAACCGCGCCGCGCTCGGCGCCCTCCCGCCCGAGTCGCGCCCCCGCGTCGACCCCGCCGACCTGCGCACCCGGATCGTCCACTTCGGCATCGGCGCCTTCCACCGGGCGCACCAGGCCCTCTACACCGAGAACGCCGCCGCGCACTCCGGCGAGCCCTGGGGCACCGCCGCCGTAGCTCCCCGCTCGGCGTCCACGGCCGACGCCCTGCGCGCCCAGGACTGCCTGTACTCGCTCACCGAACGCCGTCCCGAGGGCGGTGTCCCCCGTGTCGTCGGCGCCCTCACCGGCGCCTACGCCCTCGGGCGGGACGCGGCTGAGGTCGACGCCCTGCTCATCGATCCCGGCACGACCGTGGTGACCCTGACCGTCACCGAGAAGGGCTACCACCGCTCACCCGCGACCGGCGGCCTGGACACGACGGACGCCTCCGTCGCGGCCGACCTCGCGACGGCCCGGGAGGGCCGGGCGACGACCGTGATCGGACGCCTGGCCTGCGGGCTGGCGGCGCGGATGCGTTCCGGAGCGGCCCCGATCAGTGTCGTCTCCTGCGACAACATGGCGGACAACGGGGCCGTGCTGAGCCGGGTCGTCCGGGACTTCGTCCAAGCCTCGGACCTGCCGGACCGGGAGCGGATCCTGACCGCGATGGCCGAGACCGTGGCCTTCCCCGCAACGGTCGTGGACCGGATCGTCCCCGCCACCACCCCGGACGACCTCCGGGCCACGGCCGGCGCGCTCGGCGTCCACGACGCGCTGCCCGTGACCGGTGAACCGTACCGGCAGTGGGTGCTCGAGGACCGCTTCACCGCCCCGCGCCCGCCGTGGGAGCGGGACGGCGCCCTCCTCGTCCCCGACGTCGCCCCCTACCAGCTGACCAAGCTGCGGCTGCTCAACGGAGCGCACAGCGCCCTCGCCCACCTCGGCATCGCGGCGGGCCGCACCACCGTCGCCGACGCGATGGCCGACGGCTGGGGCGAGCGGCTGGTCAAGGCCCTGTGCGCCGAGGTCGCGCCCACGCTGCCGGACGGCGGCCCGGACCCCGCCCGGTACGCCGACGACCTCGTCGCCCGCTTCCGCAACCCGGCCATGCGTCATTCGCTGCGGCAGATCGCCTCGGACAGCTCACTCAAGATCACCGAACGCTGGCTGCCCGCCCTGCGGCTCCTGCGCGAACGCGGCGCGGCCACCCCGGTCCTCGAACTCGCCCTAGCGGGCTGGGTGCACCTCACCCGGGACCAGGACATCCCGGATCCCGCGCGCGCCGCGCTCACCACCTGCTGGCAGACCGGCCCGGACGACCGGGCCGTGGTCCGCGCGCTCCTCACCACCGTCGGAGCGCCCGACCTCGCCGACGACTCCGGGCTCGTCACCGCCGTCGTCCGGCACCTCCCCGCCCTGCGCGCCGGCCGCGTGGACCTCTGAGCCGCCCCCCACAGGACCGTCCCCGCTCACGAACAACGGAGTTCACGATGAAGGACACCACGACCACGGCCGAGCAGGCCGGCGCCGTGCGACGCACCACCCGTGACCTGACCAGAGCCGCCGTGTCCGGCTGGCTGGGCACGGCCATGGAGTTCATGGACTTCCAGCTGTACTCGCTGGCGGCCGCGATCGTCTTCAACAAGATCTTCTTCCCGGACGTCAGCCCCGCCATCGGCCTCATCGCCGCGATGGCCACCTACGGCGTCGGCTACGTCGCCCGCCTCGCCGGCGCGGTCTACTTCGGCAGAATGGGCGACCGGCTCGGCCGCAAGAAGGTCCTGACGATCACCATCCTGCTGATGGGCGCCTCGACCACCCTCATCGGCCTCCTGCCCACCTACGCCACCATCGGCATCCTCGCGCCCGTCCTGCTCGTCGTGCTGCGGCTGGCCCAGGGCTTCGGCGCCGGCGCGGAGATCGCGGGCGCGACCGTGATGCTCGCCGAGTACGCCCCGAGGCAGCGGCGCGGACTGGTCTCGTCGCTGGTGTCGCTCGGCACCAACTCGGGGACCCTGGCCGCCTCCGGACTGTGGGCAGTGCTGCTCGCCGTGCTCAGCGAGGAGCAACTGCTGTCCTGGGGCTGGCGGCTGCCCTTCCTGCTGAGCTTCGGCCTGCTGCTGTTCGCGGTGTGGCTGCGGCGCAACCTCAAGGAGAGCCCGGTCTTCGAGGAGCGGCCCGACGTTGTGGACGGTGTCGCGATGAGCCGGCGCGAGGTGGAGTCCGCCGTCACGGAGGGCACCGGCGGCGACACCGGACTGCTGGAGGCGGGCCTGAAGCAGCGCAAGGGCCGGGCGTTCTTCCTGGCGCTCGGGCTGCGCTTCGGGCAGGCCGGCAACTCCGGGCTGATCCAGACGTTCCTCGTCGGCTACATCGCGACCGAGCTCTCGTCGGAACGCTCCGTACCCACCGACGCCATCGTGTACGGGTCACTGCTGGGCTTCCTCACGGTGCCGGCCATCGGCCTGCTCGGCGACCGCTTCGGACGCCGCGCCGTGTATCTGGCGCTCACCTCGCTCACCGCCGTCGCGGCGTTCCCGCTGATGATGCTGATCACCTCGGGCAGCACGCCCGCCCTGATGCTCGGCATGATCCTCGCGCTCAACGTCGGCGTCCTCGGACTGTTCGCGCTGGAGAGCGTGACCATGGCCGAACTCTTCGGCTCCCGCACCCGGTTCACCCAGCTCGCGCTGGCCAAGGAGATCGGCGGTGTCCTCGCCACCGCGATCGGGCCGGTCCTCGCGGCGAGCCTCACCGCCGCCACCGGCAGCTGGTGGCCCATCGCGGCGATGCTCGTCGTGTACTCCCTCATCACCCTCGTCAGCGCGCTGCTCTCACCGGAGACGCGCGGACGCGACCTGGTCCGCCTGGAGGACGCCGTATGACCACCGTCACCTCGCCCGTCACCTCGATGAGGGCCGTCGTCGTGCACGGCGCCGGTGACGTACGGATCGACGAACGGCCCCGGCCCGAGCCCGCGCGGGACGAGGTGCTGCTCGCGATGGAGTGGGGCGGCATCTGCGGCTCCGACGTCGCGTACTGGAGGAAGGGCGCCTCCGGCACCGCCGCCCTCGCCCACCCGCTGGTCCTCGGCCACGAGGTCGCCGGTCGGGTCGCGGCGGTGGGCGCCGGGGTGACCGGGCTGTCCGAGGGGCAGCCGGCGACCGTGCACCCGGCGCAGCTCGTCGGCCCGCTCCCGGAGCGGCTCGCCGGGCGCGCCAACCTCCACGCGCACGTCCGCTACTTCGGCTCGGCGGCCCACACCCCGCACACCGACGGCGGGTTCAGCGAGTTCCGTACGGTGCCAGCGGCCCAGGTCCGGCCGCTGCCCGAGGGCGTGGACACCCTGTCGGGCGCCCTGGCGGAGCCGCTGGCGGTCGCCCTGCACGCCGTGGGCCGGGCCCCGGCGCTGCGCGGCCGTACGGTCCTGGTCAACGGGGCCGGCCCGATCGGGGCGCTGGTCGTCGCCGCCGCCAAGCACCACGGCGCGCATCGGGTGTTCGCCGCCGACCTGTCCGCCGCGTCGCTCGACGTGGCCCGCCGCATGGGCGCGGACGCGACGGTGGACGTCTCCCGGGGCGAGGAACTGCCCCGGGACGTGGACGTGGTCTTCGAGGCGTCCGGCGCACCGGCCGCGCTGGGGGCGGTCCTGCGGGCCACGGCCCGCGGCGGCACCCTGGTGCAGGTCGGCAACCTGCCGGGCACGGCCGAGCCCGCGGTCCTGGGCGACCTCGTCACCCGCGAGATCACCTGGATCGGCTCCTACCGCTTCGTCGACGAGATCGACGACGCCCTGCGCGCCCTGCGCGACGGCCTGGACGTCTCACCGGTCATCAGCCATCGCTTCCCCCTGGACCGGGCCGAACAGGCCCTCGCGGTCGCGGCGAACCCGGCGAGCGCGAGCAGCAAGGTGATGCTGCGGCTCGACGGGGGCATGGTGGCTCCGCAGGGCTGAACGCCCTCCTGCAGAGCGCGTTGCGGGGCGCGGCCGTGTGGTGGGGCTGTGCGGTGTGGCTGTGCGGTGCGACCGTGTGCTGCGACGGTACGGCCCTCCCGCGCGGCGCGACCCCGACGAGCCGGCCCGCCTGCGCGTCGCGCCACAGTACGGCGGCAACGGCCCGCCCCTAGGACGGCACCGCCTCCAGCCGTACCGCGCACGTCTTGAACTCCGGCATCCGGGAGGTCGGGTCGAGCGCCGGGTTGGTGAGGGTGTTGACGCGGCCCTCGCCCGGCCAGTGGAAGGGCATGAAGACGGTGTCGGGGCGGATGGCGGTCGTGATCCGCGCGGGCGCCACGGCCCGGCCCCGCCTGGACACCACGGCAACCGGGTCACCCTCGGCCGCCCCGAGCCGGGCCGCCAGTCGCGGGTGCAGCTCCACGAACGGCCCGGGCGCGGCAGCGTTCAGCTCCGCCACCCGCCGGGTCTGCGCCCCGGACTGGTACTGCGCCACGACCCGCCCGGTGGTCAGCAGCACGGGGTACTCCTCGTCCGGTTCCTCGGCGGTCGGGCGATGCGACACGGGGACGAACCGGGCCCGGCCGTCGGGCGTGGCGAAGCGGTCGAGGAAGAGGCGGGGAGTGCCGGGGTGTGTCCGTTCCGAGGCGTCCGTCGTGACGGCCGGGCGGCCCGGCGCGGGCGGCTCGGGCAGGCCGGGCGCCGGATCCCCCGACCCGGTCACGGGGGAGGATCGGCCCTCCGGCTCCGCCGCCTCGACCGCCGGACAGGGCCAGAACACCCCGTCCTCCTCCGCCAGCCTCCGGTACGTGATCCCCGAGTAGTCCGCCGGGCCGCCCGCGCTCGCCCGGCGGAGTTCCTCGAAGACCTCCTCCGGGTCGGTCGGGAAGCCCTTCTCCACGCCGAGGCGGGCGGCCAGTTCGTGGAGGACCTCCAGGTCGGTGCGGACGCCGTCCGGCGGGGAGATGGCCCGGCGGCGGAGCAGGACCCTGCCCTCCAGGCTGGTCGTCGTGCCGGTCTCCTCGGCCCACTGGGTGACCGGCAGCACCACGTCCGCGAGCGCCGCCGTCTCCGACAGCACCACGTCACAGACGGCCAGGAAGTCCAGTGACCGGATGCGCTCCTCGATGTGCGCGGCACGCGGCGCCGACACCACCGGGTTGGACGCCATCAGCAGCAGGGACCTGATGTCCGTGCCCAGCGCGTCCAGCAGTTCGTACGCGCTGCGCCCCGGACCGGGCAGTGCGTCCGGGTCCACGCCCCACACCTCGGCGACATGCCGCCGGGCGGCCGGATCGTCGAGCTTGCGGTAGCCCGGCAACTGGTCGGCCTTCTGCCCGTGTTCGCGTCCGCCCTGCCCGTTGCCCTGCCCGGTCAGGCAGCCGTACCCGGACAGTGGCCGGCCCGCGCGGCCGGTCGCCAGGCACAGGTTGATCCACGCGCCCACCGTGTCGGTGCCCTTGGACTGCTGCTCCGGTCCCCGGGCGGTGAGGACCATCGCCGACTCCGGCTCGCAGAACAGCCGTACCGTCTCCCGCAGTTGGGGAACGGACACCCCCGTGATCCGCTCCACGTGCTCCGGCCAGTGCGCCATCGCGGCGGCCCGGGCGTCCTCCCAGCCCACGGTCCGCTCCTGGACGTACTCCTCGTCGACCCGTCCTTCGGCGATCACCAGGTGCAGCAGGCCCAGCGCCAGCGCGAGGTCCGTGCCCGGCCGGGGCGCCAGATGCAGGTCCGCCTGTTCGGCGGTCTTCGTGCGGCGCGGGTCGATGACGATCAGCGTCCCGCCGTTCTCCTTCAGCTCGGTGAGGAAGCGCAGGGACGGCGGCATGGTCTCCGCGAGGTTCGAGCCGACCAGGATCACGCAGCCCGTCCTCGGGATGTCCTCGAGGGGGAAGGGCAGCCCGCGGTCGAGGCCGAAGGCCTTGATGCCGGCCGCCGCGGCCGACGACATGCAGAAACGGCCGTTGTAGTCGATCTGGGAGGTGCCGAGCACGACCCGCGCGAACTTGCCGAGCGTGTACGCCTTCTCGTTCGTCAGACCGCCCCCGCCGAACACCCCCACCCCGTCCGGTCCGTAACCCTCGCGCGTACGGCGCAGCCCCGCGGCGACCCGGTCCAGCGCCTCGTCCCAGGAGGCGGGCACCAGCGCGTCACCGGACCGCACCAACGGTGAGGTCAGGCGCACGTTCGAGGCCAGCACCGCCGGCGCCGTACGGCCCTTGCCGCACAGCGCGCCCCGGTTCACCGGGAAGTCCGCACGTTCGCTCACCTCGACGGTCCCGTCCGGCGCGGGAGTGAGGTTCATCCCGCACTGCAGGGCGCAGTACGGGCAGTGCGTGGGCGTCGCGGTGGTCTGCATACCGTTCAGCGTGCTTCGGCCGTGTTACGCGCGGCACGGTTCCCTGTTACGCCGCCGGGACGCACACCTCCCCGCCGCCGAGCCTCCGACGTGAGGGCACAGTCCCGCCCACCTTCAGGTCGTCGCCGACCTGCACTCACGTTGCCCTTGTGACGAAAAACGCCACATGTGGCTCATTGCGTTCCTTTCTTGTCCGATCCGACCTCGTTGAGAGTTGAATCAGCCGCACTACGCTCTCGCTACGCGTAGCGCTCGCACGACTCCGCACGGCGTTCGACAACCGGGCATGCCCGCCGCTCACGGCTGCATCCACCGCGGCTCCACCGCTGTGGCAATCCGACTCTCGAAACAGCCAGGAGGCCACTCGATCATGCCTCTGCGCCACTTGACCCCCCAGGACCGGCACCTGTTCCGGCAGTACGGCCGGGGCCCCACCGTCCCCGTCCCCGACCCGCTCCTGCACCACGCCGTCACCCGGCACGCCCTGGCCGCCCCGCACGCCGTGGCCGCCGAACACCAGGGCGCGTGCCTCACCTACGGCGAGCTCGACCGGTACGCCGACGCCCTCGCCGCCCGCCTGGTCCGCGAGGGCGTACGGCCCGGCGACCACGTCGGCCTGTTCGTCCGCCGCTCGCTCCCGATGCTCGTCGGCCTGCTCGGCATCCTGAAGGCCGGTGCCGCCTACGTCCCGCAGGACATCGGCCTCGCGCCCCCGGCCCAGCTCACGCACGTCATCCGCACCGCCCGGACCCGGGTCGTCCTCACGGTCGCCGAGCACGCCCACCGGGTACCGCTCCCGGACGGCCATCTGCTGATCCCGCTCGACGAGCCGCAGCCGTACTCCCCGGCCCCGCGCCCGCGCGTCACGGGCGACGACGGCGCCTACGTCCTGTTCACCTCCGGCACCACCGGCCGCCCCAACGGTGTGAAGGTCACCCACCGCAACGTCGCCAACCTCCTGCTCACCGAGCCGGGCGGCCTGGGCGTGCGTCCCGGCGACCGTGTCGCCCAGCTCCTCAACATCGCCTTCGACATGGCGGCCTGGGAGATCCTCGGCTGCCTCACCCACGGCGGCACTCTCGTCGTCCGGGGCAGGGACATCGCGGCGGCGGCCCGCACCGCCGACGTGCTGATCGCCACCCCTACCGTGCTGTCCGGGCTCGACCCCGCGGCCTGCCCGCGGGTGCGCACGGTCGCCGTCGCGGGGGAGCCGTGCCCGCGCTCCCTCGCCGACCGATGGGCCGGGCAGGCCGCCTTCCACAACTGCTGCGGCCCCACGGAAACGACCATCGTCAACACGATGAGCCGCCACGACCCGGCCGCCCCGCGGCTCACCATCGGCCGCCCCACCCCCAACAACACGGTCTACGTCCTCGACGCCGACCGCCGCCCCCTGCCCGTCGGCGAGACCGGCGAGATGTGGGCGGGCGGCGACTGCGTCTCCGCGGGCTACCTCGGCGACGACGCCCTCAACGCCGAGCGCTACGCCCCCGACCCGTTCCTCGGCGGCACCCGCCGCATGTTCCGCACCCGGGACCTCGGCCGCTGGACCCCCGACGGCGAACTGGAGCACCTCGGCCGCACCGACGACCAGGTCAAGGTGCGCGGCTTCCGTGTGGAGCTGGACTCCGTCTCCTCGGTCCTGGAGTCGTCCGCCGGCTGCACCCGCGCCGTCACCCTGAGACGCGACGCCCGCACCCTGGTGTCCTTCGTCTGCCCGGCGGACGTCGACCCGGACGCGGCCCGCCGCGCGGTCGCGGACGCCCTGCCGTACTACTGCGTCCCCGACCAGGTCCTGCCGCTCGCCCTCCTCCCCGAGACCGACCGCGGCAAGGTCGACAAGCAGGCGCTGCTGGGCATGCTCGATCAGCGCGTGGCGGTGGCTCGATGACCACCTCACCCCCGAGGGCGCCGGCGGACGCGGGCGAACTCCCGCCGCTCCTGCCCGCCCCCCGCCGCCTGCTCAAACACCCCCGCCTGATGCACTACAACCGCCTCGCGGCCCTGGTGTTCGCGGCCAACGCGGCGTTCCTCTGGGCCGGTTGGCCCCTGGCCACCCGGACCCTCGGGCACGCCGCCCTCGCCAACCTCGCCCTCGCCGTGCTCGTACGCCAGCAGTACGTCGTCAACCTCCTCTTCCGGCTGGCGACCTCGGCCCCGACGCACTGGCCGCTGAAGGTCCGCTGGACGCTCGGGAAGGTGTACCACTTCGGCGGGCTGCACGTGGGCGGGGCGCTGGCGGGAACGGCCTGGTTCCTGGCGCTGACGATCACGACCCCGAACGGCCCGCCCAGAACCGTCGGCTGGGCCCTGCTGACCCTCCTCGCACTGATCGTCGCCACCGCCCTGCCGCCCTTCCGCTCCCGGCACCACGACCACTTCGAGAAGATCCACCGCTTCGGAGGCTGGGCGGCTCTGGCCCTGTTCTGGACGCGCACGCTGCTGTCGTCGCCGGGCCCCCTGGAGGTCGGGGTGCTCGCGCTGGTCACCTTCAGCGTGGCCCTGCCCTGGCTACGGCTGCGCAAGGTCGGCGTGCGCCTCGAACGCCCCTCCTCCCACGTCGTGCTGGCCCGCTTCGACCACGGCGAGACGCCCTTCGCCGGTTCCTCCACCGCGATCAGCCGCAGCCCGCTCAGGGAGTGGCACTCGTTCGCCAACGTCCCCGCCCCCGGCGAGTCCGGCTTCCGGCTCACCATCTCCCGGGCCGGCGACTGGACGGGCTCCTTCATCGACGACCTGCCCGACCGGGTGTGGGTGAAGGGCATCACCACGGCAGGCGTCGCCAACATCGAGGTCCTGTTCCGCAAGGTGGTCTACGTGGCGACCGGCAGCGGCATCGGCCCCTGCCTGCCCCACCTGCTCGCCGCCGAGGTCCCCTCCCGCCTGGTCTGGGCGACCCGCGACCCACGGGCCACCTACGGCGACGCGCTCGTCGACGAGATCCTCGCCGTCCAGCCCCACGCCCTCGTCTGGGACACCTCCCGGCACGGCAAGCCCGACATGGTGCGGCTCGCCCACGACGCCTGGCGGGACTTCGGCGCCGAGGCGGTCATCTGCATCTCCAACAAGCGGCTGACCTGGCAGGTGGTGCACGGACTTGAGCGACGGGGGATTCCGGCGTACGGCGCGATCTGGGACTCGTGACGCCGCTTCCAGGGAACGCACAGGGAGGAAAGATGAACCATCTGAAAGTCGAACGGGACGGCCGCGTGGTGACCGTCCGCCTGCACCGGCCGCACGTCCTCAACGCGCTCAGCGGTGAGCTCCTCGCCGAACTCCTGGGTGTGCTCCGCCCGTTGGACGCCGACCCGGAGACCGGGTGCTTCGTCGTCACCGGCTCGGAGAAGGTGTTCGCGGCCGGCGCCGACATCAAGGAGATGGCGGGGAAGTCGGCCGTCGACATGATGGCCGAGGACTACTTCGCCGCCTGGGAGGAGTTCGCGGACCTCCGCACCCCGAAGATCGCCGCCGTCAACGGTCCCGCCCTGGGCGGCGGTTGCGAGCTGGCGATGATGTGCGACCTGGTCGTCGCGGGGGAGTCGGCCGTCTTCGGCCAGCCCGAGATCAGGCTGGGCGTCATCCCCGGCATCGGCGGCACCCAGCGGCTGACCCGTCTGGTCGGCCGGGCGAAGGCGCTGGACCTGATTCTCACCGGCCGCACCATGGACGCACGGGAGGCTGGAAGCTGCGGTCTCGTCTCCCGAGTGGTCCCGGACGACCGGGTCCTGCCCGAGGCCCTCGACGCGGCGGCGACGATCGCCGCGTACGGCCGCACGGCGGTCAGGGCGGCCCGTGAGTGCGTCGACCGGGCCCTGGAGTCCGGCCTGCGCGACGGCGTCCGCTTCGAACGCCGTGTCTTCCACGGCCTGTTCGCCACCACCGACCAGAAGGAGGGGATGGCGGCGTTCCTGGAGAAGCGCCCGCCGCGCTTCCAGGAACACTGACCTACAGGGCCGGGGACAGGAGCACGCTGACCGCGCTCCCGCCCCCGGCTCAGCTCAGGCGCCGTGTCTGGTCAGGACACGGCCCCGGTCAGCACTCGTACGCGTAGTACGGCTCGTCCCCCACGTCCAGACCGATCCTTCCGACCCCACCGGGGCCGATCTGGATGCACGACGGGTCCCAGCCGTCGACTTCCACGCTGGCGGAGATGGTGTGCCCGCACACGTTGTGGATGTCCGCCCACCACTGGCCGTAGGCGCCGAGCTTCGCGCAGCCCGGCTCCGGGGCCTTGACCGCCGCGGCGGCCACGGGTGCCGCCGAGGCGGTCCCCATGGCGGCCGGTACGGCCAGCAGCGCGCCCGCGGCGGCCATCACCAGCGCGGAGCGAAGTCGAGTCATCAGGTGTCCTTTCCCCCAGTTCGCGACGGCGGCCCGATCCGCCGCCGCACGGCGTAGACACTAAGCGTGATCGCGCGAACACGGAGAGCGTCCAGAGTGGTTTTCACGCTCCTGTGTGAAATGCGCGCGTCAAACCCGCCCGTGGAGAAAGTCCGGATCCGTCCGAGAGGCTATTCGGCTGTGGCCAACGCCCGTTGCACGCCCGGCTCTTGAGGACCGAGGAACCGGGGGTCCGGCCGGAACGCCGCGTCCAGAGCGGCCTTCCCGGCGGCGAGGATCTCCCGGGCACCCCCGTAGTACCAGGTCGCGTCGTGCACGGCGTCCACCCCCACCCCGTACGAATCGACACCCGCCGCCTGACACAGCGCCACCGCCCGCCGGATGTGGAACCCCTGGCTGATCAGCACGGCCTCGTCCACGCCGAAGATCTTCTTCGCGCGCACGCAGGAGTCCCAGGTGTCGAACCCCGCGTAGTCGCTGACGATCCGCCCGTCGGGCACCCCGTGCCGCGTCAGGTACGCGCGCATCGCGTCCGGCTCGTCGTAGTCCTCGCGGCTGTTGTCCCCGGTGACGAGCACCACCTCGACCCGCCCCTCCCGGTACAGCCCGGCCGCCGCCTCCAGCCGGTGCGCGAGGTACGGCGAGGGCTCCCCGTCCCACAACCCCGCACCGAACACCACGGCGACATCGGTACGCGGCACCTCCGCCGCCGTCCGCAGCCGATCACCCGCCACCGCGTACATCCAGGTCGCCGGGAGCAGCGCGAGCACACACCCGCCCATCACGGCCTGCACCAGCCGCCGCTGCCCCTTCCGGGTGCGCGGCAGCCTCGGTCTGCGGACCTTCGGACGACGCATCGGACGGTCCCTCCCCGGCTCGGCCCTCGACAGTCAGGGACGTCCAGCCGGGCCGCCCGGTTCATCCCCCCGCGCGTGACCAGCTTCACTCCCGGCGGGGAAACCCCAGGCCAGGGCTGCTCACACCCCACCCGTCCCGCATCGTGAACCGCCGGAAAACACCCGTGACACCCCGGCAACGGGAAGGCAACGTGGCGCCGCGACCATCGATCCATGCCCAGCCAGCTCAGCCTCGTCCCGCCGGCCGCCGCACGTCGCCCGGCGCCGCCCGCCCTCGTCGTCGTGGCGCACGGCAGCCGCGACCCCCGCGCGCTGAGCACGGTACGCGCACTCCTCGACCGGGTCCGGGCACTGCGCCCCGGTCTGCCGGTGCACCTGGGGCACATCGAGCTGAACGAGCCCCTGCTCCCCGACACCCTCGCCGCCCTGGGGGACACGGAGGCGGTCCTGATCCCCCTCCTCCTCAGCCGCGGCTACCACGTCAAGCGGGACATCCCCGAGATGGCCGCGGCGGCCCCGGCCCGCACGCACCTGGCGGCGCCCCTGGGCCCGCACCCGCTCCTGGTCGACGCCCTCCAGGCCCGGCTGACGGAGGCCGGCTGGGGCGGAACGCCCCGCCGCACCAGCGCGGTGGTGCTCGCCGCGGCGGGCTCCCGCGACCCGGACGCCAAGGCGGACACCGCCCGCACGGCCCACCTCCTCGCGGCCCGCCTCGGCGTCCCCGTCGTCCCGGCCTACGCCTCCGCCGCGACCCCGACGGTCGAAGCGGCCGTCCGCACGCTCCTGGCAAGGGGCCGCCGCCACATAGCCCTGGCGTCCTACTTCACGGCCCCCGGCCGCTTCGCCACGGAGTGCACCCAGAAGGCCCCCTGGATAGCAGCGGCCCCCCTGGGCACCCACCCGTCGATGGCCAAGCTCCTCCTGCACCGCTACGAGGAGGCACTGGCGAGGCCGACAGCGGCACGGGAACTGGCCTCGGCGTGACGCCCTGAAGGGGCGCGGGGCTGTATCGACATGCGGCTCCGCCGCGTGGGCGCGACCAGCCCAGAACAACCCGCAGACGCCCGAAAACAGAACCCGGCACACGAACAGGCGCTTACTGTCGTCACATGGACGGCACCGCACAACACCCCCCGGCCTACGACCCGACGTCAGTCGACCGCTGGGCCCCGGAACCCGACAAACGCCCCGGCCGCACCGCCTTCCAGCGCGACCGGGCCCGAGTCCTGCACTCCGCCGCCCTGCGCCGCCTCGCCGGCAAGACCCAGGTGGTGACCCCCGGCACCATGGGCCCGGCCTGGGACGCCAGCCCCCGCACCCGCCTCACCCACTCCCTCGAATGCGCCCAGGTCGGCCGCGAACTGGGCGCGGCCCTCGGCTGTGACCCCGACCTCGTGGAAGCCGCCTGCCTCTCCCACGACCTCGGCCACCCGCCCTTCGGCCACAACGGCGAACAGGCCCTCAACGAGTTCGCGGCGGACTGCGGCGGCTTCGAGGGCAACGCCCAGTCCCTCAGACTCCTCACCCGCATCGAACCCAAACGGTTCACCCCGGAGGGCTCCGTCGGCCTCAACCTCACCCGCGCCACCCTCGACGCCGCCACCAAGTACCCCTGGCCCCGCGGCGCCCACCCCACCGACCCGGCCTCGCACAAGTTCGGCGTCTACGAGGACGACCGCCCCGTCTTCGACTGGCTCCGCAAGGACGCCCCCGGCACCCGCACCTGCTTCGAGGCACAGGTCATGGACTGGTCCGACGACGTGGCCTACTCGGTGCACGACGTGGAGGACGGCCTGCACGCCGGCCACATCGACCCGAACTGCCTGCACGCCGAGACGGAACGGCAGGACGTCTTCCGGGTAGCCCTCGGCCGCTACGTACCCGCCGACACCGACCCCGCCGAACTCGCCGAGGCCCTGGACCGGCTCCTCGCGCAGGAGTGGTGGCCGCACGGCTACGACGGCACCGCCGTCGCCCAGGCCCGGCTGAAAGACGCCACCAGCCAGCTCATCGGCCGCTTCTGCCTGGCCGCCGAGACCGCGACCCGTACCGCATGGGGGTACCGCCCAGGCCGTTCAGGCACTGGGGGAGGTGCCGGGCGGCTCACCCGGTACGCCGCCGAACTGGTCGTGCCGCGCGGGACCCGCATGGAGTGCGCCGTCCTCAAGGCCGTCGCCGACCGGTACGTCATGCAGCGCGCCGAGCAGGAACGCCTGCGCGCCGACCAGCGCGTCGTCGTCGCCGAACTGGCCGAGGCGCTCACCGCCCGCGCGCCGGAAGGCCTGGACCCGCAGTTCCGCGCCCTGTTCGACCGGGCGGGTGACGACCGGTCCCGCAAACGGGTGATCGTCGACCAGATCGCCTCCCTCACCGACGCCTCGGCCCGCTCGCTTCACGCCCGTCTGACGGGGCAGGCATGAGACTGACGGGACACAAGGGAGTCGAGCGCACCCGAAGGTGACCCTCCGTGGCCTGATCGGGTCACTCCCTCTTCCCGCATCACGCTCCGTGCGGGACGCTCGCAAGGGGCGACATCGTCACGAGGAGGCATCAAGTGGTCGACGCGGATCAGACTTTCGTCATCGTCGGAGGCGGACTGGCCGGCGCCAAGGCGGCCGAGACGCTCCGCGCGGAGCGCTTCACCGGCCGCGTGATACTGATCTGCGACGAACGCGACCACCCCTACGAGCGCCCGCCCCTGTCCAAGGGCTACCTCCTCGGCAAGGAGGAACGCGACAGCGTCTTCGTGCACGAGCCCGCCTGGTACGCGGCCAACGACATCGAGCTCCACCTCGGCCAGACCGTCGACGCGATCGACCGCACGGCGAAGACGGTCCGCTTCGGCGAGGACGGCACCGTCGTCCGCTACGACAAGCTGCTCCTGGCCACCGGCGCCGAGCCCCGCCGCCTCGACATCCCGGGCACGGACCTGGCCGGTGTGCACCACCTGCGCCGCCTCGCCCACGCCGAGCGCCTCAAACACGTCCTGACCAACCTCGGCCGCGACAACGGCCACCTCGTGATCGCGGGCGCCGGCTGGATCGGCCTGGAGGTCGCGGCGGCCGCCCGCGAGTACGGGGCGGAGGTCACCGTCGTCGAGCACGGGCCGACCCCGCTGCACGGTGTGCTCGGCCCGGAGCTCGGCGCGCTCTTCGCCGAGCTGCACCGCGCGCACGGAGTGCGTTTCCACTTCGGCAGGCGGCTGACGGAGATCGTCGGCCAGGACGGCATGGTCCTCGCGGCCCGCACCGACGACGGCGAGGAACACCCGGCGCACGACGTCCTGGCCGCGATCGGTGCGGCCCCGCGCGTCGCCCTGGCGGAGGCGGCCGGGCTGGAGATCGCCGACCGGGCGCAGGGCGGTGGCGTCGTGGTCGACGAGCGGCTGCGCACCTCCGACCCCGACATCTACGCGGCCGGCGACGTGGCCTCCTTCCACCACGCCCTCTTCGAGACGAGCCTGCGGGTGGAGCACTGGGCCAACGCGCTGAACGGCGGACCGGCCGCCGCGCGCTCCATGCTGGACCACGACGTGACCTACGACCGGGTGCCCTACTTCTTCTCCGACCAGTACGACCTGGGCATGGAGTACTCCGGCTGGGCACCGGCGGGCACCTACGACCAGGTGGTGATCCGCGGGGACGCCGGGAAGCGCGAGTTCATCGCGTTCTGGGTGAAGGACGGCAGGGTGCTGGCCGGTATGAACGTGAACGTGTGGGGCGTCACGGACAAGATCCAGCAGCTGATCCGCGCGAAGGCACAGGTGAACACGGAGTCCCTGGCGGACCCGCACGTGCCGCTGGAAAGCCTCGCACCGTGAGTGTCGGCGGGGCCCCGTGCCGTAATCCCCGGGGGCAACCCCCGGACCCCCGGCCGGAAAGCCGTCTCGCCTCAGGAGTGTCAGTTCGGCCCCGTAGAATCACCTCGTGGCTGGACGGATCAACGACGAGGACGTGAAGGCGGTACGGGACGCGGTCCCGATCGACGCCGTGGTGTCCGAGTACCTCCAGCTGCGGAACGCGGGCGGGGGCAACCTCAAGGGCCTCTGCCCGTTCCACGACGAGAAGTCGCCGTCCTTCCAGGTCAGCCCGAGCAAGGGCTTCTTCCACTGCTTCGGCTGCCAGGAGGGCGGCGACACCATCACGTTCGTGATGAAGATCGACCACCTCACCTTCTCGGAGGCGGTCGAGCGCCTGGCAGGCCAGGCGGGCATCACCCTGCGCTACGAGGAGGGCGGCTACAACCCCTCCCACCAGCGCGGCGAACGGATCCGTCTGGTCGAGGCCCACAAGATCGCCGCGGAGTGGTACGCGGAGCAGCTCGCCACGTCCCCCGAGGCCGACACCGGCCGGGTCTTCCTCGCCGAGCGCGGTTTCGACCAGGCCGCCGCCGTCCACTTCGGCGTCGGCTACAGCCCCCAGGGCTGGGACCACCTCACGCGGTATCTGCGCGGCAAGGGCTTCACCGACAAGGAGCTCGTCCTCTCCGGCCTCTCCCAGGAGGGCCGCCGCGGCCCGATCGACCGCTTCCGGGGCCGTCTGATGTGGCCCATCCGGGACATCGGCGGAGACGTCGTCGGCTTCGGCGCCCGCAAGCTGTACGAGGCGGACAACGGCCCCAAGTACCTCAACACGCCCGAGACGGCGATCTACAAGAAGTCCCAGGTCCTCTACGGCATCGACCTGGCGAAGAAGGACATCGCCAAGGCGTCCCGCGCGGTCGTCGTCGAGGGCTACACGGACGTCATGGCCTGCCACCTCGCCGGGGTCACCACCGCCATCGCCACCTGCGGCACGGCGTTCGGAGGCGACCACATCAAGATCCTCCGCCGTCTCCTCATGGACAACGGCTCGGCCCGCGTCATCTTCACCTTCGACGGCGACGCCGCCGGCCAGAAGGCGGCCCTGCGCGCCTTCGAGGACGACCAGAAGTTCGCCGCCGAGACGTACATCGCCATCGCCCCCGACGGCATGGACCCCTGCGACCTGCGCCTCGCCAAGGGCGACGAAGCGGTGGCCGACCTGGTCGAACCGCGCACCCCGCTCTTCGAGTTCGCGCTCCGCCAGATCGTGAGCCGCTACGACCTCGACACCCCCGCCGGCCGCGCCGCCGCCCTGGACGAGGCGGCCCCGATCGTCGCCCGCATCAAGAACAGCGGCGCCCAGCACGAGGTCGCCGTCCAGCTCGCCGGCATGCTCGGCATCCTCGACACCCAGTTCGTGGTCAAGCGCGTGGCCCAGCTCGCCCGCTGGGCCCGTGAACGCGGCGGCAAGGGCCCGGCCCCGGACCGGCACCAGCACGCGTCGCAGCAGTACGCCGCCGCCCAGCCGTCCGCCGCCCCCCGCGGCCCCGCCCTCAACCTCCGCAACCCCGTCTACGCCACCGAACGCGAACTCCTCAAACTCGCCCTCCAGCGCCCCGAGCTGGTCTCACCGGCCTTCGACGCGTACGGCATCGACGAGTTCACCGCCCCGCCCTACGCCGCCGTACGCCAGGCCATCCTCGACGCGGGCGGCGCCGAACCGGGCGTCGAGGACCCCCAGGGCTACCTGGTCAAGGTCCGCGAGGCCGCCCCCGACGACGCGGTCCGCGCGATGGTGACGGAGCTGGCCGTCGAGGCGATCCTGCTGCACAAGGGCACGAAGGGGGTCGACGAGGTGTACGCGGGCGCCCAGTTGGTCACCGTCCGCCGCCGCGCCGTCGAACGCCGCATCCGCGACATCCAGAGCCAGCTCACCCGCCTCGGCACCCACGGCGACCCGGCCCAGCTGGCCGCCGTCCAGAACGAACTCTGGGTCCTCCAGCAGTACGACCAGACCCTCCGGGTACACGGCGCCGCCGCGCTCTGACGTCACCGCGCGGTCACGGGCCGGACGCAAAAAGTCATCGCACGCCCCTCGTGGGGACTGTGTGTCTTACCCCACACTGGGTTGCGGTGCCTGAGTCCTCGGAGCGCGGCCGATCCGTCACCGACGGGTCCCACACCCCCGCCGTTCCGCTCATCGCGTACGGGACGGACAGCGGCGAGGCCGCCGACTCCGCCCCCGAAGTACCGCTGCCCCCCGCCTTGGCAGCGATCATCCTGGAGGTCGCCCCCGTGCAGACCCAGACCCTCACCCAGACCGACGCCCGTGCCGCCGTCGGCGCCGACGACCCCGTGCCGGACGCGGAGGCCGACGTCCTCTCCGCCGTCCCGGCCCAGAGCCGCGTCATGCTCCACCCCGAGACGGACGGGGAGACGGAACCGGAGCCGGAGGAGCCACCCGCCGGGACCGCCGGGACGGCCGAAGCCCCCGAAGCCGCCGAACCCCCCGAAGCGGTCGAACCCCCACCGGCCCGCACCGACACCGGCAGCCCCTCCTCGGACCTGTTCCGCCAGTACCTGCGGGAGATCGGCCGCATCCCCCTGCTGACCGCCGCCGAGGAGGTCGAACTCGCCCGCCGTGTCGAGGCCGGCCTGTTCGCCGAGGAGAAACTGCGGCTCACCCCCGACCTGGACAGCCAGCTGGCGCTGGACCTCGACCGGCTCGTCGTCATGGGCCGGATGGCCAAGCGCCGCCTGATCGAGGCCAACCTGCGGCTCGTCGTCTCCGTGGCCAAGCGCTACGTGGGCCGCGGCCTGACGATGCTCGACCTCGTCCAGGAGGGCAACCTCGGACTCATCCGGGCCGTGGAGAAGTTCGACTACGCCCGCGGCTACAAGTTCTCCACCTACGCCACCTGGTGGATCCGCCAGGCCATGTCCCGCGCCCTGGCCGACCAGGCCCGCACCATCCGGGTCCCGGTCCACGTCGTGGAGCTCATCAACCGCGTCGTCCGCGTCCAGCGCCGCATGCTCCAGGAACGCGGCTACGAGCCCACCCCCGAGGAAGTCGCCGCGCACCTGGAACTGCCCCCGGAGCGCGTCGGCGAGGTGCTCCGCCTCGCCCAGGAGCCGGTGTCGCTGCACGCGCCGGTGGGGGAGGAGGACGATGTCGCGCTGGGCGACCTCATAGAGGACGGCGACGCGGCATCGCCGGTGGAGTCGGCGGCGTTCCTGCTGCTCAGGGAGCACCTTGAGGCGGTCCTGTCCACCCTCGGTGAGCGGGAGCGGAAGGTGGTCCAACTGAGGTACGGCCTGGCCGACGGGCGCCCGCGCACGCTGGAGGAGATCGGCCGCATCTTCGGAGTGACGCGGGAACGCATACGGCAGATCGAGTCCAAGACCCTCAACAAGCTGCGGGACCACGCCTTCGCGGACCAGCTGAGGGGTTATCTGGACTGACGCCGACGTGCCGCCCCAGCTGCGGGCAGTCGTGCCGCTGGGGCGGCACGGGTGGGCGCAGCGGCACCCCGCCGCGCCGGGTTGCGCACCCACCCGAGCCCAGCCCCAGCGCCGGGCGACGACTCAGTCCACTTCAGCCACGGCCTGCGCGAACTGCGCCTTGTACAGCCGCGCATAAGCCCCGTCCGCCGCCAGCAACTCCCCGTGCGCCCCCTGCTCCACGATCGCCCCGTTCTCCATCACCAGAATCGCGTCCGCGTCCCGGATCGTCGACAGCCGGTGCGCGATCACGAACGACGTCCGCCCGTGCGCCAGCTTCGCCATGGCCTTCTGGATCAGCACCTCGGTCCGGGTGTCGACCGAACTCGTCGCCTCGTCCAGCACCAGGATCACCGGGTCCGACAGAAACGCCCGAGCGATCGTGATCAGCTGCTTCTCACCCGCACTGACCCCCGTCCCCTCGTCGTCGATCACCGTGTCGTACCCGTCCGGCAGCGTCCGGATGAACCGGTCCGCGTGCGCCGCCCGGGCCGCCTCCTCGATCTCGCCCCGGGTCACGTCACGGGCGGCCCCGTACGCGATGTTCTCCGCGATCGTCCCGCCGAACAGCCACGTGTCCTGCAGCACCATGCCGATCCCGGCCCGCAGTTCGTCCCGGGACATCCGCGCGATGTCGACCCCGTCGAGGGTGATACGCCCGCCGGTGACGTCGTAGAACCGCATCAGCAGATTGACGAGCGTCGTCTTGCCCGCGCCCGTAGGGCCGACGATGGCCACCGTCTGCCCGGGCTCCACCTTCAGCGACAGATCCTCGATCAGCGGCTTCTCGGGGTCGTACCGGAACGACACGTTCTCCAGCGCCACCCGCCCGCGCAGCTCCTCGGGCCGCACGCCCGGCACCGCATCGGCGCTCTGCTCCTCCGCGTCCAGCAGCTCGAAGACCCGCTCCGCCGAGGCGACACCCGACTGCACCAGGTTCGCCATGGACGCGACCTGCGTCAGCGGCATGGAGAACTGCCGCGAGTACTGGATGAAGGCCTGCACATCACCGATGGACAGCGAGCCGGAGGCGACCCGCAGCCCGCCGACGACCGCCACCAGCACGTAGTTCAGGTTCGACACGCACATCATCAGCGGCTGCATGATCCCGCTGTTGAACTGCGCCCTGAACCCGGCCTCGTACAGCTCCTCGTTCTGCTCGGCGAACTGCCGTGCCGACTCCTCCTGCCGCCCGAACACCTTCACCAGGGTGTGCCCGGTGTACATCTCCTCGATGTGCGCGTTCAGCTTGCCCGTCGTACGCCACTGCTGCACGAAGTGCGGCTGCGACCGCTTGCCCACGCGAGTCGCGACGACGAACGACAGCGGCACGGTCACCAGCGCGACCAGCGCCAGGATCCAGGAGACCCAGAACATCATGGCGAGGACGCCGATGATGGTCAGCACCGAGTTGATGAGCTGCCCCATCGACTGCTGGAGCGTCTGCCCGATGTTGTCGATGTCGTTCGTGGCGCGCGACAGCACCTCACCGCGCTGGCGTTTGTCGAAGTACGACAGCGGCAGCCGCGACAGCTTCGTCTGCACGTCCTCGCGCATCCGGAACATGGTGCGGTTGACGGCCCGGTTGACCAGCCGCGTCGCCACCGCCATCAGCAGCCCGGCCACCGTGAACACGCCGAGCGCGAGCAGCAGCACGTGCCCGACGGCGGTGAAGTCGATGCCCTCGCCCGGGGTGAAGTCGGTGCTGCGCAGCATGTCGGCGATGTCACCGTCCCCGCGCTGCCGCATCGACTCCAGGACCTGCTCCTTGCTCGCCCCCTCCGGCATGCCCCGCCCGACGATCCCCGCGAAGACCAGGTCGGTCGCCTTCCCGAGGATCTTCGGACCGACCACGCTGAGGCCGACGCTCAGCACCACGCACAGCAGCAGCACGTAGATGGTCAGCCGCTCCGGCCGGAACTGCGCGACGAGCCGTTTGCCGGACCCCTTGAAGTCCAGCGAGCGCTGGTCGGGGCCGCCCCCGGCCATCATCCGCCCCATCGGACCGGCCATCAGGCAGCCTCCGCTTCCGTGAGCTGGGAGAGCACGATCTCCCGGTAGGTCTCGTTGTCCGCCATCAGCTCGTGGTGCCGTCCGGTGCCGACGACCCGGCCCTCGTCCAGGACGACGATCCGGTCGGCGTCCCGGATGGTCGCCACCCGCTGGGCGACGATCACCACGGTGGCCTCCGAGGTCTCCTCCGCGAGCGCCGCCCGCAGCGCCGCGTCCGTCGCGTAGTCGAGCGCGGAGAAGGAGTCGTCGAAGAGGTAGATCTCGGGACGCTGCACGAGGGTCCGGGCGATCGCGAGCCGCTGCCGCTGACCACCGGAGACGTTCGTCCCGCCCTGCGCGATCGGCGCGTCGAGACCGCCCTCCAGCCGCTCCACGAAGTCCTTGCCCTGCGCCACCTCCAGCGCGTGCCACAGCTCCTCGTCGGTGGCGTCCGGGTTGCCGTACCGCAGGTTGGTCGCCACCGTGCCCGCGAAGAGATACGGCTTCTGCGGGACCAGCCCGACGGTCCTCGCGAGCAGTCGCGGATCGATGTCCGCCACCTCGACACCGTCCACGAGCACCTGTCCGTCGGTCACGTCGAACAGCCGCGGGACCAGCCCCAGCAGCGTCGACTTGCCGCTGCCCGTCGAGCCGATGACGGCGGTCGTCTCGCCCGGCCGGGCGACCAGGTCCACGGCCCGCAGCACCGGCTCCTCGGCGCCCGGGTAGCGGAAGCCCGCGCCGCGGATCTCCAGATGCCCGTGCCGGCGCAGCTCCGTGACGGGCGCGGACGGCGGCACGACGCTCGAGTCGGTGTCCAGCACCTCCTCGATGCGCTCGGCGCACACCTCCGCGCGCGGCACCATCATGAACATGAAGGTGGCCATCATCACGGACATCACGATCTGCATCAGATAGGCGAGGAACGCGGTCAGGTCGCCGATCTGCATCCCACCGCTGTCGATCCGGTGCGCACCGAACCACACCACCGCGATCGACGACAGGTTCACCACCGTCATGACGATCGGGAACATCAGCGCGAGCAGGTTGCCGGTGCCCAGCGCGAAGTCCGTGAGGTCGGTGTTGGCCTTCCGGAAGCGCTGCTGCTCGTACTCGTCGCGGACGAAGGCACGGATCACCCGGTTGCCGGTGATCTGCTCGCGCAGCACCCGGTTCACCGTGTCCAGCCGCTCCTGCATGGCCCGGAACAGCGGCCGCAGCCGCCGCACGATCAGGGTCACGCAGATGCCCAGCACCGGCACGACCGCCACCAGCACGCCCGACAGCGGCACGTCCAGACCGAGCGCCAGCACGATGCCGCCCACGCACATGATCGGCGCCGACACCATCAGCGTGAACGTCATCAGCGCCAGCATCTGCACCTGCTGGACGTCGTTCGTCGTACGGGTGATCAGCGACGGAGCCCCGAAGTGACCGACCTCACGCGCCGAGAACGACTGCACCCGGTCGAACACGGCGGCGCGCACGTCCCGCCCGAGCGCCGACGCCGTACGGGCGCCGTAGTACACGGCTCCGATGTTGCAGACGACCTGGGCCAGCGAGATGCCGATCATCAGAGCGCCGTGGCCGAGGATGTAGCCGGTGTCCCCGTTCACGACACCCCGGTCGATGATGTCCGCGTTCAGCGTGGGCAGGTAGAGCGTGGCGCAGGTCTGCAGGAACTGCAGCAGCACCAGCAGGGTGATGGGTCTCTTGTAGGGCCTGAGATAGGTCCGCAGAAGTCGTATGAGCACGCTGCTTCTCTCGGAGTGGGCGACGGAGGCGGTTGGTTGCCCCTGGCCCCTATCGTCGAACACTCCACCCGCGTTACCTCAACCGAATTAACCCAACAGGCGGTCAAGACGCCCCGGCGAGCACCGGATCTCCACGACCGGCCGCTAGGGCCGCAGCGCCCCCGGGTGGGTCTGCTCCCGCACCGCCACGAACTGCTGCCGCACCGCCTGCCCCACGGCCAGTTCCTCCCCGGGCTCCAGCACCTGAGCGACCGCGCCCTGCCAGGCAGGCGGGTTGCGCGAGTCGAGCGTGCCCTGCGACGCGCCGAGCGCCCAGGCCGCCTGCCGGGCGGCGCCGACCGCCGCGTAGTCGGCCGGCTGGGGCACGACGACCTGCGTCCCGAACAGCGACGGCGCGGCGGCCTGCACGGCGGGCAGTTCGGCGGCCGGCCCGAGCAGGAACACCCGCCGTACCTCCACGCCCCGGCCACGCAGCACGTCCAGCGCGTCCGCGAGCCCGCACAGCATGCCCTCGAACGCGGCCCGCGCCAGGTGCTCCGGCTTCATCGACTCGCGCCGCAGCCCCGCCAGGGTCCCGGCGGTGTGCGGCAGGTTCGGCGTCCGCTCACCCTCCAGATAGGGCAGCAGCACCAGACCGTGCGACCCCGGCGTCGACTTCATCGCCAGCTCCGACAGGCTCTCCAGATCGGGCAGCCCCAGCAGCTCGGCGGCCCCGCGCAGCGTCCGTACCGCGTTCAGCGTGGTGACGACGGGCAGGTGCATGCCGGTCGCGTCCGCCAGGGCGGTGATCATGCCGGAGCCGTCGACGAGCGCCTCGGGGTGCACGGCCATCACGGAGCCGGACGCGCCCAGCGACACGACCGCGTCCCCGAGGCCGATGCCCAGTCCGAACGCCGCCGCCATGGTCTCGCCGGTCCCGACGGAGATCAGCAGCCCCTCCGGCGTCGTACCGGCCGCGTCCGCCGGGCCGATCACCTCCGGCAGCATCACCTGGTGCCCGAGCGCCAGCTCGACGAGGTCGGGCCGGTAGGCGCCGGTCGCCGCCGACCAGTACCCGGTGCCGGACGCCCCGCCCCGGTCGGTCGTTCTGCGCACCGGCCGGCCCAGCAGCTGCCACACCAGCCAGTCGTGCGCCTGGAGGAGGATCGCCGTGCGCTGCGCGTTCTCCGGCTCGGTGCGGGCCAGCCAGCGCAGCTTCGTCACCGGCTGCGCGGCCTGCGGCACACACCCCACGGCCTGTGCCCACGCCTCGCGACCGCCGAGCGCGTCGACCAGATCGGCCGCGGCGACCTGCGTCCGCTTGTCGCCGCCGACCATGGCCGGACGCACCGTGTTCCCCTGCGCGTCGAGCGGCACGACGGCGTTCTGCTGCGCCGACACGCCGATCGCCTGCACACCCTCGAGGAGACCGCCGCCGGCGGCCTCGCCGAGGGACAGCAGCCACGCCTGCGGATCGACGTCGGACGGCCGGCCGCCGCCCTCGGGGCTCTCCACCGGATGCGGTGCATATCCCTGCCTGAGCACGGCTCCGGAGTCCGTGTCACAGACGACGATACGAGTGAAATCGGGTGAACTGTCCAACCCGGCGACTATCCCCATGGCCAAAATTCTGCCGCACGCTCCGCTTGGGTTGAGCAGGGGAGACCGTGCGGGGTGCGCGCCGAGTTCCGGGTGCGGCGGTGTCGTGGCTGGTCGCGCAGTTCCCCGCGCCCCTGAGGGGTGATGGGCGCACCCGGCGCCTGAGAAGGAACTGTTACGTGTTGCTGGTCCCCCAGTCGTCCTCGCCGCCGTTGTGGGTGGCCCGGTCGCGGAGGTGGCGGACCCGGTCAGCCACCGACTCGGGCACCCGGTCCCCGACCTTGTCGCTGACCACGTGGTACGCCTTGCCCGCGAACTCACGGCCCTGGTGGGCTGCGGTCTCCGCGGTGTTGCGTACGGCGGGGTTCTGCGCGAACTGCTGGGCCGTCCTCTTGAGCTGTTCGTAGCGCTCGCGTCCGGCCCTCGTGCCCAGCACGTAACCCAGGACGGCTCCGGCGACGAACGTGAGCCGGTAACGCATGGCGACCACCCTTTCCTTGCGTAGGTCTCCGGTGCGGCGTCGGCGCCGGGGAGTACCGATTGGCAAAGCACCCCCCTGCTTGCGCTAATGTATGTGTCGCAGCGAGCGCGCGCCCCCTGGCGGATACCCAGGTAGGTACGTTCGATGCAACGAGACCTTCCTCGGTAGCTCAATTGGCAGAGCAGCCGGCTGTTAACCGGCAGGTTACTGGTTCGAGTCCAGTCCGGGGAGCTCGGTCCTCCGTAGCTCAATTGGCAGAGCAGCCGGCTGTTAACCGGCAGGTTACTGGTTCGAGTCCAGTCGGGGGAGCATGGTGAACGAGGACCCCTCAACGGGGTCCTTTTTCATGTCCGTTCCCAGTTCCTGGGAACCGCGCGGCACCGGGCGCAGTCCTCATGGTCACGAAGGCCGTGCGAAGCCGCCCAGCCGAAGCAGGAGATCGTATGAGCGGCTATGCTGCGGCAGACGGCGCGCACACATGTACGCGACACGCCGCTATGGGGCGGTAGCTCAGCCGGTTAGAGCAGCGGACTCATAATCCGTCGGCCGTGGGTTCGAGTCCCACCCGCCCCACTCCGAGCGCCACCCGGCAGGAACGTTCTCACCTGCTGCGGAGCCGGATCCCTCGCCACGCCGAGGGGGTCGCCCGACCGGTCCAAGATCGTCAGCTCGCCCCCCGCTCGCCCGCTCGCGTGATTCCACGGTGGATGACACCCGCTGTCCGGGGCCAGAGCGAGCCGTTCGCCTCCACCGTGCAGGATCAACGATGTCTCGAGGTCTCCGTGCCCGGAGGGGAGCCCGTGCGATCTTGCCGACGGTAGTGGCGGCGGGGGTGCCCGCCGTGGGCCGGGTGGCTGAGAGCGGCCACCGCCAGGACGGTCAGGACGGCCGTTCCCGCCGTCTCGACGTACAGGGTCGGGCGGACCAGCTCCGCGTCGATCGACTCGGTGAAGTCGAACAGGCCCGTGGTGAGGCTCAGGACCAGTGCGCCCAGTGTGCCGGCCGTGAACAGCGCGGTGACGGCGGCGACCGTGCCGAGCCGGCGCACGGGGGTGGCGAGCAGCGCCACCGTGAGCAGGATGCCGACGACGCCGTTGAGCAGGAAGAGCGGGCCGATGGTGGCGAGGTACTGGTAGCCCTCGGCCCACAGGCGCAGATGGATCGCGGCCATCGCCGCCGTCAGGCCCGCGCCGGCCACGCGCAGGACGAGCCGGGCGGCCGTTCCTCTAGTAGCCATTGTTGTTCGACGTGTTGGTGCCGGACGAGGCCGGGGCTCCGCCGACGGTGATGCTCGTCTTCATGCCGAGGTCCTGGTGCCCGTCGACCGGACAGAACACCTTGTACGAGCCGGACTTCAGCGTCACCGTGAGGGTCGTGGACTGACCCGGATCCAGCGTCTTGCTGCGGTTCTCGCCGCCGGGCCCCTGGATCTCCAGGGCGTGTTCGTGCTGCCCCATGTTCTTCGCGGTGAAGGTGTACCGGCCGGGCTGGAACGTCCCCGTCGAGAGCTTGATGTGAAAGTCGGTCAACTGCGCCGTGACCTGGGTCCCCGAGCCGGCGGACTTCGGCGGGGGCGCGGTCGAGGCACTGCCTGTGCTGTTGCCGTAGCTACCGCCTCCACAGGCGGCGAGCACTGCCGTCAGGCCGCCGGCGGCCACACCGAGGAGGAGCACGGGTCGGCGGGTGTGCGCAATGGTCATGAGTCGGTCCTCCGGATCGTCCCCCCGCAAGAGGTACGGCGTGGACGGGCCGAGGGATTGCGGCCGGCGGGGTCGCGCCGGCGGAGAATGGGGTGAGGCAATCCATTCCGGGCGACGGAACGTATCCCTGACATGTGGCGCACGGGCCTTTCCCTCGGGCGGATACCCGACGAGGCACTGCTCACCGGTCTGACGACGGGCGACCCCGAGCTCGCCGTGGCGTTCGTACGCCGTTTCCAGCGCACCGTCTTCGGCGTGGCCCTCGCCGTCCTCGGCGACCCCCAGCTCGCCGAGGACGTGGCCCAGCAGACCTTCGAACGGGCCTGGCGGCACGCACAGGTGTACGACCCCCGGCGCGGTTCGGTACGGGCCTGGCTGACGGCCATCGCGCACAACCTGGCGATCGACGCCGTACGGGCGCGGCGGGCGAGCCCCGCCGCCCCGGAGGACCTGGACGCGCTGCTCGGCATCGTGACCGAGACACCCGAGCGGCGGGCCCTCGCCGACGACAGCGCGGAGCGGGTCCGGCGGGCGGTGGCGGAGCTGCCGAGGGAACAGGCGCGGGCCCTGGTGATGGCCGGGATCTACGGGATGACGGCGCGGGAGGTCGCGGACGCCGAGGAGGTCCCGCTGGGGACGGCGAAGACCCGGATCCGGACCGGGACGATCAAGGTGCGGGCCCTCCTCGAGGCGGAGGAGAAGCGGTGAGCGGCATGGAGTGCGAGCGGCTGCGGGACCTGGGCGCCGAGCTGGCGCTCGGGGTCCTGCCGGCCCGCGAGCGGGCCGAGGCGGTCGCCCATCTGGACCGCTGCCCGGACTGCCGGGAGCACGTCGAGCGGCTCACGGCGGTCGGTGACGGTCTGCTCGCGCTGCTGCCCGGCGCCGAGCCGCCGGTCGGTTTCGAGAGCCGGGTCGTCCGGGCCCTTGGCGCGGCGCCCGCGCGGAAGCCCCGCAGGCGCCGGCTACGGCTGGCGGCGGCCGCTGTGGTCGCTGCCCTGGCCTGCGGTTTCGGCGGGTGGGCGGTCGGCACGGTGGTCGAGGGCGCGCCGCCGACTGCCTCGCAGCGGACGGACGACCGCCTGCGGGAGGCGGCCCTGGTCTCCGACGGCCATGAGGTGGGCCGCATCTTCGCCCACACCGCCGGCGAGGGGACCGGGGGCAGGGGCTGGGTGTACATGTCCGTCGAACTCGACGGGGCCGGCCGGGGCCCGGCGCGGTGTCTGCTCGTACACGCCGACGGGTCGACGGTCCCGGTGGGTTCGTTCCCGCTCAAGGGCGGCTACGGGTCCTGGGGGTCGTCGGCCGAGGTCGATCCGGCGACGGTGACCGGCGCCCGTCTCGTCGCCCCGGACGGCAGCGTCCTGGCCACGGCGCACTTCCCGACGAGCTGATCACCGCCCCGAGCCGGGGGGGCCACCCGGCGGGGCGTCACGTGATCCTGCGTGCTCGACCTGCGCCGCCCCGAGGCGAAGGTACCCGCCGACGCCACCGAAGCAGCCGCCGTGTCCGTCCCGATCGGAGCCGTGCCGTGAGCCTTACCGACCGTCCGTCGGCGCGGTGCCGTGGCGGCGCTGGCGGTGGGTGTACGTGGTGATGGCCTGCCACAGGTGGCGGCGGTCGACGTCGGGCCAGAGCTCCGGGGTGAAGTGCAGCTCCGCGTAGGCCGTGTGCCAGGGCAGGAAGTTGGAGGTCCGCTGTTCGTTGCCGGTGCGCCAGAGCAGGTCGACGTCCGGCATGTCGGGGTGGGGCAGGTGGCGGGCGAAGTCCTCCTCGGTGATGAGGTCGGGGTCCAGACGGCCGGCTCGGGCCCGGCGGGCGAGGGCGGCGGCGGTGCGGGTGAGTTCGTCGCGGCCGCCGTAGTCGATGCACATCGTCAGCGTCAGGCCGGTGCGCGTGCGGGTGGCGCGCTCCCGCAGGTGGAGGAGGTCGACCAGGTCGGGCGGCAGGCGGTGGGCGCGGCCGTGCCAGCGCAGCCGGACGTCGAGGTCGCGGAACGGGTCGTCGGCCACTTCGCGGCGCAGCAGTCCGAGGATCGCGTCGACCTCCTGCGCGCCGCGGTTCCAGTTCTCGGTGGAGAAGGTGTAGAGCGTCAGGTGCCGCAGCCCGATGTCCAGGGCGCCGTGCACCACTTCGCGGACGGCGTCGGCGCCGGCGCGGTGGCCCTCGTGCCGGGGCAGGCCGCGGCGCTGGGCCCAGCGGCCGTTGCCGTCCATGATCACGGCGACGTGGGTGGGGAGCTGACCCGGGGGGACCGGTGGGGGCTGCCGGCCGCTGGGGTGGGGCGGTGGGCGACGGAAGACCATGGTGGGGGCCGGGCGGTCGGTCAGGGGCGGGATGGCGTGGTCGTCGCGCCGGGCCGGTGGCACCGTGAGCGGGGTCAGGCTCCAGGCCACGGAGGCGCGGACCCGGGCGGGGGCGAGAATACGGGCCCGGGTCAGGGGTGCCGGCCGGGGCGGGCGCCGGAGCAGGGCCGGGCCGGCGGAGCCGATGGCGTCCAACTGGGCGCGCAGCAGGGCCGACATGGTGTGCAGGACGGTGGCCGGGCCGGGGTGCAGGCCGCGGCTGAGGCCCTCCTGGGTCACCCACTGGCGGGCCAGTCCCGTCAGGTGGGTGACCAGGGCGGCGACGGCGGGGCTCCAGCGCCGGTGCGCCAGGTCCTGCGCCGCCCCCGGGAAGGACCGCACGGCCTCGTCGGGCAGGAGGAGGTCGCCCTGGGCGAGGTCCGCCGCCAGGTCGGTGAGGATGTCGGTGAGCCGGACGCCGTCGAGGAACTCCTCGTAGGTCTCCCGGGCGTCCAGACGGAGCGCCACGGGCACGCCCGCCCGGTCGAAGAGGGTGCGGACCTGGCCGAACCAGGGCAGCAGGTTGTCCCGGCCCCAGGTGCGCCACGCCGCCCAGTCGTCGAAGCGCCTGCCGCGGGTGTCGTCCTGGACCTGGACCATGGCGCCGCGCAGTTCGGACAGGTCCAGGCGCCAGCGGGCCGCGCTGTCCAGCAGGGCGTGGCGGATCGGGTCCGGGCTGGTGCCGGTGGGCAGTTCGCGGTGCAGCGCGGTGATCCACTCCTCGACCCGGGCGGCGCGCTCGGCCGCGGGAGCGGTCCGCTCGTCACCCAGGTCGTCGAGCGCGTTGGCCGCGGCCCACAGGGCCCAGCACGCCGGGCGCAGCACCGGGGGCACCAGCCGGATCAGCGCGTACTCCGCCGGGTCCTGCTCCCTGGTCCGGCGCCGGCACAGCTCATAGGCCGCCCGCAGCGCCGGATCGTCACCGATCACCGCCCCCGCGGTGGTCGCTCGTCGGGCTGCCGGTCGGGTGTTCGCGCGAGGCACACGACTCCCAACGAGGGCGGCACCCCGAGGTTGTGCGGCGAGCGGGTGGGACCGGCCCCTAGTCGTCGGTGCCCTCGTCCTCGGTGGCGGTGTCGTCGCGGTCGCCCTCGGCCTGGGACGGGGTGTGGTCACTCATGGGATGCCGGCCCCGTCCGGCCCCGCCCCCGGACTCAGCCCCGGCGGCGGGCGATGGCCGTCTGGAGGGCCGTGCGGAGTTCCGGGGGTGGGGGTGGGCCGTCGGTCTCGGCGCTGGCCGTCACCGCGGCCGCCACCTCGCGGAGCTTGGTGTTGGAGAGCTGGGACGTCTCGCGGAGGATGTGCCAGGCCTCGTCGGAGGTGCAGCCGTGGATGGCCATGAGGATGCCGCGGGCCTGGTCGATCACCGGGCGGGAGACGATGGCCTGGCGGAGCTGCTCGACCTCCTCCTGGAGGACGTGCAGGCGCTCCGCGCGCTCCAGGGAGACCACGGAGGAGCCCGGGACCGAAGCCGGGGCGGCGTCGGACGGCTCGGAGCGCAGCGGATCCGTGGTGTCCAGGCCCGCGAGCTCCAGGATCCGGCGCGGCTGGCCGTTCCAGTTCGTGGTCGTGACCGTCACCGAGCGCTGCCGGCCGAAGTCGCCCAGCAGGTCCAGGAACTGCAGGCCCGCCGTGTCCATGAAATGCACGCCCCCCATGTCCAGGTCCACCCGCGTGATGGTGTGCGGCAGCTCGGCCAGTGTCCTGGCCAGGGTTTCCGCGCAGCCGTGCACCAGCTCACCGCGCGGGGTGAGCTCGGCGCGTTCCGCGTCCACGCGACCACTGATGACCAGTGGATTCAGCCCTCCTGTGAGATGTGGTGATGCCGCAGTGGTCATGTCACCGCCTTCTCGGTCCTCGTCTGTCGTGTTCGTCCTCACCGGATCTGCACGACGTCACTCGCCCCCGTGGACGTCGGTGTGAGGTGCGCCTGCCCGCCGTACGGCGTACTACACACAGATGGGGGGAATGAGCTTTCGCCGGGCGGGTACGAGCGGAGTGGTCCAGAACGTGGGGAGAGGGGCGTGGACACTCCGTATCAGGTGCCGGGCGCCGGTCACCGTGGTTCCGTGCCGGGTCTGGCGGTGTTCCCGCTGGCCGGGCGGAGCGGGGTCAGGGCGGCCGGTGAGGTCGGTCTTACGACCCGTGCGATCTGGGAAGGTGTACTGGAAGAGGCCGTTCGCGAGGATGACGACGTGTACTACCTGGAGCTGTCCGACGTGACCTTCGTCGATGTCGCCGGCGCGGGTGCGCTCGCCGAAGCCGCCGGGCGGCTCGCGGACGGTCGGCGTTTCGTCGTGCGGCGGCCTCCGTCGGCCCTGCGGCGCACGCTGGACCTGCTGTGGCCCGACCAGAGGGGGATCGAGGTGGCGACGTCATGACCGCTGCCGTGACCGAACCCTCCGGGTCCCCGGAGCCCTTCGTCCACCCCGCGTTCTTCTACCGGGACGAGCAGGAGTACCTCGGCGGCACCGTCCCCTTCGTACGCGAGGCCCTGGCGGCCGGCGACCCGGTCGCGGTCGCGGTGCCCGGCAAGAACCTCGAACTGATCAGGGACGCCCTGGGCGACGCGGCCGACACCGTGCGGCTCCTGGACATGCGCGAGGCCGGACGCAACCCCGGGCGGATCATCCCCGGCGTGCTGCGCGCCTTCGCCGACGCCCAGCCCCCCGGCAGCCGCGTGCGGATCATCGGTGAGCCCATCTGGGCCGGGCGCTCCGACACCGAGTACGCGGCCTGCGTTCAGCACGAGGCGCTCATCAACGCCTCCTTCCAGGGCCGCACGGTGACCATCCTGTGCCCGTACGACGTCGGGCAGCTGCCCGAGCACGTCCTCGCCGACGCCCGTGCCACCCACCCCGTGGTCATCAGCTCCGGCTCCGACCACGCGGAGGACAGCGAGGCGTACGCGCCCGGCGACATCGTCGCCCGCTACAACGAGCCGCTGCCGCCCGTGCCGGACGCGCTGATGTTCGCCTTCGACTCCGCCTCGCTCTCCCAGGCCCGGCACGTGGCCGTCGGAGAGGGCTCGCGGCACGGCCTCAATGGCGTCAAGCTCGACGACCTGGCCCTCGCCATGGCCGAGCTGACCACCAACAGCGTGGTCCACGGCGGTGGTTCCGGCGTGCTGCGGGTGTGGACCGAGGACGGGTACGTGGTGTGCGAGGTGCGCGACCAGGGCCGCCTCGTGGACCCGCTGGCCGGGCGTCATCCCGTACCCCGCGACCAGCGCGGCGGACGCGGGCTGCTGCTGGTCAACCTGATCGCCGACCTGGTGCGGGTGCACACGGCCGACAGCGGTACGACCGTGCGCTGCTGGTTCGGCCGCTGAGGGGCCGCCCCCCGGCGGCTCACGCGCCCAGCGGATCCAGTGCCAGCGGCTCGATCCGGCCCTCCAGCATCGCGCCGAGGCCCTGGACCGCGCACACGTCCGGGCGCTCCGCGATGTGCACGGGCATGCCCGTCGCCTGCCGCAGCATCTGGTCCAGGCCCGGCAGCAGCGCGCTGCCGCCCACCATCATGATCCCCCGGTCGGCGAGGTCGGCGACCAGGTCGGGCGGGCAGTCCCGCAGCACCTTGCCGATGCCGTCCAGGATCGCGGTGAGCGGCGTCTGGATCGCGTCCCGCACGGCGGCGGTGTCGACCTGGACCGAGCGGGCCAGGCCGGTGGCGACGTCCCGCCCGTGGATCTCCGTCGAGGCCGGACCGTGCGGGGTGAGGCCGTTGCCGGAGAGGGCGAGCTGCAGCGGCCGTACCGACTGACTGGGCAGCATCAACTCGTGCTCGTGGCGCAGGTGCTGCACGATCGCGTGGTCGACGGCCTCGCCGCCCACCGGGATGCGCTCGGCGGTGACGATGGACCCGAGGGACAGCACGGCCACCTGCGTGGCCGCCGCCCCGCACACCATGATCATCGTGGCCTCGGGCTGCTCCACGGGCAGTCCGCAGCCGACGGCCGCGGCGATCAGCGTGTCCACCAGCTCCACCCGCCGGGCACCGAGACCGACCAGCGTCTCGATCGCTGCGCGCTGGGCCAGCGGGTCGGCGTCGTGCGGGGTGCAGGCCGCCGCGCGCAGGATCGGCTTGCGGCGCAGACTGCGGCGCATCTTGTCGCCGAGCAGGTGCCGCAGCATGCGCTGGGCCATCTCGATGTCGACGACGGTGCCGCCGGAGACCGGCCGTACGACCCGGATGTAGTCCGGTGTGCGGCCCGTCATCTTCTCCGCGAGTTCGCCGACCGCGATCAGCGCGCCGGTGCGGGTGTTCACGGCGGCGGCGGACGGCTGGTCGACGACGAGCCCGGCGCCCTTGACGAAGACGCGCGTGCGGGCCGCTCCCAGGTCGACGGCGAAGTGGCAGCGGCGCAACTGCTCCAGACTGGCGGTCATGGCAGGTCCTCCCGAGAGCACAGACCGTGGGGGGCCGCCAGGTGGCGGGCCTCGCAGGCGTGGGGCCGCCGGGCGGCGGTCCTCCCTGGCATCGTGCGCCGCGGGCGCCGGGGCCGCCTTTCGTGGGGGGCCGGGCGGGGCGCCGCCGAACGGGGGGTTCCGCCACCGGCCTACAGGGCGCGGGCGGCCTCCAGGAGCGGGGCCAGGGAGGTGACGGTGGTTTCGCAGCCCGCCTCGCGCAGCTGCCGGCCGGTGGTGGCGTTGCGGGCGAGGCCGATGAAGCGCAGCCCGGCCCGCTGGGCGGCGGCGAGCTCGGCGACCGTGGACCCGACGACCAGGCCCGTGGCTGCGGACCCGGCGCAGGAGTCCAGGGCACGCAGCAGGCAGTCCGGGTGCGGTGTGAGGAGCTCGAGATCCTCGGCGCGGCCGTGGACGCCGGCCAGGGGGAGCGTGCCGTAGGGCCTCAGATAGCGGTGGACTACGTCGGCGCAGGCGTCCGTGACCACGCACACCCGGCGGCCCGGGGCGTGCAGGGCGCGCAGCAGCGGCACGGCGTTGTGCGTCGCCGGGGCGTGGGGCACCGCCCGCAGTTCGAGGTCGTCGAGGCGCTCGCGCAGCACCGGCCCCAGCGGGTCCTGAGCGAAGGCCCGCAGCACGTCCAGCGGATGCGTGAACGTCTCCCGCCACCCTGCGGCCACGGCGTCCGGGCCACGGTGCTCGGCGACGAGGCCGAGCAGGTCGAGCACGGCCTCGTGCGCGGCGTTCGCCGAGAACAGGCGGGCCATGGGCCCGTCGAAGCCGAGCAGCACGGTCTCGGCGTCACCGAGGAGACCGGGCAGCGGTGGCGCCGAGGGGGCCGCGTCCTGGGGCCCGGGCAGCGCCGTGCCCTCGGCGGCCAGCTGCACCGACGCCGTCACCGACAGCCCCGGCACCGGCCACCGCCGCAGCCCGGCGTTGACCGCCCGCTGGGCCGCGCCCGCCCGGCGCAGCGGATGGCGGCGGGTGAGGCGGGCCGCCTCCTCCAGCAGATGATCGAGCAGCGACTCGGACACCCGGCCGGTCCCGGCGCGCACGAAGGCGACCGGGTCGTCCACGTGCCAGGACAGCTCGACCGACGCGGCGAACGCGCCCTTGCCGGAACTCGGCAGGGAGACCCGGTGGTGCGCCTGGTGGGTGGTGAGGTCCACCTCGTAGTACGTCGCGGGCCGGGGCGGCCCGTCGCCGTGCGGCTGGGCGGGGTTGAGGAGGGTCAGCGGGCCGTCGGGCCGCGTGTGGACGACGGCCGTGCGGCCCGGGGCCGGTATGCCGAGCCGGCGCAGGTCCCGTGTGATGAACGGGCCCCGCACCAGGTCACGGGCGGACTCGGGCTCGGGGGCGGCCGTGGCGGGGACCAGCGGGCAGTACCAGGCGACGGGCGGGGTGTCCGGGGCGCCGCCCTCGTAGACCGGCTGGAACCGCTGGGGCCCCTGGGCCGCCGAGCTGGCGGCGAACTCCTCGTACAGGGCCGGGGAGAGGACGACCTGGATGTCGGCGGGCACGGGCGGTGCCTGCGGCGGCGGGGCGGTCCCGTCCCAGAACGTCACCGTGAGGGGCGGCGGGTCCACCAGCCCGGTGAGGACCTCGGGGAGTCCGCGCAGGACCGCGACCAGCACGGGGAGGACGTAGGTGCCGGGCTCGGTGTCGACGACGTAGCCGTTGTCGCGGACCCGGACGTCGAACCGGTGGGCGGCGAGGGCGCCCCGGGAGAGCATCTCGTGCACCGCGTACTCGAGGGTGATGCGGGCCTCGGGCCGGCCGGTGAGGTCCTCGGCCTCGAAGCGGATCGTGGGGGCGGCCCGCCCGGACGACCCCTGGTCCAGTCCGTCCCGCGTGGTCTCCAGGTCCAGTCTGAGGGCGCGCAGGCGGTCCCGGGCGGCCGCGGCGGCGGGTCCCGGGACGCCGTCGAGGGGGTCGCCGTACCAGAGGTCGAGGGCGTGCTGGAGCTCGGCGGGCCCGCGCATGGTCTCGCCGAGGAGTTCCTCGCAGCGGAACGCGTCGACGTAGACGTCCGGTACGTGCAGGGCGTAGGCGTTCTGGAGGGTGATGAGGGCGCCGGGGGGCAGCACCGGCCGCAGCTCCGCGGCCAGGTTCTCGATGCGGGCGGCGGCCTGGCGTTCCGTCGGTGGTTCCTCCCACAGCCCCCGGGCCAGCTCGGAGTGGGACAGCCGCCGTCCGTGGTGGAAGAGCAGCATGCACAGCAGAGCCTGGGCTTCCGGCGAGGGGAGCTCGCGGGGAAACATGGCGTCGCTGATGCGCGGGGGACCGAGCAGCGTGACGTGCAGCGGGGCCGACCACTGGGCCATCGCGGGCAGCGCGGCGGCATAGCGGGCGGCTTCGCCCAGCCTGTGCCCGTCGATCAGGTCGAGCAGCTTCCGGTACTCGACGGGAACCGACAGGCCCCCGGCCAGCTGCTTGAGCAGCCAGCGGAACTCGGCCAAGTCCGACTCGGGGTCCTTGCCCCGCGACTCCTCGCCCAGGGCGACCCGGCTGATCAGCACGGTGCCGTCGGGCCGCAGCAACAGACCCTCGGGTCCGCGCTCCCCACGCACCAGACCGCGGGCGTGGAGGGCTTCGAGGCCGGCCAGGCCCTGGTGGACCAGGCGGACGAACATCCGGAAGGTGACTCCCGAGAGCACTTCGGCCAGCGTCAGCCCGTCCACGAACTCCGTGACCACGTACGGAGTGTCGCCCTCCACCTCGAAGTCGAGCACCCGCACGACATGCGGATCGTCCAGCCCGGCCAGCTCACGCGCCTGGCTCAGGAACCGCTCGTGCGGCGCGGGCTGCTCGCGGTGGCGGCGTACGACCACCTGCCGACCGTCACGGACGTCCACGGCTTTCCACAGGTGACGGTTCGCCCCTCGCAACCCGGTCAGCCGGTACCGCCCGCCGATCAGCCGCTCCGGCGGCGCCCCCTCCCCGCCCAGCCGTCGCACCGTCTCCTCGCTCACCGTCGCGAACGCCCTGCCCGGGTCGCCCTGACCACCCTGGCCGCCGGCCGTCTCGGCCCGGAACTCCCCGGCCGCGAGCCCCGCCCGCTCGTCGATCAGTCCGCCGACCTGTGCGAGGAACTCGTGGGTCCGGCCGCGGGCCGTGCGGGGCAGGGAGCGCAGCAGCAACTCCCGTACGCCGGGCCGGAACTCGTAGGAGCCCGGCGGCCCGGGGACGGAGGTGAGCATGCCGCTGAGGATCACCTCGGCGAGGTGCTGAGGGCGCGGGTCGCGGTCCAGGGTGCGCTGCACGAGACGCATCACCGGGACCGAGGGAACCGCCAGCGCGAGGTGCCCGGCGAGCCGGAAGGCCTCCGGGGACGCGGTCGCGCGGAAGCGCAGCACCAGGTCCTCCGGGGAGGACGAGGCGAGGTCGGGGGCCGGTTCGGCGGGCGGTGCGGGAGCCGGCGGCAGCCAGGCCACCGCGCCGGGTGTGCGGGCGCCGCCCGGGTCGGCGACCAGGGCCGCCCAGTGGGCGAGCCAGGGGGCGCCCGGTTCCAGGACGGGAACCGGGACGGCCTGGTCGGGGGCGGGCGCGTCCTCGTACGGGGTGAAGGCCAGTGTCGCCGAGGGCGCCGCCGTGGACGGCGCGGTGAGCAGGCCGGGTTCGGCGGGGAGCGCCGTGGTGGGCCAGAGGTGCTCCGGGAGGGGCTGGACCACGGCGAGCGGCATGTGGTGGGCCCAGTGCCGCAGGGTGCGGTACCAGCGGTCGCCCGCCTCGCCCGGACGCCACTGCGGGCCCATGCAGTCGCTGAGGACGAGCGTGACGGTGCGGCCGTCGTCGAGGACGGGGACCTGGCGGGCCCGGCCGTCGGGTGTGGCCGGGTGCAGTCCGACCGTGCGGAAGATGCCCGACTGGGCGAGCGCCGCGTGCAGTTCGGTCACGAGCGGGCGCCAGACCGGCATGGTGGGGCCGGTGTCGTGCACGAGGTTGAGGCGCAGCCAGCGGTCGGGAGCCGGGCGCAGCACGGGGAACCACACGTCGGGGTGGGCGCCGAGCCGGGCGATCCGGTCGGCCGTGGCCCGCTCGTCCAGCACCCGGGCGTGCGGGGAGGGCACCTTGCGCTTCAGCGGGCGCAGGGCGCGTTGCAGCGCCAGCGGGTGCGGGAGCATCGGGGGCGCGGGGGCGAGCAGGGGCGATCCGCCGCCGCCCGGGTGGTCGGGCCGGTGGTGCGGGGTGCGGGGGGCGGGCAGGCTGAGGGGAACGCGGCCGGGGTCGGGGCCGGTCGGCTCCGGGGCCTGGCGGGGCGGGTCCGGCTGTGGGGGGACCTGAGCGCCGTTCTCGTCAGCGGCGTCAGTGGCGTCAGTGGCGTCAGCGGTGCTGCCGGAGTCGGCGGGGCCGCCGGACGCGCCGACCCCCGGCGGCGTTTCCTCCGGCCCCTCCTGTGGTGCCAACTGGCCTGCCATCCACAGCAGTTCCGCCAGCTCCCGCGGTGTGGGCGAAGCGCCCGCCGCGGACAGGGCCGCGGCCAGCCGGGCGACCGGCGACGGCCGCCCGGCGCCCGGGTCAGAAACCATCGCCGTCGGCCGTCGCGCTGAGGTACGGCATCAGCTGCTCGGCGAGGTCGTCGCGGGAGTCGGCGTCCAGACCCGCGACGCCGGTGAGGTAGAGGGCGTTCAGCAGCTGGTCGGTGGCCAGTTCACCGCCGGAGGCCCGTTCCAGGAACCGGCTGATCATGCGGTCGGCGTGGCCGTCCGGGGTGTCGAGGTGGGCGCGGACGATGTCGGTGAGCTGCTCCCGGTCGGGGCGGCGCAGCTTCAGCCGGACGCAGCGGCGCAGGAACGCGGGCGGGAACTCGCGTTCGCCGTTGCTGGTCAGCACCACGAACGGGAAGGCCCGGCAGCGCACCCGGCCGCGGTGCACGGTGACCGGGGTGTCCGTGCCGTCCGCGAGAACCTCGGCCGTGCCGCCGCCGGAGTGGCGGGCGGCCCGCACCAGTTCGGGGATCTCGTACTGGCCCTCCTCCAGGACGTTGAGCAGATCGTTCGGCAGGTCGAGGTCGCTCTTGTCGATCTCGTCGACGAGCAGGGCGCGCGGCCGGTCGTAGGGGAGCAGGGCCGTGCCGAGCGGGCCGAGACGGAGGTGGTCCTCGACCTCGGTGGCGGAACGGCCGGAACGGCCGGAACGGTCCTGCCCGTCCCGCCGCTCCCGGGCCGCGTACAGCCGGGACAGCGGGTCGTACTGGTAGAGGCCGTCGGCGAGGGCGCTGCGGCTGGTGATGTTCCAGCGCAGGACCGGACCGAGGCGCAGCTCGCGGGCGACGGCGTAGGCCAGGGAGGACTTGCCGGTGCCGGGCGGGCCGGTGACGAGCAGCGGGCGGCGCAGGCAGAGCGCGGCGTTGACGAGCCGGACGCTCTCGGGGGTCGCCACGTACGACTTCGCCCGGTGCACACGGTCGGGGGAGACGGCCGTCGCGTCGTCGGCGTCGTGCGGCGGGGGCAGGGCGGGCCCGCCGTCGAAGGCACGCCAGGGCGGTGGGGCGGGGAGGTCGTCGATGCCGTCGTGCGGCTCGTTGCTGCCGGTGTAGACCGACCAGTGCGGCATGGGGGTGTGGTCTCCGCTCTCCGTTTTCGTGCGGGTGGTTCTCGGGCGCCGGGCTGCTTCCCGGTGGGTCAGGCCACCGGTGTTCGGGTGTGGGCCGCGGCGACGGCGTGCGGGTCGGTGAAGACGCGCGGGTCGTCCCACAGCAGCTGGATGCCGTGGGCCCAGTGGTCGTCCTCCGTGTCGGCCTCCTCGCGCAGGGCCAGGACGCGGCGGGGGAGTTCGGCGGGCGGTACGCCCGCGACGCAGGAGTCGAGCGCGTCCAGGAAGGCCTTCCCGGTGCAGCCGTCCGCTCCGGAGCAGTCCTCCTGCCCCGAACCGCAGCCGCCGCGCGACCAGACGATCACCGGGGCCGGCGCGGTGAGGGAGGTGTCGAACTGCGGCCGGGTGCGGGAGGCGGCCGGGGCCGTGCCGAACCCGGCGAGGCAGGCGTCGGGCCGCCGCAGCCGCATCCGCAGCCGCCCGGGCTCCTCCGGGCCGCCGCACTCCACCCGGTGCATCCGCGCGCCCGGCAGCGCGTCGAGGCGTTTCCAGGCCCGGGTCAGCACATGCCGGGTGCTGGCCTTGCGACGGGCGTGGTCGGTGACGACCAGCGGGTACACGCAGCCGAGCGGGGTGGCGTCGTCGGGGGCGCTCTCCCAGCGGTCGACGGGCCAGTCCAGCCAGTCCCGGGGCAGCGCGAACGCGACGAGTTCGTCGGCGCCGGGCGTGAGGAACCGGAAGGCCTCCTCGATGCGGTCCCGCACGTACGCGCGCAGCCGGTGCTGCTCTACCGTGCCGGAGTCCACCGGGTGCCGCCGCCCCTCGCTGTACGCGGACACCTCGACGCGGACCAGTCCGTCGCCCGCGCCGCTGTGCCCGAGTTCGACGAGGATGGGCGACCAGTCGGGCGCCTCCGGCTCCACCGCCGGGGTGTGCAGCAGGGCCTCCAGCCGGTCGGCGAACCGGGTCACCGTCGGTGCGGCGCCCGGACCGTCGAGTTCGCACAGCACGAACAGGGCCGCCGACCACAGCGAGTCGAACCCCTCCTCGGGCGGCGGGGGATCGAACGGGTCGGCCGCCGCGGTGTAGAGGCGTACCGGGTCGCAGTCCACGCCCGCGCGGGCCGCCTTCTCGACCAGGGCGCGCAGCCGGGCCCGGTCGGCGCTCGCGTGGTCCGAGGTGGGGACGAGACCCTGGAGTCCGGGCCAGTAGCGGGCCATGACCTCGGTGGGCATCATCCGGCCGTTGCGCACGCCCGGGGCGCCGGCCGCGGCGGTGACCATGCCGACGACCTCGCCGGTGTCGGCCAGGGTGACGGCGGCCCCGCTGAAGCCGGGCGCCAGGGGCTGGCCTCCCGGGTGCCAGGCCTCCAGCTGGATCCACTCCCGTCTGATCAACTGCGCCGCGGTGACGCGGTACTCGGCGAGGGTGCCCTCGTCGAAGCCGGCCGGGAAGCCGTAGACGACGAGCTTGCGGGGGCTCGTGCCGTGCGCCGCGTCGGCCGGGGCCAGGGCTGCCGGGGTCACGGGCATCTCCCGGTCCAGCTCCAGCACGGCGAGGTCCCCGAGGTCGGTGCTGCCGCCGGACCAGCCGCCGTGGGCGACGACCCGGGCGGGCACGGGCGGGGAGCCGGGCAGTTCCGTGAGCGTCACGGCCAGGTCCTCACCGTGCCGCACGACATGGGCGCAGGTCAGCACCGTGCTGGGGGTGACAAGGAAGCCCGCTCCGACCACCTGGCCCCGTAACTCGATCCGGGCGTGCCACTCGGCGCTGTTCATGACGCGCCGCCGGCCTCCGGGGCGGCCGGAGACCAGGAGAGCTTGACCACGAGATGGCCCTCGGCGGTGCCCTTGGCGATGATCGCGCCGGTCTCGGCGGACAGTTTCACCCCGAACTCGATCTCCACCCCGTCGGGCCGCAGCGAGCCGTCCCGGAACACCCGCAGAGCGGACTCCGCCGCCGCGCGCACCCCGTCCAGGGCACCCTCGAAGGTGCGGGCCGCCTGGACCGTGCCGTCGCCGCGGGAGACCAGACGGGAGCCGGAGCGCTCCTCCACCGCCTCGACCGCGACCACCGCACCGTCACCGGTCCTGAACTCGACCACCCCGTCCACGGCACCCCCGTCGTCCTGTTGTCGCGTTGAGCACTCCCATTGTGACGGAAGGTACTTGATGGTGCGTGGGGCATCACCGAACCCTCACGGTCCGACGGTCCCCCGGATCACCCCCAGCTCCACCAGGTCCTGCGGCCGGATCCGCAGCTGGTCCGCCGTCGACTCCACCTCTCGCGGCGGTCGCTTGAGGATGGCCGCCGCGAGCTCCGGCGCGATCACCGAGAAGTAACTGTCGGGAGTGGCCCAGGTGTTGTCCGGTGCGGCCAGGGCCAGTGCCCCTCCGGAGCCGCCCTCGCCGATCACCAGCGTCGTCACCGGGGTGCGGGCGCCCGCCACCGCGCCGAACAGATCGGCGATCGCGGCGCCCGCGCCCTGCCGCTCCGCTTCCGCGTCGTTGGCGGCGCCCGGGGTGTCCACGAGGGTCAGCACCGGGATGCCCAGCCGGTCCGCGAGGCGGATCAGCCGGGCCGCGGTCCGGTAGCCGGCCGGGCGGGTCGCCGTCCCGGTCTGCGCGGCGTACGCGACCGTCCGGCCCTCGTGCGCGCCGAACCCGCACAGCATGCCGTCCGGGTCCGTGCCCCCGCAGCGGTCGCCGCTGATCGCGGCCCGTTCGGTGAAGTAGGCGTCCAAGTACGCGGCGGCGCGCGGGCGGTGGGGTGAGCGGGCCCGCCGGACGGCGTCCCAGCCGGTGGCCGGCAGGACGGCGGTGTCGCCGAGCGGCTCGGGCGGCGGCGCGGGCGTGCCGGACGGGCGGGTCAGCAGCCGCAGCCACCGCCCCAGCGTCTCGCGCAGCTCCTCAGGCCGTACGACGGCGTCCACCGCCCCGGCCGTCACCTGCGCCTCCGCCGTGTACGCCGCCGGGTCCGCGTCGGCCGGCCGCACCCGGGAGCCGGCGAAGCCGACCTGGGCGCCGGGCAGCGCGAGCACCACGTCGGCACCCGCCCCCAGCGTGGCCCAGCCGCCCCCGGTCGTCGGGTCGCGCACCACCGCGACCTGGGCGAGACCGGCCTTTCTGGTCAGCGCCGACTGGCGGGCCACCCGCTGGAGTTGGGTCAGCGCGAGCATGCCCTCCTGCATCCGGCTGCCGCCGGTGGCGACCAGCGGCACGACCGGCAGGCGGTGCTCCCGGGCGTACGTGTACGCCGCCTCCAGCCGGTCGCCGGTGCGCTCGCCCAGGGAGCCGCCGAGGAAGCCGAACTCGAACGCGATCAGCACGGCCCGGACGCCGCCGACCCGGGCGGTGCCGCAGACCACGGACTCCTGCTCGCCGGTGCGTTCGGCGGCACGGGCGCGCGCGGCGTCGTAGCCCGGCCAGGCGAGCGGACCGTCCGGCTTGGCGTCCCGTATCACCGCGGGGAGTTCCGCGAAGGTCGAGTCGTCCGTGACGGCGGCGACGACCTCGCGGGCGGAGAGACGCTCAGCCATGGGGCAGCGCCCGCTTCATGATCTTCCCCATGTCGTTGCGGGGCAGCGCGTCGAGGTGGTGGACGACGCGCGGGCGCTTGTGCGGGGCGAGACGCCCGGCCACATGATCGGCCAACTCGTCGAGGGACGGCGGCGACTCGGGCTCCGCCGGGACGATCCACGCCACGATCCGCTCGCCCAGGTCGTCGTCCGGCTCCCCGGTCACGGCGGCCTCCCGTACCCCCGGGTGCTCCAGCAGCGCGTTCTCGATCTCCCCGGCCCCGATCTTGTAACCACCGCTCTTGATCAGGTCGGTGGCCTTGCGGCCGACGATCCGGACGTAGCCGTCGGGGTCGCGCACCGCCATGTCGCCGGTGCGGAACCAGCCGTCGGCGGTGAACGCGGCGGCGGTGGCGTCGGGCCGGTTCAGGTACTCGGTGAACAGGTTCGGGCCGCGCACCTGGATCTCGCCGACGGTCTCCCCGTCGTACGCGCTCACCTCCGAGCCGTCCTCCTCGACCAGCCGCAACTCCACGCCCGGCAGCGGCACACCGACCGTGCCCGGGCGGGCCTCGCCGTCGGCCCGGACGCTGGTGTTCATCAGCGTCTCCGTCATGCCGTACCGCTCGATCACGCGCCGCCCGGTCGCCGTCGCGATCCGGCCGTGGTCGTGCACGGGCAGCGCGGCGGACCCCGACACCAGCAGCCGCGCCCCGGTCAGCGCCTTCACCAGCTCCGGGTCGCTCGTCACGGCCTCCGCGATGCGGTGGTACATCGTCGGCACGCCGAACAGCATGGTCGCGCCGCCGCTCAGCTCCCGCGCCACGCCCTGGGTGCTGAACCGGCCCAGATGCCGCACCGAACCGCCGCGCCGCAGCGGGCCGAGCGTGCCCAGGACCAGACCGTGCACATGGAACAGCGGCAGCCCGTGGACGAGTACGTCGTCGCCGGTCCACTGCCAGGCGTCGGCCAGCGCGTCCAGGGTCGTGGCGATCGCCCGGCGCGGGATGACGGCACCCTTGGGCGGGCCGGTGGTGCCGGAGGTGTAGACGATCAGCGCCGGGTCGGACTCGCTGGTGTGGTCATCGGGGACGGGGCCGGTGCCGTGCACGTCGACATCGAGGCGGGTCAGGTCCCGTACGGGGGCGGGGAGTTGATCGTCGGGTGCCGTGAGCACCAGTCCGGGCTCGCTGTCGGACAGGATGTGCCCGAGCTCCTTCTCGCCCGACTTCGGGTTGAGCGGCACGGCGGGCACGCCGGCCAGCAGCGCGGCGACCACGGCCACGGCGGTCTCCATGGTGGGCGTCGCCCAGACGGCGACCCGGCGGGCGTCCCGGATGCGCTCGGCGGTCGCACCGGCCGCGGCGGCGAGTTCTCCGTAGGTCAGCGAGCGCTCGCCGAACCGTACGGCCGGCCGGTCGGAGGGGCTGCCGGTCAGGGCCGGGAAGAGGGAGGTCACGCGTCACATCTCCTTAGCTGGTTGCCTGTCCACTGGTCATCGGCCGGCTATCCCCAGCCGGGGACGACCATCACGAGCCACGCCGCCGCGGGGACGACCGCGACCACGATCCCTCCGTACACCATCAGCTGCCGGAAGAAACGCTCGCGGTCGACGTCCGGAGCGGCGGCGAGGACGAGTGCGCCGTTGGTCGAGAACGGGCTGACGTCGACGACGGTCGCCGAGACGGCGAGCGCCGCGACCATGCCGACGGCTCCGATCTCGCCGCGCTCCAGGAACGGCACGGCGAGGGGGATCAGGGCGCCCATGATCCCGACGGAGGAGGCGAAGGCCGAGACCAGTGCGCCGATGTAGCAGAGCAGGACGGCGGCGAGCAGGGGGATGCCGATGTTCCCCACGCCCTCGCCGGCCCAGGTGATGGTGCCCATCTCGTCCAGGACGCCCACGTAGGTGAGGACGCCGCAGATGAGGAGGACGGTGGGCCAGGCGATCTCGCCGACCGCCTTGCGGCTGTCGTCCGGCCAGGCGGTGCTGAGGACGACGGCGAGGGTGATGGCGGTGAGGCCGGCGTCCAGGTCGAAGACCAGGACGGCGACCACCAGGGCGAGGAGGGAGGTGAGGGTGGCTGTGCGGGCGGGGGTGAGGGTGGTTGATTCCAGGCTCAGCTTGGGTGGTGCTGGGGCCGGGTGGGTCCGCAGCTGGGCGGTGCCAGGTGCCTCCCCCAAGCTCTCGGCTTCGCTCGAGCAGGGGGTACCCCCATCGCCCACCCGTGCCGCCCCAGCGGCACGACTGCCCGCAGCGGGGTCAGAGTCGTCCACCGCCCCCTGGGACCACAGCTTCATCCCCCCGCACACCACGAACACCACCGCCGCGATCACGAGGTTCGCCGCGAAGGACGCCAGGAACAGGACCACCTCGTTGCCGGGGAGCTTTTCGCGGTCGACGATGCCGTTGACGATCGAGCCGTAGATGCTGATCGGGGAGAAGCCGCCGGCCTGGGCGCCGTGGACGACCATCGCGCCCATCAGCAGGGGGCTGATCCCGTACCGCGCGGCGAAGCTGAGTGCGATCGGGGCGACGATCGCGACCGCGGCCGGGCTGACCGCGCCGATCGCCGTGAGCGCGCCGGTCAGCGCGAACATCACCCAGGGGATGAGCGCCACCCGCCCCCGCACCAGCCGCACGGCGGCGTGCACCAGCCAGTCGGTGGTGCCGTTGGCGCGGGCGATCGCGAACAGGTACGTGACGCCGACCAGGACGACGAAGAGGTCGCCCGGGAAGCCGGCGAAGATGCCGTCCGCGTCGAGGCCGGCGACGAGCCCGCCGACCCCGAAGGCGGCGGCGAAGGCGAGCGCGCCCATGTTGACGGAACGGGTGGTGGCGATGACGAACACCACGACGAGGACGAGGATCGAGATGAGTTCAGGGGACATACGGGCTCCCGTCTTTGGGCCCCGGAGCTGACTGGGAGCACCTCGTCGAGCAGTGGACGAGTGGCTGAGCCACTTGAGGTGCGTTGGTCGAACAGCGTGGGCGCGGCCCGGGCGCGCGTCAAGGGGTCCGGCGAGAATTGGTTCAGCCACTCGGCCATTGCGGAGGGCCGGTGCTACGCTCCCGGCGAGAGGGGGACTCCGTGACCGACGCCCTGCGCCCCATGACGAAACAGCGGCTCTACGAACAGGTGCTGGAGCGGCTGCGCCAGTACGTCGCCGAGGGCGGCCTGCGCGCCGGCGACCGGTTGCCGCCCGAGCGGGACCTGGCCCAGCGGCTCGGGGTGAGCCGGGCCTCGGTGAAGCAGGCGATCGTGGTGCTGGAGGTCCAGGGCCTGGTGGAGGCCCGGCACGGCGGTGGCACCTACCTCGTCCGGGACAGCCTCGACACCGAGCCCGTCGACCGGATGGTGGAGCGACGCCGCCGCCTCCCGGACGTGCTGGAGGCCCGGGAGGCGCTGGAGACGAAGCTGGCCGAACTGGCGGCCGAGCGGCGCACCGAGGAGGACGTGGCCGCGATGCGCTCGGCGCTCGCCCACATGTCGGAGGAGATCGCGGCGGGCGGTCACGGCGTCGAGGGCGACCGGTTGTTCCACGCGGCCGTGACGGCGGCCGCCCACAGCAGTCTGCTCGCCGAGTTCATGCGGTCCATCGCCGAGCAGATCGCCGAGAGCCGCACCGAGTCCCTCCGCCAGCCCGGCCGTCCGTCCCGCTCCCTCTCCCAGCACCAGGCCATCCTCGACGCGATCGCCGACCAGGAGCCCCGCCGGGCCGCCGCGGCCATGCGGCGTCACGTCGCCACCGTGGCCAAGGTGCGGCTGCTGGACTGGGAGCCGGAGGAAGAGGCCTGATCCCGCCCGGCACCCTCGGCCGTTTCACGCCTCGACCAGGTCCGCCACGACACAGCTGACGTTGTCCGGCCCGCCCGCCTTGTTCGCCGCGCCGACCAGTGCCTCGACCGTCTCGTCCGGGGTGATCTGCGAGGTGAGGAGGTCGTGGATCCGGTCGTCGGGGACGACGCCCGGCAGGCCGTCGGAGCACAGCAGATAGCGGTCGCCGGGGTGGGCGTCGTGCAGGCGGAGGTCCGGGAGCGTGTCGGCGTCCCCGCCCGTCAGGGCCTTCAGCAGCAGGGCGCGCTGAGGGTGGGAGGCCGCTTCCTCGGCGGTCAGCCGGCCCTCGTCGACCATCGACTGGACCATCGTGTGGTCATGGGTGATCCGGAACAGTTCGCCGTCGCGCAGCAGGTAGACACGGGAGTCGCCGATGTGCACCAGGGCCAGCCGGGAGCCCGTCCACAGCGCGGCGGTCAGGGTCGTGCCGACGTCGTCGGCGCCGTCGGCCACGGCCCGGACGGCCTCGGCCGCTCCCCGGACCGCGTCCTCCAGGAGGTTGAGGACCCCGCCCGCCGGGATCTCATCGGTGTCCAGGAAGCGCAGCGCGTCCACGGCGGCACTGCTCGCGGGCCCGCCGGCCGGCCCGAAGCCGTCGGCGACCGCCAGCAGCCGCGTGCCCGCGTACGCCGTGTCCTGGTTGGCCGGACGCACCCGGCCGGTGTCCGAGTGGGCGGAGTAGCGAAGTTCCAGCATGGCGATGTCCTTTCCGGACTCCGGTGAGTCCGCCGTCAGGTGATCGACCAGGAACGCGGCGAGGTCCCGCCGTACCGCCGTCTCCGCCTCGACCCGCGCCCAGTAGGCGCGGATCTCCCGGGAGGCGGCCGTGGAGTCACGATCGTGCAGCCGGCACACCTCGCGGATCTCGGCCAGCGGCATGCCCAGCCGCCGCAGCCACGCCACCAGCCGGGCCCGCTCCAGCTGCGTGACCGCGTAGTACCGGTATCCGCTGTCCGGGTCCACCCGGGCGGGCGGGAGCAGGTCCAGCTCGTCGTACAGGCGCAGTGCCTTCGGCGAGAGCCGGCAGGCCTTCGCGAACGCGCCTATCGTCAGCATGTCCATGCGCCCCCCCTGGGCTCCGCGCGTTCCTCGCGCTCTCCTGGTTCCGCCACCGATGCTGGGGCTTCACCGAAGGTGAAGGTCAAACAGGCTGTCCCGGTTCCGGGGCGGCTTGTTAGCCTGCGCCGGATCGATCGTTCGTCCGAGGATGGAGTCGCCGTGGCCGGCACCCCGCGTATCGCGCTCGTCACCTACGACCCCCGGGGCGAGGAGAGCAAGGACCGCGACCTGCCGGTGCTCGCGGGCGCCCTGCGGGAGGCCGGGGCCGAGACGGCCGTCGTCCACTGGGACGACCCCTCGGTCGACTGGGCCGGTTTCGACCTCGCCCTCATACGGTCCACCTGGGACTACAGCTGGCGGGCCGAGGAGTTCACCGCCTGGGCCGAGCGGTGCGGGCAGGTGACCCGGCTGCTCAACCCGGTGGACGTCGTGCGGTGGAACGCCGACAAGAGGTACCTCGGCCGGCTCGCGGACGCCGGGGTGCCCGCCGTGCCCACCCGGTACTTCGCCCCCGGCGACCCGGTCGAGCTGCCCGCCGGCCACGAGTACGTCGTGAAGCCCACCTCCGGCGCGGGGGCGCGCTATGCCGCCCGCTACCCGGCCGGGGAACGCGACGCCGCCCTGCGGCAGACCGAGCGGATGCACGCCGAGGGGTTCACCGTGATGGTGCAGCCGTACCTCACCGGCATCGAGACGCACGGCGAGCGCGCCCTGCAGTTCTTCGGCGGACGTCTGCTGCACGCCAGCCGCAAGGGCGCAGTCCTCGCGCCGGACACCCCCTACGACGCCGACAAGATCGCCCACCCGGACCTCCGCCCCTGGGAGCCGACGGCGGCGGAACTCGACGTCGCCGAGCGGGCCCTGGCCGCCGTACCCGGGCAGCCGGAACTGCTCTACGCGCGCGTGGACCTCGTCACCGGCGAGGACGGGCGGCCGTGCGTGATGGAGCTGGAGCTGATCGAGCCGAACCTGTTCCTGTGGCTGCACCCGGACTCCGTGCCGCTGGTCGTGAAGGCGGTCCTGGCCGCCGCCGGCTGATCACCACGGACCACCACCTGTGGGGCGTACGTCCCTGTTTGGGGCTTTTGGTGTAGTGGTAGCTCCATGCCCTCCGAGCGACACTCCTGGGCACCGCTGCTCGCGGTGTGCGCCGGGTACTTCATGGTGATCCTGGACGTGACGGTCATCAACGTCGCCGTTCCGGTGATCGGCCGGGAGCTGTCGGCCTCGCTCACCGGCATCCAGTGGATCACCGACGGATACACCCTGGTCTTCGCCGGGTTCCTGCTGACCGGCGGCGCACTGGGCGACCGGCTCGGCAACCGCCGGGTGTTCTGCGCCGGCGTGGCGGTGTTCACCGTGGCCTCGGCGGCCTGCGCTCTCGCGCCCAGCGCTCCCTTCCTGGTGGTGGCCCGGCTGGTGGAGGGGCTCGGCGCGGCACTGATCGTGCCCGGCTCGCTGGCGCTGCTCCAGCAGGCCTACCCGGAGCGGGCCGCCCGCTCGCGGGCCTTCGGGCTGTGGGGTTCCATGGCGGGCATCGCGGCATCCGCCGGGCCGCTGCTGGGCGGGCTGCTCGTCTCCACCGTGGGCTGGCGCTGGGTGTTCCTCATCAACCTGCCCGTCGGCGCGGTCTGCCTGGCGCTGACGCTGCGGCACGTGACGCGCTCGCCCCGGCGCGCCGACCGGGCCCTGGACTGGCCGGCACAGGTCGCGGTCGTCGCGGCGGTCGCCCTGCTGACCGCGGCGCTCAACGAGGCCGGACGGCGCGGCTGGTCCGACCCGGCCGTCCTCGCCGGCCTCGGCCTGGCCCTGCTGTCCGCCGCGGCCTTCGCACTGCGCGAGCGGCTGGCCCGCTCTCCCGCCCTCCCGCTGAGCCTGCTGCGCTCACGCGCCATGAGCGGCGGCGCCGTCATCGGCCTGCTGTTCAACTTCGGCTTCTACGGCATGGTGTTCACCGCCAGCCTGGAGTTCCAGCACCAGCGCGGCTACAGCGCCCTCGGCACCGGTCTCGCCCTCTTCCCGGCGGTGGCGATGACCATGTTCGCGTCCGTCCTGTCCGGGCGGCTCACCCGCCGCACCGGTGACCGGCCGCTGGTCGTCTCCGGCATGCTCCTGGCCGCGCTGGGCCTGGCCGGCTGGGCCGCGGCGGGCGCCGACCCCGCCTACGGGCTGCTGGTGCTCCCGATGATGGCCGCCGGCTTCGGCACGTCCTTCGCCCTCACCGGCTCGACCACCACCGTGATGGGCGCGGCACCCCCGGCCTACTCGGGCGCCGCCTCCGCCCTGTTCAACACCACCCGCCAGATCGGCAGCGCCACCGGCGTCGCCCTCGGCGGCAGCCTGCTCGCCTCCGCCGCGAACTACGGCACCGGGATCCGGACCAGCATGCTCGTCGGTGCTGTCGCCTACCTGGCCGCCGCGGGCCTCGCACTGCGGTGTGTGCCGTCGAAGGCCGAGCGGCCGGAGAAGGCCTGAAGCTCCTGCTCCCGACCGTCGGTCCCCTCAGTCCTGACGGCCGGTGACGCCCACCCGCTGCAGCAGACCCCAGGTGAACTCCGCGACGACCTCCCGCCGCACGCCCCGCGCGTCCGGCGCGGTGAACGCCAGCCCCCACCGGGTCGGTGCCGTGCCCTCCAGGGGCCGGGCCGGGGCGAAGGCTCGGGCCGCCTCGTCGACCGTGCAGCACCAGGGGGTCAGATCGCCGAGCGTGCGCAGCCCGGGGCCCTCGGCGCCCGGGGCGCGGACCAGCCACTCGTTCCACACGGCGCCGTTCGGGGCGGTCAGGACCTCGAACCGCAGATCCGGCCAGAGGGGCACGGGCCAGAGCCAGGCCTCGCAGTCCAGGTCGCCGATCCGGCGCGGCGTACGGGACTCCGGTTCGCCGAGGACCGAGCGGTACCGGGAGAGAGACGCCCGGGAGCGCGGTGAGCGGACCATCGCCTGCCAGCGCCGGTTCGCCTCGCGCATGTCCGCGATGGACACTCCCAGCTCGTGGCGGGCGTCCTCCACCAGGCCGGGATTGTGGTCGGCCATGCGGCGCAGCAGCACCAGCTGGAAGTCGAGCGGCGTGAAGGGGCTAGCGGGGCGCTTTCCGGAGGGCATGGGACCCATCGTCGCCCACCGGGGCGGTGCCCGGACGGCGGCCGTCCGGCAGGAACAGCACCGAGTTGACGTAGCGCGGGCCCCTGAGGACGGAGGAGGGCAGCACGCGGCGGAGCAGACCGTGGGAGACGACGTGCGAGGCGCCGGCCTGGTGGTCCTCCAGGGGGAACTTCGCCAGCGGCACCCACGTGTCGCCGGGCAGGACCCAGCCGTCGTAGCCCAGCAGGGACAGGTACGTCACCACCGGCGCGATCGGCTGGATGCGGGACTCCAGCTCCACGAACAGGGCCGGACGGTCCCGGGCCAGCAGGCCCGTCGCGCCGCGCAGCACCGCCGGCTCGTTGCCGTCCACGTCGATCTTGACGAAGCCGACGTTCCGCAGCCCCAGATCGTCCAGCGCGACGCAGGGGACGTCCAGCGCCCGGCCGTGGATGTCGCGCCGCACCAGCGACGACACCCCCCGGTCGCCCGCGTCGTCCGACGGCAGCCACAGCCGGGCGATGCCCGGCCGGTCCGAGGCCGCGGCACGGATCACCCGCACGTTCGACGGGGCCTCGGCCGCCAGCAACCGGGCCAGATGAGGCACCGGTTCGATCGCCACGACGTGCTCGGCGAGTGCGGACAGCCGGTGCGTCCAGGGCCCGTACCAGCCGCCCACGTCCACCGCCGTGGCGCACTCCGGGGGGCACAGCTCGGCGAGCCGGGCCAGCTCCGGTTCGAACCGGGGATACAGCGCCCGGGCCGTCGCGGCCACCAGGCGGGTGGGCAGCAGGGGAGCGAGACGGGCGGCCAGACTGGTCACGGTGCCATCCTCTTGAGGAGTTCCTCGTGCTCGCCGTCCGGCACCTGCTCGCCCGACGCGGGCAGCAACTGCGGGATCCCGTCGACGATCGGATAGCGGCGTTGCAGACGCGGGTTGTACAGCGCCTCCTCCTGCCCGGCCGTCTCGGCCAGCAGATGCAGCGGGCCCTTGTCGAGCGGGCAGGCCAGGATCTTCAGCAGCGGGTCGTCGGGCTTCACGGTGAGGCCAACTCCTTGGCGGGTGGGGCGGGGTGGGGAGCGGTGTCGTGCTTCGGCATGGTCAGCAGCACGGCGACCGCGAGGGCCGTGCCCGCCACCCGCAGCGCGAGCCGCAGCGGGTCGCCCGGCAGGGCCTCGCCGAACGACAGCGTGCCGAGCACCGCCGTGAACAGTGAGGTCACGGTCGTGCACACCGGCACGATCAGCGAGGCCCGGCAGCGCTGCAGCGCAGCCTGCGACATCACCAGGCCGAACGCACCGGTGAACAACAGCAGATACGGATACGGGGAGCTCAGCAGGTCCAGGACCGCACCGCCGATCCCGCTGGTCGTCAGCCGGCTCGACACCCCCTTGATGGCCAGCGAGCTGACGCCGTACAGCAGGCCGACCGCCACGCCGTACTCGACGCCGGTCGTCGGACGCCGGTGCCGGTTGCGGGCCCGTCGCTCGGCGGAGCCGTACAGCCACACCCCGGCCGCCAGTGACGGCACGCACACCAGCAGGACCAACGGGTAGGGCGCCTCCCGGCCGACTCTGTCCGCGCCCTCGCGCAGCGACAGCACCACCATCAGCAGCGCGAGCAGGATCGCGCCCAGCGCATACCGCTCCCGGCCGCTCGTCTCCTCCCCGAGCAGCCGCGCCGACAGCAGCACGAGCAGCACCAGACCGGAGACGAAGATGCCCTGCGCGGCGGCGATCGGCAGCGTGCGGTAGACGACCAGCTGCGCTCCGAACCCGGCGGCGAGGGCGAGCGAACCGCCGATCCACAGGGGGCTGCCGAGGACGAGGCGCAGCAGCCGGGCCGGCTCCCGGATGCTCACCTCGGGGAGAGCGGTGAGCGCCCGTTTCTCCAGTACGAAGCCCAGGCTGTACAGGGTGTTCGCCAGCAGGGCCGCGACCACTCCCCACCACATGGGCTACGTCCTCCGGGCGTGCAGCAGCAGGATCGACGCCAGCCGCGGCCGGGCGCAGGCCAGCCGGTCCAGCGGGCGCAGCGGGCGCGGCACACCGTGGAAGGGGGCGCCTTCGAGCCGTACGACCTCGAACCCGGACGCGGCGACGAACTCCCGCAGCGCGCGGGCGGTGTAGAGGCGCAGATGCCCCACGACCTCCTTGCCCGGGCGGCCGTGGATGCCGCGCAGGCTGACCTCCGAGAAGACCGGCTGCACACCGGCCAGCAGCAGGGCGCGGTTGTACCAGGCGGCCAGGTTCGGCGTCGACAGCATCAGATGCCCGCCGGGCCGCAGGATCCGGCGGATCTCGTCCAGCGCGGCGTCCGGATCGACGAGGTGCTCGATCACCTCGCTGAACAGCACCGCGTCGGCCGACCCGGCGGCGAACGGCAGCCCGCCGCCGGTGAGTTCACCGCGGACCGCGTACGGGACGCGGGTGCGGGCGCGTCTGAGGGCGTCCTGGGACCAGTCGACGCCGACGATGCGATGGCCGGGGAGGAAGGGCGCGGCGGTGGCGGCGGCGGTGCCGTCGCCGCAGCCGATGTCGACGACGGTGCGGGTGCCGCCGGCGGCCGGCCCGAGAGCCCGGGCCAGCATGCGGGCCTGGCGGATGCTGCGCGGGGTGCCGGAGGCGACCGGCACAGCCGGGTTCTCGTAGAAGTCGCGCAGGTCGCGGGGCGGGGGCGCGGTGGGGGAGGCCGGCGTCGGTGTCGTCGGTGTCGTGGGCGTCGTCGTCACGGGGTCACCTCCGTGGTGTGCAGGTAGTGCTCGAAGAGGTCCCGGAGATGCGCGCCGTCGCCGTGGCTGAGCAGGGACCGGGACCAGCGCAGGGCCAGGTGGAGGCGGCCGGCCGTGGAGGCGGTGGTGACGGTGAGGCCGCGTGGCATCCGGGCCGGGGCGGAGAACCAGACCGCGTGCGCGCGGCCCGCCTCCGACCCGAAGTCCAAGGGGTACGGAATGCGGCCGATGTTGCTGAGCAGGGTCGTCGACGTCCAGGGGGCGGCGGCCCTGCGCAGGGTGCGGGTGAGGGCGGCGCGGGCGGTGACGGGGGCCCAGGGGGCGGTGAGGAGAGCGGCGCCGTGGCCGAGCTGGGGGCGGGGCAGGGATTTCAGGGCGCGGGTTCGCTCCGCGGTGCGGCGGAGCAGGGCGGGCATGTCGGTGACGTCCAACTCGGCTGGCAGGAAGGGAACTTCGACCAGGCGGGTGCCGTTGCCGATGGGCATCGAGGCGTCGCGGGGGCGGTCGTCCACGGGCATGGTGATGCGGAGCGGGCGGCGGGGGCGGATGCCGTGTTCCCTGTTCCAGTGGGCGACGGTCAGGGCCGTGGTGACCATGAGCTGGTCGTTGACGGTGTAGGGGGAGCCCTTGGGGCGGTGGGGCAGGGAGAGTTCGGTGACGAGCATGCCGTTGCCGGGGGAAGGCTCCGGGATGCCTTGGGCGACGCGGGCGGGGGGCAGCCAGCTGGTCGGGATGTCCTTGGCTTCCTGAGGGGCTTGGGGTGTACGGGTGGGGGGTGCGGTGGGGGAGTTGTCACTGCCGCCGTAGAGCTCCGCGGCGGTGGCGAGGATGCGGAGGCAGGCTGGGCCGTCGAGGGCGGTGTGGTTGATGGTGAGGATGAGGACTGTGCCTTGAGTGGTGCTGGGTGTTGTCGCTGGGGGCGGGGCGTTGCGCAGCCCGGCGTAGCGGGGTTCCGCTGCGCCCACCCTCCCCCAAGCTCTCGGCTTCGCTCGAGCAGGGGGGACCCCCATCGCCCCAGCGGCACGACTGCCCGCAGCTAAGCTCACTGCTTCGAGCCGTATCGGTGGGGACATCGACAAGGGCGGGGCCTCTGTCAGTGCTCGCGTTCTGGCGTCTTGCAACGCGCGCGGGCTCGCCGGTGTGAAGGTGATGGCCTCCGTGTCCGGGTCTCCCGTCAGCTCCCACTCGTAGCGGCGTCGGTACCACGGACCCCTGGCCTCCCGCATCAGGATCCGCGGATGCCGGTGCAGGGCCTCCGTGAACGCCTTGCGGAGGCGGGGCTCGTCGAGAGTGCCGGGGAGATGGACCTCGATGTGGACCGTTTCCGGTTCCTCCTCCTGGAGGCAGTGCCGGGAGACCTCGTCCACCACCGGGAACGGGATGCGGGTCGGAGACGTCATGCGGGGCCGGTCCTCTCCGGGGCGGGTTCGCGCAGGCTCACCAGGCCCGCGAACAGGCCGATCAACGCCAGCAGTTGAGCCAGGTGGCCGAACGCTCCGGCACCCGCCCCCACCGGTTCCCCGGCGCCGGTCGCGGCAGCGACCCCCGCACCCGCCAGGGCCACGAAGGCGATCGGCACCAGCAGCGTGTGCCGTCTGGCCGCGAGCAGCGCCAGGGCCGGGACCAGCAGCGCGAACCAGCCCGCGAGCACCGCTGCGACCAGCGTCAGCGCCACCGTGCCGAGCCACAGCCCGGGCGGCGGCGGGGCCGGTTGCGGTGCGTCGGCGTTGGGGGCGCGGCGGCGCCACAGGGCCAGTCCCAGCAGCACCGCGACACCGGCGCCGCTGCCGATCAGGCCGGCGTCGTAGGTCGTGGCCGGCTCGTACGACAGCTTGACCGTGCCGCCCGCCCCGGCGGGGATCCGCCAGCCCTGCTGCCAGCCGTCCAGCCGCAGCGGAGCGAGCTCCTTGCCGTTCAGGGTGGCCTTCCAGCCGTCGTTGTGGTTCTCGTACGTCGTCAGGTACGAGGCCGCGCCCGAGCCGACCGTCACCTCGCGCCGGTCGCCCAGCCAGTCCCGCACCCGCAGCTCGCGCCCGGCCGCCGCGGCCTCCGGGACCGTCCCGCGGGTCAGCGTCACGTCCGTCAGCGCGAGCGGACCCGCGTCACCGCCCTCCAGCCGGTGCTCGCCCGACCCGAGCTCCACCTCGCTGTCGTCCCGACCCCGTTGGCAGAGCGTCAGCTCGACGGACCGCCGCTCGACCAGGTCCCGCACCGTCCCCTTCGCGCCCGTCCGGTACAGCTCACCGTCCAGCGCCACGTCAGGACCCTTGCCGCACGGCAGCGAGAATTTCCGGGTGCCGTCCGGCTGCGGGGTGCGGTACTGGTCGAGGGCCGGGAGGTACGCCTCCGTCAGGCCCACCGGGAGGCGCAGGTCCTCGTCGGCGACCGGGTTGTGCAGGGTCAGCGGGGCGGTGTCCGTGATCGTGATGTCGAGCCGGTCGGTGGTGATCGGCGGGAAGCGGACCCAGCCGTTCTCGTCGACACCGGCGATCGCCGCGCCGTCCGGGGAGCTGATGTGCACCTCGGACGCGCGGGTGGACAGCCCCCCGGCCGGTGCCAGCACCAGTTCACCGACCGGCTGCTTGCCCTCCCAGCTCAGGTGGATCGTCGGCCGGTCGCCCGCGATCCACGCCGTCGTCAGGTCACCGTCGGTGAGGTTGCGTGCCGCGAGGCCCGCGCCGAGGCTCGCCGTGGAGTCGGCCGTGGCGACGATCCGGGACTGCTGCTCCGGCGCGACCTCGTACAGCAGCCGGTCGAGGGCCTCGCCCGGCACCGGGACCGCGCTCGCCGTCACCTGGTACGTCCCGCCGGCCGGTGTCGTGAAGCGGCGGTGCAGGCCGGCCTCGGTGCCGGTCGCGGAGAGGCCGGTCGGGTCGGACGCCCGGTGCAGGGAGACGACCGTGGCGTCCGCCGTCGCGTCGTCCCCGTCCGCCGGGAGCCGCAGCAGCCGTGTCACCCGCACGTCCGGCAGGTCGATCTCGGAGAAGCCCGCGCCCGTGAGACCGGCCCTTCGCTCGACCGAGTCCACGATCGTCAGCCTCATCCACCGCGTGGCGCCCTCGGGTGCTTTGACCCGCTGCGTCATGCCGTTCGGCTGGAGGAAGCTGGTCTTCGTGCCCTTCTCCGTCTCCACCCGCACCTTCGTCGCCGCCGCCCGCACGCTCTCCTGCGGCAACGGCGTGACCTTGAAGGAGGAAGGCATGTCGTAGCGGCCGGTGAAGCCGATGCGCAGCCACTGCCCGTCCGGCGTGTCCGGCGCACCCTCCGTCCAGGCCGTGTCCGGGTTGCCGTCGAAGGCGTTCACCGGGTCGAACTGCGGCAGGTGGAAGAGCCAGTTGCCGTACGAGGACGCCGTCACCGAGCGGGCGCCGCGCAGTTCGGCCACCGTCTGGTGGTCCGCTCCCTCGACGGGCAGGATCTGCCGCGGCTTCTCACCCGGGTCCTGCTGGGCGTCGGTCGCGTTGCGCTCGTCGCGCGTGTACGTGTACGACGTGTTGGCGTTGACCAGGCCGAACCGGGTGTCGGCGCGCCGCATCCCGTCGCCCAGCACCTGCACGGCCGGAGTGCCGAGACCCGGGTGGTTGTCGCCGGTCAGGACGGCCGGGCGCCCGCGCAGCCGGGACGCCAGCGGCAGCAGCGCCTCCGGGCCACCGGACACCACGGCCGTGTCGGAGACCGGGAGCAGTCCCGCCTGTCCGGGGCGCAGTACGTCGTCCCCGGTCGGCCGGTAGATCTCCACGGCCCGCTGCCGCGCGTACAGTCCCTCGACCTGGAGCGGGGCGTCCTGCGCGATCCGCCCACCGGTCATCATCGGCCCCAGCCCCGTCACCCGCTCGTACCCCGACTGCTCCAGCGTGCGCTTCACGGTCGTCGTCGGCACGGACCCGATCTGGTCCGGATCGAGATCGTTGCGCACGACGACGTAGTACAGGCCCGCCCGGCTCAAGTAGTCCGCCAGCCCCGGCACTTCACCCCCGGACATCAGCGCCTGCTCGACCGCGTCCATCGCGCGCCGGTTGCCCGGCGTGCCGAACGGCACGTAGTCGCGCTGCGCCCAGCGGGACTCGGCGAGCACGTCCAGCGGCTGGTCGATGGGCGAGCCCCAGGTGTACATGCCGTGCGCGGTCGCCGGGACGACCAGGGCACGCGAGTCGGGTGAGTACTTCTCCAGCCAGTCGGCGGTGGCCTGCCAGTACGTGGGCAGCTTCCGGAACGAACCCGGGTTGAGGATCGAGCCGTTGAGGTACGGCCACAGCAGCCCCGGAAGGATCAGCACCGCGGCGACCAGCGGGGCGAAACGCCGGCCGCGCACCGGCCGGGCCCCCCGCGCGTCGGCGGCGACACCCACCAGATGAGCCAGGCCCAGCACGAGCGCCAGGGCCAGTCCGGTCTGGAACTTGTAGATGTTGCGGAACGGCGAGAGCCAGCCGTCCAGCCAGCCCTGCACGACCCCGTGGAACGGCGCCCCGAACGCCCCGCCGTACCCGGCGAGCAGCACCAGCGCCGTCACGAGCACGGTCAGCACGAGCCACCGCCGCTCGGGCAGGTCCCGCCGGGCGAGACCCGCAAGGCCCAGACCGGCCGCGAGCGCCGAGCACACGATCACCACGACCGACGAGGCCACGGCCCACCCCGCGGGCAGCCACGCCTCACCGAAGTGCAGATAGGCGACCCAGTTCCCGGCACCGCGCAGCGCCTCGGTCGCCGACATGGTGTCCGTGGTCGTCTGCGAAGTCTCGATGTAGGGCAGGAAGTTCTCGCCGTAGACCCCGAGCAGCAGCAGCGGCACCCACCACCAGGCCGTCACCACGATCACGGCAGGGGCCCACCAGGCGATCAGCTTGCGCTGTCGCGGCCCGGGCGGCCGGGACAGCAGATACAACCCGACCGGCAGCAGGGACGCCAGCGTCGCCGAGGCGTTCACCCCGCCCATGAACGGCACGAGCAGCGCCGACCGCAGCGCCGCGACCCGGGCGGCGTACCGCTCGTCCGTCAGCGGCAGCAGCACCCACGGCAGGAACGCGCCGGGCAGCGCCGCCGCCGACGTCGAGCCGATGACGGTCGTGAACAGCGGCCACAGCGCGTACGCCGCCGCCCCCAGCAGCCGCGAAGCGCCGCTCCCCACCCGCAGCCGCTCGGCCAGCCGCAGCGCACCCCAGAAGGCGACGGACACCACGACCGACAGCCACAGCCGCTCCGCCAGCCACACCGGCAGCCGCACGAGGTCGCACAGCCAGTAGAACGGCAGCATCGGCCACAGATAGCCGACGTACTGGTCCTGGATCCCGCCGAACGCGCCCCGGTCGTGCCACAACTGCCCCAGATCGGCGAGGAACTGACCCGGATCGACCGTGACACCGAGCTTGGTGTCGAACGTCTGCCGACCCGGGTGCACCACCAGGAACAACACGAACACCACGGCCCAGAAGCCCAGCAGCCAGCGCCGCGACCGGGGGCCCTCGGGCGGACCCGCCGCAGTCGCGGTGGTGGGGACGGCTGCCGGTGGAGGAGCCTGGACCGTGGTTGTCATGAAGGACACCGCCGCAGGATGAGGAGGAGGTTCCAGGTGGCGAACTCGCGGATCCCGGGCGCCTTGACGACGGTCTCCGCGAGGAACGGCCAGTAGCGGGAACGCGCCGAGACGACCGTGACGTCGTCCCGGGCACGCACCTGCCGCAGGGTGGAGCCGATGTGCACCGCGAACAGGTTCTCGCCGAGGGTGTGCTTGGCGGCCCTGCCGGTCCGCCGCGCATACCGGGCCCGGGCCCGTTCGGCGCCGAAGTAGTGCCACGGGGCCCACTCGTGCCCGCCCCACGGCGACAGCCAGTTGGTGAACGACACGTAGATCAGCCCGCCCGGCCGGGTCACCCGGGCCAGCTCACTGAGGAACGTCTCCGGATCGGCCACGTGCTCCAGCACGTTGGAGGAGAAGGTGACGTCGGCGATACCGTCCCGGAGGGGCAGGAGGTATCCGTCGGCGACGACGGCGGCCTCGGGCGGCTTCTTCCCCAACTCCCGTACGTCGGGCTCGAAGAGAAATGCGTGCGCCTTGCGCCGCCGGAACTCCGCGGTGAAGTACCCACCGCCGCCCCCGACATCCAGGACGGTACGCCCGGCTACGGGCCCGTCATAGGCCTCGACCTGATCGACGGCGTCCCGCGCGAGCAACGAGTAGCAGGATTCGGGATCGTCCTGTTCGTGGAGGAAGGCACGAAACAGGGCAAGAGATCTTCGAAACGAGGGGTCTTTCCTATAGGGGCGCGGGGAGCTGCGCGACAAGCCACGACGGACCGCAAGCCGCCTCACGGCTCCCAGCCCCTCACCGCCTCTGCGGCCACCACCCGAAACTGCCGCACAGTCCGCTCCCACCGAAACCGCGCCGCCCGCTCCCGCGCAGCCTTCCCCATCAACTCCCGCTCCCGCCCGGCCAGCGCCAGCGCACACCACGCCGCGGCGAACGAGGACTCACCCCGGGCGAGGACCCCGGTCTCACCGTCCACCACGGAGTCCTTCAGCCCGGGCACGTCGAAGGCCACGCTCGGCGTCTCCCGAGCCGCCGCCTCCGTCACGACCAGCCCCCACCCCTCCACGGCGGACGGGTGCAGCAACAACCAGGCCGCGCACAGCAGCCGGTGCTTCTCGGCCTCGGACACGTACCCGGTGAACTCCACGCCAGGACCGGCGAGTTGCTCCAGGCGTTCCCGCTCCGGCCCGTCCCCGACGATCACCAACCGCCCGCCGGTCACCGGCCGCACCCGCTCCCACAACCGCAGCAGCAGATCGATCCGCTTGTACTCGACGAGCCGCCCGACGGCGACGAACAGCGGCTCCGGCGACCGATCCGCTCTCGGTCCGGGCTCCTCGACTCCGTTGTGCACGACCCGGATCCGCTCCCGCTCGACCCCGATCTCCTGCAGCGCACGGGCCGTCGAGGACGACACGGCGACCAGCAGGCTCCGCTGCCGCGCCCCGGTCAGCGCCCAGTGTTCGAGTCTTCGGCCGATCCGCGCGGCCGGCGCCAGCGGTCCGCCGAAGCGCATCGACCACAGGTCCGTATGGACATGGTTGACCAGGCACAGTGTGGGCCCCCGGTGCCACAGGGGTGCCAGGTACGGCATGCCGTTGCACACCTCCACCAGCAGGTCGCAGTCACCGACCTGGCGGGCGAAGACCGACCGGGCGCGCAGGTAGTGGCCGTACGGGCCGCCCGCCGACACGACCCGGTAGTCGCGGAAGGCCGCGGGGCCCCCGCACAGCAGGGTCACCTGGTGGCCCATGCGGGTCAGACCGTCGGCGAGTCTGTCGACCAGCAGCTCGGAGCCGCCGGCGGAGGGGTTGTCCAGATCGCGATGAGCGAGGAAGACGATCCGACGCGGATGTGGGGGGAGCGCCGGGGGGTGCTGCGGCACGCCGGGGAGCGTGTCGCGCAGCGAGGACGGTACGTGCTGGGGCATGGGTGCTCCAACTCGTCTCGGGGTGCGGAACTCAGTGTGGGGAAACGTGGGGGGTGTGGTCGTTACGGAGAAGTCGGCCTGTGGGGGGCCTGGGATCTTCCTGGGAGGGGAGTGTGGACGGGGTGTGCTCGGGTGGGGTTGGACAGTTTTCGCCCGGACCAACTCCACGGCTACTCACCGGCGTGACAATTTCGGGCTTTGTTGGAGCTGACGTTGTGTCACATCGTGAGGGTGGGCTGGGGCGTATCGGGCGTTTCGGACGGAGCAGGCTGCTCCGGCTCCTTCCGCCCATGCGCGACGAGAACGCCACCCAGCATCGCGAACACGAACCCGGCCACCGCCGCTCCGACCGGCAACGTCACGCCGATCAGGCGGAGTTGGCCGCTGTCCCGCTCGGCCTGTCGCACCGCTTCCCGCTGCGTCCCGGTCGTGAAGGAGATCTTCCGGCTGTCCAGCAGCACCGCCGCGTCCTTCTTCCCGCCCGGCGCCCGCAGGGTGCGCCTCGGCCCGGTCTGCGCGTAGAGCACCCTGCCGGTGGCCTGGTCGACGACCAGCTCGAAACCGTGGTTGGAGTACCACTCCTCGGCCAGCACCTGCGGCCGCTTCGGCTGGCCGACGATGCTGCCCGGCACCATCCGTGTACCCGTCCTGGTCGGCGGCACGGAGCCGGTGAACCGGTAGCCCGTGTAACCCTGGACCTTCTCGGTGCCCCGGTAGCGCAGCACGATGGTGTCGCCGAGGGTGTTGTCCCACCACTGGTACGAGCGTTTGCGCACGTCGAAGGGGAACTTCAGATAGGCCTCGCCCTCGATGTAGGGCTTCTCCCCGCAGCAGTGCACCGGCCGGGTGGTCCTGCGGTCCATCACCCAGCGGTGCGGCGTGAATTCCAGCGCGTCGTGCGGGTCGGCGGCCGGCAGCGACTTGTCCGTGTCGACGGTGGTCGTCACGTCCCAGACGGCCTTGCCGCTGCGTTCGCTGTCCTCGACGTTGCCCCGCACCCGCTGGGTCACGGTGATCTTCCGATCGGGCACCGTCTCGATCCGGTCAGTGTCGAAGACGCTGCCCTTGCCGGTGTAGACGGCGGTCGTGTCGATGTCGATCGGGTTCACCGCGGCACGCGGCTCCACGTACCAGGCCAGCAGGGGCGCCAGCACCAGCAGGAACGTGCCGAGACCCAGCAGGACCAGGGAAAAAGGAGAGGTTGTACGGCGCATCCGGGCACTCCAGTGGCTTGGGACGGCTCGACGTACGAGAGGGCCGACACGGCGTGGGACAGAGCGCGTGCGGCTGGGCCGGGAACCGTAGGCCGCTCTTGACGGGGTGTCAATGCTTGTCGAGACTGGGCGCGACAGGCAGGGACGGGGTGCCGGGGTGGGGACGACCTCCGGACGATCTCCGGACGGATCCGGACAGAGAGGCTGACCCTGCGATGTCGAGACTGCTTGCTGCCACGCTGACCGTCGCGCTCGCTGCCGCCCTCGCCGTGGGCGCGGCGCTGGGTGTCGTCGCACTGCTCGAAGTCACGCCCGAGCAGCCCAACACGCCCCTGATCACGTACGAGCGGTCCGGGCAGGGGAGTTGACGGATGACGGCCGCCCGCACCGGAACCGTCACCACGCGCTCGGCCTGGCACGACGTACCGCGGTTCCAGGTACGCCGGTTCGCCACGATCGCCATGGCCGAGGCGCCCGCGCTCGCCGAGGAGATCCTCGGTGAGATCCAGCGCGAGTACCCCCATCTGCCGTTCGTCGTCGACGACTCCGGCGAACCGATGGCCCTCGTCGGCATCCGCCGCGCCATCGAGGTCTTCGTGCAGCACCTGGAGAACTCGGAAGGCCGGCCCACCGTCCCGCCCGGCGTCTTCCAGGACTTCGGCCGCGGCGAGGGCCTGGGCGGCCGCTCGCTCGACTCCCTCCAGGCCATCTACCGTCTGGGCGTACGGCTGGCCTGGCGCCGTCTCGCCGACATCGGCCAGCGCGTCGAGATCCCGCCCCCGGCGATGTACGAACTCGTCGACGCGGGCTACGAGTACCTGGACGGCCTGGTCGACCAGTCGGTACGCGGCTACGCCGAGGCCGCGGCCCGCCAGGCCGGGGAACGCCTGCGCCTCCAGCGCCGCCTGATGGAACTGCTCCTCGCCGAGCACCACCGCGGCGACCCCTCCGAGGCCCTGACCGAACGGGCCGCCCGGATCGGCTGGCCGCTGCCGAGCAAGGTCGCGGTCGGCGTCCTGCTCCGCCCCGCCCGGGAGGCCATGGCCCCCGCCGTCGGGCAGGGCGTCCTGCTCGACATGGAGTACGAACAGCCCCGCATGGTGGTGCCCGAGCCGGACGCGAAGGGCCGCCCCGAGCTCCTGCACCGGGCCCTGGCCGGCTGGTCCGGCGCGATCGGCCCGCCCGTTCCGCTCATCGACGCGGCGAAGTCCCTGCGCTGGGCCGAAGCCGCGGTACGCCTCATGGAACGCGACCTGCTCCCCTCGGGCGAGGTCCTGCACTGCACCGAGCACACCGAGGCCCTGGTCCTCCTCCAGCCCGAGGAACTGATCGACGACCTGGCCCTGCGCTGCCTGGCCCCCCTGACCCACTGCGGCCCCACCCACGGCCGCCGCCTCGCCGAGACCCTCCTGGCCTGGCTGGAAACCCGCGGCGGAGCCCCCGAGGTCGCCACCCGCCTCGGCGTCCACCCCCAGACGGTCCGCTACCGCCTCCGCCAGATCCGCGAACTCTGGGGCGACGAGATCGACGACCCCGACCGCCGCTTCGAACTGGAACTGGTGCTGCGCGCACAACGGCTACGGGGGGAACTGGGGGCGGCACGGGGACACCGCTGAACGGAGCGCCTCCGCTCGCTGCCGGTTCGTGGGACCGGACATCACGTGCGCCGTACATTACGTGCACCGTACATCTGCCCATTGCCCGGGCAAACCTCTATGGCTAGCCTGTGTTCGTCATGCCGATCGCCTGTTGATATCTCGAACACAGGCGCCTGAGACACATAGGGAGGGGGCCGGTCGTGGGACGCCTCGTACCAGCCGTGACCCGGGCTCTCGACATCCTCGAGCTCTTCCTCGACGGGGACGGGACGCTCTCCGCACCCGACATCGTGCGCAAGCTCCAGCTGCCGCGCACGACCGTGCACGAGCTGGTGACCACGCTCGCCGCCCGGAAGTACATCGTCCCGGTGCCCGGCCAGCCGGGACGCTACCGGCTCGGCGTACGCCCGTACCAGCTCGGTGCCCGCTACGCCGAGCAGCTCGACCTCGCCGCCGAGGGGCAGCAGGTCGCCCGGTCCGTCGCCGAGACCTGCGACGAGACGGTGCACGTGGCGATCCTCGAGGACACGGACGTCATCTACATCGCCAAGGTCGACTCCACGCACGCCGTGCGGATGGTGTCGGCGGCCGGGCGCAGGCTGCCCGCCCACTGCACCTCCGTCGGCAAGATGCTGCTGGCCTCCCTTCCCGAGCAGGAGCTCGCCGCGCGGATCCCCGACGACGCCGAGCTGGCCGCGATGACCCCCAACAGCATCACCGACCCGGCCGCCCTGCGCGAGACCCTGGCCGAGATCCGGCAGCGGGGCGTCGCCGTGGAGAGCCGCGAGTCCAACCCGGACGTGAGCTGCGTGGCCGCGCCGGTCCGCGACCGCACCGGGCAGGTCGTCGCCGCCCTGTCCATCTCCGTGCCCATGATCCGCTGGAGCGACGAGCGCCTCGCCGAGCTGGAGGAGCTCGCCGCGAAGGGCGCCGCCGAGCTGTCCGAGCACCTCGGCCACCGGAGCGTGGCATGACGACGACGTCGTACGAGGTCGCCGTACGGGCCGAGGCCGAGCTCGGCGAGGGCCCCACCTGGGACGCGGCCACCGGCCGGCTCCTCTGGATCGACATCCTCGGCTCCCGTGTGCACACCTACGACCCGGCCACCGGACGTCGCACGGTCCGCCGCACCGAACAGCACGTCGGCGCGGTCAAGCCCCGCGCCGGCGGCGGGCTGGTGCTGAACCTGCGCGACGGGATCGGCCTCCTCGACCCCGGCCCCGACGGCGACCCGGGCGACGTCTCCGGCAGCGGCTTCCGCTGGCTGCACCACGAGCCCGTCCCCGGCCGCCGCGCCAACGACGCCGCCATAGCCCCCGACGGCACCCTCTGGGCCGGCACCATGCGCTACGACGAGGCGCCGGGCGGCGGCACCCTCTCCCGGATCGGCGCGGACGGCTCGGTCGAGGTGATCCTCGGCGACGTGGCGGTGAGCAACGGCACGGGCTGGAGCCCGGACGGCCGGCTGATGTACTACATCGACTCGCCCACCCGCCGCATCGACGTCTTCGACCACGCGGACGGACAGGTCTCGGGGCGGCGCACCCTCGCCGAGATCGAGGACGGCGCCGGATTCCCCGACGGTCTCACCGTCGACGCCGAGGGCTGTGTGTGGGTGGCCCTGTGGGAGGGCGCGGCGGTGCGCCGCTACACACCCGACGGCGAACTGGACCGGGTGATCCCGCTCCCGGTGCCCCGCGTGACGGCCTGCGCCTTCGCCGGCCCCGACCTGACCGACCTCTACATCACGACGGCCCGCGTGGGCCTGGCGTCACCGCCCCCGCTCTCGGGTTCGCTGCTGGTCGTGCCCGGCGCGGGCAAGGGCCTGGCCCAGCCCGCGTTCGCCGGCTGAGGGAGAAGGCAAGTACGACGGCGGGGGCGGGCGCGCCCCCGTCTCAGCGTCCCGTGCGGTCCAGTCCGCGCAGGAGCCCCGCCTCCTCCTCCGTCAACGGCGCCCCCACCGCCGCCGGCAACGGCGGCCCGCTCAGCGTCGCCAGGACCGTCGAGGGCCGCAGCAGCCGCGCCGGGCCCGTCGTCATGCTCATCACGTCCCAGAGCGCCGACGCCGCGGTGTACGAGCCGGTCGCCGTACGGATCATGCGGCGCGTGTAGGCGGTGACCACACGGTCGGCGACCCCGGGAGAGCCCCCGCGCGTCCCGGGGAACCAGACGTCCTGGCTCACCGCCATCGTCCACGCCGCCTGTACCGGCCTGGCGACCCGCCGCTGCACCCGCCGGGCCAGCCCGGCCCCGTCGAGCCCCGCCCGCCGCAGCTCGCGGTCCAGCTCCCGGGCGCCCAGCGCGGCCACCGACATGCCCTGCCCGTACGCCGGGTTGAACGTGGCCAGCGCGTCGCCGAGGACGACGAGGCGTTCGGGCCAGGGGCGGACCCGCTCCAGGAACCGCCGGTGGTTGCTGGTGCTGTGGCTGACGTGGACGTCGGTGAGCGGCTGCGCCCCGGAGACCAGCCGCCCCACGATCGGGTCGGGCAGGTCCAGGAGGTACTGGAGGAAGGCGTCCGGGTGGGACGGCGGCTCACCGCCCCCGCGCGTACCGGCGAGGCTCACCATCCAGCGGTCGCCCTCGATGGGCAGCACCATGCCACTGCGGCCGGGGCGGCCCTGATACGGATCGGCCTGCACCATGGTCAGCGGGAAGCGTTCGGCGCCCTCGGGAGTGCGGTAGAGGCGGGTGGCATTCACCAGTCCCGCGTCCACCGTCTTCTCGCGCACGCTGTCGACGCCCAGCGCCGCCAGCCAGGTGACGATCCGTGAGCCGCGTCCGCTCGCGTCCACCACGAAGTCGGCCGCGAGTTCCTCGTCCCCGGCGGCGGTCGACAGGCGCACCCCCGTCACCCGCTCCCGGGACCCCGTCAGTTCCCGCACCTGCCCCTTGCGGATCACCACCGGCGTGTTGTCCAGCACCGCCGACCGCACCGCCCAGTCGAGCAGTGCCCGCGTGCACGTCAGCATCCGCGGACCGGGATGACGCCAGCGCCGGAACCAGCCCTCCGGCGTGAGGGCGACCATGCCCGAGCCGAGCGGTATCTCGTGCGCCCCTGCGGCCAGCAGATGCTTGCGCATGCTCACCCCCGGCACCAGCTCCTCCATCGAGGCCAGGCCGCCGGCCATGAGGAGATGCGCGTGACGCCCCTGCGGGAGGCCCCTGCGGTGCTCCGGCCCGTCGGGCAGCTCGTCGCGGTCGAGCACGACCACCTCGTCCGCGACGGCGGACAGGGCCGCCGCGGCCAGCATGCCGGCCAGCCCCGCACCGATGACGACAGCTCTACGCGACATGCGACTCCTCGCACTCAGCCATGAAGGCTCCCCCCGCCATGAAGGCATTCCTCGACTTTCGGCCACGGCCGCACCCACGGGACCGTCCATCAGCACCGGCATCGAGCCACGCGAGCCCTCAGCCCCGGAAGGCTCTCACCGTACCTTCACGCACCGCCCCGACAACCCCCCGGTGCAAGGGCGCAGTGACCCCACGGCACCCTCACGACCCTTGCCGCGGAACGCGCAGCGCCTGGGCCAGCTCCACCAGCCCGCCCGCGCCGGACCCCTCCATGGCGTGCAGGCGATAGGTGCTCGGCGACCCCAGCGGCTCCTCCCGCGCGGCCGCCCGGTGTGCCGCGGCGGCGAGCATGGCCGCCTCCGAGGTGACCCGTGCCTGGTGCGCCGAGTGGCCGTCGCCCAGGGCGGCCGTCAGCGCCCGCTCACGCACCCGGTCGTCGAAGTACGGAGCCAGCGCCAACAGGGCGTCGTGGATGGCCACTTCGCGCCAGTGCAGACGCTCCTCGGGCAACTGCCACCAGGACGCGGGCGGCTTGGGCGCCGTGGACACGAACCCGACCCGGTGCCACAGCGGGTCCAGCCTGCGGTAGTCCCGCAGCCCCCGCCAGTGCCCGACGGCCGCCGGCAGCAGCCTCGGCAGCACGAAGCCGGCGGAACAGATCAACGCCGCCAGCGCGGCCATGGGCGGGGCGACCCGGGTGGACAGGAAGTCCAGGTCGTGACCCGTCCAACGCGCCACCACGGCCGTGTACTTGGCCAGCTGGAACCCCACCAGGTCCAGCACCGCCCCCACGAAGATCAGCCGCAGCCCGGTCCTGAGCAGCCCCGTGACCTCCCGGCCCCACCGCACGCACACCACGGACATCGCCACCGTGGCCGCGGTGTGCCCGAGCAGGTACAGCACGATCATCTCGCGCATGCCGGGCGTGTTCGCGTAGTACGTGTCGAGGTCGGTCAGCCGCTCCACCCGCGCGTCCGCCAGCCCGAACAGCAGCACGATCGCCACGATCAGCGGGACGTAGGCCGCGATGCTGCGCAGCACCAGCCCGCGCACCCGGCCCCGCGGCCCGCCCCGCCAGTTGATCAGCAGGATCAGCAGCGAGCAGCTGTACGCGGAGAGCAGGCCGTACGTCAGCGGAGCGCCGAAGTTGGGGATGCCGGTGAGGTCGTTGACGGCGGCCAGCGTCATCGGCGCCGAGCAGAGGAACACCACGGCGCCGAGCACGATCGCCGCACAGGTGGACGCGGTCAGCGGGTTGTACGGGGCCGACGGCTTCCCGGCGGTCGTACGCGGCCGCCGGAACAGCACGGCGGCGGACAGGGCCAGGACCCCGGCCGCCAGGTAGACGACGAGACTCATACCGGAGAGCTCCGTTCCGTCGCCAACGCGCGCGCCCCGGCGGCCCTCCGCACGAGCGGCGAGGTCGCCAGCGCGTCCGCGATGCGCACCAGCGCGTCCGGACCGGGCGCCCGCTCCTGGAACCACTCTGACTCCCGGGCCGGCGCGGGCCGCCGCGTCGGGGCGGGGAGCGCGGCCGTGGTCCGGGCCGCCGCCGCGATCACCGCCGCCCAGGCCGTCGCCACGGCCCGCTCCGCGTCGCCCGTCGTCCGCAGCGCGGCCTCGAGCGTCTCGTCGTACAACTCCCGGTCGGCGTAGGCGTCCAGGTGGCTGAGCGCGTTGTGGATGCTCGTCCGGCGCCAGACCAGCCGGGTGGCGGGGGAGGACCAGCGGGGACGCGGCAGGCGCAGGGCGCGGCGGGCGAGGACGTCGTCCAGCTCGCGCTCCAGGGGCGCGAGGCGTACGTACGTCCGCCAGGCCCGCCGCCACTCGGTCAGCCGGGGGCCGGCCAGCGGGATCAGGACGCCCGCCGCGGTCAGCAGGGCGCCCAGGCCGGCGACCGACATGGCGATCTCGGAGCCGAGGAGCGACCAGTCGCGGCCGGACCAGCGGGCGGCCACGGCGACGAGCTTGGTCACGCTGAACCCGGCGGCGCACACGGCACCGACGCCCAGCGTGACGAGTCCCGCGCGCAGCCAGCCGCGCACCTCACGGGCCCAGCGCAGCGCCGAGACGGCGGTGACGGCGATGGCGGTGAGGTGCCCGGTCAGGTACAGCACGATCATCTCGCGCAGGTACGGCGTGTTCGCGTAGTACGTGTCCAGGTCCGTGCGGCGCTCCACCGGAGCCTCGCCCAGCGCGAACAGCGTCGCGATGCCCAGGACCACACCGCAGTAGGCGAGCACCCAGCGACGCGCGGTGCGGTGCGCGCCCGGCCCGCCCCGCCACAGGGCGACCAGGATCTGGGAGGCGGCGCTGTACGCGGTGATCGCCGCGTACGTCAGCGGCGCGGCCAGGTTGGGGACGCCACTGAGGCGGTTGACGGCGCCGATCGTGGGCGGCGAACCGAGGAAGAAGCACAGGCCGGCCAGGCCCAGCACCGCGCAGATGGCCCGCAGATAGGGGTCGCGCCGGTGCCGGAGCAGGTCCGGGGCCTTCACCACCAGGCCCAGCCAGAGCACCGCGCAGCTGGCGTAGCCGATCAGACCGCTCATCTCCGGGTCCCGCGGTAGTTGAGCGCGGCCCCGATGCGGCCGGCGATGTCCTGGTCGGCGCCCTCGCCGGTGGCGAACACGGAGTCCGAGGAGGCGTCCAGCCAGGTGCGCAGCCGACGGCCCATCAGCATGCCGAAGCGGTCGGCCTCCTGCTCGTCGGCCAGGGTGAAGTCGGAGCGGGCGGCGGCCCGGCGGCCGGCCGTGCTCTCCCGCAGCTGGTGCATGTGCCACACCTCGTGGCAGAAGATCACGATCTGGTGCCACACGGCGGCCCGCTTGTCGACGATGACGTCGTCATGCGTCTCGCGCTCCAGCCACAGCCCGCTCGCGGTGTGCGGCGGGAAGATCTCCCGGTGGACGACGATCGGGCGCCCGCGCCACTGGACGGCCGAGTCGACGACCGCGCGGAACAGGGCCTCGGGGTCGGCGGGGACGGGTACGCGGACGGGCCCGATGAGGGCGTCCGCGAGGCGGCGCATCTCCCTGTTCGTTCGCACGGTTCTCCCCGTGGCTGCTGGACGTTCGACGCTGTGCAATATGCCAACTCCCGCGCCGCTTCAGCCACCTCCCGCGGTGCCGGTCGACCAGGGATGGCCGAAACCGGACGGCGAAGCGCGGGCGTCAGGTGCTCAGAGGCCGTCCTCGTCCGCCGGGTTCCGCTCCGTGATCATCTCGGCCCATTCCGCCAGCGCCTGGAGTTTGCGCGGCGACATGTGCGGGGCGCGTCTGGCCAGCCGGTAGAAGCCGGGGGTGCGCAACGGGGCCAACGGGTCCGCCTTCTCCTCCAGTTCCTTGAGCACCGGCTGGAGCGCGGCGTGCAGGGCCTCCGCCTCGTCCTCGGTGAAGAAACCGGCGGGGAGGCCGAAGTGGCGGCGGAGCCGGTCGGCGTGCTCCAGGCTGGGCAGTCCGCTGCGGCGCCACTCGCTCAGCCACTGCCTGCTCGTGCCGGCGATCCTGGCCAGCTCGTCCAGCGAGTACCGCTTGCCGTCGGGGCGGCGGCGGGTCTCGCGCACGAAGTCGAGCCGCTGCCGGACCCGGTCGCCCAGGCTCGTCTCGGGCACGCGCCGGCCCGCCAGCAGGGCGGTGACCGTCTCGGGGGGAATGCCGGTGCGGTACGACAGCGCGGCCACGTCCAGCACCTCGGACAGCCGGCCCGGCCGGCCGGTCAACTCCTCGATACGCGCCCGCAGTTCGGCAAGGGAAGCGTGGGCGTCTCTCACCGAGTTCTCCCTGTTCTCCCTGGGCGCGACCGCCGATCCGTGACGGAGGGAGAGTATCGGCTCGGCCGGTCGGCGGCCAGCAGCACCGCAGCAAAAGCTGCTGTTTTACGCAGCAATAGTTGACAGCTGCTGTCGCTGCGGGCAATGATCGCGTCACTGAGAGCTGCATTCCGCTTCAAGCGGCCTGCGACTCCCGACGTCCGGCCGCGCACCCGCCTCTTCTCGCGGCCGTACGAAGCCGAGGCCACCCTCAACGGGGGGACGCGAGCACTGCCGTCTCGCGTCACACGAGGCCGCCTCGGCCCACCCAGGGCGTCCTGGGCGCTGCCGACGGGGGAGCAGCGCCCGGGGCCCCCGTGGGGGACGCCGACGTGTCCCGGGCCGGTTCCGTGCCGCACGTCGGATCATGAGGCGCCGCGCCCGAGAGGCTGCGTAGCACCCGATCGAGAGCGTGCTACGGCGAGCATGTCCGCAGGGCGCCCGCACACTGCGGGGCCCAGGGGGCCGCCCGCACACCGCGGGGACCACGCCCGCACACCGCGAGGACCACGCCGACGAGGGACGGCCGCCGGCCACCCGGCCTCCGGCGGCCCCTGCCGCACGGCCCCGGCCGGCGCCCGCCCCCACCACGCCGATCTCCCGCGTGGCGCGTCCTGGAGAGGTCCTGTACGGCGCGACGCCGGGCCAGGGCGCCCGCGACGGCCGGTGGCGCCGACCGCGACGGGACCTCGCTGTCATCCCGTGAGCGAGCGGCCGTCCGGGTGGGGTTCCGTGTGGGCGCGGATCGCGCGGAGGTCGTCCGTGTGGCGCAGGGCGCGGGACACGGATCCGATCTCGCGCAGCAGGTCCGTGGTGTCGCGGGCACCCGTGCCGTCCTCCTCCCGCACCCGGCTCCGGGTGTCGATCGCGTCCAGGATCGCCACCGTGGCGGCGAGTGCCTTCGCCCGGTCCGCCGGGTGGCCGAGGGCGACGGCGGCGGCGTAGGACCGTTCGCGCCGGTCCTCGTCGATGAAGCGGGCGAGCGGGAGCAGGACGTCGCGGATGAATGTCTCCCGGCGGACCAGCCGCAGCTCCGGCGTGGCGCGCAGCAGGAAGGGGACACCGCCGCCGTTCACCGTCTTCATGAGCAGGTACAGCGGCCGCAGCTCGTGGTGGGCCAGCCGGACGTGCACCCGGCCGTGCAGGTACTGCCCGGCGTGCGGAAGGATGAAGCCCACCGCGATCAGCACGGCGGACAGACAGGCGAGCGGCGGCGCCACGGCCGTGCTCAGCCAGTCCAGGTCCCGCCCGGCCCAACGGGCCGCCACGGCGGTGAGCTTGGCGGCGTCGAACAACAACTGCGACGCGTAGCCGGCGCCGAGGAACTTCAGCCCCCAGCGCAGCAGGGAGTCCAGCCCGTCGGTGCGGATCCAGTTCCAGATCAGCCCGTTGGTCACCAGCGCGGCCACGGTGTGCGCGAGCAGGTACAGCACGATCATCTCGCGCATGTAGGGGGTGTTGGCGTAGTACGTGTCCAGATCCCGCAGCCGCTCCACCGGCACGTCCGCGAGCGCGAACAGCACCCACATCGCGACGATCACACACGAGTAGACCGCCACGACCCCGAGCATGGCGCGACGCGTGCGGTCCGAGCGGTCGGACAGCCCGTTGCGCCAGGTGATGATCAGCAGCAGACAGGAGGCGCAGAACGCGGTGAGCAGCGAGTAGACCCAGGGCCCCGAGAAGTTCGCCACGCCCGTGAGCCGGTTGACCCGGGCGATCGTCGACGGCGCCACGAACACGAACACCGCGCAGGCCAGCAGCAGCAACCCGCCGACCGCGCGCAGCAGCGGGTCCTTCCACAGCCGGATGATGCTCGGCAGCTTGATGGCCAGGGCCGCCGCCAGGATCCCGGCGGGGATCCACCAGAAGTTCGGATAGAACTGGTTGACGAACTCGACCGGCGTCAGCGCCACCGTCGTCACGGTGCCGTACCTCCTCGCGGCCCCCGGTAGCCCAGCGACCGCTGCACCGGAGCGAGGGGCACGTCCGGCCCGCGCCCGCCCGGCAGCAGCGGCCGGCAGACCGCGGCCAGCCGGTGCCCGAAGTCGTCGGCCTCGGCCTCGTCCCGCTCCCGCGAGCCGTGGCGCGCGGCCACCGTCAGCGCGACGTCCTCCCACCCCGGCCGGTCGGCGAACGCGTGGGCCGCGGCCGTCCCCACCACGTGGTGGTGGCCGTGTCCCGCGTGCAGGTGCCACAGCTCATGCCCGAGGATGACCAGCTGCTGCACGGCCTCCGCCCGCTCCTCGACGATCACCAGGTCGAAGTCCTGGAACTCGACCCACAGTCCGGTCACCTCGATCTCGTCGGGGAAGCGCTCGAAGCGCAACTCGACGGGACGCCCGCCCCGCCGTGCGCTCATCTCCTCGCACAGCACCCGGCACAGCGCCGGCACGTCGGACGGGACCCGCCCCCTCGCCCGGACCGCGGCGGCGAGCTCGGATGCCAGGCCGCGCATGGCGGAGCCACTGCGCGAACGCCGAAACGCGGCGGCGACTCGGGCGGCCCTGGCCCGCCCGCCCGCGATGTCCATCGCTCCCCCTTCTCACCACCGGCCGACGGCTTGGCAGCGGGTCCGAGACTACGCGCCCGAAACTGTTCGCGTCAGGCGATTCAGGTGCCCGTAGTTCAACGAGGAACGACTGATTCCGCGCGAAAGACGTGCGCAAAGTTCCGGGCCGCCCATTGACGCGCAAGCGCTTCGAACTTACGGTCCCGTTCGAAGTAACGAGCGCCTTTCGGTATACCGAACAACGACAGTAAGGGCAGGGCATGGGACGACCTGGCCTGAATCGCAGGCAGCTTCTCTACGGGCTCGGCGGACTCTCCGTCGCGAGCGGCTTCGGCTTCGCCGCACTCGGCACCGGCGCCGACGCACTCGCCTCCAGCGCCGACACGCGCGTGCGGTACTGGAACCTCTTCAGCGGCGGCGACGGCTCCAACATGATCGCCATGCTGGACGCCTTCCGCACCGCCAACCCGGACATAGCGGTGAAGGACTCCACCCTCCAGTGGGGCAACCCCTTCTACACCAAGCTCGCCATGGCCGCCGCGGGCAACCGCGCCCCCGACCTCGGCGTCATGCACCTGGGCCGGGTCACCGGCTTCGCACCCGGCCGCCTCCTCGACCCCTGGGACATCGGCCTGCTCGCCAAGTACGGCGTACGGGAGCACGACTTCAACCCCGCCCTGTGGAAGCGCGCCGTCGTCGACGGCAAGCTCTACGCCCTCCCGCTCGACATCCACGTCCAGCTCTGCTTCTACCGCAAGGACGTGCTGAAGAAGGCGGGCCTGCTCGGCGACGACGGCCGGATCGTGCCCGTCACCTCGGCCGGCGAGTGGTTCGACGTCCTCGAGGAAGCCAAGAAGGCCACCCGGAAAGGGCTCCAGACCGTCGGCCTGTGGATCAACGACCAGAACTTCCAGTGGTGGTTCTTCGTCGCCTTCTACACCCAGCTCGGCGGCACCTGGTTCGACGCCGCGCGCACCGAGGTCACCTTCGACACCGACAAGGCCACCCAGGTCCTGGAGTTCCTGCGGCGGCACGTCACCGACGGATACACCGACCCCGGCATGGGCTCCGTGGGCGCCGAACAGTTCATCAACGGCGCACCCTTCGCCTGGGAGGGCAACTGGTCGGTCCCCGTCTACGCCGGGGCGAAGCTCGACTACGGCGCGATCCCGCTGCCGCCCGTCTTCGGCAAGCAGGCCACCCACGCCGAGTCGCACGCCTTCGTCCTGCCGCACCAGTCCGACCGCGGCGGCGCCACGAACGAAGCCGCCCACCGGCTCGCCGCCTACGTCGTCCAGCACGCCCGGCAGTGGGCCGCCGGCGGCCACATCCCGGCCCACACGCCCACCCTCTCCACGGCCGCCTACCGGAAACTCGACCCGCAGAGCGAGTACGTCTCCGCCATGGACCACCAGGCCACCGAGCCCAAGGTGTGGTTCGCGGGCTCCACCGGCATCCTCGCCCAGCGCGTCGGCCCCATCGTCGTCGCCTCCACGATGGGCTCCGCCAAGCCGGACACCGCCGCCCGCCGCATGCGGGGCGCGCTCGCCCAGCTCCTCGCCATGAAGAACCCCATGGACGGCATGACCGCCGCGGAAGGAGGTGCGGCCGCGTGACGGCGACCAGCGCCCAGCCCATCGCGACACCCGCCCGCGCGAGAACGGCCGCCGCCGGCGCCACCCTGCGCCGCGGCCAGGGCTTCCAGCACGGCGGCTGGTTCGTCGCCCCGTTCCTGGCCCTCTTCACCCTCTTCGTGATCTGGCCCCTGCTGCGCGGCGTCTACCTCAGCCTCACCGACGCCAACATCACGGGCGAGGGCGAGAGCTTCGTCGGCCTCGACAACTACCGCGAGGCCCTGAAGGACCCCCTGATGTGGGACGCGCTCGGCCACAGCGCCTACTTCACGCTCCTGGTCGTCCCCTGCATCACCGTCCTCGCCTTCCTCCTCGCGATGCTCGCCCACCACATCGAACGCGGGAAGTGGCTGTGGCGCCTGTGCTTCTTCGCGCCCTTCCTCCTCCCCTCCACCGTCGCCGGCAACCTGTGGCAGTGGCTGTTCAACCCCGGCACGGGAATGGTCAACCACGTCTTCGGCATCGAGACGCCGTGGCTGACCGACAAGGCGTACGCCATGCTCGCCATCGTCATCGAGACCCTGTGGTGGACCGTCGGCTTCAGCTTCCTGCTCTACCTCGCCGCGCTCCAGTCCATCCCCGGCCACCTCTACGAGGCCGCCAAGCTGGACGGCGCGAACGCCTGGCACCGCATGGTCCACATCACCCTGCCGATGCTGCGCAACATCACCGGCCTCGTCATCGCCCTGCAGATCCTCGCGTCGCTCCAGATCTTCGACCAGGCCGTCGTGATGATGGACTTCGGCCCCGGCCCCGAGAACGCGACCCGCACCTTCGTCCAGTACACCCTCGAAGAGGGCTTCACCAGCTACCGCGTGGGCTACGCCTCCGCGATCTCCGTCATCTTCTTCGTGATCATCGCGGCCGTTGCCCTGGCGAGGATGTGGCTGCTGCGCAACCGTGAGGAGGCCGCCCGATGACCACCAAGGCGTGGACGCCCAGCCAGATCGTTCTCACTCTCCTCGGCACGGCCGTCTCGATCGTCTTCCTCGCCCCCTTCGCCTGGGGCCTGTTCACCTCCCTCAAGTCGGAGACCGAAGCCGTCGAGGTCCCGCCGCACTGGCTGCCGAAGGACTGGACGGGCCAGGCCTGGAAGGCCCTCTTCGAGTCCGGCAACATCACCAACTGGTTCGTGAACTCCCTGGTCGTCTCGGTCTGCGTGACGTCGGTGGTGCTCCTCGTCAGCGCCCTCGCCGGCTACGGCTTCGCCCGCACCGAGTTCCGCGGCAAGAACGTCCTGCTGGGCCTGGTCATGACGGGCCTGATGGTCTCCCCGGCCGTCCTCGGCGTCCCGCTGTTCACCACCGTCCAGCAGATGGGCATGGTCGACACCTACTGGGGGATGATCCTGCCGCAGTGCGCGCCCGCCGCGATGGTCTACATCCTCTACAAGTTCTTCCAGGGCATCCCACGCGAACTCGAAGAGGCCGCCTTCATCGACGGCGCGGGCCGCTGGCGCGTCTTCTTCACCATCGTCCTCCCGCTCTCCCGCCCCTCCCTCGCGGCGGTCGGGATCTTCACGTTCATCGCCTCGTGGAACAACTTCCTCTGGCCGTACATGGTGACCAACAACCCCGACCTGATGACCATGCCGAACGGCATCGCCACCGTGATGAACTCCTACGGCATCCAATGGGCCCAACTCATGGCCGGTGGCCTGATGGCAGGCCTGCCCCTGATCATCGTCTTCGTGTTCTTCCAGCGACAGATAGTGGCAGGCGTGGCCCACACAGGCTTGGCCGGGCAATAACGCCCTTCCTTTTGGGGGCGCGGGGAACTGCGCGACAAGCCACGAACCACCCGCAGACGAAACTGAACCTCGAAAGGCAAGCATGCACACCGCCCGCTTCACCCTCGACCCCGCCTTCACCGTCGGCGACGTGAACCCCCGCCTCTTCGGCAGCTTCGTGGAACACCTCGGCCGCTGCGTCTACACCGGCATCTTCGAACCCGACCACCCCACCGCGGACGCGGAAGGCCTCCGCCAGGACGTCCTGGACCTCGTGAAGGAACTCGGCGTCACAGCCGTCCGCTACCCCGGCGGCAACTTCGTCTCCGGCTACAAGTGGGAGGACTCGGTCGGCCCGGTCGAGGACCGCCCCCGCCGCCTCGACCTCGCCTGGCGCTCCACCGAGACCAACCGCTTCGGCCTCTCCGAGTACATCGCCTTCCTGAAGAAGATCGGCCCCCAGGCCGAGCCCATGATGGCCCTCAACCTCGGCACCCGGGGCGTCGCCGAGGCCCTCGAACTCCAGGAGTACGCCAACCACCCCGCCGGCACGGCCCTGTCCGACCTCCGCGCCTCCCACGGCGACAAGGACCCCTTCGGCATCCGGCTCTGGTGCCTCGGCAACGAGATGGACGGCCCCTGGCAGACCGGCCACAAGACCGCCCAGGAGTACGGCCGGGTCGCCGCCGAGACCGCCCGCGCGATGCGCCAGATCGATCCGGGCGTCGAACTCGTCGCCTGCGGCTCCTCCAGCCAGTCCATGCCGACCTTCGCCGCCTGGGAGGCGACGGTCCTGGAGGAGACGTACGACCTCGTCGACTACATCTCCCTGCACGCCTACTACCAGCCCGAGGACGGGGACGTCGACTCCTTCCTGGCCTCCGCCGTCGACATGGAGTCCTTCATCGAGAACGTGGTCGCCACCGCCGACCACATCGGAGCGAAGCTGAAGTCGAAGAAGAAGATCAACCTCTCGTTCGACGAGTGGAACGTCTGGTACATGTCGGAGTGGCACGAGATCGAGAACTCCGGCGCGCGGGACTGGGCGGAGGCCCCGCGCCTCCTGGAGGACAACTACAGCGTCATGGACGCGGTCGTCTTCGGCTCGCTCCTCATCGCCCTGCTCCGGCACGCCGACCGCGTCACGGTCGCCTGCCTCGCCCAGCTCGTCAACGTCATCGCCCCGATCATGACCGAGCCGGGCGGCCCGGCCTGGCGGCAGACCACGTTCTTCCCGTTCGCGCAGGCCTCCCGGTACGGCCGCGGCCAGGTCCTGGACGTCCGCGTGGACTCGCCGACGTACGAGACGAAGAAGTACGGCGAGACCGACCTGCTGCACGCCACCGCCGTACGCGCCGAGGACGGCACGGTCACGGTCTTCGCCGTCAACCGCAGCCGCACCGACGCCCTCCCGCTCGAAGTCGCCCTGACCGGCCTCGACCTCACCCGGATCGTCGAGCACAGCGCCCTCGCGGACGCCGACCCCGACGCCCGCAACACGCTCGACGAGCCCGATCGGGTCGCCCCGCACCCCGTCGAGGGCACGGCCCTCCAGGACGGCACGCTGAGCGCCGCCCTGGAGCCGCTGTCCTGGAACGTGATCCGGCTGGCGTGAGAACCGGACGGGCGGATCAGCGCTCGATCCGCAGCTGGGCGGCCGTGGACGGCATCGTCGCCGTCGAGCCGACCGCCCAGTAGCCGTCCGACCCCGGCACAGCGGCGAGGGAGTTCATGACGACGGGGGTCGTGGCCACCGGCCCCCGCTCGCTCACCCAGGCCGTGCCGTCCCACCGGAGGTAGTGGGCCCGGGTCTGGTCCCAGAAGTCCCAGCCCGCGATGCGGTCGGGGCGGCCCTGCGCGTCCCCCACGATGCCGGTGAGCACTCCCACGCCGAACGGTGCCGTGACGTAATCCCAACCGGTGCCGTCCCCGTGCAGCAGCCGTACGCCGGGAGGCTTGCCGGGCGGGCCGCCGACGCCGTAGTCGTAGCCCGTCATCCAAATGTCGTCGCGGGCGACCGGAAGCAGCCCGGTGAAGCCCGCCCGGATGCCGCCCGGTGCCGGCAGCACGGTCCAGGAGTCACCGTCCCAGCGGGCGACGAGCTCGCCGCCGTACACCCAGATGTCCCCGCAGGGTGCGCGGTGCACGCCCGTGGGGGCGACGGTGGTGGTGGCCGGGGGCGCCTCCAGCCAGGTCCAGTCGCCCCCGCGGCCGTGCAGCAGCACCGAGCCGGCGCTGTTCCGCCCGGAGACCCATACGTGGCCCCCGGGGCCGGTCGCGACCCCGGCGAGGGAGGTACCGGCCACCCCGCGCCCGGGGAAGTCGGCCTCCTTCCAGGTCAGTCCGTCCCAGGCGAGAAGCCGGGCGGTGCCGGAGGTGTCGGTGCCGACGGCCCAGGCGGAACCCCCGGTCGTGGCGGCGACCGAGCCGAGGTAGCCGTGGAAGCCGGGGACGGTGCGTTTCCAGGCCGTGCCGTCCCATACGAGGGCCAGCGCCGTCCCCCGGACGCTGCCGCCGCGCCCCTCCTCGCCCACGGCCCAGGCGAGGCCCGGACCCGCGGCCGCCACGTCGAGCAACTGAGCCGCAGGGGTGGTCTCCGGGGCGGTGACCGCCTCCCACTCGCGTGGTGCGTCGCCGTCCCGGCCGGACGCGGCGCCCGCCGGCCCGACGCTTGCCGAGGCGAGTCCGAGACCCGCCCCCGCACCGACTAATCCGTTGATGAAACGCCGTCTTCGCACGAGGTTCCCCTCCCTGTCGGCAGCCCTTGAAAGGCCCACACGGTGAACCAGGTTGCCCGAGAAGGCAATGCGCGCGAACGCCTCGATCCGGTCACACCGGCTTGACCGGCACACCTCCGGCCGCCGCCCCCAGCAGGGTCAGCCGTACGTCCTTCGGCCCGGACGGTGTGGTGCCGTCGGACAGCACCGCCAACGCCAGTGTGTTGGCGCCCCGTGTGCGCAGAATCCCGTTCGGCAGCACGAACGTGTGCTGCGGCCCCACGTCGTTGATGTACTGGCCCATGTTCCAGCCGTTGAGGAAGATCTGGACGCGATAGGCCCGGTCCGGGTCGTCGTCGAGGACCAGCCCGACCGAGGCGTCGACGCCCGGGGCGACGTCCAGCCGGAAGTCCGTCCGGTACCAGGTGATGCCCTGGCGCCGGTCGTCCCGCGGGAGTTCGGCGTCCTTCCAGTCCGCGTCGTCGTGCTCCGGCAGGTGCCAGCCCTCACGCTCCCCGTACAGCCCGCCGTTGTTCATCGGCCCGCGCACCGGATCCGGCGTGGACGCGCCCTGGACGCGCCACTTCACCTCGGGGGAGCCGCCCTCGAAGGTGACGGCGGTCAGCCCGCGTGCCGCCTTGTGCGTGTCGAGCGCCTTGCCGTCCATGTCGTGCTGCATCGGCCGGACGAGCACGGACAGCACGTGCCGGTCACGCTTCCCGTCCCGCGCCTCACGGAAACTCGCCCGCAGCTCCTCCGGCAGGCCGAAGACGGCCTTCGCCGTCCAAGTGCCCTGCCGCGCCCGCTTCTTGTCCGGCACCGGCATCCGGTGCGTGCCCAGCGGCTCCCCGTCCAGCCAGGCCATCAGCAGGCCCTGCGTGCCCGTGCTGTACGCGAGGGACACGGACTCGATGCCGTTCTCGTCGCTCCACTCGCCCCGGTACCAGACGTCGCCGTAGTGGAAGCCGTAGTCGTCGGCGAACAGCACGGGCTGCCCGTCGGGCACGGGCGTGGTGCTGAACGACGTCGTCCGGTCGGCCGTCGTCCAGCCGGAGTCGTCGAAACCGGGCTCCGCCTCCGGGTTCTCCGTCCGCCGCCGCCAGCCCTCCAGGGCGGGCAGGGCCGGCCGGGTCACCCCGGGGAGCGGCCGCAGCGCCAGCAGACTGCCGGAGGCGCTGATCCGCGTGGGCACCGCACGCCCGTTCCACGTCACATGGGTGATCCCGGGTGGCCCCCACACCTCCAGGCCGGTCGCGCCGACGGTGTCGCCGGTCAGGTGGACGGTGGAACCGCGCAGGGTGGCGGACCGCAGCAGCGACGGGCCATAGACGAGGAGCCGGCCGGAGGGGGTCTCGTAGGGCCACAGCCGCACGGCCGTCGCGTCGTCGGCGAACAGCAGCAGCATCGGCGTGTCCACGCCGTCGCCCTCGACCCGCACCCGGCTCAGCCCGCCGGACCCGAGCGGAGCGCTGACGTTCAGCTTGCCCAGGTTGTAGGCCCAGGCGGGCTCCGCGTCCAGCCGCATGGGGGTCGGCTCGTCCGGGCAGTCCAGCACGACCTGCGCCAGATCGCCCCGCCGGCCCGTGAACACGGCGATGTCCTGCCGCCCGGCGGTCAGGCTCAGCATGGGCTGCACGGTGGAGTGCACCATCGTCCGCCTCCCGAGCCGCAGCCCGGCGGCGATCAGTTTGGCGTCCCGCGCAGGGACGGTGACCGGCACGTCGATCCCGGCGTCCGGCAGCGTCGAGGTGACCGCCTCGCCGGAGTCGTTGCGCAGGACGTAGACATGGGCGCCGGTGTCGGGGTTGGCCAGGTGGTAGACCTTGATCCGCTCGTCGGTGGCGCGTACGGCCTTCGCCCGGTCCAGTCGGGCGAGGTCCGGCACGTGCCGCAGCAACTGCCCGATCTGGTGCATCGGGGCGAGCTTGGGCGTGGCGTTGCGGGCCTCGTCGAAGGCCGCGCCGTAGTCGTACGAGGTGTAGACGACCGGCGCGGGCAGCCAGCCCCAGGAGGTGCCGCCGAAGGTCATGTAGACGTTGTGCAGCGTGATGCCGTTCGCGAGGTTGGTGAGGTAGAAGCGCCGCTCGTAGGCCGCGTCCCGGGTCCGGCGTGCCTCGGCGTACCCCTTCCCGTCGAACCAGGACCCGCCCCACGGGTCGAACCAGCCCCCGCCGAACTCGGGCACGAACCCGGGTGTCTTCGGACTGGCCGTGGCGCCGCCCTTCGCCCCGCCGGCCCCGAAGTGCCCCCAGTCGGGCGGCACCTCGCCCGGCTCGGGATACCCGTCGAACCCGTACAGCCAGCGCCCCTTCTCGCCCCCGGTGCCGAACGAGCCCGGGGCCCAGGTCCCGTTGCGCCCCTTGTCGTTGTGGAACAGCGGCACGTCGATGCCGTCGGCGCGGACCTTCTCGTACAGGTACGACATGTAGGCACGCCCGGACGGCTCGTCGACGTGCGCGTCGTACTCGTTCTCGAGCTGGTACAGCAGGACCGTGCCCGTGCCCCGGGTGAACAGCCGCTTGGCGACGACGGCGTTGACGGCGGTCAGCCACTCGTCGACGTACCGCAGGTAGGTCGGGTCGGAGGTCCGGGCCCTGCCCTCGGTCGCGGTCAGCCAGCCGGGGAAGCCGCCCGCGTCGACCTCCGCGTTGATGTACGGGCCGGGCCGCAGGATCACGTACAGACCGGTCTCGGCGGCCGTTCGCAGGAACAGGTCCAGGTCGCGCACACCGGTGAAGTCGTACCGGCCCGGGGCGGGGGAGTGGTAGTTCCAGGCGACGTACACACTGACGGCGTTGTAGCCGTAGGCACGCATCTTCTGCAGCATGTCCCGCCAGAGCGACGGGCTCGGCAGCCGGAAGGGGTGCATCTCGCCCGACCAGAGCACCAGGCGCCGGCCGTCGACCACCAGCGAGTAACGGTCGAAGCCGATCTCGTGCCGCCTGCCGTCCGCGCTCGGCACGGGCGGCGGCGGGCCGGTGGGCACGCGGCGTCCCGGGACGGCGGAGGTCGGCGACCCGCTGCCGGTCAGCGCGAAGCCGAGCGCCGCCGTGCCGGCGAGAGCGTGGAAGGTACGCCTGCTGAGCTCCAAGGGAGCGCCTCCTGTTGTGCTGCCGTGCCGTACGTGGTGCTGGTGCGTCATTGTCTACAGGCCGACCGCGACAATGGTGCTATGAGGATCTCGGCACGTGCGGACTACGCGGTACGAGCGGTCGTGGAGCTGGCCGCCCGGCAAGGTGAGGGGCCGGTCAAGGCGGAGGCCGTCGCCTCCGCGCAGGACATTCCCCACAAGTTCCTGGAGGGGATCCTCGGCGATCTGCGCCGCGGGGGTGTCGTCGACAGCAGGCGCGGCGGGGGCGGTGGCTACCGGCTGGCCCGGGAGGCCGCCGAGATCACGGTCGCGGACGTGATCCGGGCCGTGGACGGCCCGATCGTCTCGGTACGCGGCGAGCGCCCGACCGGCCTCGCCTACACCGGCACGGCCGAGCCGCTGCTGCCGCTGTGGGTCGCCCTGCGGGCCAATGTGCGCAGGATCCTGGAGGGCGTGACGGTCGCCGACCTCGCGGCCGGGGCGCTGCCCGAGCCGGTGGAGCGGCTGGCGGCGGAACCGGCGGCGTGGGAGAACCCGTGACGGGCCGCGTCCGTGCCGGTGGGTGATCCTCATCGCGTCCTCGGGGAGTCCTGGGTCTGACGCACTGCACCGCACCTTATGTGTCCACCGACATCCCGCGTGAATTCACGCCACTGTGAATGGCCGGAGAGCGCTCTGGCCGACCCCTCCCGCCCTGCGTACGATGCCACCGCTCCCGGCCTTCACAGCTCCTTCATGGAATGGTCACAGGTCGGGGGTGCATGTGCTGTCGTCTTGACATGCCCATGCCCGCCTAGTGATCCACCCCCCACGAACGGATGGGAGAACCATGGCCGGTGGCCTGCTCCTGAGCGGCGCGATAGCCGCGCTCCTCACCAGCGCACTCCCCGCACAATCCCCGTCCTCCGGGTTCGACGACCCGCCCCCGGACAAGATCGTCATCAAGGTCGCCACGGTGAACGGCTCCGGCTGTCCCGCGGGCACGGCAGCGGTCGCCGTCTCCGAGGACAACACCGCGTTCACGGTCACCTACAGCGACTACCTCGCCCAGGCCGGCGGCGGCTCCGACCCGACCGCGTTCCGCAGGAACTGCCAGCTCAGCCTGATCGTCCACGTCCCCGGCGGCTTCACCTACGCCATCGCGAGCGCCGACTACCGGGGCTTCGCCTCCCTCCAGCCCGGCGCGAGCGGTGCCCAGCGGGCCTCGTACTACTTCCAGGGCTCACCGAGCACGGTGCAGAAGAACCACCCCTTCAGCGGCCCCCTCAATGACAACTGGCAGGCCACCGACGAGACGGACTGGGCCCAGCTGGTCTACGCACCCTGCGGAGTCCAGCGCAACTTCAACATCAACACCGAGCTCCGGGTCAACGCCGGTTCCCAGTCGGCCAACAAGGTCAGCTTCATGACGATGGACTCGACGGACGGGGACATCAGCACGGTGTACCACCTGGCGTGGAAGGAGTGCCCGCCGAAGAAGTGACGTGGTGAACGGGGGCGGCCCACCCGCGCGGTGGGCCGCACTCGGCTACCGCTCCTTCAAAGCCGCCGCGGTCGCCGCCACGAAGGCCTCCGGGTTGTCCAGCATGATGTTGTGCCCGCAGTCGGGGATCGCGACGACGGACACCCCGGCCCCGACCAGGGCGTCGGCGCCCGGGAGCGGTCCGTCGTCCTCGGGGAGCAGGAACGTACGGGGAATCCTCAGCTCCAGCAGCATCTCGCGCATCGTGGGCACCGAGCCGCGGGTGAGGTGGACGGCACTGCGGTGCAGTGCTGCCAGGCCCGCCAGTCTCATCGTGGACCACCAGTGCGCCCCGACCCGGTCGCGCACCTCCTCCCACCCCCCGCCGTTCACGAACTCCTCCTCGGAGTAGGAGGCGATACCGCTGCTGCCCGACGAACCCGGAGCACGCGGAATCGGATCGAGGTTGGCGTCCACCAGCACCAGGCGCGAGACCAGACGAGGATGCCGGGCGGCCAGGACGATGGCGACGGAACCGCCCATGCTGTGCGCGATGACCTCCGCGCCTGCGACACCCGCCTCCTCCAGGGCAGCGGCGAGGGCGTCGGCATGCGACTCCAGCGTGTAGTCGAAGGAGATCGGCCGATCGCTGATCCCGTGGCCCAGGAGGTCGACCAGCAGCGACCGCCGCCCGGCCAGCCGGTGATCGACCGCGACTTCCGTGAAGTAGGCGGGCGACGTGGCACCCAGCCCGTGCACGTACACCCGTGGCGGCTCCTGCCCCGGCAACTCGACCCAGCGGATGTGATCGCCCTCGGGGGTCACTGCGGCGCTGCGCACGGTCTGCTCTCCTCTGTTCACGGTGGATTCGGTGCGGAGAGTGACGAGCGTAGCCACAGCGACGCGAGGCGCCGGCCCGACCCCGGAAAGGCAGTTGAGATCCGGCGCGTGGTGGGCAAGGCTCGGCGACCATGGAGTTCGTCTGCTACCACCGCGACCGACCCGGATCACTGCCCCTGCGCGGGAAGCTGGTGGAGGACCACTGGTCCTACATGGACCAGTACGCCGCCGAGCTGATCGCCCGCGGCCCGACCTTCGCGGCCGACGGTGAAACCCCCACCGGCAGCATCCACATCGTCGACCTGCCGGACCCCGCCGCCGCCCGGGCCTTCGCCTTCGACGAGCCCAACTACCAGGCGGGCGTGTACCGGGACGTCCTGCTGCGCCGCTGGCGCAACCTGCTGGGCCGCACCATGTGGGAGTTTCCCGGCGGCCCGACGGCAGGCAACCGCTTCCTGGTACTCGGCCTCAGTTCGGGTCAGGCGGCTGACCTCGAGGTTCCCTCCGACCGCAGGGACGAACTGATCGCGTACGGACCGCTCCTCTCCGACGACGGCGATGCCTGGCTGGGCACGGCGGCGCTGGTGCGGGCGCCTGACGCGGAGGCGGCGCGTGGGGTCCTGACGCAGGGGCGGTACGCCGACATCGAGGTACACGACTGGGAGTTCGGCGGACGACGGTGACGAGTGGCCCCGGAGCCCACCGAAGCGGCTGGGCCCGGGGCCGTGCGGGTCGGCGTCAGCCCTGTTCGACGCCCAGTGTCAGCGCACCGGCGTAGCCGGCCGACGTCGTGCTGCCGAGGGCGGTGAGGGTGAGGAGGCCTGAGCGGGCGCCTCCGTCGTCGTAGATGCCGTCCTGGGCGAGGGTGGTGCGGGGGACCGTGTTGACCGCGTACTGGGAGAGTCGCGCGACCTTGGCCGTGATCGTCTCGGCGAAGAAGAGCTGGCCGGTGTGCAGCTCCTGACCGCCCTCGAAGGAGCCGTCGGGGGTCAGGGTGACGTCCGTGTGGACCTTGACGTGGATGTGCACGCAGCGGCCCCGGTACCAGCCCGGGTAGATCGTGGTGATCTTCGCGACGCCGCTGGAGTCGGTGAGGACACCGCCGCGCAGGAACGTGCCGTTGTCGGGCTCGTCGTGGCCGTTCTCGCCCACGAAGCCGGAGTACTCACCGAGGGCGTCGCAGTGCCAGATCTCGACCAGGGCGTTCTTCAGCGGCGCGCAGGTGTCGTCGTCCACGACCGTGAGGGTCAGCTTCAGGGGGATACCTGACTTGCCCTCGCTGATGTCGGCGCGAACGTACTGTCCGTCGAGGTAGTAGGGGCCTTCGGTCATCTCCTTCGTGAGGGTGCAGACGGCTGTGGCGGCGACAGGGGCGGTGCTGTCGGCTCGGGACGCGGGGGCGTCGGTCGACGCGGCGACTCCGACGGCCAGTGTCGCGGCGGTGGCGCCGGTGGCGAGGAGGACGGTGCGGCGTCCGACGGGGGATGAGTTGGTGCTCGTCTCGTCTGTCATGAACACGGCAGAGTAGAGGCGGACTCTGTCCGTGCGCTGTGAGTTCGGCAAAGTCCCGCGGCGTCAAGTATCTGATGAGACAGGCACTTTGCGGCCCTGATGAGGCCACTCGCTTCTTGCCAGTGTCGTGCTTCCACGGCCTGCCTCAAGGGCGCTCCGCGTCGCCTTCGGCGATGGCCCTACGGGCCACCCTTGACCCAGCCCGCTCCAGCACGGGAGAGAAGCGAGCGAACGGCCGGAGAGGAACGGGTGGCCACAGCTTGCCCACCCTCACGCCCCTCAAGAAGCCGACCGGCGAGAGGGGGCGCGCTCGCGTCTCGCCTGCACGCCGGGAGGGCTTAGCGGCGAGCGGTGGGTGGGGGCGCCTCCGCGGGGGTGGGGTACGCCGGGTGGGCTCGGCGGCGAGCGGCGAGCGGCGGGTTGGGGTTGGGGTGGCGCGTCTGCGGGGGTGCGGCATGTCGGGTGTGCTCGGCGGCGAGAGGCGGGTTCGGGGTGGCGGCGGCGCGACGGTCCTCGGCAATGGGTGTTCTGCAGGCAGTTGGAGCCTTTCGGCCGCCACGGACTCCGCCCACCTGGGCTGATGTGCGGCAGCAGTGGCCCAATCGCTCCACTTACTGCTTTCCGCCTTCGCCGAACCGGCCGGCCGGGCATGCCCCCGGCTCTGCTGCCACGCACCACCCACCCACCGTTCGTCGCTGAGCTCGCCCGGCGTGCTGGCGAGGCGCGGGGGCGTCCGCCCGATGCCGGCCGGCGATGCAAGGGGCCGGTGATCGCAGGCATGGTTTGGCCACCCGCTTTTCGGGCCGCTCGCTCGCTTCTCTCACGTGCTGGAGCGGACTGTGTCAAGGGTGGCCCGCAGGGCCATCGCCGAAGGCGACGCGAAGCGCCCTTGAGGCAGGCCGTGGAAGCACGGCACTGACAAAGAAGCGAGTGGCCCCGACAGTTACTTGGTGGCGTGCGTGAGGAAGGCCGACCAGGCGGTGGGGGAGGCGGAGCTTGGGGCCCTGCCTGTTCTTGGAGTCGCGGATGTGGACGGTGCCTGGGCGGATGGCCATCTCGACGCAGTCGCAGTCGCCGTCGCCGCTGCTGCTGTAGCTGGACTTGAACCAGGCCAGTTCGACGGTGCTCATAGGGCTCCTCGCATCCGCTGCAACAGGCTCAGCCGTTCCCTCAACAGTTCCTGTCGCTCGGCACGAGCGGTCCACCGCTCTTCGATCTGGGCGTCGTCCAGCGGGGGCAACTGATGGACGAACAGTGCTCGCGCATACGCCTCCGTCTCCAACAGCCCAGGAATCATGCGGCATTCGTAGGTGTACAAGCCGTGGTCTCCAACCCAGCCCACCGCCGAAACCAAGCCGCCAACCCTGGCTGTCGCTCCAAACACCCCGCTGCCTTCCGCAACGCCCCCGTCCTCCCGAACACCTCCTCCGCGCGCTGCACGAATTCAGGATCCGGTATCCGCCTCCCCAACTCCACAGAAGCCACCGTGTGCTTCGAAAACCGCACCAGCTCCCCGAACTCCTCCCGGCTGAGCCCCGCATGCTCGCGCAAGCTCTGAACCACCGCCCCGAACAGTCCGCAGACTGTCCGACGACTCAGGCTCGCCGCCCGTTCCCGTGCCCATGTCCGTCCCCGCCACCCCGTCAACCACTGTCGGTCACCTCCCGACGGCATCATCACGGGCCGTAACCGGTACTGCCGTGGCGCCCGGCTCGCCCGGCGCCTCGCCGCCAACCAGCTGCATGCCTGGGGCATCCCGCACGGCACGGACGTGTCCGATGCCGTCGCCCTGATCGTCGCCGAGCTGGCCGCGAACGCCGTGACGCACGGGCGCGTGCCAGGGCGGGACTTCGAGCTGCGATTGTCGCTCGTCCCCGGCAGGGTCCCGTCCCCGGCAGCGTCCGTGTCGAGGTGACCGACAGTCGCAGTGGGCCGCCGTTCCCGCCGGCCGGACCGAACGGTGTGCGACCGGCCCACCCCCTCGACGAGTACGGCCGGGGTCTCCTCCTCGTCGGGGCACTCGCCGACCGGTGGGAGGTCGTGGACCGCGAGTCGTCGCCCGGCAAGTCCGTCCGCGCCGAGATCGATCTGCCCGGGTGGTCGTCACCGGTCAGTCCGGCCAGGGCCGGTCAGTAGCCGCTCAACGTTCCCTCAATCCCCGTTCCACACGGCCCGAGAAGACTCCCCGCGCAAACGCTCCGCACACACAGACGGGGGTGTCTGAAGCCATGAGCAAGTCACTGACCGATGTCCGCGATCAGCCCGGCAGCGCCTCGTTCGACGAGGTGTTCTGCGGGCTGCTGCCCAAGCTCTACGCTCGGGCCGCCGCCCTCACCGGGGCAGCGCAGTGCGGTGAGGACGCGGTGCACGACGTGTATCTGAAACTGGCCTCGCGGCCCCGGAGGTTCCTCGAACATCCGGAGCCCGCCGCGTACGCCTTCTCCGCCCTGGCCAGTGCCACTCGGGACGGCTGGCGACGTGAGAAGAGGCAGGCGGAGGAGCGGCTACGGCATGCCGCCGGCGCCTGGGACGGCGGAGTCGAGGAGCGGACCGGTGAGATCGAGGCCGTGCGGCTGCTGGATCAACTGCCGCGTCAGCAGGCCCGCGTCGTGATCCTCGTGGACCTCGACGGCTACACGACCGAACAGGCCGCCCGGATCCTCGGGATAGGGCGTGGAACCGCCGCCCGGTACCGGACGCGGGCCGTGCGCCGGCTCCGTCGTCTGCTGGGACGTGACGTCGACACGGGCGGGACCGGCGCACAGTGACGCGCGTCACATTGGAGTCGGACATGCGGGGCGGCAGGCCCGTTCATGTACCCCGTGAAAGCCCGACACGACTACGGGGAGCAGAACATGATCAAGCGTCGGATACTGACCGGAACCCTCGCCACTGTCGCGGTGGCGGGCCTCGCGACCCCGATGGCCTCGGCCACCACGTCCTCCGCGCCGCAGACGGAGACGCAGCCGAAGGTCAAGGCCTGTGAGCTGTACTCCAACAACGTCGTCCAGACCGGGAACGACCTCTCCGGCGTGGGTGGCCGCCGGGGCTGTGCCGGTGACGACTCCCAGACGGTCACGGTGACGGTCTACAAGTGGGTCAACAACGGATCCGATGTGAAGGTCGGCTCCGCCACCCAGTCCGCCGCCAACGTCGAGCTGAACGCCCGGGGTGCCTGCCAGGGCAAGGGCTTCTACTACACGTACACGCAGGACAGCGCGGGCGGGGAGAAGTACAGCCCCCGCGTCGAGATGTGCTGAGCACCCGAGCCTGAGGCGACGTGCGGGAGCGGCGGCAGCGGCCGTCGCTCCCGCACGGGTCACGGTCGCGCACCTGTCTCCGCGTAGATCGTGCGCGCACCTTGCCGTGCCGGCTCGGCGGAGGGGTCGTCCAGGGCGCTCAGGGCGTCGCTCAGGGCCACCAGGGCTCTGGCCTCGCCCAGGCGATGACCTGTGCGGCGGTTGAGGGCGACGGCGGCGCGGGCCCGGGCACGTCCTGCTGACGGTCGTCCGCACGCCGTGTGGAGGGCGGCGAGCTCCGTCAGTGTCCGGGCCTTGACGACGTCGAAGCCGCCCTGGTGGGCCAGGGCCAGCGCCTGACGGGCGCAGGCCAGGGCCTCGCGGTGATGCTGCCGTGCCCGGTGGGCTTCGGCGAGGCCGAGCAGGATCTCGGCCTCGGTGCGCTGGTTGCCGACCTGGCGGGCGATGGGCAGGGCCCGTTCGTGGACACGGGTGGCTTCCTCCGTGTGGCCCGTTCTCAGGTGGGCGTCGGCGAGTGTGCCCAGGGCGATCGCGAGCAGCCGGCGTCGTCCGGTGGTCTCGGCGAGCCGGAGCGAGTGCTCGGCGTACTTCAGGGCCTGCTGGTGGTGTCCGAGGTCCAACTCGATCCTGGCGGCGATGTCGAGAGTCGTGGGGTTCGCGTGCTGCGGCTCGGCGCTCGACGTCCCGGCGTTCCCGCCGTCCCCCGCCCGCAGCGCCCGGGCCGCCTTCTCCAGTCTGCCCTGTTCCCAGTACGTCGCGCTGAGCGCGGGCAGCCGGTGGGTCTCGTCGCCCGCTCCGGCTTCGCGGAGTATGCGCAGCGCCTGTTCCAGGTGCTCGGCGGACAGCGCCAGGCGCCCCCGGTCGCGGTAGGCCAGGCCCAGGCCGATCAGGGCCTGTGCCTCGGCGTCCGGGCGGTCGGCCTCGCGGGAGAGGCGCAGGGCCTCGGTGAAGTGGGCGAGGGCGGCGTCGAGTCGGGCCGCTTCCGTGTCGATCAGTCCCAGTCCGCCCAGGGCCAGGGCCTGGCCCAGCGGGTCGCCGCTCTCGCGGTGCAGGTGCAGGACACGGGTGTGGTGGTGGACGGCCTGCGTGTGGTGGCCCATGTCCCAGTGGGCGATGCCCAGACTGCGGTGCATGGCGGCCTGGCCGGGACGGTCGCCGTCGGTCTCCGCCGCGTGCAGTGCGGCCTGGGCGGCGGTCTGCCAGACGCCGCGCGGCAGGCCGAGCCAGCAGTAGCGGAGCAAAGCGGTCATCAGCCCCCAGGCGAAGTGCCGGGGGCCGGAGCCGGCTGTGTGCTCCACCGCGGCGAGGAGATTGGCCTGCTCAGCTTCCAGCCGGTCGAGCGCGACGGTGACTTCGTCCGGGGTCGCGGGCGGGTCGTCGGGGCCCGCCGGGTCACGCGGGAGTTGCGGGTACTGCCAGGGGAGGGCGCCCCCGCACATCTCGGCGGTGTGCAGGTAGGAGGTGTGCAGCCGCTCCTCGGCCGCCGCCCGCGAGGCCGGTGGCTCCTCGGCCGTCGCTCGCTCGCGGGCGTAGTCGCGCAGCAGGTCGTGGAAGCGGTACCGGTCGTGTGCGGGGGACTCGATCAGGTGGGCCGTCGTCAGGGTGGTGAGCAGCGGCCCCGCCACGGACTCGGACGTGCCGAGCAGCGCGGCTGCGGCAGGCCGGGTGATGTCCGGCCCCGGGACCAGCCCGAGCAGGCGGAAGAGCCGAGCGGCGTCCGGGGCCAGCGCACGGTAGGAGAGGTCGAAGGCGGCGCGCACGGCGGAGGAGCGGTCGTCGTCCAGTTCCAGCGTGGCCAGCCGGTTTCCGGCCGCCAGTTCGGCGGCCAGGTCGGCCAGGCGCCGGCACCGGTCCGCGAGCAGCTGGGCGGCGGCCACTCGCAGAGCCAGGGGCAACCGGCCGCATCGGCGGGACAGTTCCTCGGCCGCCTCCGGTTCTGCGGCCACGCGCTGCTCGCCCAGGACAGCCGCGAGCAGTTCCCGCGCCTCCTGCGGGGCGAGGGCGTCCAGCCGGAGTGGCTCGGCGCCGTTATGGGCGACCAGGCCGGTCAGGCGTTGGCGGCTGGTGACCAGCACGCGGCAGGTCGGGCTGCCGGGCAGGAGGGGCCGGACCTGTCGGACGGAGGCGGCGTTGTCCAGCACGATCAGCATCCGCCGCCCGTCCAGCAGGGAGCGGTAGCGGCGGGCCTGTTCGTCCGGGTCGGAGGGGATCTGCTGGGGTGTCAGGCCCAGGCTGCGGAGCAGTTGGCCGAGGGCCTCCCGAGGTGTCACGGGCGCGCTTTCGTGGTCGTAGCCGCGCAGATCGACGTAGAGCTGTCCGTCGGGGAAGCGGTCGCGTGCACGGTGGGCCACGTGGATGGCCAGTGCGGTCTTGCCGACGCCGGCAGCGCCGCTGATCACCGAGAGCGCGACGGCCTCCCCGGGGTGCGCGTCCAGCAGTGTGCTCAGCCGGGCCAGTGCTTCCGCGCGGCCGCTGAACCCCACCACGTCATGAGGCAGTTCGGCGGGCGCCAGCCGTGTTCCGCCGAGGCCGGTCTCCGACGGTTCGGGCGGGCCGCGCAGGATTCCGCGGTGCAGGTTCCGTAGTTCGGGGCCCGGGTCGACGCCGAGTTCCTCGGCGAGCCGGCGGCGGGTGTCCTCGTAGGTCTCCAGGGCCTCGGCCTGCCTGTCGCCGCGGTAGAGCGCGGTCATCAGGTGCCGTACCACTCGCTCGTCCAGCGGGTGCGCGGCGAAGAGTTGCCGCAGGCGTTCCAGTGCCTGGTCGAGATGGCCCAGCCGTAAGCCGAGCGCGTGGTAACGGAGTTCGGCGGTGAGGTGCTCGTCGGCCAGTCCGGCCCGGGTCTCCTCCGCCCAGACGCCGGTCAGACCGGACAGTGCCTCCCCCCGCCACTGGGCGAGGGCGTCGCCCAGCAGCTGGGCGGCCGGCTCGTCCTGGCATGCGTCGGCTGCCGAACGGGCCTCGGTCACGAGGCGGCGGAAACGGTGGACGTCGACGTGTTCGGGGGCGACGTCGAGCAGGTAGCCGCCGGAGCTGCGTGCGAGGCGGACGCCGTGGGCACCCGAAGAGCGCAGAGCCGTACGCAGCCGGCCCACGTACCCCGACAGGATGTTACGGACGGAGCCCGGCGGGTCCTCGCCCCACACCCTGTCGATCAGGCGCTCCGCCGAGACGACCCGGCCCGCGTCGCACAGCAGCACCGCCAGCACGCACCGTTGCTTGGCATGTCCGAGAGCCACCGGGCGTGCGGCCACACGCGCCTCCACAGTTCCGAGCACACGGAACTCCACAGCCTCACCCCCTTCGTACCGAGCCTGGATCCCCCTTTTCAGCCTCGATCGTCCCGCGTCGGCATAAACAGTCGCCCAACGGATCTTCAACAGATCTCCTGTGCCGGTCACACCTGTTGCCGCCCCGCCCCATTGACGCGCAAGGTGTTCGATTCTACGGTCCGTTCGAACTTGCGATCGCTGTTCGAGATGCCGGGCAGCGCGTCACCCCCACCGCAAGGAGGACCGTATGAGCCGCTCCCGCTTCGTCCTGCGCAGGAGAACCGCCCTGCTCGCCCTCCCCGCCGCCGCCCTGCTGGCACTCGTGCCGAGCACGGCGTCCGCGTACCCCAACCCCGGGCGGGTCACCGGCGATGTCGTCACCCACGACCCGTCGATGATCCGCACCTCGTCCGGCCAGTACCTGCTCTACGCCACCGGCGGCGGTATCGCCAACAAGACCTCCGCCGACCGCACCGCCTTCCGGAACGGCGCCGACGCGTTCGCGGGGAGGCCGAGCTGGTGGCGGAACTACTCCTCCGTCCCGGAGGCCTGGGCGCCGGACATCTCGTACCAGGGCGGCAAGTACCTGATGTACTACTCCGTCTCGAAGTTCGGCTCGAACACGTCCGCCATCGGACTCGCGACCTCCAGCACCGGCCAGCCGGGCAGCTGGACCGACCAGGGCACGGTCTACACGTCGAACTCCGCGAGCGACTTCAACGCCATCGACCCGAACCTCTTCGTGAACGACGACGGCAAGTGGTGGCTGTCCTTCGGCAGTTGGTGGACCGGCATCAAGATGATCCAGCTCAACCCGTCCACCGGGAAGCAGCTCTCCTCCAACACCACCCGCTACTCGCTCGCCTCCCGCCCGACCGGCACCAAGGCCGTCGAGGCGCCCTTCATCGTCAAGCGGGGCGGCTACTACTACCTCTTCGCCTCGTACGACACCTGCTGCGCCGGGACCAGCTCCACGTACAAGGTGAAGGTCGGCCGCGCCTCCAGCGTCACCGGCCCGTACCGCGACAGGAACGGCGTCGACCTCATGAACAACGGCGGCACCCCGGTCCTCGAGTCGCACGGCAGCGTCATCGGACCGGGCGGTCAGTCGATCATGAAGGACGCCGACGGCGACCTGATCGTCTACCACTACTACGACGGCAACGACAACGGCACGCCCAAGCTGGGCATCAATCTCCTGAACTGGAGCAGCGGATGGCCCGTCGCCTACTGACGGCGGGCCCCTGAAGGGGCGCGGGGAACTGCGCGAGCAACCACCACGCACCCGCAGCACCCGCACCCCCACCCGCGCAGAAACCGCCGACGGCGAGAGGGCGCTACCCGGCCTGCCCCATCCCCGCCGCGTTCGGCCAAGCGGCCTGCGCCCCCGGCCAGCCTGTGGCAGGCGCCGGGGACAAGCCGTTCGTACCCCGCACCTGCGCCGCGGTCAGCCCGCCCCGGGCGGGGACTCCCGGCGGGGTGGGACCCATGGGGGCCGGTGTGGGGACCGGCGCCGGAGCAGGGACCGGCGCCGGGGCTGGAGTCGGGACCGGGGCCGGCGCCTGGGCGACGGGAGCCAGCGGCGGTGCCGGAGCGGCCACCGGCTGCGGAGCCGGCTGCGGCACCGGCTGCGGGGTGGGTTGCGGCACCGCCTGAGGCACCGACTGCGGCACCGGCTGAGGCACGGGCTGCGGCATCCGCTGCTGCCCCATCTGCCCCATCTGCCCCATCTGCCCTGCCTGGCCCATCTGTCCCAGATGCGCGGCAGCCGGCATCGGCACCCCGCCCCCCGGAGCCGCCGGCACGGCACCCGCGCCCACGGACGCCGCCGCGGGAAGCGGCATGCCCGTGCCGGCAGCTGGGGCGGCAGCGGGCCCTGGACCGCCGATACCGGCGGCCTGAGCGGCAAGGCCCCGCATGCCGGACCCGTTGGTCTCGCTCACCAGGCGGTCCACTGCCGCCGTACCCGAGCTGTAGCTGGTCCCGTTGCCCAGCTCGGGTACGGCGGCTCCCCTCCTGGACGTCCCGTAGAGCACCTGTTCCAGGCCGGACACCAGGCGACGCACGTCCACCTGGGGGCGCACCACGAGACGCAGGAAGCGGCTGGACGAACCGATCTTGTTGCCGCACTCGCGGACCAGGATCCGGTGCTCGGTGAGCATCCGGTCCCGGACCACCGTGCCTTCGGCGCCCACGGGGAGGCGCACGAAGAGGAAGTTGCCCTGCGACGGGTAGACCGTCAGTCCGGGCAGGGCCGACAGCTGGCTGGCCATGTCGAGGCGGTCGCGGCGCACCTGCTGGAGGCTCTGCGCGTACTCGCTGCCGTGCTCCTTGAGCATGAAGACGACGTGCTCGGCGAAGGAGTTGAGGTTCCACTTGGGGAGCATGGACCTCACCCGCCCGGCGAGCGCCGGGTTGGCGACCAGGTAGCCGAAGCGGATGCCGTGCAGGCCGAAGTTCTTGCCGAGGCTGCGCAGGACCACGACGTTCGGCCGCAGCATCGCCTCCTGGACGACGGACGGCTCCGCCTCGGCGTCCGCGAACTCCAGGAACGACTCGTCGATGACGACCAGGTCCAGGTCGGCCATGGCATCCATGAACTGGACGATGGCGTGCTTGTGCAGGAAGCCGCCGTCGGGGTTGTTGGGGTTGCAGATGACGGCGACGCGCGTGCCCCTCGCGCGGATGAACTCGGCGTACTGCGCGAGGTCGAGGGCGAAGCCGCTGGACTCCTGGAGCGGGTACATGTCGACCCGCTTGCCGGTCTCCATGGGCTGGTCCGTCCAGCGGCCGAACGTGGGGACGGGGATGGCGAGGGACTCGCGGACCAGCAGGTGGTCGATCCAGGTGATGAGCTCGGTGGAGCCGTTGCCCATCGCCACGCACTGCGGCGGAAGCTGGAGCAGGTTGCACAGCTCGGCCGTGATGGTGTCGGCGCTGCTCGGGTAGTACGTGATGATGTCGCGCAGTCTGCCCGCCATGTCCTCGAACATGGCCGGGGTGGGGAAGTAGGGGTTGCAGGGGATGCAGAAGTCCACGGGCCCGGCTCCGTCGCCGCCCTCGCGCGTCAACGCCGCCATCGAGGGGCTGTGTGCCGCAGTGCTGCGGAACAGCGAGGTGACGTTGTCGGCCATGGAACCTCCGTATGAGGCGGGCCCGTGGGGACGGCCGGACCCGACGTTCAAGGGTGGCCCGCGCGGGGGAGCGCGGGCCACCCTTGGATACGGAGCTTGTGGTGACACCGTTCAACCGTCAGGGAAACGGCCAGAACTTGTGTCCTACCCGTGAAGGGCTGTCAGCAACCGAATGTGTGGATGGTCGTCGTGCGGTACGTCTGCCCGGGCCGCAGCACCGTGGACGGGAACGACGGCTTGTTCGGCGAGTCCGGGAAGTGCTGTGTCTCCAGGCACAGCGCGTCGCCCTGCCGGTAGGTGCGGCCGGACGGGCCGGTGAGGGTGCCGTCGAGGAAGTTGCCGGAGTAGAACTGCAGGCCCGGCTCGTTCGTGGCGATCTTCAGGGTGCGGCCGGAGGACGGGTCGCGCAGGGTGGCGACGTGCTCGGGCCGGGCGGTGATGCCCTTGTCGAGGACCCAGTTGTGGTCGAAGCCCTTGGCGGTGACCAGCTGCGGGTGCGAGGTGCGGATGTCCCGGCCGATCGGCTTGGCGCGGGTGAAGTCGAAGGGCGTGCCCGCGACCTTGGCCAGCTCGCCCGTGGGGATCAGGCCCGCGTCGGTCGGGGTGTAGCGGGAGCCGGCGATCCGGAGCTCGTGGTCCTCGATCGTGCCGCTGCCCTCGCCGCCGAGGTTCCAGTAGACGTGGCTGGTGAGGTTGACGACGGTGGCCTTGTCGGTGGTGGCCTCGTAGTCGATGCGCCAGTCGCCGTGCCGGGTGAGCGTGTACGTCACCTTCGCCTTGAGCGTGCCCGGGTAGCCCATCTCGCCGTCGACGCTCGTGTAGTACAGGTGCAGGCCGACGTCGGAGCCCTGGGTGAACGGCTCGACGTCCCACACGCGCTTGTCGAAGCCCTGCGCGCCGCCGTGCAGGCTCTGCTCACCGTCGTTGACGGACAGCTGGTAGTTCTTGCCGTCGAGGGTGAACTTGCCCTTGCCGATGCGGTTGCCGTACCGGCCGATCAGGGCGCCGAAGTACGGGGTCTTCGCGACGTAGTCCTCGAGGTTGTCGAAGCCCGCGGAGACGTTGGCGTACCGGCCGCGGCGGTCGGGGATCTCCAGGGATTGGACGACACCACCCCAGGAGAGGACCTTCAGCCGGGTGCCGCCGTTCTCCAGCGACCAGCTGTAGACCTTGGTGCCGTCGGCGAGCTTGCCGAAGAGCGTCTTCACCGGCTTCCTGCCTCCCGTGGCGTGCGCCGTGCCGCCGAGGGTGGTGGCGGCCATTCCCGCCGCCGCTGCTCCGGCGATGACCGTGCGTCTGTTCAGTTCCATGCGTGCGGCTCCCGTATAAGGAGAGGGCCCCGCCTTCCCGGCGGGGCCCCGATCTGACTTACGAACCGACCTTGCGCTTGTTCCACACGTCGAACCCGACCGCCGCCAGCAGGACCAGGCCCTTGATGACCTGCTGCCAGTCGGTGCCGATGCCGACGAGGTTCATACCGTTGTTCAGCACGCCCAGGACCAGGCCACCGATGATCGCGCCGAGCACGGTGCCGACACCGCCGCTCATCGACGCGCCGCCGATGAACGAGGCCGCGATCGCCTCCAGCTCGAAGTTGAGGCCGGCCTTGGGAGAGGCCGCGTTGAAGCGGGCGGCGAAGACCAGACCCGCCAGGGCCGCGAGCATGCCCATGTTCAGGAAGACCAGGAAGGTGACCTTCTTGTCCTTCACGCCCGACAGCTTGGCCGCGGGCAGGTTGCCGCCGATCGCGTAGATGTGGCGGCCGATGATCGCGTTGCGCATCACGTAGCCGAAGCCGACGAGCAGCACGCCCAGGATGAGCAGCACGATCGGGGCGCCCTTGTAGCTGGCCAGCAGCATCGTCAGCGTGAGGATGGCGGCGCCGATCGCGACCAGCTTCAGCAGGAACAGCTTCGTGGGCGGGACGTCCAGGTTGAACTCCTGCTGCCGCTTGCGGTCACGGACCTCCTGGAAGATCACGAAGGCGATCATCGCGAAGCCCAGCAGCAGCGTGAGGTTGTGGTAGTTGGTCTTCGGGCCGACCTCCGGGAGGAAGCCGTTGGCGACCTTCTGCAGCCCGTCGGGGAACGGGCCGAGGGTCTGGCCCTCCAGGAAGATCTCGGTCAGACCGCGGAAGATCAGCATGCCCGCGAGGGTCACGATGAACGACGGTATGCCGCCGTACGCGATGAAGAACCCCTGGATGGCACCCGCGATCGCGCCCACCGCCAGGCACAGCACCACGGCGAGGACCCACGGTATGTCGTGTTTGACCATGAACACCGCGGCCATCGACCCGACGAACGCCGTCAGCGAGCCGACCGACAGGTCGATGTGGCCGGCGATGATGACCAGCATCATGCCGATCGCGAGGATCAGGATGTAGCTGTTCTGCAGCACCAGGTTGGAGACGTTGCGCGGCAGCAGCAGGTCGCCGTCGGTCCACACGGCGAACAGGACGACGATCAGGCCCAGGGCGATCAGCATGCCGTACTGCCGCATGTTGCGGCGCATGCCCTCCATCACCAGCTGGAGCAGGCCGTCGCCCGCGGCCCCTCCGCTCTTGCCCGGCGGCGCGGGGGCCGGGCTCTTGGCGGTCACGTCCGTGCTCATCGGGTTACCTCTTTGTCCTTCGTCATCTGACGCATCAGCGATTCCTGGGAGGCCTCGGCCCGCGAGAACTCACCCGTCAGCCGCCCCGCGGCCATCGTGTAGATGCGGTCGCACATGCCGAGCAGCTCGGGCAGCTCGGAGGAGATGAAGACGACCGCCTTGCCCTGGGCGGCCAGCTGGTCGATGACCGTGTAGATCTCGTACTTGGCACCGACGTCGATACCGCGCGTCGGCTCGTCCAGGATCAGCACGTCCGGACCCGAGAAGATCCACTTGCTGAGGACGACCTTCTGCTGGTTGCCGCCGGACAGCTTGCCCACCGGCTCGAAGACGGTCGGCGCCTTGATGTTCATGGACTTGCGGAAGCCCTCGGCGACCTGCCGCTCCTCGTGCTCGTCGACCACACCCCGCTTGGCGACCTTGCCCAGGGCGCTCAGCGAGATGTTCCGGTTGATGGTGTCGATGAGGTTGAGGCCGTAGTGCTTGCGGTCCTCGGTGACGTACGCGATGCCGTGCTTGACCGCCTGGGGGACGGTCTTCGTACGGATCTCGGTGCCGTCCTTGAGGACGGTGCCGGCCGCGTACCGGCCGTAGGTCCGGCCGAAGACGCTCATCGCGAGTTCGGTGCGGCCGGCGCCCATCAGACCGGCGATGCCGACGATCTCGCCGCGCCGCACCTGGAGGGAGACGTCGTCGACGACCTTGCGCTGCTGGTCGATCGGGTGGTGCACGGTCCAGCCCCGGATCTCCAGGGCGGGTGCCGCGCCCTCCTCGGGCTCGTGCGGCGACCGCTCCGGGAAGCGGTTCTCCAGGTCGCGGCCGACCATGCCGCTGATGATCCGGTCCTCGGTGGTCTCCGCGGCCTTCACGTCGAGGGTCTCGATGGTCTGGCCGTCGCGGATGATCGTCACCGAGTCGGCGACCTTGCGGATCTCGTTGAGCTTGTGGGAGATGATGATCGAGGTGATGCCCTGCTTCTTCAACTCCAGGATCAGGTCCAGGAGTTTGCCGCTGTCCTCGTCGTTCAGGGCGGCGGTCGGCTCATCCAGGATGAGCAGCTTCACCTTCTTCGACAGGGCCTTGGCGATCTCCACGAGCTGCTGCTTGCCCACGCCGATGTCGGCGACGCGGGTGTCCGGGTGGTCGGAGAGACCGACCCGGCGCAGCAGTTCCGAGGCGTGGCGCAGGGTCTCGGTCCAGCTGATGATCCCGCGCGTGGCGTGCTCGTTGCCGAGGAAGATGTTCTCCGCGAGGGAGAGGTAGGGCACCAGGGCCAGTTCCTGGTGGATGATCACGATGCCGCGCTCTTCGCTGGCCCGGATGTCCTTGAACTGGCAGACCTCTCCCTCGAAGAGGATGTCGCCCTCGTAGGTGCCGTGCGGGTGGACGCCGGAGAGGACCTTCATCAGGGTCGACTTGCCGGCGCCGTTCTCCCCGCAGATGGCGTGGACCTCGCCCTGCTGGACGGTCAGTGTGACGTCCGACAGCGCCTTGACGCCGGGAAAGGTCTTGACGATCGAGCGCATTTCCAGGACGGGTCCCGCCATGGTCGTGCCTTCCAATCAGTGGTGAATCGTCGGTCGGTGGCGGGGACTACTTGAGGTCGCTTGCCTTGTGGTAGCCGGAGTCGATGACGACCTTCTGGTAGTTGGACTTGTCGACGCTCACGGGCTTCAGCAGGAACGCGGGCACGACCTTCACACCGTTGTCGTAGGTCTTGGTGTCGTTGAGCGCCGGCTTCTTGTCGTTCAGCGCCGCGTCGACCATGTCCGTGGCCACCTTGGCGAGTTCGCGGGTGTCCTTGAAGACGGTCTGGGTCTGCTGGCCCGCCTCGATCGACTTCAGGGAGGCGACCTCGGCGTCCTGGCCGGTGACGACCGGCAGCGGCTTGCTCTTGGAGCCGTAGTCGTCGGACTTCAGGGCGGACAGGATGCCGATGGAGATGCCGTCGTAGGGGGAGAGGACGGCGTCGACGCGCTCGGTCTTGTAGGCCGAGGTCAGGATGTCGTCCATGCGCTTCTGGGCGGTGCCGCCGTCCCAGCGCAGGGTGGTGACCTGGTTGAGCTTGGTCTGGCCGGAGCGGACGACGAGCTGCTTCTTGTCGATGTAGGGCTGCAGGACCTTCATCGCGCCGCCGAAGAAGTAGCGGGTGTTGTTGTCGTCGTTGGAGCCGGCGAACAGCTCGATGTTGAAGGGGCCCTTCTTGGAGCCGTCCTTCAGACCCAGCTTCTCGACGATGTAGCTGCCCTGGAGCTCGCCGACCTTCTCGTTGTCGAAGGAGGCGTAGTAGTCGACGTTCTTCGTGCCGAGGATCAGGCGGTCGTAGGAGATGACCGGGATGCCCGCGTCCTTGGCCTGCTGGAGCACGTTGTTCATCGACTTGTTGTCGATGGCGGCGATGATCAGCGCCTTGACGCCCTGCGTGATCAGGTTCTCGACCTGGGAGACCTGCTGGTCCGGGTCGTCCTCGCCGTAGACCAGCTTGGGCTTGTAGCCCTTGGCCTCCAGGTTCTTCTTGACGTAGTCGCCGTCGAGGATCCAGCGCTCGGAGGACTTGGTCGGCATCGCGATGCCGATGGTCCCGCCCTTGGCGTCTCCGTCGCCTTCCTTGCTGCCGCCCTCGCTGTTCTGGCCGCAGGCGGACAGGGTCAGGGCGAGGGACGCGGCTCCGGCTATGGCGGCGAGAGCGGCTCTGCGGTTACGCATGATGATCATCCTTGATCTGTGTGCAGGGCTCGGTCCGGTAGGCGCGAAGTCGCTCCGGGTGGTCGTGCCGGAAAGACCGAGAAGAGATGTGTCGGATTGTGGTCGGCTGTGTCTTCTTTTGTGAAGCCGAGTTTCCGGAACGTTATGCCGAGATTTCGAACCGTTGCAGATCGCCCGGCAGTCGGGACCCGAGCGGCGCCATGTCGCCGTCCGCGCCGTGACGGGCCAGCAGGTCCAGGGCCAGCCGGCCGCGCCGCACCCGCTCCTTGGCGGTGGCCAGGGTCAACTCCCGCATGTGGTGCCCGTACGGGTAGATCCCCGGGGCCTTGGACAGGCCGAACTTCAGGTACAACGGGGCCCCGCGCCGGATGAGTTCGGCGACCTCGTACATCCGGACGTAACCGCCGAGGTCGTCGGGCGCCTCGATGTACATGTCCATCGGAGCGCCGGACACCCGGCGGATCTCCGTGAGGTGATCGAGCGTCAGATCGCTGGGCACGTTGACGGAGTCGGCGCCGAGACGCTCGTAGACCGCGTACGCCGCCGGGTTGACGGGCCCGATGAGCGCACTCACCTTGAGGGTGGTGTCGGCCGGGATGATGCCGGCCGCACGCGCCCGGTGCAGCGTCCACAGCACGCCCTCGTCGGCGACGAGCAGGCACTTGACGCCCAACTCCGTGGCCCGCACGGCGTCTTCGACACACCCGGCGACGGCGTCGTGGCCCCGTGCGCGCAGTCCGGCCCCCCGCGAGTCGGTGCGCGTGGAGCCGCCGATGTCCCAGGTGCCGCGCGGGCCGGTGAACAGGCACAGCTCGATGTCACGCTCGCCGGTCGCCTCGACCATCTCGGTGATCTCGGCGTCGGTCAGCATCCACACGCCGCTGCCCTGGCTGATCCGGTGGATCGGCACGTCCAGCCGCGAGGCCTCCTTCAGGACCACCGCCAGCGCCTCGGGACCCTCGCAGGAGGGGATCTCGGTGCGCCAGCGGCCGCCGCCGGGGAAGGAGTGCGGCGAGGCGTCGGCGGGGTCGAGGGCGGGCGCGTTCAGGCCGAGCGTGGTGAGCGCCTGCTCACCGGGCCTGCGGGCTGCGGTGGCGGAAGCGTCGGTCACAGGAATGTCCTTCGGTTCGATATTTCGGACGAGGTTCGCGGCTCTGGGTAGGGCGAGGCTGGGTAGGGCGAGGCTGGTGTACGCCGGCACGGGAGCCGTCAGGTTGCCCCCGTACCGGCGTACGTCTACGGGCGGAGCAACACCTTGCCCACCTTCGGATCGCCGGCTCCCACCAGCTCGATGGCCCGCGAGAACTCGGCGAGCGGCAGCTCGTGCGTCACCAGCGGCAGCGGGTCGAGCAGACCGGCGGCGAACACCCGGACCGTGTGCGCCCAGGCGTCCGGCGGAGCACCGAAGACGGTGTGCACCTCCAGCTGCTTCACGACCAGGTCCGTCGGGTCGAGACCGTCGGCGCCGGGCGCCGGGATGCCGGTCAGGACCAGCCGGCCCCCGCGGCGGAGCAGGGCGGCGGAGACCTGGGCGGCGTCCGCGGACCCGGCGGTCTCGATGACCACGTCGAAGTCGTCCGGGAGCTCCTGGTCCTTCGTGCGGAAGTCGGTCGCCCCGTACTGCCGCGACAACGCCTCGCGGTCATTCCGGGTGCCGACCACCAGCAGCTCGGCCGGCGAGTTCGCCTTCAGGAACTGCACGGCGAACATGCCGAGCGTGCCGGTGCCCACCACGGCGACCCGCTCGCCGGGCCGCGCGTTCGCCTTCAGCGCGGCGGCGGCGATGCACGCGGCGGGCTCCAGGAGCGCCGCCGCGGTGAGGTCGCAGTCGTCCGGGAGGGCGTGCAGGAGACGGGCCGGCAGCGTCAGCGTGGTCGCCATCGCACCCGGCTGGGTGAACCCGGTCTCCTCGTAACCGGCCGTGCACAGCGTCGTGTCGCCCGCGTGGCAGCGGTCGCAGACCTGGCAGTTGCGGAACCCCTCACCGACGACCTTGCGGCCGACGAGGGACCCGGGGACACCGGCACCCACGGCCTCCACCGTCCCGGACCACTCGTGGCCCGGGGTGAGCGGATAGCGCACGTAGCCCTCGGGGCGGTTGCCCTGGTACACCTCGCGGTCGCTGCCGCAGATGCCGGAGGCGTGGACGCGCACCAGCGCCTCGCCGGCGGCGGGCTGCCGGGGCTCGTGCGGGACGAGGCGATGCTCGCCCGGGGCGTCGATGACGACCGCGGTGTTCGCGTCGGCGGTGCTCACGTCGCTCCTGAGGTTTTCGAAGGTTTCGGTTGCCGGGTCCGGGTTTCGGCGGGCCGCCGGACGGTCACTGGCCGCCCTTGGGCTTGCGCTGCTCCCAGCCCTCCGCCCAGAGGTCGAAGCGGGCCTGCTGCTGGGGGAACTCGGCGGCGGCGTCGACGTCCAGCTCGACACCGAGACCGGGCGCGTCGGAGACGTGGAAGCAGCCGTCCTCCGGGTTCACCTGCGGGGCACCCTTGATCACCTTCTTGATCTCCGCGTCGGCGAAGTCGTTGAAGTGCTCAAGGATCTTGAAGTTCGGGGAGGTGAAGCCGACCTGGAGGGAAGCGGCGGTCAGGACCGAACCACCCACGTTGTGGGGGGCCACCAGCATGTAGTGCGTCTCGGCGGTCGCCGCGAGCTTCCGGGTCTCCCAGATTCCACCGATATGGCCGACGTCCGGCTGGATGATGTCCACGGCCTGGCTCTCGAACAGCTCGCGGAACTCGATCCGGTCGTGGATGCGCTCACCGGTGGCCACCGGCATGTCGACCTTGGCGGCGACCTTCTCCAGGGCCTTGAGGTTCTCCGGCGGAACCGGCTCCTCCAGCCAGGCCGGCTTGAAGGGCGCGAGCTCCTTCGCCAGGCGAACGGCCGTGGCGGGGGAGAAGCGGCCGTGCATCTCCAGCATCAGCTCGGCCTCGGGGCCGATGGCGTCGCGTACGGCCTCGATCAGGGAGACGGCGTACAGGGTCTGCTCGTGGTCGAGCTCGAAGTGCCCGGTGCCGAACGGGTCGATCTTGAGTGCCCGGTACCCGCGCTCCATCACGCCCTGGGCGGCCTTGTGGTAGGCCTCCGGAGTCCGCTCGGTGGTGTACCAGCCGTTGGCGTACGCCTTGACCTTGTCGGTGACCTTGCCGCCCAGCAGCTGCCAGACGGGGACGCCGAGTGCCTTGCCCTTGATGTCCCAGCAGGCCATCTCGATCACGGCGATACCCGACATCACGATCTCGCCGGCACGGCCGTAGTCGCCGTACTTCATCCGCTTGACGAGGTCCTCGACGGCGAAGGGGTCCGAGCCGAGGATGTGGTTGGCCTGGGCCTCCTTCAGGTAACCGAGGAGGGCGTCGGTGTGTCCCAGCATCCGGGTCTCGCCGACTCCGGTGATGCCCTCGTCGGTGTGCACCTGGACGTACGTCAGGTTGCGCCACGGCGTCCCGACCACGTGTGTGCTGATTCCGGTGATGCGCACGGCGGTTGTCCCTCGCAGCTTCGTCGGCTCAATTCCGTCAGTGTTCCGTCTGTGTACCATCGAGTGTGTTCGATATTTCGGCACACGTTCGAAATGCTGGCGTGACAGTAAGGACGCGGCGGTGGGGGTGTCAATGGGTCGCGCACATAACGGTTTCGACAGTTTCGAAACCACGCGGGCGGCGTGTCCCCACAGAACTTTCACAGCTGGATCTAGGAACGTGACCGACGCGGAACTTAATCTTCCCGCGTCATGGACTACTGCGACCCGTGCCGAAGGCACCTCAACGGCGCGCTGGCCTGCCCGGGATGCGGCACCTCAGCCCCATCGCCGCACCGGCACGAGCGGGAGTACGGCATCGCGCCCGAGCGCGGCGAGGGCCTTCACGGCGACGCGGACGGGCCGGACGGGTCGGACAGGTTCGGCGGCGAGCGCGACGAACGCGACGATCGCGACGCGCCCGAAGGGGCCGATGAGCCGCCGGGGCGGGCCGCTCGGCGGCGTGGCCGCGGGCGGGGGCACGGGCCGGTCGCCGATGGTCCGGGCGGCGGGTCGAGCCGGCGGGACCGGAAGGCCGCGGCGCATCGCCGCCGGCGGCGCCGGACCCTGTTCGTCGCGGCGGGCTTCGTACTTGCGGCGGGTGGGCTGAGCCTCGCGGAACTCGGAACGGACGCGCCGAGATCGACGCCGAAGCCGGCGGCGGCCGGGGACGAGTCGGCGGACGGTGACGCGTCGCCGGAGACGGGTGAGCCGGGCCGGCCGAAGGGTGACGAGGCGTCGGAGTCCGCTTCCCCGAAGGCGTCCGGCACTCCCTCGGCTTCTGAGTCCCCGAAGCCCGAGAAGTCGAAGAAGGCGGAGGACGACGAGCCGTCGAAGTCCCCCGAGCCGGCCGCCGCGGACCCCTCCCCGGCTCGCCCCACCTCGGCCCCCACCTCCGCTCAGCCGGCCCCGACCCGCACCACGGACCCGGCGCCCCCGCCCCCCACACCGGAGCCGTCCCCGACGAAGACCTGCAACAGGTTCCTGTGGTGGTGCACGTAGCGCCTTACGCCTCGGACCGTGTCGGTCGAGCGCCGCACCGGCCGTTCCCGTCCGGACCGGGGGTGTCCCGTCCCAGACCTCGACGGATCGCGATCTCCACGGGTGAGTAGGCGCCGTCCGCCCGCTCCAGTTCGTACGGCCGCGGCCGGCATGAGCGGCGGCTGGGCCATGAAGCGCGGGCGCACCCCGTGATGCGGTTGGGTGGCGTGCACCAGGAACGGATGGCACAGGAAGACGTCGCCCGGGGACCCGGTGGCGAGGGCGACCGGCCGGTGGTCGGACGCCGCCACCAGATCCGGCGCCAGGACCAGCCCGCTCGCCCCGTCCTCCCCGTACTTCTCCAGCACCTTCGGCGCGTCGAGGTGTGAGCCGACCCGGATCCGGGTCGGGGCGTCCTCCTCGCCGACCTCGCTGAACAGGAACAGCATCAGCAGCGCCCGGTCCCGGGAGCGCAGATTCGTGAAGTACCAGCTCTCGCCCCGCGGCAGATAGCTCCCCTCGATGTGCCAGCCGGCGTCGTCCGGCTCCTCCTCGTGCGGGAAGCGCAACGGGAACGTGCCCAGCGAGTAGCGCGGCTCCCAGCGCCCCGGGCCGACGAGCAGGTCGTACGCGCGGTGCAGGGACGGGGAGTTGGGTGCGGCGGCGAACGGACCCTGCGCCATCCCGGCCACCCGGTGCACGGGCTCTGTCCAGGTCGCCGGATCGTCCGGGTCGCAGCCCGTCTCGCGCCACAGCAGCCGCGCGCAGTCCGCGGCCACGCGCGGCGCGACAGCGCCTTCCAGCTTCACGAAGCCGTCGCGGAGGAAGCGGGATACCAAGGTCGTTTCATCCATGCCGCCATCGTGCGGCGACACCGGTCCCGTTCACCCGACAGTGTCCGCACCACCTTGGTCGGCCCGAGCGGCGCCCCGGCCTACCCGAGCATCCCCCGCAACGCGTCCCGCAGAGCCACCCGCTCCGTCTCCGACAGCCCGGCCAGCGGCTCCCCGGCGAAGCGCAACGACTCCCGCAGGCTCCGGGCCACCCGCCGCCCTTCCTCCGTCGCCGCCGCCACCTTCACCCGCCGGTCCGCCGGATCGGGCCGCCGCTCCACCAGGCCCCGCGCCTCCAGCCGGTCCACGATCCCGGTCACGTTCGACGGCTCGCACTTCAACCGCTGCGCGAGCCTGCGCATCGGCAGCGGCTCCAGGCACAGCAGGCTCAGCAGCCGTGCCTGCGCGCCCGTCAGCGTGTGTTCCGCCGCGGCCTCCTCGTAGTCCGCGTGGAACCGCGCCACGACCTCCCCGATGAGCTCCACGACCTCGAGGGTCAGGGCGTCGGGGCGGTTCTTCCGGGGAGTCGGTGTGGTAGAGGCCATGCGATCGAGGGTACCCGGTTATTTGACAACATGAAATTTCCAGGAGCATGGTTGTTTCAGGTACTGAAACATTCGCTTTGAGCCAGTGAGGACAGGCGCACCATGACCGACACCCCCACCCTTCCCGCCGTCAGCCGCGAGTGGCACCTGGCGAGCCGCCCCGTCGGCTGGCCGAAGCCCGAGGACTTCGCCTTCGTCGAGGTGGAGGTTCCGCAGCCGGGCGAGGGGCAGGTCCTCGTGCGGAACAAGTACCTCTCCGTCGACCCCTACATGCGTGGCCGGATGAGCGACGCGAAGTCCTACGTCGCCCCCTTCGAGGTCGGCAAGGTCATGCAGGGCGGCGCCGTCGGCGAGGTCGTGGCCTCCAACGCCGAGGGCCTGTCCGTCGGCGATCACGTACTGCACTTCTTCGGGTGGCGCGAGTACGCCGTCGTGGCCGGGAAGAACGCCGTGAAGGTGGACCCGGAGGCCGCGCCGCTGTCGACGTACCTCGGTGTGCTCGGCATGACCGGGCTCACCGCCTACGCGGGTCTGCTGCGTGTGGCCTCCTTCAAGGAGGGCGACACCGTCTTCGTGTCCGGTGCCGCCGGCGCCGTGGGCGGCCAGGTGGGGCAGATCGCCCGGCTGAAGGGCGCCTCGCGGGTCATCGGGTCCGCCGGGTCCGAGGAGAAGGTGAAGCTGCTCGTCGAGGAGTACGGATTCGACGCCGCCTTCAACTACAAGGACGGGCCGGTGGGCGAGCAGCTGCGCGCCGCCGCCCCGGACGGGATCGACGTCTACTTCGACAACGTCGGCGGCGACCACCTGGAGGCCGCCCTCGGGTCCCTCAACGAGGGCGGGCGGATCGCCATCTGCGGGATGATCTCCGTGTACAACAACACCGAGCCCGCTCCCGGGCCCAGGAACCTCACCCGGCTGATCGCGACGCGCGGCCGCATGGAGGGCTTCGTGGTGACCGACCACTACGACCTCCAGCCCGAGTTCGTGCGCGAGGTCGCCCCCTGGGTCGCCTCCGGTGAGCTCAAGTACCGGGAGACGGTCGTCGAGGGCATCGAGAACAACCTGGAGGCGTTCCTGGGCGTGCTGCGCGGGGACAACACCGGGAAGATGATCGTCAAGCTCTGACATCTTCTGCCAGCAGTCCGACGTCCTGTACACCGCCGTCGCCACCGCCGAGGGCGGACGGGACGGCCGGGTCACCACCGACGACGGCAAGCTCGAGGTCGTCGTCAACCCGCCGAAGGAGATGGGCGGCAGCGGCGCCGGGACCAACCCGGAACAGCTGTTCGCCGCCGGGTACAGCGCCTGCTTCCAAGGCGACCCGCGGGAACATCACCGTGACGCTGGCCTGACGGTCGTCGTTGGCTACGCGGAGGCCGCACCCTTGGACGTGGGGTGCGGCCTCTTCGCGCCTCTTCGTGCCCTCTCGTGCCTCGGGTCAGAGGGCCAGGGCCGCCTTGTGGACCGCCCGCGCCAGGCGGTCGTTCTCCGGGGCCGCCCCGCCGGGGAAGGCGAAACGGCGCCGGGTGTAGCCGTAGGCGAGGCCGCTCCACGGGTCCGCGAAGGCCTGCGAACCGCTCGCGCCGCTGTGCCCGATCGTCCCGGCGCCGAGGAACGGGTGCCACGTGTCAGCCGTCGTCTGGAACCCCAGGCCGAACGACTTGTGGGCCCGGGCCACCAGGTCGTAGCCGACCGAATGGAACTGGCCGAACTCCGCCACCGTGTCCGGCTTCAGCAGGGGTGCCTGCTGGCCCACCTCGCTGATCGCCGCCGCGTACATCCCCGCCAGACCGCGCGCCGACGCCACCCCGCCCACCGACGCCGGGCCCTTGGCGCGGATCAGCGGCATGTTCGGCAGCGCGGCGAGGTCGGTCGGTTCGGCCGCGTTGCGGTTGAAGGCGATCGAGGCGAGCGTGTGCGGACCGTCCGGGAGCGCGTCGAGGACCTCCTGCTGTTCCGGGGTCGGGGCCATCGGCTGGGTGGTGCGGAAGCGGGGTTCGTCGGACGCGGGCAGTCCGAGGTGGAGGTCCAGGCCGTACGGGGTCCTGACGCGCTCCTGGTAGACCTCCTGGAGCGTGCGGCCCGTGGCACGGCGGACGACCTCGCCCACCAACGCTCCGCTGACCAGCGCGTGATAGCCGAACGCCGTACCCGGGCGCCAGAACGGCCGCTGGTCGGCGAGGCGTTCGGCGAGGTGCCGGTCGTCGGCCAGCTCGGCGAGCGTGAAGCCGGTGTCCGCGCCCACCACGCCCGCCCGGTGCGCGAGCAGTTCGCGCAGGGTCAGGGCGCCCTTGCCCTCGGCCGCGAACTCCGGCCAGTAGTACGTCACCTTGCGGTCCAGTTCGAGTGTGCCGTCCTGGACCAGGAGGGCCACGACCAGGTGGGCGGCGCCCTTGGTGGACGAGAACACGCCGTACAGGGCGTCCGCTTCGGTCCCCGCCCACAGGTCGACCACCTTCCGGCCGTGGACGTAGGCGCACAGCTGGCCCTCGTAGTCAGGGCGTTCCCCGGCCACGAACGCGGCGAACTCCTCGCGTACCCCCTCGAAGCCGTCCGCCACGGTGCCGTGGATCTCCTGCGTCATCCGTTCTCCTTTGCTGAACCGCTGTGTGCCGCTGTGAACAATGCCCCCGCCACCTGCGGGAATTCCCCCTTCGGGTGGTCCCGGAAGAGTGGTTCGGTGCCGAACAGGACCGTCCGGCCGCCGCTGACCACCGAGGCCTTGCCGGCCGCCGCGGCGGGGCCGCCGGTGCCGTCGCGGAGTGGTCGCCAGTGTCCGGAGACGAGCGGGTTCCCGGTCGCGTACGACTGCTCCGCGCGTACGCCCGGGCCGAGGTCGGTGAACCAGAGCGGGGCGTAGACGAAGGTGTGGGCGGGGGCGCCGTGCGTGATGCCGCCCGTGTTCCTGGTCCGCACGACGCCGTTGGCGTCCGGGTTGCCCTCGACCGGCTTGACGGCCAGCCGGTCCGTCGCGGCGTTGAGGGCCGCCCCGGTCGCGCCCCGGCCCACGAGACCGTGGTCGTCGAGGAAGGCGTCCAGGGCGCCGCGGGCGGCGGCGGTCAGGGCGGCCGGGTCCAGACCGGCGGACACCATCAGCACGTCCGTGCCGGACCAGTCGAAGCCCGCGTTCAGGACGGCCGTCGAGACCGGTGTGACCTCGAAGCCCATCTCCCGCAGCGCGAACAGCTCCCCCGGTGTGACGGCCGCGGCGACCCGCAGGCGGTGCAGGGGCGTCCCGCCGGTGTGCCGCGTGGCCGTGAAGGAGACGTCGTGGGTCCGGGCCGCCATGAGCGCCGCGCGGCGGGCCGACGCCGGCACGATCGCGCTGCCGTCCGGTGCCCGGCGAACCGTAATTCCCTGCTGGAGCAGGGAGTTGAGGGCGGCGACCTCGCGCGGGTCGGTCAGGCGCAGACGGAGGTCGCCGTGCCCGGGCACCCGGGCCACCGGGGCGGCTTCCGTGACCGGCCGCAGGGGCGCGCCCTTCAGGCTGCCCGATGGCACCTGCCGGACGGTGGCGCCCCACAGCCGGCCCAGGCTCCAGCCCGAGATGTCGTACATCACCGACACCTTGCCGCTGATGTCCCGGCCGTCGGCCAGCAGCACGTTCGCCATGCCGCGCTTGGGCTGGTGCAGGTCGACGACGTAGGAGCCCTTCGGGTACGTCCGTCCCGCGAGCCGGAAGGGGCGGGTCGCCCGGGTGACCCGCACGTCGTTGGCGAGGAGGTGGTCGACGAGGCGGGCCGCGGCCGGGGCGGAGCGCTGGGTGCGGGAGCCGCCGGGCGGGATGACGTACGCGCGCGGGAAGGTGGTCGTGTAGACGTCCTCCGGGCCGATGCCGGGGACGCCCGGGACCGTCTCCGGTGACACCGGCACCTGCGGGGCGCCCGTCGCGCCGCGCCGGAAGACCTCGATCTGGTCGGCGACGAGCGAGGCGCGGTGCTCACGGACGTGGTTCAGGGTCGCGCGGATCGCCGCGCCCGCCACGGCCGTGTTGACCGCCGAACGGCGCCGCAGCTCCGGGACGGGGAGTTCGTCGTACTCCTCGTTGTTCACCGCCAGCGGGATCTCCACCGTGTGCGCGGCCACCGTGCCGTGGAACGCCGCGTACTGCGGGGTGAAGATCGGCGGCCAGTCGTCCCAGCCCTCCTCCTGGTCGCGGAAGGGGATCTGAGCCGGTTCCACGCCGTCCTTCGCGGGCGTGTAGCCGAGGGCGTTGACCGCGGACTCCATGCCGAGGGCGTTGGCGTAGGTGTGCTTCAGGAAGAGGTCGTACTCGTAGTTCTCCCCGTGCGGGGGCGTGGTCGGCTCGATGAGGGTGCCGTTGACGTAGCCGTGCAGGTCGAGCAGCACGGCCGGCTGCTTGTCGAGCTCGATCCACCGCATCGCCCGGGACTCCGGCTGGGAGGCGGTGACGAAGTCGCGGTTCAGGTCGAAACCGTTCGCGTTGGAGCGGGTGCCGGCGATACGCCCGTCCGGGTTGGCCGTGATGTTGAAGTACAGGCGGCTGTGCGCCAGCAGGTCGCGGGTCTTCGCGTCCCTGGCCGTCGCGAGCTGCTCGATGATCTTCAGGGAGGCGTCCGTGCCCTCCCACTCGTCGCCGTGGATGTTGTTGTTGACGAAGACCGGCGTCTTGTACGCGCGTTTGATCTCGCGGGACTTCGCGGCGCTCGCGGGCGCGTTCTCGATCAGTTCGCGCATCCGGTCCTGGGCGCGGGCCTGGCGGGCGGTCTCCGGGGCGGTGACGGTGACGAGGTAGAGCCGGTGGCCGCCGGCCGAGCGGCCGGTCACCTCCACGCTCACCCGGTCGCCGAGGCGTTGCAGGGCGTTCAGCTTCGGGGCGATCGCGTGGTACGGGGTCAGGCCGAGCTTCAGGGACTTGTCGCCGGGGTTCCCGGGGTCGGGGGAGAGGGTCTGCCGGCGCGGGTAGCCGCGGGCGGCCGGGCCGGCGGAGGTGGTCTCCTCGGGGGCGGCCAGGGCCCGCCGGGCCGCGCTCGCGGGGGCCTCGGCCGCGCGGTCGTCCAGGGCGGAGCCCTCACGGGTGACGGGTAACGGGTCGGCGCCGGCGGCGCCGGGGGTGAGCAGGAGTGAGCTCGCCGTGGCGAGGGCCAGGGCGACGATCAGTGCAGGTCTCGCGGGAACGCTTCTCGTGGTGCGCACGCGTACCTCCTCCGGGGCTTCCTGAGATCGGTACGGCGAGGTGTACCGGTTCGACTCAACGGCAACAAGGCCGCGTCGGTGTCACCGGTGCCCCGGACGGACCCTTCGGGGGGTGGCCGGGCCCGCCCCGATAGGGTTTTGCCATGCGCGATCTCGGGGTGGGTTTCCGGTACCTGCTGAAGGGCCAGCGGTGGGTGGCCCGGCACGGCAGGAGTTACGGCTTCGGGCTGCTTCCGGGCCTGATCACCCTCGTCCTGTACGCGGCGGCGCTGGTCGCGCTGGCGTTGTGGGGCGAGGACGCGGTGACCTGGGCGACACCGTTCGCCGACGACTGGTCGAGCCCGTGGCCGGGGCTCTTCCGGGGCTTCCTGACCGCCGTGCTGTTCGCCCTCGCCCTGCTCCTCGCCGTCGTGACGTTCACCGCGGTGACGCTGCTGGTCGGGCAGCCCTTCTACGAGAACCTCTCCGAGAAGGTCGACCGGGACGTGTCCCCGGACGGGCACGCCCCCGAGTCGGGCCTGCCGCTCTGGCGTGAGCTGTGGATCTCCGCCCGCGACAGTCTCCGGATCGTCGTCCGCGCCGCCCTGTGGGGCGTACTGCTGTTCGCCTGCGGTTTCATCCCCGTCGTCGGCCAGACGGTCGTACCGGTGCTCGGGTTCTTCGTCACCGGGTTCTTCCTCACCGAGGAACTGACCGCCGTCGCCCTCCAGCGCCGCGGCGTCGAACTGCGCACCCGCCTCGGTCTGCTCCGCTCCCGCAAGACCCTCGTCTGGGGCTTCGGCACGCCCCTGGCCGTGGCCTTCCTGGTGCCGCTCGTGGCGGTGTTCCTGATGCCGGGCGCGGTCGCGGGCGCCACCCTCATGGCGCGGGAGCTGCTCGGTGAGGAGATCGACGAAGGTGGCGAGGAGGGCGACGGGGCCGTCACTACCGCTGCGCAGCCACCTTCAGAATGGCCTTCACCTGGGCGATGATGTCCAGCCGGTTCCGTACGAACTCCGGGTCGGTGACCTGGGTGGTGTTCCCGGCGCCGAACTGCAGGACGGGCGTGTGCACATGCCCGCCCGGCAGGCGGTCGTGCAGCCCCAGCCGGTCCCGCAGCAGCGTCGCCCGGTAGGCGATCTCGTTGGAGAGGTAGTCACCGCCGCCACCCGCCCTCGCGGTCGAGCCGGGGGTCGGCCCGTCGGGGCGGACGACGGGCTCGGTGGCGCCGGCCGGGATCTCGGTGACGCTCGTGTTGTCGTACACGGGGAAGCGGCCGGTGTCCGCGGCGACGATCGCGGTGTACGGCAGCGTGGTCGTGGTCCACTGCGGCTGCGAGGCCGGGTCGGTGACGGGCACGGTCTCGGTACGGCCGATGTTGTCGTTGTCCGCGAAACCGCCCCGCCAGGCCCCGTTGGTCCGCTCCACGTCGAACCGCCCGACCCGCCCCTGGCTCACGGTCGTGAACAGGTCGACCTTCGGCAGGTACGGCCGCAGGGTGCGCTCGACCATGCCTCCCCCAGTGCCAAAAGCCTGGGAGGTGCCCCCAGCGAAGTCCTGCCAGCGCACCGGGAACACGGCCGTCTCGATCCGGGCCGGGCCGTCCGCCGTCTCGATCACCGTGCCGTCGAGGGCCAGCGCGGTGGCGCCGGACGGGTTGGAGATACGGATGTCCCGGTCCAGGGTGAACGGGTCGAAGCCGGTGAGCAGGATCCGCTTGAGGCCCTTGGCGTGCGCGTAGTCGATGGCCGTCTGGCCGCGCGAGGTGCGCTCCAGTTCGTCCAGCAAACCGGCCCGCTGCCCGTCCGTCAGGCCGAACTCCGGTTCCCAGGTGCGTACTTCACGCGTCATGCCGAGCCGCGCCCAGTACAGCGGCCGGTCGTCGTCCCGGCTGAGGCCCGCCCGTCGCCCGCCGCCACCCTTCCAAGGAAGCGCTTCGCGCCCTTCATATTCCGCCGGACCCCGCCCCTGCGCCCGGTCCACGGCCCGCTGCCACAGCCGCGCCCCTTCCCGCGCGACCGCCCGTCGGGCCTGCGCGTAGGACCGGGCCGTGTCGAGCTGTCGGGCCAACCGCGGTGCCACGGTGTCGAATCCGGAGCGGCGCAGGAGCTCCTGGGGGACGGCCTTGCCGAGCCGCTGTTCCTCGACGGTGGGGGAGGGGGCCGCCTCGGTGGCGCTCGCGGCGGTCGGGGTGGTGAGGCCGGTCAGCAGGGCGAGTCCGAGGACGCCGAGGCGAACGCGTAGGGAGTTCAAGGAGGTTCAGGCCTTCCGTCACGGTGGGGCGCGGTCGGCCGCAGTATCGCGTGACGCGTGTGGTCCACGCCATGGGGCGGGACCCTGCCGGTCATCAGGTGGCGATCAGTCGGCGCTCTCGCCCAGCAGCGTCAGGAAGTCCCGGAACGCCGCTGCCATGTCCACCGACTCCGGGTCCAGCAGCCACTGGTACTGGAGGCCGTCCAGGGTCGCCACGAGGAGGGGTGCGGCCCGCTCGGGGGTGAGGCCGCTCGGCAGGCGGTCGCCGTACTCGGCGCGCAGCACCTCGGCCATGCCGGCGCGGACGCCGGTGTAGCGCTCGGTGAAGTAGGCGCGGGCCGGATGGTCCTCCGTGACGCTCTCGCCGAGCAGTGCCGAGAAGGTCTGGATGATGGCGGGCCGCATCGCGTTGTACTCGACCAGCGAGGCCAGCAGGTCCAGCCGCAGCCGTCCGGCGGGCACGGCGTCCCAGCGGTCCCGCTCCTGGAGCACCGCGACCAGCAGCGCGTCCTTCGTCGGGAAGTGGTGCAGCAGCCCCTGCTGGGTGAGCCCGACGCGCTCCGCGACCGCGGCCAGGCTCGCTCCCCGGTAACCGCGCTCGGCGATCACCTCCAGAGCGGCCCGCACGATCTCGGCGCGCCGCGCCTCGCTTCTGGTCCTGGCCGTCATGGCGTCACCGTACGACATGACGAACGCCTGATTGTTGCGAGAAGATAACGAAACCTACCGCATCACAGGTATCACGGGCACGATGTCGGCATCCAGCGGCTCTCGACGTGAGGTGGCGACATGGCGGACACAGCAGCGCAGACGGCGGAGGTACGGCGCGAAGCGGTGGTCGAGGCGGCCCTTGGCAAGCTCGACCTGGACGCCAAGGCACGGCTGCTGGCCGGCCAGGACATGTGGAGCCTGCCCGCGCTGCCGGAGGCCGGACTGGCCTCACTGGTCATGTCCGACGGCCCGATCGGCGTCCGCGGGGTGCACTGGAGCGCCGACGACCCGTCCGTCGCCCTGCCCTCCCCGACCGCCCTCGCCGCCACCTGGGACCCGGGGCTCGCCCACCGGGCCGGCATCCTGCTGGCCCAGGAGGCCCGCCGCAAGGGCGTCCACGTCCTGCTCGCCCCCACGGTCAACCTGCACCGCTCCCCGCTGGGCGGCCGCCACTTCGAGGCCTACAGCGAGGACCCGTACCTCACGGGCCGGATCGGCACCGAGTACGTCCGGGGCGTCCAGTCCGGCGGCGTCGGCACCACCGTCAAGCACTTCGTCGCCAACGACGCCGAGACCGACCGCCTCACGGTGAACAACCTCCTGAGCGAACGCGCCCTGCGCGAGCTGTACCTGGCCCCCTTCGAGGCGATCGTCGAGACCGCCCACCCCTGGGGCATCATGACCGCCTACAACTCCGTCAACGGCCCGACCATGACCGAGCACCACTACCTGGTCAACGAGGTCCTGCGCGGTGCCTGGGGCTTCGACGGCGTCAACGTCTCCGACTGGACGGCCGCCCGCTCCACCACCGGCGCCCTCGCCGGCGGCCTCGACATCGCCATGCCCGGCCCCCAGACCGTCTACGGCGACGCCCTCGCCCGAGCGGTGCGGGACGGCGAGGCCGACGAGGCCCAGGTCGACGAGGCGGTCCGTCGCGTCCTGCGCCTCGCCGCCCGGGTCGGCGCCCTGGACGGCGCCGAACCCGTCGTCACCGAACCGCCCGCGACCGTCGACGGCGAGGCGCTCGCCCGCGAGATCGCCCGCCGCTCCTTCGTGCTCGTCCGCAACGAGAACGGCGCGCTGCCGCTGAAGCCCGGCAGGGTCGCGCTGATCGGCGCCGCCGCCCGCGACGCCCGGGTCCTCGGCGGCGGCTCCGCCACCGTCTTCCCCGCCCGGACCGTCTCCCCGCTCGACGGCCTCACCGCCGCCCTCCCCGACGGCAGCCTCACCTACTCTCTCGGCGCCGACCCGAACACCGAACTCCCGGTGGCCGACCAGGGCTTCGAGCTACGCGCCGTCTGCCGCGACAGCAACGGCACGGTCATCGGCTCCCGCTCGGCCCCCAGCGGCCAGCTCCAGTGGATGGGCGACGACCTCCCCGAGGGAGTCACCCACGACACCCTGCACAGCGTCGAACTGACCGGCACCCTCACCCCGCGCGAGACCGGCACCCACACCTTCGGCATCAAGGGCCTCGGCCCCTTCAGGCTCACCGTCGCCGGCACCACGTACTTCGACGACGTCCAGCGCCCCGCCGAGGACGGTGACCCCTTCGCGGCCTTCTTCGGCGCCCCGGTGCCCCACGCCCGGGCCGACCTCACCGCGGGCGAACCGGTCGAGGTCTCCCTCACCTACACGGTCCCGCCACTCGGCGACCACCCCATGCGCGTCATCGGCTTCACCCTCGCCCACCAGGACCCGCAGCGCGACCCCGACGAACTGATCGCCGAGGCCGCGGCGGCCGCCCGCGCCGCCGACACGGCCGTCGTCGTCGTCGCCACCACCGACCGTGTGGAGTCGGAGGGCTTCGACCGCAAGGATCTGCGCCTCCCCGGCCGCCAGGACGACCTGGTCCACGCCGTCGCCGCCGCCAACCCCCGCACGGTCGTGGTCGTCAACTCCGGCTCCCCGGTGGAGATGCCGTGGCGCGACGACGTCGCCGCCGTGCTCCTCACCTGGTTCCCGGGCCAGGAGGGCGGCGCGGCCCTCGCGGACGTGCTCACCGGCGCCCACGAGCCCGGCGGCCGGCTGCCCACCACCTGGGGCTCCCTGGCCGACGCCCCGGTCACCACGGTCGTCCCCGAGAACGGTGAACTCGCCTACGACGAGGACGTCTTCATCGGCTACCGGGCCTGGGAGAAGCAGGGCCGCACCCCCGCCTACCCCTTCGGCCACGGCATCGGCTACACCGACTGGACCTACGAATCGGTCGAGGTCGACGCCACCGCCGACGGCACCACCGCGAAGGTCCGCCTCCGCAACACCGGCGACCGCCCGGGCCACGAGGTCGTCCAGCTCTACCTCGCCCCGGGCGAGGCCGACCCCACCCGCCCGGCCCGCTGGCTGGCCGGCTTCGCGGGGGTCGAGGCCGCCCCCGGCGAGCGCGTCGAGGCGACCGTCGTACTGCCACGCCGCGCCTTCGAGATCTGGGACGAGACGACCATGTCGTGGTCGTTTGTGAAGGGTTCGTACGAGATCCAGGTGGCGCGCTCGATCACGGACCGCAGGATCACCGCGACGATTAACGTCTGACCCGGGACAGGTTCCCCACGAGCAGCCCCGGTCCGGGACCTGACCCCTGGACCGGGGCTCGTGCTCCGCCGGGCCGCGTCAGCGCGTGCCGAACCCGTACACCGTCTCCGAGCGGTACAGACCGCCCGGCCGCAGCACCGTGCTGGGGAACTCCGGCCGGTTCGGGGAGTCGGGGAAGTGCTGGGTCTCCAGCGCGATGCCGTCGCCGGATGCGAAGGGCTCCCCCAGATGGTCCGCTGTGTACAGCTGGAGCCCGGGCTCGGTGGTCGCCACCGTCAGCACCCGCCCGGACGCCGGGTCGTGCAGCTCGGCGACCTCCACCGGAGTCTCCGTCAGGCCCTTGTCGAGCACGAAGTTGTGGTCGTAGCCGGCGCCGGTCTTGCGGGCCGCACGGAAGTCGAAGCGCGTGCCCGTCACGTCGTTCAGGGCCCCCGTCGGGATCAGGTCCGCGTCGACCGGCGTGTACCGGGACGCGGCCAGCCGCAGCTCATGGCCGCCCGCGTCACCGGAACCGCCCAGGTTGAAGTAGCTGTGGTTCGTCAGGTTCACCACGGTCGGCGCGTCCGTCACCGCCTCGTACACGATCCGCAGCGCACCGCTCTCCTGGAGCGTGTACGTCGCCGAGACCTCCAGCCGCCCGGGGAAACCCTCCTCCCCGTGGGGACTGACCCGCGTGAGCCGTACCCCGTGCTCGACGGGCGTCCCCTCCCACACGCGCTTGTCGAAGCCACGCTCCCCGCCGTGCAGCGAGTTCGGCCCGTTGTTCGGTTCCAGCGCGTACGTCCGACCGTCCAGCGGGAAACGAGCGCCGGCGATCCGGTTGGCGTACCGCCCGACCAGGGCGCCGAGGTACGGGTCCGGGTGGGCGAGATAACCGTCGAGGTCCGGGAACCCCAGCACCACACCTTCGGCCCGCCCCTCGCGGTCCGGCACCTCGACGGACTGCAGGATCCCGCCGTACGTCAGGATCCGCACCCGCACGCCCGCACGCTCCAGGGTCCAGCGGTGCACCGGCGTGCCGTCGGAAAGTGTGCCGAAGAGTTCGTTCATGTGCGGAACTCTAAGTCAGGTCCCGGGTCAGGGCCGCTTCGCCGTCACCGCCCGGTACGCGATCTCCGCCAACCGGGCCTGCCCGTTCACGCTCGGGTGGAAGTAGTCCCAGCGGCTCAACTGGGCGGTGCCGAAGCGGTAGTCGTACACCGCGCCCCCGTCGGAGCGGCAGCGCTTGTCCTCGGCGCAGACCTCCGCCAGGACCTTGTTGTAGTCCTCCACCCGTTTCTGCACCGTGTTCCGCCGCAGGGTGGCCGACGAGTCCAGGGCGTCCGCGTCGCCCAGCATCGAGGGGCAGATGCCCAGCTTCCACACCTGCTTGCCCATCGGGCTGGCACGGCCCTCGGACCACAGCCGCTTCAGGTTCGGCACGCTCGCCACGAACACCTGTGTCTTGGGCAGGGCTTTGCGCAGAGTGCGCATGGAGTCCTCGAAGTCGGCGCGGAACTCGGATACCGGGGTCATCGCCGAGGGTGTGGCCCGACACGCGTCGTTCGCCCCGACCATCACCGTCACCAGCTGCGGTTTCCGCCGCACGGCCCGGTCCACCTGCCCGGGCAGGTCCGCCATCCGCGCCCCCGTCACGGCGTAGTTCCAGCTCCGCTCGGCGGCGCCGGTCCGCCCCAGGAGCCGGACGGCGAGCGAGTCGACCTCGGGGCTCGCCCCGGTCGCCCAGGACGCCTCAGGGCAGTCCGACAGCACGTCACAGGCGTCGAAACCGCGCGTGATGGAGTCGCCGACGGCCGCGACGGAACGCGGGCTGCGGTCCCAGAGGGGCGTGGGCTCGGGGGACGGCTTGGCGGTACCGGACGGAGCGGGGGAGTCGCCCCCCACGGCATCACACCCGGCGACACCCAGCGCAGCCGCCGCGGCCACGGCAAGCACGGCCCGTGAGCGAAGGCTTCGCTTCCGCATCCCTGGTCCATCCCCTCGCCGCGCCGTGCCTGTCTCCCCAACCAATAACAACGCACGAGGGTTCCCGACCGATCAGGTGCAACGGCTCACACCCGCACAAGCGTCCCCCTGGGTGAATGGCGGGCGTTTCCCGGCCCCTGGACCGACCGTACGTCACACTCCTTGCGCCACCGCACGGTAGCCTCGCCATCAACGTGACCCGCCCGGTCACAGCCGTCCGCCCGTTTCCAAGCTGTCCCGCTCTGCCCGGAGGTTCCGGTGACGACACGTGGAGTTCTGTACGTGCACTCCGCGCCGCGCGCGCTGTGCCCGCACGTCGAGTGGGCCATCGCCGGGGTGCTCGGCACACGCGTCAACCTGGACTGGATCCGTCAGCCCGCCGCGCCGGGCACCTGGCGCTCGGAGTTCTCCTGGCAGGGCCAGGCGGGCACGGCGTCGAAACTGGCGTCGGCGCTGCGCGGCTGGCACCTCCTGCGCTTCGAGGTCACCGCGGAACCCTGCCCCACCGCCGAGGGCGAACGCTACAGCTGCACCCCCGACCTGGGCATCTTCCACGCCGTCACCGGCATCCACGGCGACATCCTCATCCCCGAGGACCGCCTGCGCGCGGCACTGCAGCGCAGTCGGCAGGGGGAGACCGACCTGGAAGCCGAACTCAACAAGCTGCTCGGCAAGCCCTGGGACGACGAACTGGAACCGTTCAGATACGCCGGGGAGGGCGCCCCGGTCCGCTGGCTCCACCAGGTGGTGTGAGTCTTTAGGGGCGCGGGGAACTGCGCGATCAACCCCCACCGGCCCGCACCCGGCACACAACACGTCACCGAAAACGGCGAATGGCCCGAACTCCACCCAAGGGAGTTCGGGCCATTCAACGCCCAGAATCAAACCGTCCGGAACGCCAGCACCACGTTGTGCCCACCGAACCCGAACGAGTCGTTCAACGCGGCGATGCGCCCTTCGACGGGCAGCTTCCGAGCCTCACCACGGACGACATCGGCATTCGCCTCGGCCTCCGGGTCGAGGTTCTCCACGTTGATCGTCGGCGGCGCCACCCGGTGGTACAGCGCGAGCACGGTCGCAACCGTCTCGACACCACCGGCGCCACCCAGCAGATGCCCCGTCATCGACTTCGTCGCGGACACCGCGAAGTGGTCGGCGTCGTCACCGAACACCTTCCGCAGCGCCTTCAACTCGGCGATGTCCCCGGCCGGCGTCGACGTCGCGTGCGCGTTGACGTGCACGATCTCGGCCGGGTCCAGGTCGTTGCGGTCCAGCAGGTTCTGCAGGGCGTGCGAGATGCCCCGCCCCTCCGGCTCCGGCTGCACGATGTCGTGGCTGTCGGCGGAGATGCCCTGCCCGACCGCCTCGGCGTACACCCGGGCGCCACGCTTGGCCGCGTGCTCGGCGGACTCCAGGACCACGACACCGGCGCCCTCACCGAGGACGAAGCCGTCGCGGGCGGTGTCGTAGGGGCGCGACGCGCCCTGCGGGTCGTCGTTGTTCTTGGACATCGCCATCATGTTGCCGAACGCGGCGATGGGCAGCGGGTGGATCGCCGCCTCCGTGCCACCCGCGACGACGACGTCGGCGCGGCCGGTGCGGATCATCTCGATGGCGTAGCCGATGGCCTCGGCGCCCGAGGCGCAGGCGGAGACCGGCGTGTGCACGCCCGCACGGGCGCCCACGGCCAGACCCACGTTGGCCGAGGGGCTGTTGGGCATCAGCATGGGAACGGTGTGCGGGGAGACGCGGCGGACGCCCTTCTCCTTCAGCACGTCGTACTGGTCGAGCAGCGTCGTCACACCGCCGATACCGGAGGCGATGACGGCGCCGAGCCGGTCCGGGTCGACGGCCGGGTCCTCGCCGGCCTTCGCCTCGAAACCGGCGTCCGCCCACGCCTCCTTGGCCGCGACCAGCGCGAACTGCGCCGAACGGTCCAGACGGCGGGCCTGCGGCCGGGGGATGACCTCGGTCGGTTCCACGGCGACCGGCGCCGCGATACGGACCGCCTGATCGGCGGCCCAGTCCTGCTCCAGGGGCTTGACGCCGGAACGTCCGGCGATCAGGCCCTCCCAGGTAGAGGCTACGTCGCCACCCAGCGGTGTGGTTGCGCCGATACCGGTGACGACCACGGTGCGATTGGTCGAGCTCACGGGAATTCTTTCTCCAACGGATCCGAGGATTAAGCGGCGCCACCGCCGGGTGGCGGGGCAGTCAGCCCTAGGACCTGATCGGTCGATCAGCCCTGGTGCTTGAGGATGTAGTCGGTCGCGTCACCGACGGTCTTGAGGTTCTTGACGTCCTCGTCCGGGATCTTGACGTCGAAGCGCTCTTCGGCGGCGACGACGACCTCGACCATGGACAGCGAGTCGACGTCCAGGTCGTCGGTGAAGGACTTGTCCAGCTGGACGTCCTCAACCGGGATGCCGGCGATCTCGTTCACGATCTCGGCGAGACCGGCGACGATCTCTTCCTGAGTGGCGGCCATGTTGGCGCTCCTTCGTAGATATCCAGAGGGTGTGGCAGGTGTTTGCTCCCGTGCTGGATCGCATGATCCGGCACGGAGTGCCTAGGGGAGGGTAACGACAGTCGCGGCGTAGACGAGACCCGCCCCGAAGCCGATGACGAGCGCGGTGTCGCCGCTCTTCGCCTCACCGGTCGCCAGGAGCCGCTCCATCGCGAGCGGGATCGAGGCGGCCGAGGTGTTGCCGGTGGTGCGGATGTCCCGGGCGACCGTGACGTGCTCCGGCAGTTTCAGGGTCTTCACCATCGAGTCGATGATCCGCACGTTGGCCTGGTGCGGGATGAAGACGTCCAGTTCGTCCGGGGTGATCCCGGCCGCGTCCAGCGCCTGCTGGGCGACCTTCGCCATCTCGAACACGGCCCAGCGGAACACCGCCTGGCCTTCCTGGGTGATCGCGGGGAACTTCTCGACCGTCCCGTCGCGGTAGTCCGTCCACGGCACGGTCTGCTTGATGGTGTCGGACTTGTCACCCTCGGAGCCCCACACGGTCGGGCCGATCGCGGGCTCCTGGGCCGGGCCGACCACGACCGCGCCGGCGCCGTCACCGAACAGGAAGGCCGTCGCGCGGTCCTCCAGGTCGGTCAGGTCGCTCAGCCGCTCGACGCCGATCACCAGGACGTACTCCGCCGAGCCCTCGACGATCATGCCCTTGGCGAGCGTGAGGCCGTAGCCGAAGCCCGCGCAGCCCGCCGAGATGTCGAAGGCGGCGGCCTTGTCGGTGCCCAGCTTGTCGGCGATCTCGGTGGCGACGGCCGGAGTCTGCTTGAAGTGCGAGACGGTCGAGACGATCACACCGCCGATCTGCTCGACGGAGATGCCCGCGTCCGCGATGGCCTTGCCGGACGCCTCGACCGACATCGCGGCGACGGTCTCCTCGTCGGAGGCCCAGTGCCGTGTCTCGATGCCGGAGCGCGAGCGGATCCACTCGTCGGACGACTCGATCGTCTCGAGGATGACCTCGTTCGGCACGACCCGGGTCGGGCGGTAGCCGCCGACACCGAGGATCCGCGCGTACGGGGCGCCCTTGCTGGGCTTGATCTTCGCCATGCTCTCGGGCTCCTTGTCAGGCGTGCTCGGCGATGAGCTCGCGAGCCGCGTCGAGGTCGGCGGGGGTCTTCAGCGCCAGCGTCTTCACACCGGGCAGGGCGCGCTTGGCCAGGCCCGTGAGGGTCCCGCCGGGGCACACCTCGATCAGGGCGGTGACGCCGAGCTCCTTGAAGGTCTCCATGCACAGGTCCCAGCGGACCGGGTTGGCGACCTGGCCGACCAGACGGTCCAGCACCTCGGTGCCGGAGGCGACCGCCTGCCCGTCCTTGTTCGAGACGTACGTGACCTTGGGGTCGCCGGGCGCCAGGGCCTCGGCGGCCTTCGCCAGCGTGTCGACCGCCGGGGCCATGTGGTGCGTGTGGAAGGCGCCCGCGACCTTCAGCGCGACGACCTTGCGCACGCCCTCCGGCTTGTCCGCCTCCAGCGTGGCGAGCTGCTCCTTGGTGCCGGCCGCGACGATCTGGCCCGCGCCGTTGATGTTCGCCGGCGTCAGGCCCAGCTTCTCCAGGTGCGGAACCGTCACGGCGGGGTCTCCGCCCAGCAGCGCGGCCATCCCCGTCTCGGTGACGGCGGCGGCCTCGGCCATGGCGAGTCCACGGGTGCGGACCAGGCGGACGGCCTCCTCGTGGGGGAGCACCCCGGCGAGCGACGCCGCGGTGATCTCGCCGACGCTGTGACCGGCGATGGCGCCGACCTTCTGCGGCAGCTCGGCCGGGTCGTCGAACAACGTGTACGCGGACGCCAGTCCGGCCGCGACCAGCAGCGGCTGCGCCACCGCGGTGTCGCGGATCTCCTCCGCGTCGGCCTCGGTGCCGTAACGGATCAGGTCGAGTCCCACGGCGTCGGACCATGCCTCAAGGGCACCGCGAACACCGGGGATGTCGAGCCATTCGGTCAGGAAGCCGGGCGTCTGAGCGCCCTGGCCGGGAGCGACGAGTACGAGCACTCTCACACTCTCTCTTGGGGACGGGCACGGCCGCCCGTGGGGACAGGGACGAAGAACACGAGGGGGTTTTGTCGAGCTTCGACAAAACCTTAGGGCTGGAGATCTCCATCGACCAGACGCCCCAGGATCAGCGCGATCCGCAGCGTAAAGGCAGAGCGTACATCGGAGGGTGACCAACCGGTGACGTCAGTCACACGTCGAAGCCGGTAGCGGACGGTGTTGGGGTGAACGAACAGCATCCGGGCGGCGCCCTCCAGGCTGCTCGCCTGTTCGAGATAGACGCTGAGGGTCTCCAGGAGTGCGGCCCCGGCCTCCTCCAGCGGTCTGTAGATCTCCTCCACCAGTTGCACGCGTGCCGAGGGGTCACCGGCGATCGCCCGCTCCGGGAGCAGGTCGTCCGCCAGGACCGGTCGCGGGGCGTCCTGCCAGGCAGAACACGCCTTCAGCCCCGCCGCGGCGGCCTGCGCGGAACGGGTCGCGGCCTGCAGGTCCGGCACGACCGGGCCCGCCACGACCGGCCCGGCCGCGTACGGGCCGATGAGCGACTTGGCGACGGCCAGCGGGTTGTCGCTGCCGCCCGCGATGACGACGAGCCGGTCCCCGAGCACCCCGGTCAGCACCTGGAGCTTGGCGTGCCGGGCGGCCCGCCGGATCGCCTCCACGGTCAGCTCGGAGTCACCGTCGGGCGCCGTGCCGAGCACCACGCACACGTGTTCGGGGGAGTTCCAGCCCAGGGCGGCGGCGCGCGACACGGCCCCCTCGTCGGCCTCGCCGCTCAGCACGGCGTTCACGACCAGCGACTCCAGACGGGCGTCCCAGGCGCCGCGCGCCTCGGCGGCCTGCGCGTACACCTGGGCGGTGGCGAAGGCGATCTCCCGGGCGTAGACGAGCAGTGCCTCGCGCAGCACGCTCTCGTCGCCCGGGGCCGCGACCTCGTCGATCGCGCTCTCCATGACCTCGATGGTGGTGCGCACCATCTCCACGGTCTGGCGCAGGGTGATCGCCCGGGTCAGCTCGCGCGGCGCGGTTCCGAACACGTCGGTGGAGATCGCCTGCGGGGCGTCCGGATGCCGGAACCACTCGGTGAAGGCGGCGATACCCGCCTGCGCGACCAGACCGATCCAGGAACGGTTCTCCGGGGGCATGGCCCGGTACCAGGGCAGCGTCTCGTCCATCCGCGCGATGGCCTGCGCGGCGAGCGACCCGGACGACTTCTCCAGTCGCTTCAGCGTCGCGGCATGCGGGTGGACGTCGTGTGCTGGGGCTTCGTTCTTGCTGGTTTCGGGTTCGGGCACGGGGACAAGCCTGCCTTATCCGGACGGGAGGGTGCGTCGCAGGGTCAGGCCCCGCCCGGCGGAGCATGTCGCAGACGCGTTCACGTGTGCTGTCGCTGCACTGCGGCCTGCTCCGCCGGGCAGGGCCTACGGTGGACCTCGTGATGGACGTGAGGCGCGCGGACGGGCGCTACCCCGGTGGGGATTCGACCGCAGGCATCGAGACGTGGCACGCCTTCTCCTTCGGGCCCCACTACGACCCGGACAACCTCCGCTTCGGCGCGGTGATCGCCTGCAACGAGGAGAACCTGGCGCCCGGCGCGGGCTTCGACGAACACCCGCACAGCCACACCGAGATCGTCACGTGGGTGGTGGAGGGCGAGCTGACCCACCGGGACTCCACCGGACACGAGTCGGTGGTGCGCCACGGCGACGTGCAGCGGCTCAGCTCGGCGGGCGGCGTACGGCACGTGGAGCGCAACGACGGCCCCGATCCCCTGACCTTCGTCCAGATGTGGCTGGCCCCGCTCGACCCCGGCGGCGACCCGTTCTACGAGGTCGTCCACGGCATCGCCGACTCGACGCCCTACGCCCTCCCGGAGGCCGGCGCGATGCTCCACGTACGGCGGCTGAGGGCGGGGGAGCGGACGGCGGTGCCGGACGCGGCACACGCGTACGTGCACGTCGTACGCGGCGACGTACGCCTCGACGGCGAGGAGTTGCACACCGGCGACGCGGCGCGCATCACCGACGCGAAGGGCCTGGAGGCCGAGAGCGCGACGGAGGCGGAGCTGCTGATCTGGGAGATGTCCTAGATCTCCGCGAGCACCGCGTCCGTGAACGCCGGCCACGCCTCGACCGCCCACGGCCCGAACGCCCGGTCCGTCAGGGCGACGCACGCGGCCCCCGCGTCGGGGTCGATCCACAGGAATGTCCCGGACTGTCCGAAGTGCCCGAACGTGCGCGGTGAGGACGACGAGCCCGTCCAGTGCGGCGACTTGGAGTCGCGGATCTCGAAGCCGAGCCCCCAGTCGTTGGGGTTCTGGTGCCCGTATCCCGGCAGGACACCCTTGGTGCCCGGGTAGTGCACGGTCATCGCCTCGGCGACCGTACGCGGGTCCAGCAGCCGCGGGGACTGCACCTCGGCCGCGAACCGCAGGAGGTCCTCGACCGTGGAGACCCCGTCCTTGGCCGGGGAGCCGTCCAGGGCCGTCGAGGTCATGCCCAGCGGCTCCAGCACGGCCTGCCGCAGGTACTCCCCGAAGGGAATCTCGGTCGCCTTCGTGATGTGGTCGCCCAACTGCTCGAACCCGGCGTTGGAGTACAGCCGCCGCTCCCCGGGCGGGGCCGTGACCTTGTGCTCGTCGAAGGCGAGGCCCGAGGTGTGGGCGAGCAGGTGCCGGACGGTCGAACCGGCCGGACCGGCGGGCTCGTCGAGCTCGACCGCCCCCTCCTCGTACGCGACCAGTGCCGCGTAGGCGGCCAGCGGCTTGGTCACCGACGCGAGCGGGAACCGCTGTCCGGCCGGCCCGTGGGTGCCGAGGACGGTGCCGTCCGCTCGTACGACACCCGCCGCGGCGGTGGGAACCGGCCAGTTCTCGATCAGCGCGAGGCTCTTCAGCGACATGCGTTCGACCCTATGCGCTCAGAGCGTGAGCTCCAGCAAGGGGTCGGGCTTGGGCCGGAAACCGAGGGACACGTACAGCGGCTCGGCCTCCCGTGAGGCGGTCAGCTGCACGCGCCGGGCGTCCCGCTCGCGGAACCACTCCAGCAGCGTCGTCATGCACGCCCGGGCGTACCCGCGGCGCCGGGCGTCCGGGTCGGTGGCCACACTGAAGACGAAGCCCACCTTGCCCTGCGGATCGGCGGGCTTGCCGATGCGGTAGTCGATCGTCCCGGCCACCAGACTGGCCAGCGCCCCCGGCCGCTCCGGGTGGTCCACGACGAACGCCACGAAGTCCCCGTCCGGCTCGGCCAGTTTGGCTCGCAGCGTGGGGAGGGACTCCCCGTGCCAGGCGGTGGACGGATCGGCGGCGAACAGCGAGTCGATCATGACTTGGCGCAGTCGCAGGACTTCCTCGGCGTCTTCGGGCAGGGCGCGGCGTACGGAGCTCATGACTCCGTACGCTAACCAGCCGGATCAGGACGCGTCCTGCCGATTTCTTACCGTCGGCGCTTGCTTGGAGCGCACTCCAAGGTTCTAGCGTTGGGGTCATGACGGTGATGGAGACCACGGGGACCAGGACCGACCTCTGCGCCACCCCGCCGCAGCAGAACCGGCGCCCGGACGGTGAGGACAGGTACACGATCAGCGAGGTCGTCGCCTTCACCGGCCTGACGGCGCACACCCTGCGCTGGTACGAGCGCATCGGTCTGATGCCGCACATCGACCGGTCCCACACCGGCCAGCGCCGCTACACCAACCGCGACCTCGACTGGCTCGACCTCGTCGGCAAGCTCCGCCTGACGGGTATGCCGGTCGCCGACATGGTCCGGTACGCGGAGCTGGTGCGCGAGGGCGACCACACCTATGTCGAGCGCTTCGAGCTGCTGCAGACCACCCGCGAGGACGTCCTGGCCAGGATCGACGAACTCCGGGGCACCCTCGCCGTGCTCGACCGGAAGATCAGTTTCTACGCGGACGCCGGGCGTGCCCTGGCGTCGGAGAGGTCCCGATGACGGACGGCAAGATCACAACGGCGAAGCTGGGCCACGACGGCCCCGAGGTGGGCGTCCAGGGCCTCGGCTGCATGGGCATGAGCTTCGGCTACGGCCCCGCGGACGCGGACGCGTCCCGGGCCACCCTGGAACGGGCCCTCGAACTGGGCGTCACCCTCTACGACACGGCCGACGCGTACGGCGCCGGCGAGAACGAGCGGTTCCTGTCCCCGTTCTTCAAGGCCCACCGCGACGAGGTCGTCATCGCGACCAAGTTCTCGCTGTCGATACCCCCGGACGACCCGACGCGCCGCGTCATCCGCAACGACCCGCCCTACATCCGCCAGGCGGTCGAGGCCAGCCTGAAGCGCCTCGACGTCGACGTCATCGACCTCTACTACATGCACCGGCGCGATGTGAACGTGCCGATCGAGGAGACCGTCGGCACCATGGCCGACCTGGTCCGCGAGGGCAAGGTCAAGCACCTCGGCCTGAGCGAGGTCACGGCCGACGAACTGCGCGCCGCGCACGCCGTCCACCCCATCGCCGCCGTGCAGTCGGAGTGGTCGCTGTTCAGCCGTGACATCGAGCCGAAGGTGGTCCCCGCGGTCCGTGACCTGGGCGCCGCCCTGGTCGCGTACTCGCCGCTGGGCCGCGGCTTCCTCACGGGCTCCTTCACCGACGCCGCCCAGGACCTGACCTCCGGCGACTTCCGCCGCCAGCAGCCCCGTTTCACGGGCGACAACGCGATGGCCAACGCGACCCTGCTGGAGCTGATCCGCTCGGTGGCCGACGCCCACGACGCCTCCCTGGGCCAGATCGCCCTGGCCTGGGCCCACCAGCAGGCCTCGGTCCACGACCTGTCCGTCATCCCGATCCCGGGCACCCGCAAGCCCACCAGGGTGGAGGAGAACACGGCGGCGACCAGGATCGTCCTGACGGACGAGCAGCTGGACCTGCTGGACGGCATAGCCGCCCAGGTAGCAGGCACGCGCTACCCGGACATGACGTTCACGTCGGCGGGCCGTGAGTAAAGGTTCTCAGGGGCGCGGGGCCGCATCGATATGCGGCTCCGCCGCGTGGGCGCGACCGGCCACAAGCGGCCCGCACCCGCCGGCGCGCAGCACCCCCGCAGACCCTAGAGTTCCGCCAACAACTCGGCCTTTTTGACCGAAAACTCCTCATCCGTCACCAACCCGGCCTGATGCAACTCCCCGAGATGCCGAATCCGCTCGGCGATGTCCGCAGGATCACGACGCGCCCCGCCGGCCGGCACGGCCGGCACCGGACTGGACGTCCGCGCCGCCGCCAGCACCGCCGCGGCGAACGGCAGGGACTCGTGCACAGGCCCGTACCCCAGCCCGAACACCACCGCGGCGGGATCCTGATCGGCCTGAGAGGCGGAGCCCTCAGCCCCGTCGCGCCGCAGCAGCCGCAGATGCCCTTCGAACACCTCCGGCGACCGCCACTCGACCCCGCTCAGCTCCCCGACGGAGAAGGTCTGGTCGCCGGCCTTCCACTTCGCCGACGACGCCCCCGTCCAGAACCAGCGGAAGTTCACGGTCCGCCCGTCGAAGGACGCCTTCCCGTCGTACGCCTTGAAGGACAGCGGTCCCTCCGGCGGCTCCACCAGGAACCGCTCCGACGGTCCTGACTCCGTCAGCAGCCCCCGCAACTCGTCGGCGTAGTACTCCGCGAGGACCTCCCGCTCCGCGGGCAGCACCAGCCGGTAGGGGTCGCCGCTCTCCTTCAGCTGCCCGGCGGCCGCCTCCATCAGCGGGTCCGCCCCGGGCCGCGGCTCCACGCGCAGCACGACCGTGCCGCGTTTGCCGCGTGTCAGCGTCACCCCGGCGAGCGCGTCCAGGGGGACACGCCGTTCCCCCAGCGCCTGGAAGAGCTTGGGTGTTCGAATCCCCCGTTCGTAGCGGATGAGCACGGAGTCGGACTCGAACTCCCAGGCGGCATGAAATCCGGCCAGTACGTCACCCATGCGGGTCATCGTATGCGGCACGCGCTCCTCCGTCCCCCTCCTGAGCAGACCGCAGTTTCTTCGCCTCTACGCGCGTCAGGCCGCCGCCGTGCCGGACAAACCGGTACGGCAGACGCCGTCTTCGTGCGCGCAGTGCACCGAGCGGTATGCGCCAACGCCGATCTCTGCGAAATTCATCAGACTTGCCGTACCCGGCTCGAAGTAGCCGGCGTGACCCTTCGCGCCCTGCGCCGACAGCACCCGCGCACCGAACCCGGAGGACACCGGGTCGGCCCCGTGGCCCAGCCCGCCGACCTCCAGGTACGGCACGTCCTGGATCCAGTCGTCGGCGTCCCGCATCGCCCAGACCCGGGCGCCGGTGTGCAGCTGGGCGGCCTTCTCGACGCGCATGCCCGGGCTGCCGGCCACCGCGATGTCGGACACCCGGCCCGGCATCCTGTGCGCGGCGACCCCGCACACCACGGAGCCGTAGCTGTGGCAGAACAGCGACACCGGCGACTTGCCGGGCAGCGCTCGCACCAGCGCGTTCAGCCGTACCGCACCCTCCTGGGCGCGCATCGCCGTGGCCGAGTCGATGCCGAGTCCGCTGGGTGCCGTGTAGTCGGCCCAGGCGATCACGGCGGTACGGGTCGAGGGGCTGGTCTTCCGCTCGGCCGTGTACAGCGACTCGGCCATGCCGACGGGCGCCGAGTACTTGCGGTTGGTGCGCTGGAAGGTGAGCAGGTCGGTGTCCACACCGGGCACCACGACCGACACCCGCTCCGCCTCGCGCAGGTCGCCGAAGACCTCTGCCACCCGGCCCGAGCCCTCGGGGTCGAAGGCGAGGACGTGGCGGCCCTTCTCCATGAGGTCCTCGAAGCGGTGCATGCGGCGGCCGGCGTCGTGCTGCCCGGCCGGGGTGAGGCGGTTGTCGCGCATGCGTTCCCGCTCGACGTCCCGCGCCTGGCCGAGCGCGACGCGGTTGGCGCGGTAACGCAGCTCGACCGGGGCGCCGTTCATGTTGCCGACCGCGAGCGGGTACGCGCGGACCAGGCTCGCGCGCTGCCGCTCGGTGAGCGAGGAGAAGAAACGGGCCAGCTTCGCCGGCTGGGACTGCGGGTCCGGCAGCCGGTGTCCGCCGATCCGGCCGTGCTCCCAGGCGGAGAGCGAGGCCTGCAGCGGCGTGTCGCCCCGCTGGTTGCGCAGGGCCGTCCAGCCGGTGGTCGCCAGCATCACGAACACGACGGCCAGAGCGAGCAGTGCGCGCCAGACGTTCAGTTGCGGGGAGGTGTCGAAGGAAGTCACTGGAAGGACACACTAGGAGAACGAGAGGGTCTCGCGTTAACCAAGTGACCGGGATCACGTTTCGGTGTATGTGCTAAGGGGAGGGCTCTGTACGCCAGTTCCCCGCCAGGGCGGGACCCACCTGATCCAGGTATGTCGCGGTGAGTTGGCGCATCGCGTCGAGGCTGAGGTCGTCCCCCGTGGACCACAGTCGCTCGGTGACACGAATCACCCCGCCGAACAGGGCCACGATGATCCTCGGACGCGGATCCGCGTCCACGTCGAGCCCCTCGCGCTCGGCGATGATCCGGGCGAGCTGCTCCTCCAGTTCCGCCGCCCGCCGCAGATGCGCGGCGAGCAGCGCGGGCGTGGACTCGATCACCCGGTAGACGCGCATGTGGAGCTCGATCGGCACGAGCTCCACGATGGCCGCGTTGATCGTGTCCCAGCTCTCCAGCACGGCCCGGCGCAGCGCCTCCAGCGGCGCCTCGCCCGGCGGGCGTGCCCGTACGGCCTCGACGACGTGTGTCTCCGCGAGCCGCGGCACGAAGAACGCCGTCTCCTCCTTGCCGGCGAAGTAGCGGAAGAAGGTGCGCTGCGAGACGTCGGCGGCCGCGGCGATGTCGTCCACGGTCGTCTCCTCGTACCCGCGCGTGGCGAACAGTTCCAGGGCGGCGCGCAGCAGCGTGTCCCGGGTGCGCCGTTTCTTGCGTTCGCGCAGGTTCAAGAGGGGCCTCTCGTCTGAAGTGTTTCCGCAGCTCAGGCTAGCTCGCGGTGTCGTGACAGTTACCGACTTGTGAATCCGTTTGTCAATTGTCAGTGGCTGTCATTAGCCTCGCGGTATGACTAGTCAGACCACCATCGACACGACGGGGTCGGGGGGCAACTCGCCGGCGGGTCCGTCGGACGCGACGCCGGGCAAGGGGCTGCGAGGGCACCCCTGGCTCACCCTCATCACCGTCGCTGTGGGGGTCATGATGGTGGCCCTCGACGGCACCATCGTGGCCATAGCCAACCCGGCGATCCAGAAGGACCTCGGCGCCACCTTCGCCGAGGTGCAGTGGATCACCAACGGATACTTCCTCGCCCTCGCGGTCTCCCTCATCACCGCGGGCAAGCTCGGCGACCGCTTCGGCCACCGGCAGACCTTCCTCATCGGCGTCGTCGGCTTCGCCGCCGCCTCGGGCGCCATCGGCCTGTCCGACAGCATCGCGTTCGTCGTCGTCTTCCGCGTCCTTCAGGGCCTGTTCGGCGCGCTGCTGATGCCGGCCGCGCTGGGCCTGCTGCGGGCCACCTTCCCGGCCGAGAAGCTCAACATGGCCATCGGCATCTGGGGCATGGTCATCGGCGCGTCCACCGCGGGCGGTCCGATCCTCGGTGGCGTGCTCGTCGAGCACGTCAACTGGCAGTCGGTGTTCTTCATCAACGTGCCGGTCGGTGTCCTCGCCGTCGTCCTCGGTGTCTGGATCCTCCTCGACCACCGGGCGGAGAACGCCCCGCGCTCCTTCGACCTCCTGGGCATCGCCCTGCTGTCGACCTCGGTGTTCTGCCTCGTTTGGGCGCTCATCAAGGCCCCGCCGTCCGAGTGGGGCTGGGGCGACGTCAAGACGCTGTCGTTCCTCGGTGCCTCCGTCCTGGGCTTCGCGCTGTTCGCCTTCTGGGAGACGAAGGTGAAGGAGCCGCTGATCCCGCTCGCGCTGTTCCGCTCCGTGGCGCTGTCCGCCGGTGTCGTGCTGATGGTCCTGATGGCCATCGCGTTCATGGGCGGCCTGTTCTTCGTGACGTTCTACCTCCAGAACGTGCACGGCATGAGCCCGATCGACGCGGGTCTGCACCTGCTGCCGCTGACCGGCATGATGATCGTCGGCTCGCCGCTCGCCGGCGCGATGATCACCAAAGCCGGCCCGCGGATCCCGCTCGCCGGCGGTATGGCGCTCACCGCGATCGCCATGTACGGGATGTCGACGCTGGAGACGGACACCGGCAGCGGCATCATGTCGCTCTGGTTCGCCCTGCTCGGTCTCGGACTCGCGCCGGTGATGGTCGGCGCGACCGAAGTCATCGTCGGCAACGCCCCGATGGAGCTGTCCGGCGTGGCGGGCGGTCTCCAGCAGGCCGCCATGCAGATCGGCGGCAGCCTCGGTACGGCCGTGCTGGGTGCCGTGATGGCGTCCAAGGTCAACAGCGACCTCGCGGGCAACTGGGAGAAGGCGGGACTTCCGCCGCTGACGCCGGAGCAGGAGCACCAGGCGTCCGAGGCCGTCCAGGTCGGTGTCCCGCCGCTGGCGCCGGGGACGCCGGACGCGATCGCCGCGAAGATCACGGGCGTCGCGCACGACACCTTCATCTCCGGCATGAGCGCGGCGTCGCTCGTCGCGGCCGGGGTGGCCGTGGTGGCGGTGCTGGTCGCGTTCCTCACCAAGCGCGGTGAGAACGCGGAGGCCGGCGCGGGCGCCGCGCACATCTGACGGTCCCCTACGGTTGCGTTCGCCTATCAGGGTGAACGCAACCGCAGAACCCTCCCCTCCGGCACGTATCGCAGGTCACAGTGGGTCAAGTCCTCCGCAGGGCATGGAGGATGGACGCTGCGGCGCGCTGCTGGAGGGGGGTGGCGCGCAGGCAGCGGGATTAACGCGTACCGACGGGGTACCCGTCATTCCATACCCGAAGAGAACCCCAACCGATAGAGGGTTTACGGGAGTTGATGATGGCGAGCTTCGGACACGGTACGCGCAGGCACCCCCGCTCACGTGGCCGGAAGTGGTCACGGGCCGGGACGGATCGCGCGACGCTCGGACTCATCGGAGTCATCTGCGCGGTTGCCGGATTTTTCGTGCTGGGGATCATCCTCGGCCCCGCGGCGATCGTCTGCGGCTGGCTCGCCATGGGCCGCACCTGGGCGGGCTCCCGCCCCGCGACGGCAGTGGTCGCCCTCGTCCTGGGCGCCATCGACACGCTCCTGGCCATCATCTGGCTGGCCGGAGCGGCAACTCCGGGCAACGGCATGCTGTTCTGACCCGGGGATGTGAGGGAAGGGCCTCCGGCGATTCAGCCGGAGGCCCTCCTTCATGCCCCGCCGCTAGTCGACCGATGTCCTCTTGAGCGCCGCCACCTCACCCCGCAACGCCCGAACCTCTGCGGCCAACTCCCGAATCGCCTCGGTCTGCCGCCGCTCCTCCACATCATCCTTCTCGAACCGCGCGATGAACCACGCCGCGATGTTCGCCGTCACCACACCCAGCAGCGCGATCCCCGACAGCATCAGCCCGACCGCGAGCATCCGCCCCAGCCCGGTCGTCGGCGCATGGTCCCCGTACCCCACCGTCGTCATCGTCGTGAAGGACCACCACACCGCGTCCCCCAGCGTCCGGATGTTCCCGTCCGGCGAGTCCCGCTCCACCGACAGCACCGCCAGCGACCCGAACATCAGCAGCCCGACCACCGCACCGGCGACATACGTCGTGAGCCGGATCTGGGAGGCCATCCGCGCCCGCTGCCCGACCAGCAGCAGCGTCGACACCATCCGCAGCAACCGCATCGGCTGCAGCATCGGCAGCAGCACCGCCGCCAGATCGAGCCAGTGCGTCCGTACGAACGTCAGGCGCTGCCGGGCGAGCCCGAGCCGTACGACGTAGTCCAGCGCGAACGCGCCCCACACCACCCACTCGACGGCGGTGCACACCTCCACCACGTCCCGGCTCGCGTCGGGCCGGACGATCGGCACGGCATAGGCGACGGCGAAGGCGAGGGCCAGCGCGAAGAGCGGCCGCTGCGTGTGCTGTTCCCAACGGAGTTGGGCGGACTGCTGCTGCATGGCCGAATCGTAGAAAACGTGAAGGGGTGGTGGGCCCACGGTGTACCCGTGAGGCGCACCACCCCTTGACGGTGGTCCGCGTTACGCGTCGCCGCCCGCGACCCCCGGGTCGGCCGCCGACGCGTCGAGCAGCTGGTACCGGTCGATGGCCTGCTTGAGCACCGAGCGGTCGACCTTGCCCGCACGCGCCAGCTCGGTCAGCACCGCCACCACGATCGACTGTGCGTCGATGTGGAAGAAGCGGCGGGCCGCGCCCCGGGTGTCGGCGAAGCCGAAGCCGTCCGCGCCCAGCGACTGGTACGTCTGCGGCACCCAGCGCGCGATCTGGTCCGGAACCGACCGCATCCAGTCGGACACGGCCACGACCGGCCCCTGCGCGTCCGCCAGCTTCCGCGTCACGTACGGCACCCGCTGCTCCTCCTCGGGGTGCAGCAGGTTGTGCTGCTCGCAGTCCACGGCCTCGCGCCGCAGCTCGTTCCAGGAGGTCGCGGACCAGACGTCGGCCTTGACGTCCCACTCCTCGGCCAGGATCTTCTGGGCCTCGATCGCCCAGGGCAGCGCCACGCCGGAGGCCAGGACCTGGGCCGGGATCGAGCCCGCCGTGCCCTCGCTGAAGCGGTAGAGGCCCTTGAGGATGCCGTCGACGTCCACGTTCTCGGGCTCTGCCGGGTGCTGGATCGGCTCGTTGTAGACGGTCAGGTAGTAGAAGACGTCCTCGCCGTGCGGGTGCTCCTCGTCGCCGCCGTACATCCGGCGCAGACCGTCCTTGACGATGTGGGCGATCTCGAAGCCGAACGCCGGGTCGTACGCCACACAGCCCGGGTTCGTGGAGGCCAGCAGCTGAGAGTGGCCGTCCGCATGCTGGAGGCCCTCACCGGTCAGGGTCGTACGGCCGGCGGTCGCGCCCAGGACGAAACCGCGCGCCAGCTGGTCGGACATCTGCCAGAACTGGTCGCCGGTGCGCTGGAACCCGAACATCGAGTAGAAGACGTAGACCGGGATCAGCGGCTCGCCGTGGGTCGCGTAGGCCGAGCCCGCGGCGATCAGGGAGGCCGTGCAGCCCGCCTCGGAGATGCCGTCGTGCAGCATCTGGCCGTTCGGCGCCTCCTTGTAGGCGAGCAGCAGGTCACGGTCGACCGACTCGTACTGCTGGCCGAGCGGGTTGTAGATCTTCGCACTCGGGAAGAACGAGTCCATGCCGAACGTGCGGTACTCGTCCGGCGCGATCAGCACGAACCGCTTGCCGATCTCCTTGTCCCGCATGAGGTCCTTGAGGAGACGGACGAAGGCCATCGTCGTCGCGATGGACTGCTGACCCGAGCCCTTCTTCACGGTCGCGTACGTCTTGTCCTCGGGCAGCGGCAGCGGCTTGGAGCGGACCACGCGTGTGGGGACGTAACCGCCGAGACCCTTGCGGCGGTCGTGCATGTACTGGATCTCCTCCGAGTCCCGGCCCGGGTGGTAGTACGGCGGGACGCCGGACTCCAGCTCCTTGTCCGAGATCGGCAGGTGGAGGCGGTCGCGGAAGCGCTTGAGGTCGTCGACCGTCAGCTTCTTCATCTGGTGCGTGGCGTTGCGGCCCTCGAAGTTCGGGCCCAGGGTCCAGCCCTTGATCGTCTTGGCGAGGATCACCGTGGGCTGGCCCTTGTGCTCCACGGCCGCCTTGTACGCCGCGAAGATCTTCCGGTGGTCGTGACCGCCGCGCCCCAGGTGCAGGATCTGGTCGTCGGTCATGCCCTCGACCATCGCGCGCAGCCGCTGGTCGTCGCCGAAGAAGTGGTCGCGGATGTACCCGCCGGTCTCCGTGGCGTACGTCTGGAACTGTCCGTCGGGCGTGGTGTTCATCTTGTTGACCAGCACGCCGTCGCGGTCCTGGGCGAGCAGCGGGTCCCAGGTGCGGTCCCAGACCAGCTTGATCACGTTCCAGCCGGCGCCGCGGAACACCGACTCCAGCTCCTGGATGACCTTGCCGTTGCCGCGCACCGGGCCGTCGAGGCGCTGGAGGTTGCAGTTGACCACGAAGGTCAGGTTGTCCAGGCCCTCGCGGGCGGCGAGCGTGAGCTGCCCCAGCGACTCGGGCTCGTCCATCTCGCCGTCGCCCAGGAACGCCCACACGTGCGACTTGGAGGTGTCGGCGATCCCGCGCGCGTCCATGTAGCGGTTCATCCGCGCCTGGTAGATCGCGCCGATCGGGCCGAGGCCCATCGAGACGGTCGGGAACTCCCAGAAGTCCGGCATCAGCCGTGGGTGCGGGTACGACGACAGGCCGTGGGGCGCCTTCGACTTCTCCTGGCGGAAGCCGTCCAGGTTCTCCTCACTGAGCCGGTCCAGCAGGAAGGCGCGGGCGTAGATGCCCGGGGAGGCGTGTCCCTGGAAGAAGACCTGGTCGCCGCCGAGGCCGTCGTCCTTGCCGCGGAAGAAGTGGTTGAAGCCGACGTCGTAGAGGGAGGCGGAGGACGCGAACGTGGCGATGTGGCCGCCGACGCCGATACCCGGGCGCTGGGCCCTGGAGACCATCACCGCCGCGTTCCAGCGGGTGGCGTTGAGGACCTTCCGCTCGATCTCCTCGTTGCCCGGGAAGAACGGCTCGCTCTTGGTGGGGATGGTGTTGACGTAGTCCGTGCTGCGCATCTCCGGCACGGCCACACGCTTCTCGCGGGCCCGCTCGATCAGACGCAGCATGAGGTAACGGGCGCGCTCCCGGCCGCGCTCGTCGACGGCGGCGTCGAGGGAGTCGAGCCACTCCTGCGTCTCTTCGGGATCGAAGTCAGGAACCTGACTCGGAAGGCCGCCAATGATGATCGGGTTGCGATCGGATGCGGAAGCCACGCTGTTCCTTACCTGTCAGAGGGCCTGCGAGGGCCGCTGTTTCGCTGTCGTCGCCGGGGCGTCGTCGCTGGGGGGCGCGCCGCTGTCCATGGTCCACCTCGGGGCCGGGAAACGTCATCTCTACCGAGCGGTAACCCAGACGTGAGATCGACTCCGTGACGTATGGGGCGAATACCTTCGAGTCTCGTACCCACAGACGATTCCCAAACGCCCAAACAGGGCAGAAAGGTGTGGTGTACGTCACCTCGGACCATGATGGTGTGCCTGGAGTTGCGGCGACACGGCCAGGATCGTCACCGTTTCGGCGGTCTGAACGGCCGGGTACTTGCGCGATCCGTCCCGCCCGTGTGGACTACGGCCAATGCTTCGCGCACGCGCGTGGCTGAGATATTCCCAAGACATGATCAGGAGGCAACCCGTGAGCGCGACCGCGGACCACGCGGAGGAGCGGACGAACCCTGCCGCCAGGCTGGGGTTCCAGCCCGGGCAGGTGGTCCAGGAGATCGGCTACGACGACGACGTGGATCAGGAACTCCGCGAGGCGATCGAAGGCATCGTCGAGGGCGACCTGATGGACGAGGACTACGACGACGTGGCCGACGCCGTTGTGTTGTGGTTCCGTGACGACGACGGCGACCTGACGGATGCGCTGGTCGATGCCACCACGTACATCGAAGAGGGCGGTGCCATCCTGCTCCTCACGCCGAAGACCGGCCGTTCGGGCTACGTGGAGCCGAGCGACATCTCGGAAGCCGCCACGACGGCGGGTCTGACGGCGGCCAAGAGCGTCAGCGTCGGCAAGGACTGGAGCGGCAGCCGGCTGGCCACGCCCAAGGCCGCCAAGTCCAAGCGTTAGCCGCACGGCGCGTACCAGCGCCGGCCGCACGACGGGCCCGAGCGGCAGTCGTACGGGAAGGGCGGGCCGACGCCGTCGGCCCGCCCCTCGGTCTGCGCCGATGTCTGCGTAGGGTGGTCCCACCGTCAAGCCCCAGGAAGGGACACCCACAACGATGGCGATCCAGGTCGGCGAGAAGGCCCCTGACTTCGAGCTCAAGGACAACCACGGCGCGAGCGTGAAGCTGTCCGACTTCCGCGGTCGGAAGAACGTGGTGCTCCTCTTCTACCCGTTCGCGTTCACCGGCGTCTGCACCGGCGAGCTGTGCGAGTTGCGCGACAACCTGCCGCAGTTCTCCGACCGCGACACCCAGCTGCTCGCCGTCTCCAACGACTCCATCCACACCCTGCGCGTCTTCGCGGAGCAGGAGGGCCTGGAGTACCCGCTGCTGTCGGACTTCTGGCCGCACGGCAACGTCTCGCGGGCCTACGGCGTCTTCGACGAGGACAAGGGCTGCGCCGTGCGCGGCACCTTCGTCATCGACAAGGAGGGCACCGTGCGGTGGACCGTCGTCAACGGCCTGCCGGACGCGCGTGACCTGAACGACTACGTGAAGGCGCTCGACTCCCTGTGACGCCGGTCGGGCGGCATGCGCTCGACACCCGCTGAAATCTCGGCTTCAGGGCCTGCGTGGGGCGGGAACCCGTCACTAGGATCGACTCGTTGATCCGACATCCGAGCACAACGGGGCATCCCGCCCCAGAACACCAATGGAGGACTCGTGGGAGTCAGCCTCAGCAAGGGCGGCAACGTATCGCTGAGCAAGGAGGCGCCCGGTCTGACCGCGGTCATCATCGGTCTGGGGTGGGACGTCCGCACCACGACCGGCACGGACTTCGACCTGGACGCCAGCGCGCTGCTGCTGAACAACTCCGGCAAGGTCGGCAACGACCAGCACTTCATCTTCTTCAACAACCTCAAGAGCCCGGACGGCTCCGTCGAGCACACCGGTGACAACATCACCGGTGAGGGCGAGGGCGACGACGAGCAGATCAAGGTCGACCTCGCCGGCGTCCCGGCCGACGTCGAGAAGATCGTCTTCCCGGTCTCGATCTACGACGCCGAGACCCGCCAGCAGTCCTTCGGCCAGGTCCGCAACGCCTTCATCCGCGTGGTGAACCAGGCCGGCGGCGTCGAGATCGCCCGCTACGACCTGAGCGAGGACGCCTCCACCGAGACCGCCATGGTCTTCGGTGAGCTCTACCGGCACGGCGCGGAGTGGAAGTTCCGCGCCATCGGCCAGGGCTACGCCTCGGGTCTGCGCGGTATCGCGCAGGACTTCGGTGTGAACGTCTGAGCCACCTGAAAGGCCCTGCTCGCGGGGCCTGAGGGTCTTTCGTCCGGCGCCGCACGGTTTACGTGCGGCGCCGGACGTGCAGGACCACCTGAGAAACACCATTCGGGGAGGGAATCATGGGCGTCACGCTCGCCAAGGGAGGCAACGTCTCCCTGTCCAAGGCCGCACCGAACCTCACTCAGGTGATGATCGGGCTCGGCTGGGACGCGCGCTCCACCACCGGAGCCGACTTCGACCTCGACGCCAGCGCCCTGATGTGCGGCGGCGGACGCGTGCTCGGGGACGAGTGGTTCGTCTTCTACAACCAGCTCAAGAGCCCGGACGGCTCGGTGGAGCACACCGGTGACAACCTCACCGGTGAGGGCGACGGCGACGACGAGTCGCTCCTGATCGACCTCTCCAAGGTGCCCCTGCAGTGCGACAAGATCGTCTTTCCGGTCTCGATCCACATGGCCGACGAGCGGGGGCAGACTTTCGGCCAGGTCAGCAACGCCTTCATCCGGGTCGTGAACCAGGCGGACGGCCAGGAGCTCGCCCGCTACGACCTCAGTGAGGACGCCTCCACCGAGACCGCCATGATCTTCGGCGAGGTCTATCGCTACCAGGCCGAATGGAAGTTCAGGGCCGTCGGACAGGGGTACGCGTCGGGGCTGCGGGGCATCGCGCTGGACTTCGGGGTCAACGTCTCTTGACGCGATATGAGCAATAGTCGGGGCCCCCTGGGCTGCCGAGGGGAGACGACTAGACTTCGGCTTCAAAAGTTCGTAAAGCCGGGTACGGCGCGGGGGAGCCCCGTACACACACGATTGGGTAGCCAGTGGTTCTGAAAACCTTCGGGTGGTCGTTCGCGGTCACCGCGCTCGGCCTGGTCGCGGCGGTCCTGTTCGGCGGGTGGACCGCGCTCGGCATCGTCGCGATCCTCTCCGTCCTCGAGATCTCGCTGTCCTTCGACAACGCGGTGGTCAACGCCGGGATCCTGAAGAAGATGAATGCCTTCTGGCAGAAGATCTTCCTCACGGTCGGCATTCTGATCGCCGTCTTCGGCATGCGGCTGGTCTTCCCCGTCGTGATCGTCGCGATCAGTGCCCAGCTGGGCCCGATCAAGGCTGTCGAGCTCGCTCTGAACGACAAGGACCGCTACCAGCAGCTGGTGACCGACGCTCATCCGTCGATCGCCGCCTTCGGTGGCATGTTCCTGCTGATGATCTTCCTGGACTTCATCTTCGAGGACCGGGACATCAAGTGGCTCGGCTGGCTGGAGCGCCCGCTGGCCAAGCTCGGCAAGGTCGACATGCTGTCGGTCTGCATCGCGCTGATCGTCCTGCTGATCTCGTCGATGACCTTCGCCACCCACGCCCACCAGCACGGCGGCACCCACGTCGACAAGGCGGAGACCGTCCTGCTCGCCGGCATCGCCGGTCTGATCACTTACATGATCGTCGGCGGTCTCTCCGGCTACTTCGAGGACAAGCTCGAAGAGGAGGAGGAACGCGAGCAGGAGGCCGAGGAGGAGGCCGAGCGCAGCGGCAAGCCCCGCTCGGCGGTCCAGCTGGCCGGCAAGGCCGCCTTCTTCATGTTCCTCTACCTCGAGGTCCTGGACGCGTCCTTCTCCTTCGACGGCGTGATCGGTGCCTTCGCCGTCACCAACGACATCGTCCTGATGGCCCTCGGCCTCGGCATCGGCGCCATGTACGTCCGGTCGCTGACGGTCTACCTGGTCCGCCAGGGCACCCTCGACGACTACGTCTACCTGGAGCACGGCGCGCACTACGCGATCGGCGCGCTCGCCGCGATGCTGCTCATCACCATCCAGTACCAGATCCCCGAGATCGTCACCGGCTCCATCGGCGTCATCCTCATCGCCGCCTCCTTCTGGTCCTCCGTGCGCCGCAACAAGGCGCTTGCGGCGGCCGAGGGAAAAGCCGACGCGGACGAGAAGACTGAGGTCTCGTCCGGGGTGTGACACCCGTCCGGGTGAGGAACGCTCTGAGCGGGGCGGCTGCCGAGGCGAGTCCTCGGGGCCGCCCCGTCGGTCGTCAAGGGCCGTGGGCACGACGGTGACCCGCGGTCTCCGAGTGAACGTGGGGGCGGAATGGGCCTGTTCGACGGACTCCGGCGCGGCGATGTGCAGTTCGACTCGGGCCATGCGGCAACCAACGCGATCGAACTGACCAAGCGGCGCGCTCAGATATCGCTCACCAAGCAGGACGCGGCCACCGGCCATCTGCGCGTCAATCTGAGCTGGCGGATGCGCACGTCCGACATCGGCGGCCCGCAGCGCGAGAGCCTGCTGCGGCACCCGTTCCGGGCGCTCAAGCCGCCGGAGGTCGTCGGCCACAGCCAGAGCATGGTCAACGTCGACCTCGACCTGGGCTGTCTGTACGAGCTCAAGGACGGCACCAAGGGCGTCGTCCAGCCCCTCGGGGGCTACTTCGGCGACGTCAACGCCCCGCCCTACGTCAAGCTCAGCGGCGACGACCGCTTCGGCTCCGGGTCGGGTGAGACCATGTACATCAACCTCGACCACCGCGACGACATCAAGCGGCTCCTGGTCTTCGTCTACATCTACGACCAGACCCCGGCCTTTGACCGCACCCACGCCAGTGTCACGCTCTATCCGAGCAGCGGCCCGCGCATCGAGATCCACCTCGACGAACGCCAGCCACAGGCCCGCTCCTGCGCCGTCGTCATGATCGAGAACGTCAAGAACGAGATCGTGGTGCGCCGCGAGGCGAAGTTCGTCTACGGCTTCCAGGCCGAGCTGGACCGGCTGTACGGGTGGGGGCTGCAGTGGGGCCGGGGTTACAAGACGAAGGTCGACCGCTAGGGTCCCCGGGTGAATGATCTACGCCTCCGCCCCGCCACCGAGTCCGATCTCGCCGCCCTCGTCCGCCTCCGCGACGGCGCGGCACGGTGGATGCTGACCCGCGGCGTCACGGGGCAGTGGCGGCCGGGAGAGCTGGGCGAGGACCACTTCCACCGGGTCATGGCGCACGGCGAGATCTGGCTCGCGGAGTCCGGCGGGCTCGTCGCGGGCGCCTGGGAGCTGTGGTGGGAGGACGAGACCGCCTGGGGCCCGCAGCCGCCCGTGGCCGGATACGTGCACCGGCTCATGGTGGACCGGAACACTGCCGCGCCCGGCACGGGCCGCTCGCTGCTGAGGGCCGCGGAACACCGGGTCGCGGCCGTGGGACGCGCCCGGGTGCGCCTGGACTGCCTCGCCGGCAACGCACAGCTCAACGCCTACTACCGGGCGGCCGGGTACCGCGTCGTGGGCCGCACGGAGGGCAAGCCGCAGCCCGGCGGGCCGCCCAAGGCCTTCACGCTGCTGGAGAAGGACCTCCGGCAGTCCGGGGAGGGCGGCGACCAGGGCTTCCCGGTTGTCAGCGGCCGATGAACTGCGGGCCCTGCGGGGGCAGCCGGAGGTCCGGGTCGGGGGCCGCGGCGGCGACGGGCTGGGGATAGCCGTATCCCGACTGTGCCCCCGTGACCCCCGCCGTGGCCGGCGCCTGGGGGTAGCCGTAGGCGGGCTGGCCGGCGGGCTGCGGGTAGCCGTAAGCGGGCTGGGTCGTCGCCGGCTGCTGGGGCGGATAGCCGTAGCCGGGCTGCGCGGGCACCGCGGACGGCTGCTCCGGCGGCAGCGGCCGGGACACCTCGGCGGAGGACTGGGCCGGGGGATGCTGGATGGTCGCGGCCGTCGTCGGGGGAGTGGGAACGGTCGTGGTCGCCGGTTCCGCCAGCGCCTCCGACTCGTCCACGGAGATGCCGTAGTCGGTCGCGAGCCCCTCCAGCCCGTTCGAATAGCCCTCGCCCAGCGCCCGGAACTTCCAGCCCTCCCCGCGCCGGTACAGCTCACCGCAGATCAGCGCGGTCTCCTCGCCCGTCTCCGGCTTGACGTCGAAGTACGCCAGCGCCTCCGCCCCGGTGCCCGCCGCGTCGTACAGCAGAATGCGCAGCGCCTGTACGCGGTCGAAGGTCACGCCGTCCGCCGAAGCGACCAGCAGAATCCGGCTGACTCCCGACTCGACACCGGTGAGCTCTGTCTGGATCGTGTCGGTCAGGCCCTCGGCGACCCGCTTCTTGCCGAGCCGCCACACCTTCCCGGAGGGGTGCCGGGGCTGGTTGTAGAAGACGAAGTCCTCGTCGGAGCGCACACGGCCGTCGGGGCCGAGGAGCAGCGCGGAGGCGTCGACGTCCGGAACCCCCTGCCCGGGTGTCCAGCGCAGCACGGCGCGCACCGTGGTGGCTTCCAGCGGGACGTTCGACCCCTTCAGCATCGCGTGCGTCATGCGGTCATCCTGCCTTCTCGGTCCTGCTCACGACAACGCGGGGCCGCGGGGGCACGAGCGGCGCCGACGGCCGTCGCGGATTACCGTCGTCATGGCCGGGTCTGGCTGTGCTTGCCCGCGTTACCTGAAATTCATGCCTGACGGGAACCTTTGACGTGCTCTTGTACGTACTATTACCGGCCACGTTCCGACGATTCGTAGGTCGCACAACCGCCACGGGGGAGTTCCATGCGTCATTTCGGGCACATCGCCCCTGAGGTGCGGAAGCGTCTCTTCCATCGCGAGCCGAGCGTGTTCACCCCGGACTCCCCGGCCCGGCTGCTCTCCACCGCCCTGGGCGCCACGCTCTACAGCCCGGCGACCCGGCCGCGCCTCGCCGACGACATCCTCAAGCAGGCCGGGCGTGGCGTGGTCTCGATGGTGCTGTGCCTGGAGGACTCGATCGACGACGCGGAGGTCGGCCCGGGCGAGGAGAACCTCGTCCGCCAGTTCTCGAGTCTCGCCGGGCTTCCGGACGCCGACGTGCCGCTGCTGTTCATCCGGGTCCGTGTCCCCGAGCAGATCCCCGACCTCGTACGACGCCTCGGGCCGGCGGTACGGCTGCTGTCCGGATTCGTACTGCCGAAGTTCACCGCGGAACGCGGCATCCCGTTCCTCGAGGCGCTGGCGACCGCCGAGGCCGAAAGCGGCCGTCGCCTTTTCGCCATGCCGGTGCTGGAGTCACCCGAGCTGCTCTACCGGGAGTCGCGCGTGGAGACCCTGGAGGGCATCTCCCGGGCCGTCGACAAGTACCGCGACCGCGTCCTCGCCCTGCGCCTCGGCGTCACGGACTTCTGCTCCTCGTACGGGCTGCGCAGAGGCCCCGACATGACCGCGTACGACGTGCAGATCGTCGCCTCCGTGATCGCCGACGTGGTGAACATGCTGGGTCGGGCCGACGGCACCGGCTTCACCGTGACCGGGCCGGTGTGGGAGTACTTCCGGGTCCAGGAGCGCATGTTCAAACCGCTGCTGAGGCAGAGCCCCTTCCTTGAGGTGCAGGCCGCGGAACTGCGCGAGAAGCTGATTGAGCACGCCATGGACGGCCTGCTCAGGGAGATCTCCCTGGACCAGGCCAACGGCCTGCTGGGCAAGACCTGCATCCACCCCTCGCACGTGCTGCCGGTGCACGCCCTGTCGGTCGTCAGCCACGAGGAGTTCTCGGACGCCGAGGACATACTGCGCCCCGAGAGCGGCGGCGGAGGTGTCCTGAGGTCGGCGTACACGAACAAGATGAACGAGGTGAAGCCGCATCGGGCCTGGGCCGAGCGGACCCTGCTGCGTGCCGAGGTTTTCGGCGTGGCCGGCGAGGACATCGGCTTCGTGGAACTGCTGGCGGCGGGACTGCCGGGCTGAAGGCATGGACAAGGCAGACAAGGCGGAGAAGGCGGAGAGGGCAGTGAACGAGGGGGAGCATCCTGAGGTGCGCGACGAGGCCGACGGCATCTGGTCCGGTACCTGGGTCGCCGAGCGGCTCGGTGTCGAGCTCGCCGGCGACGACCGGCTGACCGGCCTGCTGGGGCTGGCGCTGCGCCGCAACCCCAAGCGCGCCCACCTGCTGGTGTCGAACGTGCTGGGCAAGCACGTACCGCAGTCGCCGTCCGTCGTCTACGGCTACGGCTTCGAGCTCGGCCGTCGGGTGCGTGAGCTGCTCGGCGACGACGAGGCCCGCCGGGCGGTCGTGCTCGGCTATGCCGAGACCGCGACCGGCCTCGGCCACTCCGTCGCCGACGGACTGGGCCTCGCCCCCTGCCTGCACTCCACCCGCCGGCCCGTCGCGGGAGTCGCCACGGCGGGCGGCTTCGAGGAGTCCCACTCGCACGCCACCTCCCACCTGCTGCTGCCGGAGGATCCCGCGCTGCTGACCGGTGACGGGCCGCTGGTGCTGGTCGACGACGAGTTCTCCACGGGGAACACGGTGCTGAACACCGTCCGGGATCTTCATGGGCGGTATCCGCGGCGGCGGTACGTCGTGGTGGCGCTGGTGGACATGCGGTCGGCGGCGGATGCGAGCCGTCTCGCGGATTTCGCCCGGGAGATCGGAGCGCGTGTCGATCTGGTGACGGCGGCGAAAGGGACCGTACGGCTGCCGGAGGGGGTGCTGGAGAAGGGGCAGGAGCTGGTGGCGCGGTACGAGGCCGAGAGTGCCGCGACAGGTGATCGGTCGTCTGCGCGAGCAACCCCCACCGGCCCGCAGCCGGGCGACAACCGCATAGACCTGTGCTGGCCCGCCGGGCTGCCCGACGGCGGTCGGCACGGATTCACACCCTCCCATCGGGAGCGCTTGGAAGCCGCCCTGCCCGCGATGGCGGCCCGGATCGCCGACGCGCTGCCCGCCGACGCACGCCGCGTGCACGTCCTCGGCTTCGAGGAGCTGATGTACGCCCCCCTCCGGCTCGCCCACGAGCTGGAGCAGATCACCGATGCCGAGGTGCGTTTCTCGACCACCACCCGCTCACCCGTCCTGGCCGTCGACGACCCCGGCTACGCGATACGCACCCGCCTCGCCTTCCCCGCCCACGACGACCCCGCCGACGGCCCCGGCGAGCGCTACGCCTACAACGTCGCGGGCGCCGGATTCGACGCCGTCGTGGCCGTCGTCGACTCGGCCGCGGACACCCCCGCGCTGCACGCGCCCGACGGACTGCTGGCCAGGCTCGCCGCGCACACACCGCGGGTCCTGCTCGCCGTCATACCGTCGTACGTTCCCGAAAGGCCCTCCATGCTGCCCGAGCCCCTCCGCGGCCCCGCCTTCTCCTCGTACGCCCCCGAGGAGGTCGGCTGGCTGCTCCAGGACCTCTCGGACGTGACGCTGGAGGCGCCGACCGAGGAGCGCGAGGAGGCGATCCAGAGCGGCGGCGCGCACTACGCCGAGTCGCTGCCGGTGGAGTACCAGCCGAACGTGCAGTACCAGCAGCTGTTCCACGCCGCGCTGGAGACCTCCGCGGCCCGCATCGCCCAGGCGGTCGGCGTGGTCACCGAGACGGTCCTCACCGAACGCGCTCCACGACGTCCCGTCCTGGTCTCGCTGGCCCGCGCGGGGACACCCGTCGGCATCCTGATGCGCCGCTGGGCCCAGCACCGGCACGGGCTCGACCTGCCCCACTACGCCGTGTCGATCGTCCGCGGCCGCGGTATCGACGCCAACGCGCTGCGCTGGCTCGCCGCCCACCACGACCCCCGGGACGTCGTCTTCGTCGACGGCTGGACCGGCAAGGGCGCCATCACCCGCGAACTCGCCCAGGCCCTGGAGGAGTTCGAGAAGTCCGACGGCATCACCGGCTTCAGCCCCGAGATCGCCGTGCTGGCCGACCCGGGCTCCTGCGTCCGGACCTACGGCACCCGCGAGGACTTCCTCATCCCCTCGGCCTGCCTCAACTCGACCGTGTCCGGCCTGATCTCACGGACCGTGCTGCGGGCGGACCTCGTCGGCCCGCGGGACTTCCACGGCGCCAAGTTCTACCGCGAACTCGCCGCCACCGACGTCTCGGTGACCTTCCTCGACGCCGTGTCCGCCCGCTTCCCGGAGGTCGCGGACGCGGCCTGCGCCCAGGCCAAGGAACTGCTCGCCGGCGACCGCTCGCCCACCTGGGAGGGCTGGGCCGCCGTCGAGCGCATCAGCGACGAGTACGGCATCCACGACATGAACCTCGTCAAGCCCGGCGTCGGCGAGACCACCCGGGTGCTGCTGCGCCGCGTGCCCTGGAAGGTGCTGGCACGCGCCGGGGCCGGCAGCGACCTCGACCACGTACGCCTGCTGGCCGAGCAACGCGGGGTGCCCGTCGAGGAGGTCGCCGAACTGCCCTACACGTGCGTCGGCCTGATCCACCCCAGGTACACCCGGGGCGCGACCGGCGCCGACGGCAAGGCGGTGACGGTCTGATGCCCGCACTCGTCGCGAGCGACCTCGACCGCACGCTGATCTACTCCGCCGCGGCCCTGGCGCTGACCATGCCGGACGCACGGGCACCCCGGCTGCTGTGTGTGGAGGTGCACGAGAGCAGACCGCTGTCGTACATGACGGAGACGGCGGCCCGGCTCCTCACCGAGCTGGGCGACGCGGCCGTGTTCGTGCCCACGACGACCCGGACGCGCAAGCAGTACCTGCGCATCAACCTGCCGGGTCCCGCGCCCACGTACGCGATCTGCGCGAACGGCGGCCACCTGCTGGTGGACGGTGTCTCCGACCCCGAGTGGCACGCGCAGGTCACGGCGCGGCTGGCCGACCAGTGCGCGCCGCTGGCCGAAGTGCAGGAGCACCTGCTGAGGGCGGCCGACCCGGTCTGGGTGCGCAAGCACCGGGTCGCCGACGACCTCTTCGCCTATCTCGTCGTCGAGCGCGAACTGCTCGACGAGGACTGGGTGAAGGAACTCGCCGTGTGGGCGGAGAACCGCGGCTGGACCGTGTCCCTCCAGGGCCGCAAGATCTACGCCGTGCCCAAACCGCTCACCAAGAGCGCGGCGATGCGGGAGGTTGCCCGGCGGACCGGGGCCGATCTCACGCTCGCCGCGGGTGACTCCCTGCTCGATACCGACCTGCTCCTCGCGGCGGACCGAGGCTGGCGGCCCGGCCATGGGGAACTGGCCGACACCGGCTTCACGGCTCCCTCGATCAAGGTGCTTCCCGAGCGGGGCGTTCTCGCCGGGGAGCGGATCCTGCGGGAGTTTCTGGGGGCAGTGCGGGGCGCCTGAGAACTCGGGTGTCCTCGTCGTAGTGCGGGTGCGGCTTCGTGGTGGCTTGTCGCGCAGTTCCCCGCGCCCCTTGAGGGCGTGTCTCCTTGGGGCGTCGTAGGAGCCGTACGGCGATGAACACCGCCACCGCCACCGCCGCCACGGCCAGGACCACCTTCGAGTAGGTGGAGACGATGTCCGTCACCTGGTGCCAGTTCGCGCCGAGGAAGTAGCCCGCGAGCACGAACGCCGTGTTCCAGATCGCGCTGCCCAGGGTGGTCAGCCCCAGGAACACCGGCAGGCGCATGCGCTCGACACCCGCCGGCACGGAGATCAGGCTGCGGAAGATCGGGATCATCCGGCCGAAGAACACCGCCTTGGTGCCGTGCTTGAGGAACCACGCCTCGGTCTTCTCGATGTCCGAGACCTTCACCAACGGCAGCCGGGCCGCGATCGCCACCGTCCGGTCACGGCCGAGCAGCGCACCGACCCCGTACAGCGCGAGCGCGCCGATGACCGAGCCGGCCGTCGTCCACAGCAGGACGGCGAGCAGGCTCATCCGTCCGCTGCTCGCGGCGAACCCGGCCAGCGGCAGGATCACCTCGCTGGGCAGCGGCGGGAACAGGTTCTCCAGGGCGATGGCGAGACCGGCACCCGGCGCGCCCAGCGCGTCCATCAGGTCGTTGACCCACTGCGGCCCGGCGTCCGCTGCGATGGCTGTCATGCCACCACGCTAGGAAACCGAAGCTGAAGGACTCCTGAGGAAACGGGTCAGCCGCAGCAGCCGCCTCCGCAGCAGCCCCCGCCTCCGCCGCCCGCGCGGGGCGCCGGGGCCGGGGCGGAGGCCGAACCGGCCACCGAGACGGTGGAGAGGAGCTTCACCGTGTCGTCGTGGCCGGAGGGGCAGGCCGCGGGTGCGGAGGACTCCGCCATGGGACGGCTCAGTTCGAAGGTGTCGCCGCAGGTCCGGCAGCGGTACTCGTAGCGAGGCATGCCCCCAGATTAATCCGCGGCAACCGAAACAACGCCCTTCGGGATTCCATTTGGATCATTCTTGTCCGCACCACTGTGGAGAACCTGTAAAGGCCACTGGTAACTTTCGATCGTCGCGATGAGCCGTAAGGCCGGGGGGATGGGGGGCGCGCTGCCGTCGACCACGGCAGCCACGCTCTTCCGCGCGAGCACCATCGTAAGCGGGGAGGGGAGTCACAGCCGTGACCAGGGCTGGGTGGGAACCGGAAGAGACCATGCAGTTGAAGGCTCCCCCTTCCCTGCATGCGGAACATCCGAAACGTGCCGAAAATCCCGAACACGTTGCACGTGTCGACGAAACCGTGCAACTGCGTGCGCCCTCAGGCGGGATGAAGAGCACCGTCGACGGATCCGACCGGTCGCGCCGTCGTCGCAGGGCCCCCCGGCCTTCCCCGGTGTCCCGTCTCCGCGCCACCGTCGGCCCCAGGCTGACCCCCCTCGTCGCCCGCGCGGCGCCCTACGCCCGCCGCCTGCGGCCCCGGTACCCGCACGCCGACCGCACCGGCTGGCGTCGCTGGGCGCCCTCCTGGCGGCAGTGGCTCGGTGCCGTGCTGACCTTCACCGGACTGGCCCTCGGCTTCCTGGGCGCCGCCTACGCCGCCACCGACATCCCGGAGAACCTCAACTCGTACGCCACCCAGCAGGACAACGTCTACTACTGGTCCGACGGGACGCCCATGGCGCGCACCGGCTGGGTGCGGCGGCAGGCGATGCCCCTGAAGGACATACCCGAGGACGTCCGCGACGCGGTGCTGGCGGCGGAGAACGCGAGCTTCTACAGCGACCCCGGCATCTCCTTCAGCGGCCTCACCCGCGCCCTGTGGCGCACCGTCGGCCAGGGGGACACCCAGGGCGGCTCCACCATCACCCAGCAGTACGTCAAGAACGTCTACCTCAACCAGGACCGCTCGGTCGGCCGCAAGTTCACCGAGGCCATGCTGGCCCTCAAGCTCGACAACGGGATGAGCAAGGACGACATCCTCGAGGGCTACCTCAACACGAGCTGGTTCGGCCGCGGCACCTACGGCATCCAGCGCGCCTCCCAGGCCTACTACGGCAAGGACGTCGGCGAACTCGACGCCGGTCAGGCAGCCTTCCTCGCCTCCCTCCTCAAAGGCGCGGGGCTCTACGACCCGGCCCTGAGCAAGGCCAACCACGCCCGGGCTGTGGAGCGCTGGTCCTGGATCCTCGACCGCATGGTCGACAACGGCATGCTGTCGAAGGCGGAGCGGGCCAAGTACAAGGTGTTCCCCGAGCCGCTGAAGCGGTCCCCGGGGTACGACACCGGCAAGCAGAGCGACTACCTCGTGGAGCTGGCCGCCCAGTACGCCAAGAAGGCCGCGCACATCTCCGCCAAGGAGTTCGACCTCGGCGGCTACCAGATCTACACGACCTTCGACCGCAAGCAGGAGACCGCGCTCACCGACGCCGTGGTCAAGGCCCGCAAGCAGGCCCGGAAGGACGACGCGGCCAAGGCGAAGACGCTGCACTTCGGCGCTTCCTCGGTGGCCGCCGACGGGCGGATCCTCGCCGTTTACGGCGGTCCCGACCACCGCACGCAGGGCTACAACGAGTCGAACGCGACCACCGTGCCCGCCGGTTCGGCCTTCCTGCCGTTCGTCTATGCCGCCGCCCTGGAGAACGGCGTGCACAGGACGCGTGACGGCGCCGCGACCGAGGTCACCCCGCAGACGCTGTACGACGGGGACGACAACATCCCCGTCACGACCCCCGAAGGGCCCTACTGGGACCGCGGCGGAAAGCAGGTCAAGGCCCGCAACGACGGCAGACGGTCCTACGGGCGGATCAGCCTGAGCCGGGCGCTCGCCCTGTCGGTGAACACGCCGTTCATGCAGCTCGGCATGGACACCGGCCTGGATAAGGTGCGGGACACCGCTCAGGCGGCGGGCCTGCTCTCCTCCAGCTTCGGCCCGCAGGTGCCCGGGATGTCGCTGGGCAGCGCCACACCCAGCGCGATCCGCATGGCGAGCGGATACGCCACGTTCGCCGCCGCCGGCAGGCATGTCGAGCCGTACTCGGTGGCCCGGATCACCCGCAACGGCTCCGGGGTCCCGCTGGCGAAGCCGGCGTCCCGCCGCGCGGTGCGGGCGAGCGTGGCCGAGGCGGTCCAGTCCGCCCTCACGGACGCCTTCCGCACCGCCCACCCCGGCGCGGACCCGACCACGGAGGTGGCCGGGAAGGCCGGCACCGTCCAGAACGACACCGCGTCCTGGTACATCGGCACGGCCCACTCCGTGTCGACAGCCGTCGTGGCCTACCGCATCGACCTCACCAAGAGCCTCGAACCGCTGCCGTTGCAGGGGATCGTGGGCGACAGTGTCCCGTACCGCATCTGGTCCGGTGCCCGGGGCCTCGGCTGACCCCGTGCCCGGCACCACCGCACCACCTCACCCCCCTCGCAGAATGAGCCGCGCATGAAGTCACCGTCCGGCCGCCGCCGCAGACCCCGCGCACCCCGCCGCGCCACACCCCCGGGCATACTGACCCTGGCGGCCCTTCTCGTCGTCGCGGCCCTGGTCTCGGGTTACCTGGCCCTGACCCGCTCGGACAGCACCACTCCCACCGCCTCCTCCGGCGCCCGCAAGGGAACCTCCAAGGGGCACCAGGAACCCCCGTGGGACGGCAAGACCAAGGTCCTCGGGGACGGCTCCACCTCCTACACCGGCCCCCCGAAGGGGCAGTTGAAGCCGGTGCCGCTGAAACCCGGTGAGAAGCCGCCCCAGTTCGTGGTCTTCTCCTGGGACGGCGCGCTGCAGGGCGACGACGGGCTCTTCTCGCACTACCGGGAACTGGCCGAGCAGTACGACGCCCACATGACCTTCTTCCTCACGGGCATCTACCTGCTGCCCAAGAGCAAGAAGGACCTCTACTCCCCGCCCCAGCACGCCAAGGGCTCGGCGGCGATCAGCTACGCCACCGACGAGCACATCCGCACCACACTGGAGCAGCTCGGCGAGGCGTGGCAGGACGGGAACGAGATCGGCACCCACTTCAACGGCCACTTCTGCGGCAAGAAGGGCGGCGGCGACTGGAGCGTCGCGGAGTGGAAGAGCGAGATCGACCAGTTCTACGACTTCGTCGAGAAGTGGAAGACCAACACCGGCTTCCAGAACGTCGACCCGCTGCCGTTCGACATCAGGAAAGAGGTCACCGGCGGGCGTGCGCCCTGCCTGGAGGGCCAGGCGAACCTGCTGAAGGCCGCCAAGGGCTACAAGTGGCGCTACGACGCCAGCTCCTCGGGCGACTTCCAGATATGGCCCCGCAAGAAGGACGGCATCTGGGACTTCCCGCTGCAGATGCTCCCGTACGAAGGCGGCAAGTACCAGGGCCTGTCGATGGACTTCAACTACCTCTACAACCAGTCCGACGGCGAGACCGAGGGAGACCCGGCGAAGTACCCCGAGTGGGAGGAGCAGACCGTCGCCTCCTACATGGCCGGCTTCAACCGCGTGTACTACGGCAGCCGGGCCCCGCTCTTCATCGGCAACCACTTCGAGGACTGGAACGGCGGCATCTACATGAAGGCCGTCGACCGGGTCGTCAAGGACATCTGCACGAAGAAGGGCGTCAAGTGCGTGTCCTTCCGGGAACTGGCCGACTGGCTCGACGTGCAGAAGCCCGAGACGCTGCAACGGCTGCGGACCCTCGACCCGGCGCAGTCGCCCGACTGGTCGACGGTCGTGAGGTAACAGGGGCGGCTCCCTGAAATAACGGACTCAACACCCTTCACAATGGCCACACATTTCATGCGAAGATCTGCTACCCCGGCAACCTTTGGCCGGGGCAAGAGGGGAAAAACACCAGTGAAATCACGGAAGTTGAACGTGACGCGCCGCCGCGTCACGATACTCGGCGCCGCGGCGACCTCGGTCGTCGCGGGAGTCGCCCTGCTGCCCAACTGGAGCGCCGGCGCGGCGGTCATCGACGATCCGACCGTGGACGCGCGGACCAAGGCCACCTTCCAGCGCCTGGCGGACGCGGTCTTCACCGACCGCACCGACGCCCTGGTCACCGGCGAGCAGGGGGATCGCGAGAAGCCGCTGACCGGCGGCTTCTCCGGCGACGTCAAGCTGTCCTCCGGCACGGCCCGCTCCGAGGACGCCACCCTGTCCGGGCTGGGGCAGCGTAAGGAGAAGCTGGCCAAGGCCGGCGAGAAGTACCGCAAGGCGAGCACCACCGTCACCCTGAACGCCACGCGGGTGACGGGCCGTACGGCCAAGGCGGCGGTCACCGAGACCACGACCCTGACCTACGCCGCGGCCCGTGGTGACGCGCCGCGCACCACCGGCTTCCAGGCCCGGCACGAGCTGACCTTCAAGGCCGACCGGCAGGGCGACTGGCAGCTCACCGGCATCCGCGACACCGACCAGGGCGGACTCGCGGTGAACACGCTCTCCAAGCCCGCCCCCGTCAAGGCGACCACCGCCGACGACACCATGCCGAACGCCCCGCGCGCGGCGACCACCCGCAACCCGGCCGCCGTCCCGAAGACGGGCACCACGTACGACTACAAGGCCATGGCGTCCTACGCCGAGAAGTACTGGAACGTCTACAACAAGGACTACCCGGACTTCAACGGCCATGGCGCCGGCGGCGACTGCACCAACTTCGTCAGCCAGTCCCTCAAGGCGGGCGGCTGGAAGCACGTCCCCGGCTACGTCTACGACTACACCAAGTGGTTCGGCAACGCCGAGATCCAGTCGGACTCGTTCGTCGGCGTCAACGAGTGGTCCTGGTTCGCCCAGAACTCCAAGCGGACCAAGCCGCTCGCCAACGTCTACCAGCTCGAGGTCGGCGACGTCCTCCAGATGGACTTCGACAAGGACGGGTCCAAGGACCACACGATGGTCGTCACGTACAGGAGCGGCGGCGTGCCGTACGTGACCTACCACTCCAACAACACCCTCCGCAGGTCGGTGGCGAGCCTCGTCGCGTCGTACCCGAACGCGTACTACTACGCCTACCGCACCTGAGACCGGGCGGGGCCGGGCTCAGTGTCCGGCCCCGCGCTCCTCGCGGATCCGGCCCACCACACCGGCCGCCGTCTGCCGGATCGCTTCCGTCTCCGTCAGGAAGTGCCAGTAGTCGGGGTGCCGGCCCTCCAGGCCGGCGATCGCGCGATCGAGGCGGGACACCGCCTCGTCCAGGGGACGGGCGTGACGCGGGTCGGGGGTGTTGCGGCCGGACATGGCCAGCCGCTGGGCGTCGCGGAGGGCGAAGCGGGTGCGTTCGATCTCCTGCTGAGGGTCCTTCTGCACGGCGTTCAAACGGTGCAGGCGGTCGCCGGCGGCCGAGACGGCCTCGTCGGTGGTGTTGAGAAGGGTCCGCACGGTCGACAGCAGGGCCGTCGCGTCGGGCCAGCGCTGGGCGGCGCGGGCGGTGTGGGCCTCGGCCAGTTTGGTCTCGGCCTGCCGGACGTTCTCCGCGGCGATGTCGGGGACGTGCTGCAGGTCCTGCCAGCAGGCGGCGGTGAAGCGGCGGCGGAGCTCGCTCAGGAGGGGTTCGACCTGCTCGGAGCGGGTGGTGAGGGCCTGCGCGCGGGTCCGCAGGGAAACCAGCCGGTGGTCGATCTCGGCGGCTCTCTCCGGCAGCCGCTCGGCCTCCACCCGGATCGCCTCGGCCTCGCGTGTGACGCGCTCGGCCCGCTCCAGGGTGTCGGGCACGCCGTGCCGGCCGGCGCCCTGGTTCAGCTTGGTCAACTCCGGGGAGAGGGCGGCGAGACGCGCGGCGAGGTCGTCCGCCGTCAGCCCCGACGACCGTGACGAGTCGAGGGCGCCCGAGGCGGCGAGCAGGGCCTGGCGGGCGCGCTCGACCGCGGGGGCGAGGCGGGCCAGCTGGGTCTCCGCCTTGCCGAGCAGCGGACCGAGACCGTCGGCGAACCGGTCCAGCTCCTGCTTGACCCGGCCGAGTTCCTCCTTGGCGGCGGTCAGCTCGGAACGGGCCCGGGAGGCGGCCGAGGCCTCCAGGTCGTCACGGTCGAGGTCGTGGGCGTCGACGGCGTCGATGTAGCGGTGGCTGACCTCGTCGATACGCCGCCCGAGCGCGTCGAAGTCGGCGACGGCCCGCCGCGCTGCGGGGGAGTCGTCGACGGCGCTGATCGTCTCTATCGAGATGCGCAGGTCGCGCTGCGCGGTGTCGAGCTCGTAGAAGGCGGCCGCCGCGGCGTCCTTCGCGGCCTGCGCCTCGGCCCGCTGGCTCTCGGCACGGCCCCCGAACCAGCGCCGGGTGCCCCCGCCCGCGAAGGCGGCGGGCAGCGTCAGCGCGGCCAGCAGCGGCAGTCCGATCAGGGTGAGCGTGTCGCGCAGGGGTGCCGGGGTGCGGGGGAGGCGGCGGCGCGGGCGGTGTGCGCGCGGCGCCGACGGCGAGTACGGCTGTGCTGGTGTCGCCGTCACATCCCTCTCCCGTGCTGTGGTCCACCCTGCCCGGTGTCATTCTCCCACCGGTTAAGGACGAACACACGGGCCGGTCAGTTCACCGTTCGGACCATGACATTGCCGTCGCCGGTGTGGGCGGACACGACATGGGAGCTGTTCTCGTCCCGGGGCACGGCCACCTCCGCACCGCCGTCGCCGGTCTCCGTGGTCACGCGGTAGGCCGCCTCGGGCAGCGCGATGGTCACGGAGCCGTCGCCGCTGCGGGACTCCACACGGTCCGGAACGACCCCCAGTTCGAGGCGGACCGAGCCGTCGCCGGTGCGGGTGCGGACGTCACGGGAGGAGACGTCGGCACGGATGGATCCGTCGTCGCTGCGCAAGCTCAGGGGGCCGGTGGTGTCGGTGACGCGGATGGAGCCGTCGCCCGTGCGGATGCTGAGCGGGTCCCGGAAGCCGCGGGCGCGCACGCTGCCGTCGCCGTCCTCGACCCTGACGGTGATGCCACGGGGTACCCGGATGCGGTGCTTGGCGGAGCAGTCGACGATGAAGCCGGAGCACGTCTGCCGCAGCACCAGGCGGTCGTCCCGCATGGACCAGGTGACCTTGGGCTCCTTGCCGACGACCACCGAGCCCTGGAACCACCGGGTCACCTCGACCCTGTCCGCGGGACCGGCGTCGGCGGCGACGATCTCGAGGGCCGAGTCGTCGGAGTCGACGGTGAGCGTGCGGCCCTCCAGGGCGAAGGACCGGTGGTCGGGCTCCGTGTCGTCCCCCGCGGACGCCCCGCACGCGCTGAGCCCGGCGACGAGAACCACGACGACCCCGGCGACGGCCACCGCCCGGGCGGAGACGGGGCGTGCGGTGCCGGCGGTACGAGTGGTGCGGGCCATGACGATCTCCCCCTGAACGGACGACGGACGCCTCTCGGGCGCTCTACGACCGTAGGGAAAGGGGGCCCGCCGGGGGATCCGGTCCACTCCCGGATCCCGGGTGGGGATAACCCCCGGAACGGGCGGCGATACGGGTTTGCGGGACCGTGCCCCGGGCAAGGTAGGCTGTCGACTCGTCCTGGCCTTGTGGTCCGGGAGCCGGGTGCGTAGCTCAGGGGTAGAGCGCCTGCCTTACAAGCAGGATGTCGGCGGTTCGAAACCGTCCGCGCCCACGGTACTGCGTAGCAGGTCAGAGGCCCCCCAGGGATTACCCGGGGGGGGCCTCTTCTGTGCCCGGGGTCCACAACGAGTCCACTCCCCGAACGATCATGGCGAGCGGGGGCGGACCGGGGGTCACCAGTGGATCGCCTGGCCCTCCGGGGTGACGCTGACGGTGAACTCCTCCAGCGCCGGTGCGCCGGCAGCACGCCAGCGACCGAACTGCTCCTCCACGGCGTCCCACAGGGCATTTGGTCCGCCCTGCCGGACGAGCCACCGACCACAGTCCTCGTAGACGGCGGCCCACGAGCCGGACTCGACGTCGATCAGAACGTCCTCGGTGCGACCGCCCCGATGCAGAGCCACCCGTTGGGCGCCAGGTACGGCGAGCTGTGCGACGAAGCGGGCGGTCCAGTTGCTCAGCGGTTCCGCCCCGGCGGGGGTCTCGTGCTCCTTGCCCTCGCCCAGGTCGGGGAGCAGCCCGAGCGGCGGCGGCAGGTCCGGGCGGGCCAGCATGAAATTGACGCCGCCGCCCAGCAGCGGCCCGGAGGCCGTGCCGTCCTCGTGGACCGTCAGCCGTGCGAGCTCCGAGGAGCCGAGCCACCCGCCGACAGTCGCCAGGATCAGACCGCCAGGCCTGGTCTGCTCGAGCCATGCCGCCGGTACCGTGCGCACCCCGCATGTGGCGATGACCCGGTCGTACGGGGCGTCCTCCCTGTGGCCGAGGAGCCCGTCGCCGGTGACGAGGCTGGGGTATGTCCCGAGACGGCCGAGGGTCGTCCGTGCCCGCGACGCTACGTGCTCGTCGTACTCGATCGAGGTGACGTTCCCTGCGCCGAGCCGTGCACAGAGCACGGCGGTCGAGTAGCCGGTGCCGGTCCCGATCTCCAGCACTTTGTGCTCATCCTCGACCTGGAGGTCCTCGAGCATGCGCAGTACAAGGGAAGGCAGGGTGCTGGAGCTGGTCGGCAAACGCATGATCCGGCCGCGGACGTCTTCCGGCACGATCGTGCCCGCGATCTGGGTGACCAGGGAGGTGTCCGCGTAGCAGCCCTCGAGCCACCCCTCGTCGCCTTCGTGCACTGCTTCCCACGCCGTGGGCTCGGCGTCGGTCACCAGGCGGAAGTACCCGCCGCGCAGGAACTCGTGCCGGGGGACCGCCTCGGCTGCGCGCTTCCACGGCTCGGTGCGCAGGCTGCCGGTCGCCGTCATGCTGTCGAGCAACCGCCTGCGGAGCTGTGCTTGATCGGTCACGTCTTCCTCTCCAGAAGGTCTGCCAGGGCTGCGCACATGGGCAGACCCGTTTCGAGTTCCAGCCAGTACCACTGGCCGCTCGGGTTGCACTCCAGGAACCACCATCGGCCGTCGTCGCCGATGGCGAAGTCGAAAGCCCCGAAGATCAGCCGGAAGCGGTTCATGTAGTGGTGGAGCGCCGGCCGGATTCCGGGCGGGGCTTCGACTGGGGTGTAGGTGAGCTCGCTGTAGTCGGTGCGCCAGTCGAGCAGGTCGGAGTCGATACGGACGCAGTACACCTCTTCGCCGATGACGGTCACCCGCACGTCGGCGACCTTGTGGATCCGCTCCTGGAAGAGATGTGCCGTGCCCGCGACGGCGTCGTCGATGTCCGCTGGGGAGACCTCGGCGACTTTGACGACGGACGAGACATTTTCGACTCGGTAGACCGGGTTGTGCAGCGGCTTGTAGATGACCGAGGCGTGCGACTCGACGAACCGGCGGGCGGCGTCGGGGCTGGACGTGATGAGGGTGGGCGGCACCAGGAACCCGGCCTCGGCCGCTGTGGCCAGCCCGGCCGGTTTGAACTCGGCGTCGCCGATGCGATGTGGGTGGTTGACGTAGAGGCATCCGGGCAGTGACGCCAGGACTCCGCCCAGTCCGTACCGGGCCTGTGTGGTGGCGAACCGGGCGTCCTGCTCTTCGAGGTGCGGGAACGCGAACCCGGTCGGCCGGCGGTAGTACAGCGCTCGAACATTGGCCAGGTGCGCTGTGCGGGAAGGAGTGTGCAGGAGGCCTCGTAAGCCGTGCCCGGTGATCTCTGCCTCCACCGACAGTGATGCGGGGAAGTCCCCCGAGTCGAGCCGCACGACCGGAACGTCCCGATTGTGCAGCTCGTGGATCACCACGTCGGCGGTGGGGTCGTGCAGGCTGGTGACGACCAACACCTGACGTGGATCACTCACTGGTCGCTGTCGCTCCCCGAGTCCGTGTCCGTCGAGGGCTGGCCCGACCCGTCCGGGCTCGTACCCGTCGCCGGGCTGGTACCGGTGCTGGTGTTGTGCTTGCCCATTTCCATGACCTGACCGGCGCTGTCATAGAACACGGCGGTCTGCGTGGCCGGATCCAGCTCGGCGCGGACGGCGGGGGCCATGGTGGGGTAGGGCGCCATGCGGGTGATCCCCCACGGTCGGGCGGTGTTAGAGCCCTGCGGGACCGCCGGGCTCGTGGGCAGACGGTCAGAGTGGACGAACATGCCTCTCCCAGTGTCGTGATTGCCGGTACTTCTCGTTGAGCTGGTCGATGGCCTTGCAGGGCAGGTTGAGGTTCCAGCCCTGCTCGTCCACGGCCGAGCACGTTGCGCAGGCGATGGAGTGATTTGCCAGGCGCACGAAGGCTGTCGCCCACGGGACGTCGTCGAAGGATGGGTGCACGGTGCCGGTCACGCCTCAGGCTCCGTGGCCATGAAGTGCCTGCCGGCGGCGATCAGCCGGGCGACTGCCAGCGGCCTGCACAACATCGCGGCCGAGACCATCGGCACCGACCAGTAGGAAGCCAGCCCAGGGGTGCCCTCAACGGCGTCGAGTCTCGGGACTCCCAGGTAGCTGCTGCGGCCCAGGCAGTCGACATCCATGGCGCGCCACTCGTCGACTGCCTGATGCCATGTCGTCGGCATGACGGCGGGGACGAGGGCGTAGTAGCGCTCGTGGCGGGGGTCGCAGATGACGGGGCCACTGTCGAGAGCATCGCGCAGGAACGAGTCCAGCTGGGATACCTCGGTGGTGGCAGCGAGGGCAACCACCAGACGCTTCGGGACTCGTACAGCAGAGAACAGCGTGCCGAGCGGCAGTATTGCCACGCCGTTCTGCTCCCACTCCAGTTGAGCCCGGGCACGGCTGGATGCCGCGAGGGCCGACAACATCCAGTGCTCCGTGGCCAGGCGGCGGTCCGCGATGGGGTGGAGCAGCACGCCGGGGACAGCCTCGAATGGTCGTAAGGCGTGCTGGCTGTAGTCGCTGGTCATGCTCGCGCCTCTTTGGTCGCATGTGGTCTGACTCACACAAGCGACCGTAGAGGCCCTCAACCAGCAGCAGGGGCACAGAATGTGCCCCCTTGGTTACGCTGCGAGCAGCTCCAGTTTCACCGCCAGTTCCGAAGCGCGCCGACGACGAGCCGGGCTCTTAGCCTCAGCCTCTTCCAGCACGATCCGCTTCGCGTACCCGTTGTACTTGATCGTCTCTGGTGCGGCCTCGTACGCCTGGTTGAGAGTCGCCAGTGCCACGTCCGGCTGGCCGTCGAGCTGGTAGCCGCGAGCCTCCTCGATCCGGTGCCGAGCCCGCCGCGGCCGTGACGGGATGGCGACGGAGTCGGCGGCAGCCGCCTGTCGTACGGACTCGCCACCCGCATGCAGTTCAACGGCGATGGTGACAGCGTGGGCGCCCATGATGGCCCGAGAGAAGCTTGTGACCGGGTGGTAGTACGACTCGGGCAGCCTGGCGGCCATGTCGCGGGCCTGGTCCCAGTACCTCCACGCGGTGCCCGTCTCACCACGGCGTGCTGCGGTGTAGCCGGCCTCGAAGGTGAGTGCCCCGGTGATGGCGAGGACGTTGTCGTCGGCGTCCGGCAGCAGCGGCTCCAGGAAGGCGAGAGTCTCCAGGTTCACGGTATCGGCCGCGTCGAAGTGCGCAGGCCCGGAGTCGCGGTGTGCCTGCGCGGCGAGCCATGCGGCGACGCCGATCGCGTGCGGGTCCTCGGACTCCTGCGCAGCGACGAGCCCTCGGTCGGCGACGCGCCACAGAAGGGCGGGGTCTGGCTGGTAGGCACAGAAAAACTGGGCGAGGGAGTACACCTCGGAGAGGACGGCGTGCGCTGCACGACGGTCGGTTCCAGTATCGGCCTGGCGCACGGCGGCTTGGGCGTCACGGATCAGGTCGGGCAGCAGTTCGCCGAGGACTTCTCGGTGGTTCGGCGCGGAGTGGCGGGCGGCCCATGCGTGGGCGAGGCGAGCGCGGAGATGTGCGGCAGGTGGTGCTTCGCACCGGGTCGCAAGGGGGAAGGCGTCGACGGCGGCCTTGACCTCAGGGAGGCGCGCGTGACCGGGGCCGGTGAACAAGTCGATGTGCACGGACTGATCTCCAGTCAGGTCCGAGAGATCCCGCACACGAAGAATCTCGGCAAGCCGGAGAATCACTTCGAGCCGCGGTGTCTTGAGACGGCCGGTCTCCACGCCCTTGACCCAGGAGCCGGACCGGCCGGCGAGCCCTCCAAGCTGGTCTCGTGTAAGGCCCTTGCGGGTGCGGAGAATCTGGAGCCTCTGTCCGAAGACCAAAGGGTCGGCGTACGGGTCCGGGGTAGCGTCAGATGGCACGGTCTCGCCCCTCTCTGTACAGGTCGCACTGCCAGGGTATGAGGGCGGGGCCCTTTTCGTGCGAGCGCTCTGCGACTCTCAGCGCCCGTCGGGCTGAGTTCCTGCCCCAGCATCGATCGGTGGTCCGCACAGGCGCACTGGGCGACACGATCCGGGTGTGCGAAGGCCCGGCCGGGGAGCGGAACTCGGCCGGGCCATTCAGTGGCGTCAGGTCAGCAGGACTCCTCGAACTTCACCGCGGTGAAGGTCACGGGCTGCCCGTCGAGCTTCGCCCCTGCGGCCGGCTCCTGCGTGCACACCTGCCAGTTCGACTCCATGAGCACCATACGGCCCTGCTCTGAGGCGTCGTTGACGGTGATGCTCGTGGAACTGTCGAGGGCCGCGCGGGCCACCTTTACGGCCTTGCCCTTGAAGTCCGGCATCGTGCCGCTGGCGGCTTCCGGCGCTGCGCCCGCGTCCTCGGCCGGGCAGTCTTCTTCGAGCTTGACCGCCGCGAAGTCGACCTTGACGTCCGTCGGGTGCTCGCCGGCCTTGGGGCTTTGGGCACACACCTTCCAGTTCCGGTCGAACGCTTGCATGCGTCCGCGGCCGAGGGCGTCGTGCGAGGTGAGGCTGTAGAAGCCTGCTCCCTGGGCTTGGTCTTGGGCGGACTGGAGGCCCTTGCCTGCCGTGTCGGGCAGTGACGCTGTCTCGGCCTTCTTGGGCGTGCCGGTGTTGTCGGCCTTGTCGTCGGCGGTCGGGATGCTCTTGGAGCTGCTGCCGCTGCTGTCGCTGCTGCTGGTATCGGTGCCTTCGCAGGCGGTGAGAGCGAGCAGTGCAGCGGCGATGAGTGCGGCCGCGGTGGCGCGCTTCGTCATGGTTCCCCCCACAGGTGATGCATGTGCTGAAGGAGCATCATGCGTCATGTGAAGAGCGCGTGAGTACTCCGTGATGTTGCTGTGGTACGACTTGACGCTTACTGCCCCTGGACAATCACGTCGGAGATCTCCACCGATACTTTCGAGCTCGCTGAAGCGGTGCTGATCACGGAAGGCGTGTAGTTCAGGCTTGTCCGGTCCGACAGTTCAGCCGTTTTGATGACCGGACCGGACTCGCCGCCGCGGATTTCATAGGTGATCTCGTACACGACGTCCGGGTCGATGTCCTCGGTGAGACCCAGATAGGTCAGCCTCGGCTCAACCGTCATGTTGCAGCCCGCCGACCCGAAGCACTGCCGCTCGGTGGTGCGCAGCTCGATCGTGAAGCTTTCGGCGTCGATCTCACTGTATGTCGGCTCCGGTTCAGGCTCCTCCGTGGCGGCGGTCACCATGTCCTCGCCCGGGGTGGTCGACTCGGCGGCGGTGGCGGGCTTGCTGTCCCCGTCATTGGACTGCACGACCACGATGCCGGTTGTGACGATCGCGGCGATCGCGGCGGCGGCCGACCCGATGATGATCGCGTTCGTGCGGGATTTCGAGGGCTTCGGTGGCTCGGTGGGGAGCGGCGGCGGGAAGTCGGGCTGTGGCGGCATGGGTGTGCTCATGGTCCCCCCAGGTGGTGCGTGCTGTGCTGCGCGATGCGCTCGCGTGCTGGAGGCCGTGCCGGGGACTGCAGCGGCCGTCGGTGGCCCATCAGGGGCGGAATCCGACTCGGAGTCCCTCGGACCTCGAGAACCGGGCGGAGAGGTCACCGGATGCGGAGGCCTTCCGGGGAGATTTCCGGAAGGCCTTCTCCGTGTGGTCAGTAGTTCGCGTTGGCGAGCAGTTCGCCGTCCTTGTCGTAGACGGTCACGAGGCCGTTCTTCGACTCGTAGCAGGACGTGAACGCGGAGGCGATGAGCTTGCCCTCGCCCTGGTGGGGGCCCATCAGGCCGCCGGTGAAGTCGGTGAAGACCTCCGCCGAGTCGAGGATGTCGTTGCGCTTGTCGGCGCCGGTCACCTTCGTGACGTGCTCGGCCGCGGCCTTCTCGGTGTCCGTGCCGTTCTTGGCGACGCAGGCCCGGAACTGCTCGGCCTGGGGCTTCGCGTCGGCCGGCTCGGCCTTCTGGGCCCGATCGTCCTTGGGCTTGCTGTCGACGGTGGCGGCCTTGTCCTTGTTCGACGTGTCCTCGCTGCCGCCTCCGCCGCCCGTGGCGACGGCGGCGACGACGAAGAGGGCGATGATGCCCGCGCAGCCGAGGCCCGCGATCTTGCCGACGCCGCGCTTCTTCGGCGGCTGGGGCGGACAGGGCTGGGTCGGCTGCTGCGGGTACTGCTGGCTCATGGGGTCCCCTCGGGTCATTCGGGTCGTGCGGTTGGATGACCTGTGGAGGGGAGCGCAGTTGTGGAAGGCTGAACGAGTCCACCCGATCGGGGCGATGCGGCCGCACATGCGGTTGTTACCCGTATGCGCGTCCAGGGCGGCCGCGGGGCCTGTCTAGGATGTGCGGCGTGACCAGCCCCGCGCCGCGCGCCCAGCACCCCGCCGTCCGGCGTCGGCGTGTGCTGTGTGTGCTGGCCCTGTTGGCGGGGCTGTTGGCGATGCACGGTCTGGCACCCGGTGGCGCCGCCCCGCAGCCGCAGCACATGCCGCAGGCGCGCATGGCGCAGCCGTCCGACCGTTCCGAGGCCCAGGACGGCTGTGGCCAGGGCGGGCACTGCGGCGGCGGGCACGTCCAGCACGCCGACACGACCTGTGCCTCGGGTGCCGTCGGGGGTGGGCCGGTGCTGCCCGCGCTCGTCGCCGACCCGGTCGCCGTGGGCGTACCGGAGGACGTCGTACAGGACCACACGGCCGTGGAGCAGGACGGCGCGCGTGCCCCGCCCTCCCTCGCCGAACTCCAGCTTCTGCGGATCTAGACACACCTACGCAGCGTGCCGGCGCCCGTGCCGGTGCGGTGCGTCGCCGTGTCCGAATCCCTTTCCGATCCGTTCCGGATCACAGAAGCACCAAGAAGCAGGAGTTCACGTATGAGCAGCATCCGTACCCTGACGCGCCGGGCCGCCCTGGTCGTGGCGGCGGTCGGCGCCGGGTTCGTCCTCGCCGCGTGCGGCGGGGGCAGTGGTGACGACAACGGCAGCGGGCACGGGGCGCACGCCTCCGCGTCCGCATCCACGGCCGGTGCCCACAACGCCCAGGACGTCTCCTTCGCGCAGGGCATGATCCCGCACCACCGGCAGGCGCTGGAGATGGCGCGACTGGCCGACGGCCGGGCCTCCTCCGCCGCGGTCAAGGACCTCGCGGCGCGGATCGAGAAGGCCCAGGACCCGGAGATCAAGACCATGTCGGGCTGGCTGAAGGCCTGGGGCGAGGACGTCCCCGCGGCCGGAGGCGGCATGGACGGCATGGAGCACTCCGGCTCGGGTCACGCCGGGATGCCGGGGATGATGGGCGAGGCCGACATGACCGAGCTGGAGAACTCCTCGGGCAAGGCGTTCGACACCAAGTTCCTGGCCCTGATGGTCGAGCACCACCAGGGCGCGGTGGAGATGGCCGGCGTCGAGAAGGACAAGGGCCGGTACGGCCCCGCCAAGACCATGGCCGATGACATCGTCACCGCCCAGAACGCCGAGATCGGCGAGATGAACAAGCTCCTCGGCAAGGGCAGCGGCGCCAGCGGCCAAAGCGGCAGCAAGGGCTGACGCCCCGACCCCTACGAGGCTCCGTCGGACTCCTCCGGCGGGGCCTCGTGCGCGTGCTTCAGCTGTGAGCGGGCCGCCACCCGCTCGGGGCCGGTGAGTTCGGACCAGTAGCGGTGGGTGCTGACGAACACCGCGAGCTCGTGCTCCCGCCGCCGGAGCTTCTCCACCTCGGCCTGCTCGTCCGCGCCCCAGCCCGGGGAGGCGGGGCGTTCCACCTTGCGCCAGCCGTTGTCGTCACTGAAGCCGTCCAGCGGCTCCACCGACCAGGGGAGCCGCTTCAGCAGGGCCGACAGCTCGGCCCGGACCTGATGGAGTTCCTCCTGACCGGCGAGGAGGTCACTCGGAAAGTCATAGGTCGTAGCCACGGCCCAATGATACGCCTGTTCGAATTTGGGGGGCGAGTTCCTTCCTGAGGTTCACGCGGGCGGGTGTTCCTTCGTCAGCTCTTGCACCACCCGGGCCGCCACCGGGGCCGCCACCCCGTGCCGCCCGGCCGCGCGGAGCAGTGCCCCGCCGATGGCGTCCAGCTCCAGCGGCCGGCCCGCCTCGGCATCGCGCTGCATCGACGACTTCGTCGCCGGTGGGAAGGCGTCGTAGCGGGCGAGGGCCTGGGCGGGGTCCGCCGGGCCGCCGCACGCGCGGCTGATCGCGGCCGTCTCCTCCACCAGGGCCGTCAGTTCGTCGCGGTGACGGGTTCGGACGTCGCCCAGCGGGAGTCCGTAGCGGGTGGTCAGCAGAGCGAACGGGGCGAGGAACGACATCTTCGCCCACAGGGCCGCCGTCTCGTCGTCCTGGACGCGGGTCGCCGGGCCGGCGGCGGCGAAGGCCTCGGCGAGGGCGTCGAGTCGGGCCCGGGGGACCTCCGCACCGGCCAGGTCGACCTCGGCGAAGGGGCTGGCGTGTTCGATGACGCCCGGGGCGATCCGGGTCGACTCGACGCGGATGACGGCGGGGGCCACGCGGTCGGGGCGGTAGCGGGCGCGCAGGGCGGCCGGGTGTTCCACCCCGTTCAGGAACGGCACGAGGAGGCCGTCGGCGAGCGCGGTCGCGGGGACGCGCGCCAGGGCGGTGTCGAGAGCGGTGTGCTTGACGGTCACCAGGCACGCGTCGACCGGTTCGTGCAGCCGGGTGCCGGCCTCCACCCGGGCCGTGAAGTCGCCGAAGCGGGCGCTGCGGATCCGCAGACCGTCAGCGCGCAGGGCCTCGGCCGTCTCCTCGCCGGACAGGCAGATCACGCGGTGGCCGGCCCGGGAGAGCAGGGCGGCGAGGAGGCCGCCCACGCCGCCGGGGCCCAGGACGGCCACAGTGAGTTCGTTTCCCATGTCGGTTTCCTCTCTCCGGTCGGCCCCGGGACGGTGGCCGCCTTTGAGTGATCATGACAGGAATGGCCGAGGACGGGAATCACTGTCGCGGCGGGGCCGCAAGGGTGAGACTGGGGGCATGTGCCGGAGTATCAAGACCCTGCGTCCGCCCGCTATGCCCGAAGAGGCCACGGAAGCGGACATCCGGGCCGCCGCGTTGCAGTACGTGCGGAAGGTCTCGGGTTTCCGCGCCCCCGCCGCTCACAACCAGGAGGTGTTCGAACGCGCCGTGGAGGCCGTCGCGCAGGCCACGGCCGAACTGCTGGACGGACTGGAGATCCGGGGAGCCGCGGCCCGGCAGGCGAGCTAGCCGGGCCCGGCAGCGGCCTACGAGACCTCGGACGTCCGCGGTGCGCGGCGCATGAGGTACGCCGCCCCGGCCCCCGCGCCGAACAGCGCCCCCACCGACACCACCGTCGCCAGCCAGCTCGCGCCCAGCCAGTGGGCGCCGAACCAGCCGAGCGCGACGCTGTACGCGGCCCAGGTCAGGCCCGCCAGGGCGGACCAGGGGAGGAAGTCGCGGGGGCGGCGGTGGGCGGCGCCCGCGCCGAGGGAGACGACCGAGCGGCCGGCTGGGGCGAAACGGGCGAGGACCACGAGTGCGCCGCCGCCCCGGGCGAGGGCCGCGCCGAGACGTTCCTGCGCGGTGGTCAGGCGGCGGGAGCGGGAGATCGCCCGGTCCAGGCGGTCGCCGCCGCGCCAGGCGAGGCGATAGGCGGCCAGGTCGCCGAGGACGGAGGCGGTGGCCGCGCACAGGGTCAGGACCAGGACGTCGGGAACGTCGGTCGCCGACCCCGCGGCCGCCGCCGTGGCCGCCGTGATCACCAGGACGCCGCTGGGCAGCACCGGCAGGAACACGTCGAGCAGGACCGACAGGGTCACCACCACGTAGATCCACGGACTGCCGGCCAACGCCCCCACTTGCTCCAGCACCGCAACTCCCCGTGACTCCCCCGTAGGCCTGACCGTGCCGCAGTGTCGCGGGGGAGCGGCAGGGGCGGCCGATGACAGCCATACAGCGTACGCCCGGGGTGTGACGGGTGGTTCACGGGGGGCTCGTACGTTCGGTACCGGGTGTTCACCCCCGTGGACGCGAACGGCGCCTGCCCGCGCCCGCGGGAAGGCGCCGTTCCACGAGGTGCCGGCCGGTCGGCTCAGGCGGCCACGGGGGTCTGGTCCGTGGCCCGCTGCTCCTGCGTCGAGGTGCGCTTGGCGAGCAGCCGGTCGACGCCGAACGCGCCGGAGCCCGTGAAGATCAGCAGGAACATGGCCCAGCAGTACATGGCCGCGCCCTCGCCGTTGTTCTCGATGGGCCACAGACCCTGCGGCTGGTGGACCTTGAAGTAGGCGTACGCCATGGCCCCGGAGGAGATGAAGGCCGCGACCCGGGTGCCCAGACCCAGCAGCACCAGGATGCCGCCGACGAGTTCTATGACGGCCGCGTACCAGTTCGGCCAGGCGCCGGTCGGCGCGGTGCCGCCCTTGCCGTCCGCGCCGCCGAGGACGCCGAAGAGCGCGACGGCGCCGTGGCAGGCGAACAGCAGACCGATGACGATCCGGAACAGTCCGAGAGCGTACGGCTGCGCGCCGTTGAGGCGAGCGGTCATGTGGGGGTCTCCTTCGGACGGCCGGCCCGGGGTAGGCCGGTCGGGGGACAGAACCGATGAGTAACCCACGTTAGGTGTGCCTCACTAATGCTTGCAAGTTCAACATTTGGCCACTGGTTTACCTCCGGCTGGAGCTCCCTCTCGCCCCTAGCTGCACGTAGAGCCGCTCTCGCCACTGCGTCCGCGTCCGAAAGTGTGACCGAATCCACCCCTGGCCGGGCCCCTGCCGCGGTCACCCAGTGCACGCCCTCCGTCGGCACCCCGAAGGCGAACCGCCTTGCGTGCGCGTCTCCTTGACGGTCAATCAGATGATAAGGGCGCGGGGTCACATCCAACCCCCCTGTCTCGTGACCGTCGACGGTGTGCGGCCGGCACTGCCCGGTCCGCAGCAGCCCCGCGAGGAGCTCGTCGGCCGTGTGCCGCAGGTCGGGCTCCGGAAGCCGGGCCTCTATGAGGGTTGTCACTCGGACCGAAGAGCCCGGTATGTCGGGGGAGTACGCCGTCCAGGCTCCGTCCGCGTCCGCCACCCGCAGTCGCGGCCCGAGCACCCGCACCACACCCGCCTCCACCAGGGCCGCCAGCTCCTCGATGCGGCGCCGGGGCGGGCCGATCGACAGGAAGGCGTTGAGCGGGGTGTACCAGCGGTCCAGATGGTCCCGGCGGGAGGCGCCGGCGATACCGCCGTGGTCGACGATCAGCCGGAGCTCGTTGCGCAGGTCGCGCAGCACGTCCAGGGCCGCCTTCGACGGTCCGCGCACATTGCCCAGGGCGGCCTGCGCCGCGTCCTCGCGCAGGTACGACAGCAGCCAGTCGCGCCACTCGCCGGGGTGCGCGAAGCGCCGTCCGGCATACGGGCGGGAGATCCGCTCCCAGCACCAGCGCTCCTGCGCCGGCACCCCGAACTCGTCCAGCAGCAGGGCCTCTTCGGGATCGCCGTGCGGCACGGCCAGGAAGCGCTCGACGAGCTCCCGGCCCCGTCGCGCGGGCGCCCCCGGTCGTCCCGGCAGGGCGGCGTAGTAGACCGCCTCCACCTCCTTCGCCACCAGCGGCCACACCTCCGTCAGGAAGTCCGGCGCCTCCCCGGAGTCCGCGCGTTTGCGGAAGCCCGCGATCACCTCAGGGGTCAGGACCAGCGGGACGTGCCGGCCGTACGGCCCCTTCGCGTTGTCGCCCCGCGCCTGGTACGGGATCCCGCGCCGCGACCCCGCGTACAGCCGCGGTTCGCGGCCGGAGGGCAGATAGCGCAGGCCCCGCGCGTCCGGTACGAACCGCCCGCCGCGGCCGGTCGTCAACAGGGCCGTGTGGTCGAAGAAGTTGAGGCCGAGGCCGCGCAGCAGGACGGGTTCACCGGGGGCTACCGAGGACAGATCGACGTCGGCGGGATTGGCCGGCGGGACGTGGCGCAGTCCGTGGTGCGCGGCGTGGGCCGCGAGACGCCGCAGGTCCGGGTCCGCGGTCGTCGGAAGATGCCCCTGGGCCAGGACCACGGCGGACAGGCCGGTCAGGACGCGGCCGTCGTCGAGGGCGAGGGTCTGGTGGCCGCCGGGGGTGTCGTCGAGCCGGACCGCGCGTGCCCGGTGCGTCTCGATGCGCACACCCTCCGGCGCGTCCCCTGCGACCCGCGCGAACACCCACTCCAGATAGCGGCCGTAGTCCGCCCTCGCCGGGTACTCGTCCGGGCCCAGCGTGCCGCGCGCCCACTCGTGCAGGCTCGGACCCGGGCGGATCGGGCCCGAGCAGTCCACGCTGTCGTCGGTGAACAGGGTCACCTGGCAGGCCACGGTGTTCATCAGCAGCTCGGACGACTGGCCGGTGCGCCAGACGCGGCCGGGGCCGGGCGGGTCCGGGTCGATCACGTGCACCGTCAGCCGGGCGCCGGGCGGGAGGAGCTCCGGGGCGGAGGCGCAGAGCCGCTCCAGCACGCTGGTGCCGCGCGGCCCGGCACCGACCAGGGCGACGGCGAGGGGTGGGGGGTGCTCGGCCGGTACGGATTCCTCGGTCGACGCAGGCAAGGGTGGGACTCCCGGGCGTGTGGGGGCGCGTGTCGGCGGGTCCGCCGGTGGGGAAGCGGACGGTCCGCCTCATCATGCCGCCGCCGGGAGCGGGAACCGAGGCCGGTGGGAAAGGACGGGCGCTCGCTGTGGGACGCGTCACGAGCATCATGGGGCACAGCGGGACAAGCAGGGGGAACGGGTGGAATGCCGGAACTCTTGCAGAAGGCCCCGGCGTTCCCGTCGGGGACGATGCCTCTAAAGGATGCTCTGACGGCGCACCGACTCGAACGTGTGCGCTCATATCGTGAGCAATTCCGACTTGATGTGATCTTTCGCCGTGGGTCGCCACGAAGCATCCCTACCGTGGTCGACATGCAGCTCCGCTACAACTACCGGACCTACCCCGACGCCCTCCAGCGCTGTGCGTTGGCGCGTGCGTTCGGGTGCGCTCGTGTGGTGTGGAACGACTGCCTGCGTGACCGTAAGGAAGCGCATGCGGCGGGGCTGCCGTATGTGAAGTCGGCGGAGTTGTCCCGGCTGCGCATCACCCAGGCCAAGCGCACTGAGGAACGTGCCTGGCTCGCCGACGTGTCGGCGGTCGTCCTGCAGCAGTCCTTGCGGGACCTGGACACGGCCTACAAGAATCTCTTCGACAGCTGCAGGGGAAAGCGGCAGGGCCGGAGGGTGGGGCCGCCCCGGTACAAGTCGAAGAAGGACACCCGGCAGTCGATCCGCCTCAACACCAATGCCTTCTCCCTGAAGGACGACGGCACGGTGTACGTGGCCAAGATCGGCAACCTCAAGGTCACGTGGTCCCGCCCGCTGCCGGCCGTGCCGACGTCCCTGACCGTCACCAAGGACAGCTCCGGCCGGTACTTCCTCAGCTTCGTCGTGGACACCGGGCCGGACATCCTCCCCGTACTGGAAACCGACACCGGTATCGACCTGGGGCTGTCCGCATTCGCCGTCCTGTCCGACGGCAGGAAGATCGACAGCCCGCGCTTCCTGCGCCGGGCGGAGAAGAAACTCAAGCGCCTTCAGAGGGAGCTGTCCCGCAAAGTCAAGGGATCGAAGAACCGGGCCAAGGCCCGCCTCAAGGTCGCACGTCAGCACGCCAAGGTGGCCAACCGGCGCCGGGACTTCCACCACAAGGCATCCACACAGATCATTCGCGACAACCAAGCGGTGTACGTGGAAGACCTCGCGGTGTCCGGCCTCGGCCGTACCCGGCTCGCCAAGTCCGTGCACGACGCGGGATGGTCCGCGTTCGTGCACATGCTGGAGTACAAGGCGGCTCTGCACGGCCGCACCTTCCTCAAGGTGGGCCCTGCTTTCCCGTCCTCTCAGGTCTGCTCGGCCTGCGGGTTCCGCGACGGACCTAAGCCACTGCACGTCCGGCAGTGGACGTGCAGGGGATGCGGCGCCGTGCACGACCGCGACCACAACGCAGCCCGCAACGTCCTTTTCGAAGGACGCCGTATCGTTGCCGCCGGACGGGCGGAGACGCTAAACGCCTGTGGAGCGCCGGTAAGACGGGCACCCGTGCCCGCACAGCGCGGTGAAGCAGGAAGCCCCCGGAAGGGCCAGACGACCCAGGCCGGATCCCCTGGACATGAAGCCAGGGAGCACGTCAAGGGGCAAGGTCGGAGTCCAGGAGGGTCGCCAGCCGAGGCCCCGTTCCCTCCCGCGCCCGGGCCCGCTCCAGCCGCAGCCGTGCCGAACGCCCGCGCAGGGTCAGCGTCATGAGCTGGTTGCCGAACCAGGGGCCGCCGGTCTTGCGCCAGGTGACCGGCGGTGGTGCGAGGCGTCCGTGCCGGGCGAGGCCGCGGCCGATGCCGCGTGACAGGGCGGTCCAGCCGATGCGGAAGGCCATCCGCATGGAGAGCGGGACGGAGTTGTGGACGGGGGAGCAGACCAGTTGCACCACCCGGGCGCCGGGCCCGTCACCGGGCCACGAGGGCTCGGCGACATAGGCGTGGTGCACGTCCCCCGACAGCACGCACACGGTCGCCGGCGCGTCCCGCCCCGAGCCGGCCTCGGCGATCAGATCGGCCAGCCGGGCGAAGGACTCGGGGAAGGCCGACCAGTGCTCCAGGTCGGCCGCCCGCCGCACCTTCTCGCCGAACCGGGCCCAGCGGGCACCCCGTTCGCCCCGGCACAGCGCCGCGTTCCACCCCTCGGCGTCGTGCACCAGATGCGGCAGCAGCCAGGGCAGCGAGGTGCCGACGAGGAGGTGGTCGTACGTCCCGGACGAGTCCAGCACCTGCTCGCGCAGCCAGGCCTCCTCGCCCGGGTCGAGCATCGAGCGGCCCTGCTCGTCGAGGACGCGGGCCGCCCGGCTGTCCACCATCAGCAGGCGTACGCGCCCGAAGTCGCGGCGGTAGCTCCAGCGGACCGTGGCGGGGTCGGCGTCGGCCCGGGCGGCGAACGTACGCAGCACGTCGGTGCCGTCGGGCAGCTTGCGGACCTGCTCGTACACCGGGTCGGCGGCCAGCTCCTCCGGTGAGAGGTTGCCCAGGTGCTGGTGGACCCAGTACGACATCAGGCCGCTCAGCAGCCGCTCCCGCCACCAGCCGGTGGCCCGCATGTCGGCGAGCCAGGCGGCGGAGGTGTTCCAGTCGTCGATGACGTCGTGGTCGTCGAAGATCATGAAGCTGGGCACGGTCGACAGCAGCCAGCGGATGCGCGGGTCGAGCCAGGACTCGTAGTAGAGGTGCGTGTATTCCTCGTAGTCGGCGACGCCGCTGCCCGGCGGGTCGTCCAGGTCGCGGCGGGCCGCCAGCCAGCGCTGGGTGCCGTCGGAGGTCTCGTCGGCGTACACCTGGTCGCCGAGCAGCAGCAGGACGTCCGGCCGCTCGCCCTCCGGGTCGGACGCGAGGCGGGTGGCCAGTGCGTCCAGGGCGTCCGGGCCGACCGGGTCGTGCCCGCCCGCGGGCGGGGCGGCCCAGCGGCAGGAGCCGAAGGCGACACGGAGGCCGCCCTCCGGGCCCGGCGCGTGGATCGCCGAGGGCGGGAAGGGCGAGCCGGGCAGCGGCCACACCGGGGTGCCGTCGAGCAGGACCTCGTACGTCGTGCCCGTACCGGCCGTGAGGCCCGTCACCGGGACGAGGGCGTAGTGGTGCCCGGCGATCTGGAAGGTGCGGGCCGTGCCGCCGGAGCCGTCGGCGCAGCGCACCTCGGCGGTGCACGGACGGCTCGTCTCGACCCATACGGTCGCGGACGAGCCGTCGGTGTACCTCAGCAGTGGTCCGAGGCGCAGTCCGGCCATGATGATCCCCTCTCCGTCGCCCCGTACGGTACGGAACGACGGAGGTCAGCGGGGAGACACCGACCGGAATTACTGCGTGTCAGCAGCTCGCGAGGTAGTTCGTCAGCGCGGACTTCTCGGCCGAGTCGACCGAGAGGTCGTAGTAGTACTTCACCTGGACCCAGGCGCGCACGTAGGTGCAGCGGTACGCCGTCCGGGAGGGCATCCAGGTGGCCGGGTCCTGGTCGCCCTTGGCCTGGTTGACGTTGTCGGTGACCGCGATGAGCTGCGGGCGGGTCAGGTCGTTGGCGAAGGACTGGCGGCGGGACGTCGTCCAGGAGTCGGCGCCGGAGTCCCAGGCCTCGGCCAGCGGGACCAGGTGGTCGATGTCCACGTCGGAGGCGGCGGACCAGGTCGCGCCGTCGTAGGGGGAGTACCAGCTGCCGCTGGTGGCGGCGCAGGAGGAGTCCTGCTGCACGTTGGTGCCGTCGCGCTTGAGGACGACTTCGCGGGTGTTGCAGGCGCCGGACTGGGTGATCCAGTGCGGGAAGAGGTCGCGGTCGTAGCCGGTGCGGTCCTCGGTGGCCACGGTGAGCGAGGCGAGGTAGGAGCGGGCGGTGGCGCCGCTCACGGGGGTGGGGAGGGCGGCGGAGGCGGCCGGACCGTTGATCAGTCCGGCCGAGGCTATGAGACCGGTGAGGCCCGCGAGCACGCTGAGCCGTCGACGCGCGTAGAACTTCGGCATGCGAATTCCCTTGTGAGGTGGGGGTGTTGGGCAGCGAGCGGGAGAATGCTCGCGGCGCCGTGTTGCGGGGAGGTGTGCGTCCGGTGAGAAGTTAGTGACGCGGCCATGACATGACAAGATTCAAGGGGGAACTTTTCACTCCTGGAGCGTCACGTACCATGGACGGCGCAGAAGGGGAGTAGCTCTTCGCCGGACCGTCGACATACTGCTCAGCTCGCCTGAGCCGGCGCCCGGAGGCCGGTCTTCACCAGGACCTGCCAGCGAGACCTTCGGCAAGCAGTGCACTGACCGTGTGCTGCCCTGCCGAGGTGTCTTGTGTGATGTTCAGCACTCTCGGTGGGGCAGTCCCGACCGATTGAGGAACCCTTGATCAGCCTGACCGTGACGGCCGTCGTCTTCGGTGTCGTCTTTCTCGCCGAACTGCCGGACAAGACCGCCCTCGCCGGCCTCGTCCTCGGCACCCGCTATCGCGCCTCCTACGTCTTCGCCGGTGTCGCCGCGGCCTTCGCGCTGCACGTCGCGCTCGCCGTCGCGGCCGGCAGCGTACTGACGCTGCTGCCGCAGCAGCTCGTGCAGGCGCTGACGGGTGTGCTCTTCCTGGGTGGGGCCGCGGTGCTGCTGCTCAAGAAGAGCGAGGATGAGGAGGAGGTCCGCAAGCCGGAGAACCAGTCCTTCTGGAAGGTCTCGGGTGCGGGCTTCATGCTCATCCTGGTCGCTGAGTTCGGCGACCTCACCCAGATCATGACGGCGAACCTGGCGGCCCGCTACGACGACCCGCTCTCCGTCGCCCTGGGGGCGGTGCTGGCGCTGTGGGCGGTGGCCGGGATCGGCATCGTCGGCGGCAAGGCCCTGATGAAGAAGGTGCCGCTGCGGCTCATCACGCAGATCGCGGCGCTCGTGATGCTCGGGCTCGGGGTGTGGAGCCTGTGGGAGGCCGTGACGGGCTGAGCCGGCAGGGCCCGGGTGAGCTGAACGGCGGATGAACGTCTGCCGGGGCCTCTGGCGCAATCACGGCATGTTTTGTACCGTGAGGGAACAAAGTGGCCCTCGCCCGTTTTCCCTGACCGGCGGGCGGGGCCGCCTTGTCCCTCGGGGGTGCCGCGAAACCGTCGCGCGCCTTACCCGCCCTGAGCCTTGGAGCTGCCGATGCCGGCCACCGCCGTGCTCACCGCCCGCGCCCTCCTGCTGGACATGGACGGCACCCTCGTCAACTCCGACGCCTCGGTCGAACGCGTCTGGCGGCGCTGGGCCGAGCGGCACGGGCTGGACGGGAGTGAGGTCATGAAGGTCGTCCACGGGCGACAGGGATACGCCTCGATGGCGCTGCTGCTGCCCGGCCGTCCCATGGAGCAGAACTACGCCGACAACGCCCGGATGCTCGCCGAGGAGACGGCCGACACCGAGGGTGTCGTCGCGATCCCCGGGGCGCCGGAGTTCCTGGCCTCGCTGCGCGGACTGCCGCACGCGCTCGTCACCTCCGCCGACGTACCGCTGTCCACGGCGCGGATGGCCGCCGCCGGGCTGGAGCAGCCCGAGGTGCGGGTGACCGCGGAGTCCGTCGGGGCGAGCAAGCCCGACCCCGAGGGCTTCCTCAAGGGGGCCGCCGAGCTGGGCGTGGCGCCCGCGGACTGCGTGGTGTTCGAGGACTCCGGGGCCGGGATCGCCGCGGGACGCGCCGCCGGGATGACGGTCGTCGGCGTCGGGCCACGCGCCGCGGCCCACGAGCCGGACGTGGTCGTGGAGGACCTCACCAAGGTGCGTGTGGAGGCCGTGGGGGACGGGACGGTCCGCCTGCACATGGGGTGACGTCCGCCCCGGTCCGGCCCTGCCCGATCCGCCGGTCACCCCCGGCCGACGCGGGCGGCGATGACGCGCGCGCACTCCAGGGACTCGGTGCGGGTCGTGTCCACCTCCAGGTCGTAGCGCATGCCCTCGTGCACCAGGTGCGCCTGTGACGCGGCCATGCCCCCGACCCGGTCGCCCCGTGCGATCTCGCGGCCGGCGGCGACCGTGCTGTCGCATCTGACACCGACCCACAGCACGTCGAGGCCCGCCAGCGCCTTCTCCCAGCGCTGCCGGGACGCCGGTCCGCCGAGGAAGACGTCGTCGACGACGACCCTCGCGCCGGCGCGGGCCATGGCCGCGATGCCCTCGGTCCAGGCCGCGTCCAGTGCCCGGAACGCCGCCCCCACGTGCACGCCGCCGTCCGCGGCGAAGGTGATGCCCTCGCGCGAGCCGTGCATCCTCGCGGGCAGAGCGGCCACGAACGAGTCGACTCCGAACGCCAGCCACGGGTCCGGCAGCACCTGTTGCAGGCACCGTACGATCCCCGACTTGCCCGAGCTCGAACCGCCGTTGAGAACGATCACTTGAGTGGTCATATCGCGTCACCGTACGGCTCCGGGGCGGCCTACGGCTCCTTGGTTTCCGACTCCAGCCTGGTCCGGGTCGACCGGCCGTAGACGCCGAGGTCGTCCTCCTGGATGCCGCGTGAGTACTGGTAGGTGCGGACGGCGTCCTCCAGCCGTTTGTCGTAGGTGCCGTCGTCGTCCTCGTCGTAGAGGAACAACTGGCGCAGACGGAGCTGGAGTTCCGTGACCTCCGGGCCGCGGTCGCCGAGCCGCAGGGTGGTGGGGCCGCCGTTCTGGCGGGACTTGTCCGGGGGCGCCTGCCCCGGGCCGGTCGGCGTGGCGGACGTCGGTGACGGCGAGGGGGTGGCCGACTGCGAGGGGCTGGTTGAGGCGCTCGATGCCGACGGCGACGGGGAGGCGGGCGCGCTGCTGACGGCCGGCCGCGACGCCGGTGGTGCGGCGGGGGCCGACGGGGTGCCCGGGGCGCTCCCGGCCGGTGGCGTGGACGCCTCGCTGCTCGACGGGGCGTCCGGCACGCTCGCCCGGATGTCGTCCGGCAACGCGGTGTCCCGCGACGGCGCCTCGTAGGCGAACAGCCCGCTCGCGTACCCGGCCACCGCCACGACCGCGACACAGGCCGCGGCGGCAGCGGCGAGCAGCACGCCACGACGCCGGCTCCGAGACTCGCCGCCGGGCTCGGCAGCCCCGGGGGCGCCGTCCTCCGGCGCCCCCGCACCGTCGAAAAGCCGCAGGTCGGTCACGCTGGGCTCGCTCGCGGCGGGCGCCAGGGGTGTGGGCAGCGCGGTGGTGTCCGGGGGGACCAGCAGGGCGGTCGTGTCCGGCGCTGTCGGCAGCACGGTGGTGGCGTCCGGGTCGACGGGGCGCAGGGGCATGGTCGTGTCGGCGGGGGAGGGTGGCGGGGCGGCGCCCTCGGCACGGAAGGAGTCCGCAGGGTTGGCGACGGACCGCTGTGGGCTGACTTCCGGCGACTGGGCCGCACCGTCCGTGCGTGGGCTCTCCGCATACGGAGGCGTGGTGGGGCCGTTCGGGTGGGATGTGGGCGATGGCGTGACCCCGCCGTCGGCCAACGGCGACCGCGCGGGCCCTTGCCCGTGTGGCCCCTGCGTGTGCGGCGGCGTGCCGTCGGAGGGCCGGGCAGGGCCGTCGGTGCCGGAGGGCTCTGCGGAGTCCTCGGGGCGTTGCGCTGGGGCCCCGTCCATCGGCCCCGGCGTGGGCCCCTCGGGGCCGGGCGGGGCCGACTTCGGGTCGAGTTCGACGTACGGGCGGATGCGGAGCGGGTCGAAGTCCTCCGCCGCCGCTGCCTGGGCCGTACGGGCGTCGCGGAGGGCCTCCGCGGCGCGGTGGGTGCAGGCGCAGGAGGGGGTGTTGTCCGGGCGTCTGGGCGCGCCGCACTCCGGGCACGGGTGGCCGTTCGGCTGGTCCACGCGTCACTCCCTCCCCTCGCGAACTTCAGAGATTATCCAGATCTTCTCCACAGTGCGGTCGGCGAGCCCCCGGAACGACCGCTTCCAAAAGGGCTCGGCAGGCCATAGCAGGGCACTCCGGTCAGGATGGAAAATGTCACAGCACCCTGGGAGGACGCATGGCAGGGGACGAGGTCTTCGAGGCCGAGGACGCGCGCGCCGGCGCACCGCCGGGCCAGGGCGCCCCCGTTCAGGAGCGGGTCTCCGGGAACGTGCTGGTCTCCATCGGCGCCCTGCTCCTCGGCCTCCTGCTCGCCGCCCTCGACCAGACCATCGTGTCGACCGCGCTGCCCACCATCGTCAGCGACCTCGGCGGCATGGAGCACCTGTCCTGGGTGGTCACCGCCTACCTGCTGGCCGCGACCGCCGCGACCCCCCTGTGGGGCAAGCTCGGCGACCAGTACGGGCGCAAGAGGCTCTTCCAGACGGCGATCGTGATCTTCCTGATCGGCTCCGCGCTGTGCGGCACCGCGCAGGACATGGCCCAGCTGATCGCCTTCCGGGCCGTGCAGGGCCTGGGCGGCGGCGGGTTGATCGTGCTGTCCATGGCGATCGTCGGCGACCTGGTCCCGCCGCGCGAACGCGGGCGCTACCAAGGGCTGTTCGGGGCCGTGTTCGGGGCGACCAGTGTGCTCGGGCCGCTGCTCGGCGGACTGTTCACCCAGCATCTGAGCTGGCGTTGGGTGTTCTACGTCAACCTGCCCGTCGGCATCGTCGCGCTCGCCGTGATCGCGACCGCGCTGCACATCCCGCGCCGGACCCAGCGGCACGTCATCGACTACCTCGGCACCTTCCTCATCGCCGTCGTCGCCACCTGCCTGGTGCTGGTCGCCTCGCTCGGGGGGACGACCTGGGAGTGGGGGTCCCCGCAGATCGTCGCGCTCGCGGTCCTGGGCGTCGCCCTCGCCGGCGCCTTCGTGGCCGTGGAACGCCGGGCCGCCGAACCCGTCCTGCCGCTGACGCTCTTCCGCGTCCGCACCTTCACGCTCTCCGTCGTGATCAGTTTCGTCATCGGCTTCGCCATGTTCGGCGCGATGACCTACCTGCCGACCTTCCTGCAGATCGTGCAGGGCGTCAGCCCCACCATGTCCGGTGTGCACATGCTGCCCATGGTGCTGGGCCTGCTGCTGGCCTCGACGGTCTCCGGGCAGATCGTCAGCCGGACCGGCCGCTGGAAGGTGTTCCCGGTCGCCGGCACCGGTGTCACCACCCTCGGACTGCTCCTGCTGCACCAGATCGACGAACACAGTCCCGGCATCGAGCTGAGCGGCTTCTTCTTCGTCTTCGGACTCGGCCTCGGCCTGGTGATGCAGGTCCTCGTGCTCATCGTGCAGAACGCCGTCCCGTACGAGGACCTGGGCGTCGCCACCTCCGGCGCGACCTTCTTCCGCTCCATCGGCGCCTCGTTCGGCGTCGCCGTCTTCGGCACGATCTTCGCCGGTCGGCTGGGCGACCAGCTCACGGACGCCTTCCGGGGCGCACAGCTGCCGCCCGGCGCCTCCGTGGACGCGCTGGAGGCCGATCCGCGGGGCATCGCCGCCCTGCCGCCCGGCCTGCGCCCGCCGGCCCTGCACGCCTACGCCGTCTCCATCACGGACGTCTTCCTGTACGCCGCCCCGGTCGCGCTCCTCGGCTTCGTGCTGGCCTGGTTCCTCAAGGAGGACCGGCTGCGCGGCTCGGTCACCGCGCCCGACGTCACCGAGACCCTGGCCAGCAACCCCGTCGAACGGTCCTCCTACGACGAGGTGTGCCGCGCCCTGTCGGTGCTCGGCACCCGCGCGGGGCGCCGCGAGATCTACCAGCAGATCACCGCGAGGGCGGGCTACGACCTGCTGCCCGCGACCGGCTGGCTGCTGCTGCGGATCCGGCGGTACGGCTCCGTGGAGCCGGGCGTGCTGGTCGACCGCATGCCCGTTCCGCTCGGCGTGATCATGGACGCCGTACGCCAGGTGGAGGAACGGCGGCTCGCCGTGCGCGAAGGGGTCGACCTGGTCCTGACCGGCCAAGGGCGCGAGATCGCCGAGCGGCTGGCACAGGCCCGTGAGGAGTCCCTCGCCGAGCTGCTCGGCGACTGGTGGGGGCCCGACCGGCCCACCGACCTGGTGGAGCTCGTCCGCGAGCTCAGCGGCGAACTGTGCGGATCGCGGCAGGAGCGCCCGCACGAGCCGCCCGCCGCGGAACGCTTCGCCTGAACGGCCTACGTCAGATCAAGTGCTTGCGGAACCAGTGCTCGGCGTACTGGTCGTCGTTGTACGGCTCGGTCTCCGTGTAGCCGAGGCGGGCGTAGAGGGCGCGGGCCTCGACGAGGTCGCCGCGCGTGTCGAGGACCATCCGGGTGGCGCCGAGAGCCCGGGCGGCGTCCTCCGCGGCCCGGACCAGGAGAGCCGCGCCGCCCCTGCCGCGCAGCGGCTCGCGCACGAACACCCGCGTGAGCTCGGCGGTCGCCCCGTCCCGCAGCCGCACCCCCGCCGTGCCGGCCGGCTCACCGCCGTACCGTGCGACCAGCAACTTCCCGCGCGGCGGCCCGAGATCGCTGCCCGGCCGGGCGGCGATCTCCCGCTCCAGCTCGTCCGGGTCGGTCCGGCGCCCCTCGTGCAGCAGGTACCAGCGGTCGCTGACCTCGGTGTAGTACGCCCGCCAGAGGGCGGCGGCGACGGGGGAGTCGTACGGTTCCGGGTCCACGGTCCAGGTCATGCCCGGCATTCTCGGCGGGCGCCGTACCACGCGCGCAACCGAATAAACCCGGGGGAGCTCGGGCGCGGGCGGGCCGCGGAGGCCGTTTATGGGCGAACTTCCGGGCTACCCGATCGGCGAACCGGCTCGCGAGGACGGCCGGTTGGGCCGAGAACCCGGAAGGCATTCATGTCCACTGGCCTGATCATCGCTTTGATCGTGATCGCGGCGGTCGTCGTCATCATCGCGGCCGCCATGACCCTGCGCGCCCGAGGGCCTCGGCGAGGCCCGAGCCTGAAGCGGCGCTTCGGACCCGAGTACGACCGGGCCGTCGCCCGGCACGACGGCGACACCAAGGCCGCCGAGCGCGAACTCACCGAGCGTGTGCACCGCCATGGCGACCTGCGCGAACGGGCGTTGGAGCCGGCGCAGCGCGAGCGGTACGAGGCGCGCTGGACGGCCGCTCAGGAGCGGTTCGTCGACTCGCCGCGCGAGGCGGTCGCCGAGGCGGACCGGCTGCTCGCCGAGCTCGCCGGCGCCCGGGGCTTCCCGGACGGCGGGCAGTACGAGGAGCAGCTCGCCGCACTGTCCGTGCACCACGCCCACCACGTCGACGGCTACCGGCGGGTCCACCGTGCCGCGCATCTGCGGGCGGAGGACGCCCGGGACGGCGGCACCGGTACGGAAGACATGCGCGAGGCCATGGTGGCGGCCCGCGCCCTGTTCGAGGAGCTGGTCCGGCCGGCCCGCCATGACGGCGGAGGCCGCACCGGCGCACGGCACGAGGACGGACACCACGACAACGGACGGCACCACCGTGCCGGACTGAACGGCGGCCGCAAGGCCCCGGCCGACCGCGGCGGCCACATGCCGTGGGCGCTCCACCGACGTCAGGCGAAGGAGAGTTGAGCCATGTCCGACATGACCCGCCAGCCCGGCGAGCCCTCCGCCGCCGGCGACCCCACCGGCCCTGACGCCCGCGGCGAGAGCGCCCTGGGCACCGGCCACGGCACGACGGCGCCGCGCCCGGACCGTGGCATGGGCACGGACCCCACCGGCAGGCACGGCACCGACGTGCACGCCACGGACCTGCACGGCACGGAGGCGCCCCACGGCGACTTCCATGGCACCGGCCCGGACCGCGCCACCGGTACGGGGACCGGCACGCTCGGGGGAGAACCCACCGGCACCCACCAGACGGGCACCCCTGGCTCGCACCTCCTCGCCCACGACGAGTCCGACAAGCTCGGCTCGCAGTTGCAGCACGCCGTCGCCGGGTTCGTCGACGGGCCCCGGGCCGCCGTCGAGGAGGCCGACCACGTGCTGGAGGAGATCGCGGCCCGCTTCACCGAGGCCGTGACCAAACGCCGCCGCACCCTGCGTCACTCCTGGCAGTCCGTCGAGAGCGGCGAGGGCAAGCCCGTGTCGAGTGCCGACACCGAGCAGCTGCGTCTGGCCCTGAAGGACTACCGGGAACTTGCCGAACGGCTGCTACACGTCTGACCGGGGTGCACCACCCGGCTGCTGCTCCGCCCGGCGCTCCCGCCACTGCCGTACGACGTCCTCGACGTCGTACGGCTTCTTTCCCAGCGGGGGGCCGGGCGGCGGCTTGAACATCATCTCGCGGATCTTGTCGTTGACCTCGCCGATGATCTTCCTGACGATCCGCTCGGAGGGGGCCGCGTACGCGGCCTCGAGCGCGTCCTCCGCCTCCTTGCGCAACGCCAGCGCCGGCGGGAGCACGGAGAAGCCCTCGCGGGCCATCTTCCGCTTGACCCACCACAGTTCGTCGTACGTGCTCTCCACGTCGCGCGGGAGCGGTTCGCCCGCTCCCGGCAACCGTTCGAACTCCCCGCGCGCCTCCGCGTCGCGGATCTGCCGGTCGACCCAGGACTCGAAGTCGACGCCGGGTGGCTTTCGCTCGGTCATGAGGCCATTGTGCCGGACACCGCGTGGCCGGGCGTTCTATCATGCGGCGGGCTTGCAGGCCCATCAGGGACGTCTCAGGAGGAGTTACGTGCTCGAACTCACCATGGCCGCCGTGTCCGCGGCGGAGGAGGGTGCCACGGCCGGCATGCTCATGGCCGACGCGCCCAGCGAGCCGGGCGCCGTGCTGCGGGTGGGCCGTGACAAGTCGGTGTGCCGGCTCACGACGCCGGACGACTGGCTGTTCGTCTCCCGCGTCCACCTGGAGTTCCTGTGCGGGCCCGACGGGACCTGGCAGCTGACCTGGCTGCGCGGCTCCCAGCCCGACCCGTCCTCCGAAGTCCGGCTGACGGTCGGGGAGTACGCCCAGCCCCTCGCCTACGGCGGCACCGTCCCGCTGCCCAGGGGCGGCAGCGGCGAGGTCATCATCCAGGACCGCACCGCCCCGCGCAGCGTCAACGTGGGGTTCTTCCACGAGGTCTGACCGTTCCCGGGGGCTGAGCGGGAGTGAGCCCGCTCAGCCGCCCGGCCCGAACGGTCTGGGCGCACTGGTCCCAGCGCGACCGCCCGCGGGGGACGCACCTTGGGGGATCACGCCAGCACGCGCGCCAGCGCGAACCCGTCGTAGCCCTTCATGCCCACCGTCTGGATCGCCGTGCCGCTCAGCCTCGGGTGGCCGGCGATCAGTTCGATCGCGGTGCGGGTGCCCGTCACGTCCGGGGCGGTGCTGCCCGCGTCGACGACCCGGCCGCCCCGTACGACGTTGTCGAGGACGATCAGGCTGCCCGTGCTGGTGAGCTTCAGGGCCCACTCCACGTAGTGCGGGTTGTTGACCTTGTCGGCGTCGATGAAGACCAGGTCGAAGGGCGGCGGGTTCTCGTCGGCCAGCTTGGGCAGCGACTCCAGGGCCGGTCCCACCCGCACCTCGACGAGCTGGTCGAGGCCCGCGCGGGCGATGTTGCGGACGGCGACCTCGGCGTGCCGGGGGTCGTACTCCAGGGAGACCAGCCGCCCGTCGGCGGGCAGGGCACGGCCCAGCCAGATGGTGCTGTAGCCGCCGAGCGTGCCGATCTCCAGGATGTGGCGGGCGCCCTGGATCTGGGCCAGGAGCTGGAGGAGCTTGCCCTGGTTGCCCGCGACGTTGATGTGCGGAAGCCCGGCGGCGTCGCTGTCCCGCAGGGCTGCCGCCAGGGCTTCGTCGTCCGGGGCGAGGTGAGCGGTGAAGTAGGCGTCGACCTCGTCCCAGACGTGCGACTCGCTCATGCACCTGTACCTTTCGTCCGCACAGTTGGCTTCCCTGACCAGTGGCGCCGACGAAGATAGTTGGTGCGCGTGTCGAGTGTCAGCGGGTTTTCACCCGGCGTGTCTCAGTGCTCCACGGAGGGTGCCGAGCCCGGCAGCGGGCGTCCCGCCGACTCCGCCATGCGCCACACCGCGAAACCGCCGATCACGGCCGCGGCCATCATGTAGTACGCGGGCATCATCATGTTCCCGGTCGCGCCGATCAGCGCCGTGACCACCAGCGGCGTCGTGCCGCCGAAGAGGGACACCGAGACGTTGAAGCCGATGGACAGCGAGCCGTAGCGGACCTTCGTCGGGAACAGCGCCGGCAGCGCCGAGGGCATCGACGCCGTGAAGCAGACCAGCAGCATGCCGAGGGCGCCCATGCCCAGCCCGACCGCGAGCAGGCTGCCCTCGCGGATCAGCAGCAGGGCCGGGACGGACAGCAGCAGGAAGCCCGCGCAGCCGGTGGCGATCACCGGGCGGCGGCCGACCCGGTCGGTCAGCGCGCCGACGAACGGCTGGGCGATCATCATCACGGCCATCACGCCGAGGACGACGAGCAGACCGTGCGTCTCGTCGTAGTGGAGCTGACCGGTCAGGTAGCTCGGCATGTACGACAGCAGCATGTAGTCGGTGACGTTGAAGACCAGCACCAGGCCGACGCAGAGCAGCAGCGCGCGCCACTGGCCGGTGATCATCTCGCGCAGGGGCGTCTTCGGGCGGTTGTTCTCGGCCTTCTCGGCCTCGGCCGCGAACGCGGGGGTCTCCTCCAGGCGCATGCGCAGGTAGAGGCCGATGATGCCCATCGGGCCCGCGATCAGGAACGGCAGGCGCCAGCCCCAGGAGGTCAGGTCGTCGGCGGAGAGCAGGGCGGTCATGAGCGTGACCAGGCCCGCGCCGCCGATGTAGCCGGCGAGGGTGCCGAACTCCAGCCAGCTGCCGAGGAAGCCGCGCCGCTTGTCGGGGGCGTACTCGGCGATGAACGTGGAGGCGCCGGCGTACTCGCCGCCGGTGGAGAAGCCCTGCACGAGGCGGGCCACGAGGAGCAGGATCGGCGCGCCGACACCGATCGTCGCGTACGACGGGATCAGTCCGATCGCGAAGGTTCCCGCCGCCATCATGATCATGGTGAGGGCGAGGACCTTCTGGCGGCCGACGCGGTCGCCGAGCGGGCCGAAGACCATGCCGCCGAGGGGGCGGACCAGGAAGGCCGCGGCGAAGGCGCCGAACGTGGAGAGCAGCTGAGCGGTGGGGTTGCCCGAGGGGAAGAAGACCTTGCCCAGCGTGACCGCGATGTAGCTGTAGACGCCGAAGTCGAACCATTCCATCGCGTTGCCCAGCGCGGCCGCCTTCACGGCGCGCTTGACGAGCACGGGGTCGGTGACGGTGGGGGCGTGCGCCTTGGCGGTGCGCTTCTTGATCACGGACGTGGGAGCAATGACTGAGGCAGTCACAAGACTCGCTCGCCTACCTTTCGACGGGGACAAGGACGCGGTCCGCGCGGCGGCGCTGTCGAACGGGCCGAAAAAGCGACGATAGGCGAAGATTGCCCGCTCACGGGCGGTACGCCTTTCGTTGCAGGGTGCACGTAAACACCGGCTGTGCAGGCTCGTATGCCCGGCCGGGAGCGGTTCCCACGTGATCTTGATGTGATCCTTCTCGCTTTCACGAGAGGCGGCCGCGTGCCTCGCGCACTATCGTCAACCGGACGAACTGGGGCATATGGCAGAAGGCCGACGAGGCGTGGCGAATGCGGAGCGCAGCGGACGACCGACGGAATCCACCGGGGCGACTGCCGTCGGCAGGACTCGCGCACGCCTGCGGGCGGCCTGCTTCGCGCTGTGGCTGCTCGTCGCCGCCCTCGCCGCACGGCAGGTGGACGTCGTCCTCGGCAGCCCGCGCGGGGAGCGGCTGACGGACCTGGAGACCTGGGTCGGGCCGCACGGCGTGCTGCACGTGAACGGCTCCCTCTACGCCTCCACCCGCTTCACCGGCACCCCCTTCAAGGGGCTCGTCCTCAAACCCCTCACCCGTTCGGCCGAACAGACCCTCGGCTGGGGCTGGACCTTCGGCACACTGCTGCTGGTCGTCGCCCTCGGCCTGATCGCCGCCCGCGCGCTTCCCCCGCCCGTCGGACGCCGTACCGCCCTGCTGGCCGCCCCCGCCGCCATCGGCCTGCTCATGCTGTCCCTGCCGGTCCGCAACACCCTGTGGCTCGGCCAGACCAGCATCATCCCGGTCCTGCTCGTCCTGCTCGGCTGCTTCGCCGCCCGCGGCCAGCGCAGCAGCGGCCTGCTCATCGGTGTCGCCGCCGCGCTCCAGCCCACCTTGCTGCTCTTCGCGCCCCTGCTGTGGTGCACCGGCCGCAGACGCGCCGCCCTCTCCACCGGCCTCACCTTCGCCGCCGGCACCGCGCTCGCCTGGGCCGCGATGCCGAACGACTCCCACACCTACTGGGTCCACCACATCGCCGGCGCCGGCCTCGGCGGCCGGGCCGACGAGGCCGGCAACCAGTCCCTGCACGGCGCACTGCTGCGGCTCGGCCTCAACGGCCCCCTCGAGGTCGCCCTCTTCCTGACGCTCGGCGCGGCCGTCGCCGTCCTGGCCCTGCGCCGTGCCGTGCGCTGCTTCGACGACGGCCAGCTGCTCCTCGCCGTCGCGATCACCGGCTGCGCCGCGATCGTCGTCTCGCCCACGGCCTGGCAGCACCAGCTGCTGTGGCTGCTCCTCGCGGTCGTCGGCCGGGCCGGCAAGCGCGCTTCCGACCGGTACGTGTGGCCGGTCGCCGTCATCCTGGTCATGACCCTGCCGGCCGACATACTGCTGCCCCGGATGACGTCACTGGACCCGCTGCGCGACAACCTCGTCCTGCTGGCCGCCGTCGCCGCGGCCACGGCCGTACCGTTCCTCTCCCGCACCTCGCCGTACTACCAGTCACCCCGGCCCGCCGAGTACGCCCCCACGGCCCCGTCCCGCTTCCGGCGCGTGCCCCTGGTGCCATTCCTGCGCCGGGTCCTCAACCGGCCCAACCTCCTCCTGGAACTGCTCCTCCTCCGGGTCGCCTACGCCGCGTACTCCGAGATCCGGCTCGCCGCCACCGGCGGCAGCAACTCCGCCGGCCGGGCCGGGGCCGAGGAGCACGGCCGGCAGATCCTGGGCCTGGAACGCGCCCTGCACATCGACGTCGAGCGCTGGGCCAACCACCTGGTCGCCGGGACCACCTGGCTGCGGGACTTCCTCGACCACTACTACGTGTCGTTCCACTTCGTCGTCCCGCTGGCTGTCCTCGCCGCCCTCTACTGGCGCCGCCCCGCCGACTACCGCTGGGCCCGCTCCGCCCTCGGCTTCGCCACCCTGCTCGCCCTGGCCGGCTTCTGGCTCTACCCCCTGGCCCCGCCGCGCCTGATGCCCGGCCTCGGCTTCATCGACACCGTCCACGGCGTCCAGGACTTCTCCCAGCCCGACTACGGCACGCTCACGCACCTGACCAACCAGTACGCGGCCATGCCGTCGCTGCACTTCGGCTGGGCACTGTGGTGCGGCATCGTGATCGCCGTGCTGGCGCGCCGGTGGTGGGTGAAGGGGCTGGGGGTGCTGCATCCGTTGCTCACCGGTTGCTCGATCGTGGCGACCGGGAATCACTGGGTGCTGGACGCGGTGGGCGGGGCCGTCGCCGTCGGGGTGGGCTTCGGGCTCGTGTACGTGCTGACGGGGCCGCGGCCGACGGTCGCACGGCCTGCCGTGACGGTGGCGGGGGAGACAGGGAGTTCTGTCAGCACGGGGTGGCCCACTCGTCGCCGGTGACGCTTCTCAAGGCAGGGCAGTGAAGGGCGAAGCGCTCCTCAGGAAGTTGGGGGTCGCCATCGGCGGCGGCGTGGCAACAGGCGAGCAGGAGGGGATGGGAGTCCGGCGCCCCTGTCCTGCGTCCGTCCCGCACGAGCGGCTTCCGGCCATCGTGAGTCTTCGGCGTGGGGTCTCCTCCGTGGCGGAGGAGATGAGGCTGTGCTGTGGGGCGCCTGGGAGCGTGACGCGGAACTCGCGCGGTCTGCGTGTGACAGGTGCCGTCAGTTGATGCGGGCTCGGCGGGCTGTCCGTGTGGCAGGAACGGTATTCGTACACGCGGATTCCTCTTTTGCAGAAGCCTGGAATCGGGCAGTCTTTCCGAGCGATAAAGACTGCATACTCGAACATTTTCGCAGTCGTCTATGACGCGGGCAGTGGGAGGTGTGCGCATGAGTGAGAGTGCCATAGCGCAGCCGATAGCCCGCTCTTTGGGGTAACAGCAGGCTCTGATCCGGGCGTGTGAACCGGATGAACCAGATGCCCGTGCCCGGCGATTTCATACCGCATTTCTTCCATTTCGCCCCTCGCGCAGCTGGTCTGTGCCGGGGAAGTCCCTGCTGTCCGGAGAGAAAGGACAAATGCTGTGACCGGTCTCGAAACCATGCGTGTCGTCACGCGTGAACCCGCCATCTACATTGTCGCGGGTAACGGCACCGCTGGTTTTAGCAGCGACTATGGGCCGGCCGTCTGCGCCCAAGTCAATGGTCCCCGCAAAGTCGCGGTGGATTCCAGCGGCAACCTCTTCTTCTCCGACTACAGCAACCATCGGGTGCGGAGGGTGGATGCGGCGACCGGGCAGATCACCACGGTCGCGGGGAACGGCACCGCCGGCTTCAACGGCGACAACCAGCCGGCTGTCTATGCCCAACTCAACGCTCCCCGTGGTGTCGCGGTGGATTCCGGCGGCAACGTCTACATCTCCGACTGCAACAACCATCGGGTGCGGAGGGTGGACGCGGTGACCCGGCAGATCACCACGGTCGTGGGGAACGGCACCCCCGGCTTCAACGGCGACAACCAGTCAGCCGTCAACGCTCAGCTCTACAGTCCCATTGGTGTCGCAGTGGATTCCGGCGGCAACGTCTTCATCGGCGACTTCAACAACCATCGGGTGCGGAGGGTGGACGCGGTGACCCGGCAGATCACCACGGTCGCGGGGAACGGCACCGCCGGCTTCAACGGCGACAACCAGTCAGCCGTCAACGCCCAGCTCAACGGTCCCGTTGGTGTCGCGGTGGATTCCGGCGGCAACGTCTTCATCGGCGACTACGCCAACCATCGGGTGCGGAGGGTGGACGCGGTGACCCGGCAGATCACCACGGTCGCGGGGAACGGCACCGCCGGCTTCAACGGCGACAACCAGCCGGCCGTCAACGCCCGGCTCAACGCTCCACACACTGTTGCGGTGGATTCCGGCGGCAGCCTCTTCATCGCCGATGCCTCCAACCATCGGGTGCGGAGGGTGGATGCGGCGACCCGGCTGATCACCACGGTCGCGGGGACCGGCACCCCCGGATTCAACGGCGACGGCGGGCCGGCCATCGATGTCCAGCTCAACGCTCCCGTTGGTGTTGCGGTGGATTCCGGCGGCAGCCTCTTCATCGCCGACACCAACAACCATCGGGTGCGGAAGGTGAGTGATGTCGCTTCCACCGCCCGGTTCTCGGTGGCACCCGGGGGGCCGCCGGATGTGAGGCTGGAACGCGCCGGCAACACCGGCTACCCGGGTGTGCAAGTACGCGCCGAGGACGACGGCACGATCGCTCCGCAGAACGTCCGTGTGGATCTCCCCGCGGGAGTGGGCCTGCAGTTCGTGGGCGAACCCCGGTACACGCTGACCGTGTTGCCCGCCGCCGGGACCTCGCGTTCCTACTACGGGACCGTGTCGCCCGACGGGCAGAGCCTCACCTTCGACAATGTCGACCTGGCCCTGTCGGGAAGGGATTCGGTGTCCGCCGTATGGGTCGCGGTGAAAACCCCCGCCGACGCCCGGCTGGGAGGCACCAGGCTGACGTTCCGCATCGGCGACCGGCTCTCGGACTCCACGGCCATCCGCGTCGAGGAGCCGCCCCCGGCGTGACCGCCGGGGCCTTCCCGCCGAAGTGACACCACGAAAGACAGCCTGCCCGCGGGGTCCGCAGCCCGCGTCCTGCGGACCCGCGCGGGCAGGGTGTTCGAGGGCGTCGCGCCGGTGCAGTGCCGTCTTGTCCTCAACAAAAGGGAGTACCTACAGGTGGATACGGTGGCGTCTCGCCCCCACAGGCCCGCTCCGGCCACACCGGCCAGGTCGCGGAGCATGTCCATCATGGCCCGGGTGTACGGATATCCCCCGGCCCACAACGCGGGATCCGAGTGGATGCTCCACTCGATGCTTCGTCCCTTGAGCGAGCGCGGCCACCGGGTGACGGTCTGGCTGTCGCATCCCGGAAGCATGCAGAAGAGTTATGACATCGACGGAGTACGGGTCGTGCCCTATCAGGAGGGCGCGGACTTCGCCGCCGAGGTCCAAAGGGCAGACGTACTCCTCTCCCATTTCGAGAATGTCCCCCTCGTGTCGGGACTTGCCCGGGCCCGCCGGATACCCGTGGTCGTGATCTGCCACGACAATTTCGCCACGAGCTTCCACAACGCCGCGGGTGCCGATCTCGTGGTCTACAACAGCGAGTGGATCCGGCGGGACGGCGAGATCTTCTACGCGCGGTACCCTCCCGAGTTTCTGCCCCGGCGCACGATCGTCGTCCGCCCTCCCGTGATCGCCGAGGAGTACCACACCACACCGGGTGACTGCGCGACCCTGGTGAACCTGAACGCCGACAAAGGCGGCGACATCTTCTGGCGGATCGCCGCGTGGACGCCGGAATGGAGGTTCCTCGGTGTCCGCGGCGCCTACGGGCAGCAAGTCATGCCGCCACCACGGCTGCCCAACTGTGAAGTTGTCGACGGGGTGCCGGGACACATGATGCGCGAACACGTCTACAGCAGGGCGCGCGTGATACTCATGCCGAGCTTGTACGAGTCATGGGGGCGGGTGGCGGTGGAGGCGTTCGCCTCGGGCATCCCGGTGATCGCCCATCCCACGCCCGGGCTCGTCGAGTCCCTGGGCGAAGCCGGGATCTTCGCCTACCGAGACGACCTCAACGCGTGGACCGAGGCCCTGACGTTCCTGCGGGACCCGGGCAACTGGGCCCGGGCCTCCCGCCGGGCCATGGCCCGCTCCATCGAACTGAATGCGGCTCCCGACCTCGACATCTGGTGCGACGCCGTTGAATCCCTGAACGAGACCAGCCAGCGCAACGGCTTGCGCAGGCGCGCCATCGGCACGCTCATCGATGCCGGTGAGATGGGCCGCAGCGCCAGTGAGATGGGCCGCAGCCCTGGAGCCGGAGTGGCGGACTCGGGAGGCGAAAAACACGTGTGTCCCTGATAGACGAGGACGACGTCTCCCCCGGGCAGTGGGAAGAAGCCGCCTGACCGACGGGGCGGCTTCCTGCGCGAGTGCATTCGAACCACACGGTCTTCCCGCCCTCCGACCGTGGCGACACGCCCCACTTGTCGACCATCGCGTCGAGCAGGAGGAGTCCGCGGCCGTTCTCGGACCCCGGGTTCAGTGAGGCCGGCGTGCAGGGGAGTTGGTCGCTGCCGTCCGACACCTCCACCCGCACTCCGGCCGGCTGTCGCAAAATCAGCAGCGCGCAGCGCCGGTCCGGGACGTGTCGTACGACGTTGGCGAGCAGTTCGGTCAGGCCCAGTTCGACGGTGTCGGACAGCTCGGGCATGCGCCACTGATGCTGACGTGCGGTGACTACCCTCGGCTACGGAACGAATACAGCACGTCCCGTAGTGGACGGAGTTGCGTGAGAGGGGCTCCGCGTGACCAACATCAACGCCCTTGACCCGGGTGCTTCCCCGCTGGACTACTACGGCTTCGAGCTGCGGAGGCACCGGGAAGCGGCGGGACTGACGCTGAAGCAGCTCGGGCAGATCCTCAACTACACCGGCTCGCTGGTGGGGCAGATCGAGACCGCCCGGAAGGTTCCGACGCCGGAGTTCAGCGAACGGGCGGATGCGGCGCTGGGCGCGGACGGGATGTTCTCGCGGCTGGTGGAACTCGTGCTGCGGAGCCGGCTCCCGTCCTGGTTCCAGCAGGTGGCCGAGTTGGAGATGCGGGCCACTACGATCACCTCCGGGCCGCCGCGCTTTCCCTCACCAACTCGGCGGAGCTCATCCGGCGCGTAATGGAGGAACGCTATGGAGATGCAGTGGCGTAAGTCGACGTACAGCGGCGACCAGGGCGGCCAGTGCCTCGAAGTCGCTGAAACCCCGGAGGCCGCTGTCGCAATACGCGACTCCAAGAACCCGGCGGGACCGATGCTCACGCTCGACCCCGCCACGTTCACCACCTTCGTCAACTGGGCGACGACTACAGCCGCTGAATGATCGTGCCGGTGGCCAAAGCGCCCCCCGCACACATGGTGATCAGCGCGAACTCCTTGTCCGTGCGCTCCAGTTCATGAAGCGCCGTCGTGATGAGCCGGGCCCCGGTGGCTCCCACCGGGTGCCCGAGTGCGATCGCCCCGCCGTTGACGTTCACCTTCGACAGGTCCTGCTCGAAGACCCGTGCCCAGCTGAGCACGACGGACGCGAACGCCTCGTTGATCTCCACGAGGTCGATGTCCTTCAACGACATCCCGGCCTTGCCCAGTACGGCGTTGGTCGCGTCGATCGGGCCGTCGAGGTGGAAGTGGGGGTCGGAGCCGACCAGTGCCTGGGCCACGATCCGGGCCCGGGGACGCAACTTCAGCGCCCGAGTCATCCGCTTCGACGCCCACATGATCGCCGCCGCCCCGTCGGAGATCTGGGACGAGTTGCCGGCCGTGTGCACCGCCGTCGGCATGATCGGCTTCAGGGACGCCAGCGCCTCCGCCGTCGTGTCGCGCAGGCCCTCGTCCTTGTCGACCAGGCGCCACATGCCCTGCCCGGCGTGCTGCTCCTCCTCGGTCGTGGGGACCTGGACCGCGAAGGTCTCTCGTTTGAAGCGCTCCTCCGCCCAGGCGTGGGCGGCCCGTTCCTGGGAGGCGAGGCCCAGTGCGTCGACGTCCTCTCGGGTGAGCCCCCGGTGGCGGGCGATGCGCTCCGCCGCCTCGAACTGGTTCGGCAGGTCCACGTTCCACTCGTCGGGGAACGGCTTGCCCGGCCCGTGCTTCGAGCCCGACCCCAGCGGCACCCGCGACATCGACTCCACCCCGCAGGAGATGCCGACGTCGATCACGCCCGCCGCGACCATGTTGGCCACCATGTGCGAGGCCTGCTGCGAGGACCCGCACTGCGCGTCGACGGTCGTCGCGGCCGTCTCGCAGGGCAGTCCCATCGTGAGCCAGGCCGTGCGCGCGGGGTTCATGGACTGCTCGCCGGCGTGTGTGACCGTGCCGCCGACGATCTGCTCGACGCAGTCGGCCGGGATGCCGGTGCGACCGAGGAGTTCGCGGTACGTCTCGCCCAGGAGGTAGGCGGGGTGCAGGTTGGCGAGCGCGCCGCCGCGCTTGCCGATCGGGGTGCGTACGGCTTCGACGATCACGGGTTCGGCAGCCATGGGTGCGGGTCCTCTCCGGGAGGCTCAGCGGAACTAGTACGCGTTCTAGTTCTGCATGCAGTGTGCTGAGGGCCGCTCGGTGACCGCAATAGTCGTGCGGGCAATTGGCGGGCCCGTGCCTCTTGCTACTTGTAGAACCCGTTACTACCGTCACCGCAACTCCGCACAGCTGATGGGCCGTCAGACTCAGAGTCGGTACGAGTGGTGGGAGCCGCCCATGCCCTGTCCCGCGCTGCCCGACGGGTTCGACTTCACCGACCCCGACCTGCTGCACAGTCGCGTGCCCCTGCCGGAGTTCGCCGAGCTGCGCCGGGTGGAGCCGGTCTGCTGGGTGCCGCAGCCGGCCGGTCTCGCCGGTTTCCAGGACGAGGGCTACTGGGCGGTCACCCGGCATTCCGACGTCAAGTACGTCTCCACCCACCCGGAGCTGTTCTCGTCGTACCTCAACACGGCGATCATCCGCTTCAACGAGCACATCGAGCGCGACGCCATCGACGCCCAGCGGTTCATCCTGCTCAACATGGACCCGCCGGAGCACACGCGGGTCCGGCAGATCGTGCAGCGCGGGTTCACGCCCCGGGCGATCCGGGCGCTGGGGGAGAGACTGCGGAACCGGGCCCACGCCATCGTCGAGCAGGCCCGCGCGCACACCGGGCCGTTCGACTTCGTCACCCAGGTGGCCTGCGAGCTGCCCCTCCAGGCGATCGCCGAGCTGATCGGCGTCCCGCAGGAGGACCGGGACAAGATCTTCGACTGGTCCAACAAGATGATCGCGTACGACGACCCGGAGTACGCCATCACGGAGGAGGTCGGCGCCGAGTCGGCCACGGAGATCATCGCCTACGCGATGAACATGGCGGCCGACCGCAAGCAGTGCCCGGCCCACGACATCGTCACGCAGCTCGTGGCGGCCGAGGACGAGGGCAACCTCAGCTCCGACGAGTTCGGCTTCTTCGTGCTGATGCTGGCCGTCGCGGGCAACGAGACCACCCGCAACGCCATCACCCACGGCATGCACGCCTTCCTCACCCACCCCGGGCAGTGGGAGCTGTACAAGAGGGAGCGCCCGGCGACGGCGGCAGAGGAGATCGTGCGCTGGGCGACCCCGGTCGCGGCCTTCCAGCGCACCGCCACCCAGGACACGGAGCTCGGCGGCAAGCGGATCCGCAAGGGCGACCGGTTGGGGCTCTTCTACGCCTCCGCCAACCACGACCCCGAGGTCTTCGACGAGCCGGACGGCTTCGACGTCACCCGCGACCCCAACCCGCACCTGGGCTTCGGCGGGGGCGGCCCGCACTACTGCCTGGGGAAGTCCCTCGCCGTGCTGGAGATCGACCTCATCTTCAACGCCATCGCCGACGCCATGCCGGGGTTGCGGCTGGTGGAGGACCCGCGTCGGCTGCGGTCGGCGTGGATCAACGGCGTGAAGGAACTCAGGGTGAGCACGGGCTGACGGACCCGGCCGGTGCCGGACATGGTGCAGGCGACGGCCCCGGGGATCGGGGGGCCGTCGCCTGGTCGACCAGAGAAGCAGGGCCCGGCCCGTGCCCGCAAAGGCCCCTTTTACTAGGCCGGGCCGCATGTCGGGCGTCGCTTGGCCGCGTGACCGGGCCTTGTTCCCTACGACCTCGCTTCGTACGTGACGTGGGTCATGTGGGGGGCTTCACTGCCGAGGTGCCTCGAAGGTGACCGGCGTCTCGAAGGCCGCCCGGCGTGTGGCCCGCCGCAGCGCCCTGAGCACGGCCGGGCCGACGAGCAGCGTCAGCACGACCGTGACGACGGCCCGACCCAGGTCCCAGCCGAGCGAGGTGGCCAGACAGTAGGCGAGGAAGCGGGCCAGGTTGGTGGCGACCGCCGCCTGCGGGTCGAACGCCACGTTCGAGGCGAGGGCGCTCATGAAGGGCCAGCCCGCCATGTTCATCACGGTGCCGTAGACGAACGCGGCGAGGAAGCCGTACGCCGCGAGCATCACGAGTTCCGCACGGCCGCGCAGCCGGTCCGGACCGGGCAGCAGCCCCGCGCCCATCGCGAACCAGCCCATCGCCAGCATCTGGAACGGCATCCACGGCCCCACCCCGCCCGTCAGCAGCGCGGACGCGAACATCGTCACCGAGCCGAGGACGAACCCGAAGCCCGGACCGAGGACCCGCCCGCTCAGCACCATCAGGAAGAACATCGGCTCGATACCGGCGGTACCGGCGCCGATCGGCCGCAGCGCCGCCCCCGTGGCGGCCAGCACACCGAGCATCGCCACCGCCTTCGGGCCGAGACCGGACTCCGAGATCGCTGCCGCCACCACTGCCACGAGCAGCACCAGCAGACCCGCGAAGAGCCAGGGCGCGTCCTGCGCGTGGGCGCTGAGCCGCGAGCCGGGCGGGGTCAGGAACGGCCAGCCGAAGCCGACGACGCCCACGGCGCTGACGAGGACCAGGGCGGCGACGGAGCGGGGGCCGAGACGGACGGCCCGGGCCTGCTTCTGCGGGTTCACGCGTCGGCCCGGGGGTGAGGGTCGTGCTGCAGCGCCGCGCGGACCTGGGAGACCGTGAGCCACTGCTGCGGCGCCAGGATCTTGGTGACCTGCGGGGCGAAGGACGGCGAGGAGACGACGACGTCCGCCGTCGGCCCGTCGGCGATCACCTCGCCCTCGGCGAGCAGCACCACCCGGTCGGCGAGCTCGGCGGCCAGCTCCACGTCGTGCGTGGCCAGCACGATGGCGTGCCCCTCGGCGGCGAGACCGCGCAGCACGGTCACCAGCCGTGCCTTCGCCGCGTAGTCCAGGCCACGGGTCGGTTCGTCCAGCAGGAGCAGTGGGGGCCGGGCGGTGAGGACGACGGCCAGGGCGAGGGCGAGCCGCTGGCCCTCCGAGAGGTCCCGGGGGTGGGTGGTGTCGGTGACGCCGGGGAGCAGTTCGGAGACCAGGGCACGGCAGGTGCCGGGGGGTGCACCCGCGTCCTCGTCGGCCGCGGTGCACTCGGCGGCGACGGTTTCGGTGTAGAGCAGGTCGCGTGGTTCCTGGGGGACCAGGCCGACCTTGCGGATGAGGCGCTTCGGGGCGGTGCGGTGAGGGGTGGCTTCGCCGAGCCGGACGGTTCCGGAGCTGGGGGTTATGAGGCCGACGAGTGAGTTGAGGAGGGTGGATTTTCCGGCGCCGTTGCGGCCCATGAGGGCGATGGTTTCGCCGGGGGTGATGGTGAGGTCGATGTGGCGCAGGGCTTGGATGCGGGCGCGGGTTACTGAGAGGGCCTGCACTTCGGCTGTGGGGAGGCCTACTGGGGTGGGGGGTCCGGAGAGTGTGCGGGTGCGGGCTGTGTGGGGCTGGTCGCGCAGTTCCCCGCGCCCCTTCAGGGCGAGCTGGTGCCGTAGGTCCGCTGCACGGCGGCGGGCGTCTCGGACTGTCAGGGGGAGGGGGGACCAGTCGGCCAGGCGGCCCAGGGCGACCACCGGGGGGTACACCGGGGAGACGGCCATGATCTCGGCCGGAGTGCCCAGGATCGGGGGTTCGCCCGGGGCGGGCAGGAGGGCGATCTGGTCGGCGTACTGGATGACGCGTTCCAGGCGGTGTTCGGCCATCAGCACCGTCGTGCCGAGGTCGTGTACGAGCCGCTGGAGCACCGCCAGGACCTCCTCGGCGGCGGCCGGGTCGAGTGCGGAGGTCGGCTCGTCCAGGACGAGGACGCTCGGGTGCGGGGTCAGGACCGAGCCGATCGCGACGCGCTGCTGCTGGCCGCCGGAGAGCGTGGCGATCGGGCGGTCGCGCAGGGCGGCCAGGCCGAGCAGGTCGAGCGTCTCCTCGACGCGGCGGCGCATCACGTCCGGGGCGAGGCCCAGCGACTCCATTCCGTAGGCGAGTTCGTCCTCGACGGTGTCGGTGACGAAGTGGGAGAGCGGGTCCTGGCCGACCGACCCGACGACGTCGGCGAGTTCGCGCGGCTTGTGCGTACGCGTGTCGCGTCCGGCGACCGTGACCCGGCCGCTCAGCGTGCCGCCGGTGAAGTGCGGCACGAGTCCGCCGACCGCGCCCAGCACGGTCGACTTGCCGACGCCGGACGGGCCGGCCAGCAGGACGAGTTCACCTTCCGGGACCTCGAAGTCGATGCCTCGGACGGTGGGCTCGGCGGCACCGTCGTAGGTCACGGAGACATCCTCGAAGCGGATCACGAAGGCTCCTTGGGATCGGGGGCGACGAACGCCGGCAGCAGGCCGAGGAGTACGGCGGCGGCCGGCCAGAGCGGGAGGGTGGGGGCGACCAGGGGGACGACGCCCGGGTGCAGGGCCGCGGGGTCGCGGGCGGCGGCGAGGGCCAGGAGGGCAGCGACCGTCACGCCGGAGGCGACGACCAGCCAGGCGCGCACGTCCCAGCGGTCCGGGCGGTACCGGGTGCGCAACGACCGCCGTCCGCCGAGCCGGAGACCGGCCAGGGCGGCGGCGAGGCCGGTGAGGAGCACCGGGAGGCCGTAGGTTCCGCCTTCGGCGGTGAGCAGGCCGTACGTTCCGGTGCAGACGCCGAGCAGGCCGCCGAGGGTGAGGGCGGCGGTGGTGCGGCGGACGGCGGTGGGGACTTGGGCGGTACGGCCGTAGCCGCGGGCGTCCATCGCGGCGGCGAGCGACACGGAGCGCTCCAGCGCGCCCTCCAGGACCGGCAGGCCCACGTGCAGCAGCCCGCGGACGCCCTTGTCCGGGCGGCCGCGCAGACGGCGGGCGGCGCGCAGGCGCTGGACGTCGGCGATGAGGTTCGGCGCGAAGGTGAGGGCCACGACGACCGCTACGCCCAGTTCGTACAGGGCGCCCGGGAGGGATTTGAGGAGGCGGGAGGGGTTGGCGAGGGCGTTCGCGGCGCCGACGCAGATGAGGAGGGTGGCCAGTTTCAGGCCGTCGTAGAGGGCGAAGGTGAGGGCCTCCGCGCTGACCTCGCCGCCGAGGCGGATGCCCTGGGCCCAGGCGGGGAGGTCGACTTCGGGGAGGGTGAGGAGGGTGTGCGTGCCGGGGATGGGGGAGCCGAGGAGCGTAGCGAAGAGGAGGCGGATGAGGAGGACGGCGAGGGCGAGTTTGACGAAGGCGCCGTAGGAGCGGGACCAGGGGGTGTGGGGGCGGCGGGTGGCTACGACGTAGGTCGAGACTGTGATGAGGAGGGTGAGGAGGAGGGGGTTGGTGGTGCGGGTGGCTGCGGTGCCGAGGGAGAGGGACCAGAGCCACCAGGCGCCGGGGTGCAGTTGTGCTCGGCGTTGGTGCTGGTGACGGGGCGTTTGCGCAGCCCGGCGCTGCGGGGTGCCGCTGCGCCCACCCTCCCCCAAGCTCTCGGCTTCGCTCGAGCAGGGGGGACCCCCATCGCCCCAGCGGCACGACTGCCCGCAGCTAAGCTCGTCCACGTTCACGTCGTCGTACCTGCCAGGTTGCTGCTGCGGCCAGGACCGCTACCGCCGAGATTCCCGCCCACAGGCCCAAGGACGGACCGTTGTCCGGCTTGGTCTGCTTCTTGGGTGGTGACTGGTTCTTTGCCACCTGCTCCCCGCAGCCCTTCTCCGGGTAGCCGGCTATCGCGCACAACAGCGCGTTCGTGTCGTAGCGGAGGGGTTTGGCCACTGTCGCGAGGGCCTGTGCCGTGGTCGCGTCAGGGGAGAGCTGGGCGCAGGCCGTTCGGCTGGGGGGTGGGGTTTCGCCCGAGGGGGCGTCCCTCTTCGTGCCGAAGTCGAGGAGCAGGGCGACCCGCTTCTTCCCGTCCCGCGCGGGCGTCTTCGCGCAGATCGTGGCGAAGTCGGCGTCGCCGCGAGGCCGGGCCGCGTCCGCCGAGTCCTCGCTCACCGCGAAGCGGAAGCCCTGGACGTCGCCGTCCGAGGGGCGGGACGTGGACGGGCCCTGGGTCGCGTAGACCCAGTGGTCGCCGTCGCGTTCCCAGAACGCCCAGTACCGGTAACCGGCCGCCTGGGCCTGGCCCGCGCCCGCGCACAGCAGGAGCGAGGCCAGGAGGAGGAGAACGGCACGGCGGATCACGGCTGCTGCTTCTTCCTGCGGCCGCCGCTGAAGAGGAAGCCGATGCCGGCACCGGCGACGAGGAAGACGCCGACGTACCACCAGACTCCGAAGAACCCCGAGTCCGAGTCCTTCTTCTCGTCCGCAGCTCCGGTCCGCTCGGCGCTCTGTGGGGCCGGGCCCGTCGAGTTCAGCTGCTTCACCAGGTCCGCGCCGCCGAAGTCACGCGGGTTCGCGCCCGTCGCGTGGGCCGCGAAGATCAGCTGGGCGTAGGCGGCCGGGCCGCTCTGGGCCGCCCAGGACGCCGAGTTCTTCTCCAGCCAGCGCAGGGACTTCTCCGCCTGGGCGGTGTCGCCCCGGGCCGCGAGGGCGACGACCGCGTCGGCGGTGTTGCCGTAGTCGGGCTGGGGAGTGGAGCCGGCCAGGGCGGAGGTGAGGTGGCCGTCGTCCTTGGTGAGGGCGGACGTGAGGTACGCCGCCCCGTTGGACGCCGCCTGCTCCGGCGTACCCGGCTTCGCGCAGGTCGCGTCGGACTTCTTGCCGGGCTTCACCACCATGCCCTTGCCCAGTGAGCCGAGCACACCCGCCGCCGTCGCGTCCGCGTTGGCGGCCAGCTTGCCCTTCTTGTCCGGCTGGAAGGCGAAGGCACCGTCGCTGTCCCCGCCGCACGGCATGGCCAGCTTCAGCAGGGCGTCGTAGGGCGACTTGCCGTCCTTCTCGACCTGCTCCGGCTTCTCGCCGACGGCGGTGAGCGCGCCGATGACGACGGACGTGGAGTTGGTGTCGCTGGCGCCGCCGGGCGCGTAGCCCCAGCCGCCGTCCTTGTTCTGGACGGACTTGAGCCAGCCGACGGCCTTGCCGGTGGCGGCGTCGTGCCCGCCGAGCGCGGCGAGGGCCTGGACGGCGGCGGAGGTGGCGTTGGTGTCGAGCATGGTCCTGGCGTCGCACGCGGCGGTGGGGTCGGCGCGGTACGCGGCGAACCCGCCGTCCGCGCACTGCTGCCGCACCAGCCACGCGACGGACTTCGCCGCGGGCTTCACCCCCACCGTGTCCTGGGCGAGCAGCGCGAGCGACTGCCGCCAGACGCCGTCGAACTTGGGATCCTTGTCGCCGTACAGGGCGGACGGGAACGCCTGGGACGGGGAAGGTGACGGGTCGGCGGCGGCCGGGGTGGCGGCGCCGATCACGGCGACGGCGGCCAGGACCGCGGCGCTGCGGGGGACGTTCATGATCGGCGAGTGCCTCTCCCTGCGGGGAGCCGGGCAGCACGGGACACCCCGGCGGCTCGGCTCCGTATACCTCGACGGTGCCGTGCGCCGGCGGGCTGCCGGGCACGTGAGCCGGTCACGAACCGTCCGGGGCGATCCGGCTCACCGCTGGCAGCGGTTCACGGTTGCGGGTCAGCGCCGGAATTGCACCGGCTTCCCCCCGTACGGGTGATGACGACCTGGCTACTGTACCCGCCCGTAGGAAACCGGCCGAGGGTAGCTTCGCCTCATGCCGACCACACCGCCGGGGAGACTGCTCGGCTCGGGCCGCCGTGCCGACGTGTACGAGATCGACCAGGCGTGGGTGCTGCGGCGTGAGCGGGAGGGCGGGGGCGACGCGGCGGCCGAGGGCGCGGTGATGGAACACGTGCACGCCCACGGCTATCCGGCGCCCCGGGTCCGCCGGTCCGGCTCGCGCACCGATCTGGTACTGGAGCGGCTCTCCGGCCCGACCATGCTCCAGGCGTGCCTGGCGGGGGCCCTGGAGCCGGTGGAGGCGGGCTCGACCCTCGCCGAACTGCTGCACCGCCTGCACGCCGTCCCCGCCCTGCGTTCCACCGACCCGGCGGTGCGCATCCTGCACCTGGACCTGCATCCGGAGAACGTGATCCTCACGTCCGACGGGCCTCGCGTCATCGACTGGTCCGATACGCGGGAGGGCGACCCGGCCCTGGACTGGGCGGCGTCCGCGGTGGTCCTCGCCCAGGCCGCCGTCGCCGGGGACGGCCTCTCCGAACTGGCCTGTGCGATGCTCGGCGGCCTCCTCGCCGGTCCGTCCCCCCTCACCCGGTCCGCCCTGGCACAGGCACTGTGCCGCCGGGCCGCGAACCCCACCATGAACCAGGCGGAAGTCGAACTGCTCGGCACGGCCGGGGAGTTGATCCTGTCTCTCAGGCAGACAAGCTAACGTGGGCCTCCACGACCACACGCAGGAGCGTCCATGACTGATCAGGCGGAGAACTCCGGGCAGGAGCCGCTCACCAAGATCGACACCTCGGTTCCGCACTCGGCCCGGATCTGGAACTACTGGCTGGGTGGGAAGGACAACTACGAAGTCGACCGTGTGGCCGGTGACGCGTTCCGCGAGATCTTCCCGGGTATCGAGACCGGAGCCCGCGCCGCCCGCTACTTCCTCGCCCGTGCCGTCCGCCATCTGGCCGCCGAAGAGGGCATCCGCCAGTTCCTGGACATCGGCACCGGGCTGCCCAACGTGGACAACACCCACCAGATCGCCCAGCGGGTGGCACCGGAGAGCCGGATCGTCTACGTCGACAACGACCCGCTGGTGCTGGCGCACGCCCGCGCCCTGCTCACCAGCACCCCGGAAGGCGTCACCAACTACGTCGACGCCGACCTGCGCGAGCCGAGCACCATCGTCCGCGAGGCCGGGAAGACCCTGGACTTCGACCAGCCCGTCGCCCTCATGCTGATGGGCATCCTCGGCCACATCGAGGACCACGACGAGGCCCGCGAGATCGTGCGGCAGCTGGTGGACGCCCTGCCCCCGGGCAGCTACCTGGTGCAGTACGACAGCACCGACACCAGCGAGGAGTACGTCCGGGCCATCGAGCAGTACAACGACGGTGGCTCGATCCCGTACATCCTGCGCAGCCCCGAGCAGATCGCCCGCTACTTCGACGGTCTGGAACTGCTGGAGCCGGGCGTGACGTCGTGCTCGCGCTGGCGCCCCGACGCCGAGGCCATGGGGCTGCCCGCGGAGGTGCACCAGTACGGCGGTGTCGCCCTGAAGCGCTGAAACCGCCCGGCGTCCCAGCGTCGTTCAGGTGTTCTGCTCAGGTCTCCTGAAGGACGCGGTGCAGGATGGTCGGAGTCTCGTCCGGTGACTGGGCTTCGACCACCAGCCGGTTCATGGCGTCCCAGTAGCGCTCGATGTCGGCCGTCCGGTCGGGATAGAGGGCGGTGGTGAGCTGTTCCAGGTAGACCACGTCCGGCAACTCCCCGCCGGGCAGGCGCAGGATGGTGACCGGACCGCCCTCCGCGGCCGGACCGCCGGAGGTGAACGGCAGGATCTGGACCGTGATCTGGGGGATCCGGCAGATCTCGATGAGATGCCGGAGCTGGTCGCGCATCACCGCGGGGCCGCCCACCCGGCGACGCAGCGCCGCCTCGTCGATCACGGCCCACAGCTGGGTCGCCGGCTGCCGGTGCAGGACGCGCTGCCGTGTCATCCGCAGCGCGACCCGGCGGTCGATCTCCTCCGCCCCGGCGTCCGGACGGGCGAGCCGGACGGCGGCCCGCGCGTAGTCGGCGGTCTGGAGCAGCTCCGGCACGCGCTGCACCTGGTAGCAGCGGATGACGCTCGCCGCCTGTTCGGCGCCGAGGTACGTCTGCATCCAGGGGGGCACCACGTCGCTGTAGTACTGCCACCAGGCGTGGGTGTTGGCCTCCTCGGCCAGCACCATCAGGGTGGCGCGTTCGGCCTCGTCGGTGACGTCGTAGAGCGTCAGCAGATCCTCGACGTCCCGCAGCTTGAAGCCGTGGCGCCCGCCCTCCATCCGGCTGATCTTGGACGCGGAGGAGCGGATGACATGCCCGGCCTCCGCACGGCCGATGCCACGCCCCTCCCGCAGCCGGCGCAACCGCGCCCCCAGCGCCAGCCGGGGCACCATGGGCCCGGCCGACCGGACGTCCAGGACTCCGCTGAAGGGCGAGGTGCGAGCGGCCTCTTCGGTGCCCATGGGCATGTCTCCTTGCGGTGGAACGCAACTCCGCACGCGCTGAAGCGCCGCGGCACATTCATCCTAGGGGCCCTGCCAGGCGCCATCCGGCTTATGCCAAAGGCGCCTTCGTACGCGGGGTGGGACCACCGAAGGGCAGGTGGAGCGTCCGGGAGGCGAGCAGCCAGGTGCCGTCGACCCGGTGGAAGGTGTCCTCGTAGTGTCCGACCTGGACCGGCGGCCCGGCCGGGACCATGCCACCGGCGTAGCCGTCGACACGGTACGTCGTGAAGTACGAGACCGCCTCGGCCGTGTCCGCGGACGCCACCGTGACCAGGATGTTCGACATCACCCGTCGGGACAGCCGGTCGGCGGGGCGGGAGCCGAAGTAGGCGCGCAGGGCGTCCCGGCCCTCGATCAGCCGCCCGCCCACCGGCCACCGCCAGACGCCGTCCCGCGTGAACAGCTCGGCGACGGAGGCGGGTTCGCCGAGGTCGAGCCGGTGGACGAAGTCGATGATCAGGCGCTCGCAGGCACGTTCGGCGAGGAGCTGCTCGAAAGGGTCCATGGGGTTCATGGCGATGTTCGTAGCACTTGTCGCTCCGGACCACGAACCGACTACACCGCCACGTACGTCACCGGCTCGCTCCCCGGTACCGCCTCCGCCCGGCCCAGCTTCACCAGGCGCCGCAGGTGTGACTCGGCCTCCGAGACGGCGATGTTCCTGGACCCGTAGGGGATCTGGGCCCAGGGGCGGTTCCACTCCATGCGCTCGGCGAGCTGCCAGGGGGTGAGGGGCTCGGCGAGGAGGGCCAGCAGGTCCGTGAGGCGCGCCTCGTGGTGGGCGAGGAGTTCGGTCACGCGGGCGGCGGCGCCGGGGAACGGGCGCTGGTGCGCCGGGAGCACCTCGGCGGGGGCCAGGCGGCCCACGCGTTCCAGGGAGTCGAGGTAGTCGCCCAGGGGATCGGTGACCGTGGTGTCCTCGGGGTCCTCGTAGAGGCCGATGTGCGGGGTGATGCCGGGCAGCAGGTGGTCGCCGGAGAACAGGCGTCCCTGGCCGGGGAGTTGTGCGGGGTGCGCCTCTTCGAGGTGGAGGCAGACGTGGCCGGGCGTGTGCCCCGGCGTCCAGATCGCGCGCAGCCGGCGGCCGGGGAGGTCGAGGAGCTCGCCGGGGGCGATGTCGCGGTCGGGCAGGGCGGGGGAGAGGCCGGGCAGGGTGCGGGGCCGGGCCGCGCGCAGCGGCGCGATGTGCTCCTCGGGCGCACCGGCGGCGGTCAGTTTGGCCGTCATGTACGAGAACCAGCGCTCGGGCCGGGCCTCCCGGGTCCGGCGTACGATCGCGGTGTCCGCCGCGTGCATGGCGATCCAGGCGCCCGAGGCCTCCCGTACCCGGCCGGACAGGCCGTGGTGGTCCGGGTGGTGGTGGGTGACGACCACGCCGTGGATCTCGGCGGCCGAGGTGCCGCAGGCCGTGAGGCCGTCCGCGAGGGTGTCCCAGGACTCCGGGCCGTCCCAGCCGGTGTCGATCAGCACCGGACCCCGGTCGGTGTCGACGACGTACACGAGCGTGTGCCCGAGGGGGTTGTCCGGGATGGGGACGCGGAGGGAGCGGACGCCTCCGCCGTGGTCGGTCACCGGTGTCATGGGCTCCCCTGTCGCCGCGTCCCCGTCACTATAACTAGAACCGGTTCCATTGGGATCCCGGCGTCTCCGAGTGGTGTCCGGTCCGTGGACTCCTCGGGGCGGGGCTGGTATCAGTGGGCTTGTCTGATGGTTCGTCAGAGACGCGCTCCCGGGGAGGCAGTCGGCCATGACCGAGCTCGTGGAACACGGACAGCTGTTCGTCGGCGGGGAATTGACCGACCCCCTGGGCCAGGACGTGATCGAGGTGATCTCGCCGCACACCGAGGAGGTTGTCGGGCGTGTCCCGCACGCCTCGACGGCCGATGTCGACCGGGCCGTGGCGGTGGCGCGGCGGGCCTTCGACGAAGGGCCCTGGCCGCGGCTGAGCCTCGACGAGCGCATCGAGGTCGTGGGCCGGATCAAGGACGGGATCGCTCTCCGGCACGACGAGATCGCCCGCGTGATCTCCGGCCAGAACGGTTCCCCGTACTCCTGGAGCGTCCTCGCCCAGGCCCTCGGCGCGGTCATGGTGTGGGACTCGGCGATCACGGTCGCCCGGAACTTCACCTACGAGGAGCGGCGCGACGGCGTCCTGGGCAGGATCCTGGTACGGCGCGAGCCGGTCGGGGTCGTGGCCGCGGTGATCCCCTGGAACGTCCCGCAGTTCACCGCCGCCGCCAAGCTCGCCCCCGCGCTGCTCGCCGGCTGCACGGCCGTGCTCAAGCCCTCGCCCGAGTCACCGCTCGACGCCTACCTGCTCGGCGAGATCGCCCGCGAGGCCGGGCTGCCGGAGGGCGTGCTGTCGATCCTGCCCGCCGACCGCGAGGTCAGCGAGTACCTGGTCGGGCACCCCGGCGTCGACAAGGTGTCCTTCACCGGGTCGGTCGCGGCCGGCCGGCGCGTGATGGAGGTAGCGGCCCGCAACCTCACCCGGGTGACGCTGGAACTGGGCGGCAAGTCGGCGGCCGTCGTACTGCCCGACGCGGACGTCGAGACGGCCGTGGCGGGCATCGCCCCCGCCGCCTGGATGAACAACGGGCAGGCCTGCGTCGCCCAGACCCGCATCCTCCTCCCGCGCTCCCGGTACGACGAGTTCGCCGACGCCCTCGCCGCGACGGCGAGCGCGCTGACCGTCGGCGACCCGCTCGACCCGGCCACCCAGGTGGGCCCGCTGGTGGCGCGGCGGCAGCAGCAGCGCAACCTCGACTACATCCGGATCGGACAGGAGGAGGGCGCGAAGATCCTCACCGGCGGTGGGCGCCCGGCCGGCCTGGACCGGGGCTGGTACGTCGAACCGACCCTCTTCGGCGACGTCGACAACTCCATGCGCATCGCCCGCGAGGAGATCTTCGGCCCCGTCATCTGCCTGCTGCCCTACGACGACGAGTCCGAGGCCGTGAAGATCGCCAACGACTCCGACTACGGGCTCAGCGGCAGCGTCTGGACGGCGGACGTCGAGCACGGCATCGACATCGCGCGGCAGGTCCGTACCGGCACGTACTCCGTCAACACCTTCAGCCTGGACATGCTGGGCCCCTTCGGCGGCTACAAGAACTCGGGCCTGGGGCGGGAGTTCGGTCCCGAGGGGTACGGCGAGTACCTGGAGCACAAGATGATCCACCTCCCCGCGCAGGCGTAGCGATGGGCGACCGCTGGCACGTCGAGGTCGACCGCTCCCTGTGCATCGGCTCCGCCCAGTGCCTCCACCACGCACCAAACGGCTTCCGCCTGGACTCCGCCCGCCAGTCCCGTCCGCTCGCCCCGGACACGGACGCGAACGAACGGGTCCTGGAGGCCGCGGAGAGCTGCCCGGTGGAGGCGATCGTGATCACACTGGGGGGCAGCGGGGAGGCGGTGTTCCCGCCGGAGGATTAGGGAACGGCTTGCCGATCATGTGTCGAGCCGTATGAGTGTGCCGGCCAGGGTGATCGCGGCGCGGTAGCGGCCGGGCTGCTTGGCGTAGCGGCCGGCGATGCCCATGAGGTGATCTTGCGAGGACAGGCACCTTCACTTCGGCCCCCTCTCTGCGGTCTCTGTGAAGGCCAGCCCCTGCAGGGAGAGCCGGTGCGTTTCGTAGAGGCCTTCGGTCGTGGCCTCCACATCGAAGCCGTGAGCGGCTACTGGTGGGTAGCCGATGAGTTCGAGCGCCCGGCTGGGCAGTGCCTGTCGGGATGCCTCTTCTGATTCCCACAGCAGCACGGCTCCCCACCGGTTGGTGGCGGGATCGGAGAACCACATTTTGAAGCGGAGTCCGGGCACCTTGGAGAAGGCGGTGACGGATTCATCGCGCAGGTAACCACGCATGGTCTCGATGGTCTGGCCGGAGGCGGACAGATCCCACCAAACAATGTCGGCGCGCATAGCCGTCTTTCCCTTCATGAACGGAGTGCACAAATTCCTCACGCCGTGCCTGGTGAAGACCTCAGGCGCGGTTCCGTCTGCGGCGGGTGGGGCGGCCAGGGCCCGAGCGCGGGTAGTCCGTGCGCCGCTACCGGTGAGACTGCGGGCGTGCGTCCGGCCAGCCAGGCCGCCAGGTCGCGCACCCGCCCTGTGACCACCGTGCCCGGCCGGTCGCCGACGGACCACTGGCGGCGCACGTCCTCGGCGCATACGCGCGTGCCTGCCGGTAGGCGACCAAGGAGGAATGCGATGGCGTGAGTGGCCAGGCCCTCGGGCCAGTCGTCCGACCGTACGCCGAGGTCCAGGTCGACCATGTGGATCCATGCCTCGCGCCAGCGTGCCCAGACCGTCGCGGCCAAGTCGGCGTTTCGGAACGTGACCGGACGCTTCCAGTCCTCGTCGTCGGCGCGTGCCCAGGCTGCCTCCAGGCGGGCTGAGTGTGCGGCGAGCTCGGCCCGGTGCTCGGCGGCGCTGCGGCCGGCCGTGGCCTCGATGATCGCGTTGCGCTCGTCCGCGCCGCCGTCGTAGGCCGCCACCAGGTCCCCGTGCAGGGCATGCTCCGCGAGACGGGCGAACATCCTCGCATTGTCGGTGAGATGCGCCAGTACGTGGCCACGGGACCAGCCTGGAAGGGCGGATGCTTCGGCGAGTTGCTGGTCGGTCACTCCGGCGACGTGCCGTTCCAGGGCGCGGTGGGCTTCGATCACGGCTGCGACGGGTGGTTGCATGGGCAGTCCTTCTACGAGGCGGAAGGCTGGTTCACGACTGCGGGGGCCTCGGCGGCGAGGTGCTTGAGGGGCTCACCGCTGAGTCGGCATACCGTCCACTCGTCCAGGAGTTCAACCCCGAGCGACCTGTAGAAGGCGATCGTCGGCTCGTTCCAGGCCAGGACCCACCATTCGAAGCGTTCGTAGCCGTTCCTCCGGCAGATCGCGGCAAGCGCGGCGAGCAGAGCCTTGCCGTGTCCCGCGCCGCGGGCGTGCGGACGTACGTACAGGTCCTCGAGGTGCACGCCGCGTGTGCCGGTCCAGGTCGAAAAGCGTGGGAACCACAGGGCATAGCCCACGGCCTCACCCGTGTTCTCGTCCTGGGCGATCAGTACGGATGCGGCGGGATGTTCGCCGAACAGCGCGTCGTGGAGCTGTTCCTCAGTGGCTCGGGCCTGCTCAGCAGCGCGTTCGTATGCGGCGAGCTCGCGGATCATCGCGCGGATGTCCGCGACGTCGCTCGTAGTGGCGGAACGGATCATTTCGGCTGGTTCCCCTAACAGGTCATCAGGTCCGCGGGACATTGGTCGGGATATGGAACGGCAAGCTCACGTCATGTAAAGAACGGCAGAGACCGTTACGCCGGTGGTCACCACCAACCACCGAAGCGCTTCCTCGCGCATCCATCGGGCCAGCCTCGCGCCGGCGTATCCGCCGAGCAGGGTGGCCGGTGCCGCGACAGCCACCAAGGGCCAGTGCACCGGGCCGAACAGCGCGAAGACGAGCAACGTGACGGTCGAGTTCACCAGCGACAGGACCGCCTTGAGCGCGTTGAGGCAGGGCAGGTCCTCGGCTGTGGCCATTGCCAGTGTCGCGAGCATGATCACCCCCAACGCGCCGGCGAAGTAGCCGCCATAGATGCCGGCCGCGGCCATCGCCAGGCAGAGCATGACCATGTTCTGACGCGGGCGGCTCGATGCCGGCGGACCTGTGACCCGCGTGAGCTTGTTCATCTGCTTCTGTCCGGCCAGCAGCAAGCTGGCGAACAGCACCAGTGCCGGAACAACCTGGTCAAAGCGCGCGCTGGAAGTGGTCAGCAGCAGTGCCGAGCCCGCCATGGAGCCGATAGCGGTGATGACGGACAGCAACACGAGCCTCCTGCGAGACTCCCTCTTGACGTCCTCGGCGAAGCCGTAGACCTGGCCGGCGAACCCGGGCCAATTGGCCACCGAGTTGGTCACATTGGCCGCCTGCGTGGGCAGGCCGATACCGAGCAGCGCGGGGAACAGCAGCAGGGAGCCGCCGCCGGCGATGGAGTTGACCGTTCCGGACAGCAGCCCGGCGACGGCGACGATGGTGAGAGCGGCTGTGTCCAACAGTGGTGACCTCGTTCTCGTGACAAGGCAGCCCTAGCGTCGCAGGGCGGCGATCGCCTCCACCGCTTGGCCGAGTTCAGACTCGGTGTTGTAGTAGTGCGGCGAGAGCCGGACCAGGGGATGCACGCCGCGGTCCTCGGTGTCGAACTGCGCGTGCTCGGGGGAGGTCGTGCTGACGTTGATCCCGTGCCGGGCCAGCGCGGCGGCCACCTCGACGGTGGGTACCCCGTCGGCCTTCGCCGTGACGATGGCGCAGCGGTGCTCGCCCCGGTCGTACACGGTGATGCCCGGCAGACAGGCCAACCGGGACCGCAGTTCGGCGCCGAGCGCCAGCGTCCGATCGCCGATGGTGGCCAGGCCCAGGTCCAGGGCCTGGCGCACCGCCGAGCCCAGGCCGAGAACGGCGGCGTAGTTCTTCTCCCGGGCCTCGAACCGGCGGGCGCCGTCGCGCCAGGTGAAACCGCGGCCACCGTCCCAGGTGGCGGACGCTATCCCGGTGACGAACGGGTCCAGCCGCTCCAACATCTGCGGCCGCACCCACAGGAAGCCGATTCCGCGCGGTCCGCGCAGGAACTTGCGGCCGGTGGCGGCCAGCATGTCGCAGCCGGTCTCCCGGACGTCGACCGGGAACTGGCCGACCGACTGGCTGGCGTCCAGCAGGAACGGCACCCCGGCGGCCCGGGTGATGCGTCCGATCTCGGCGGCCGGATTGATCAGCCCGCCGCTGGTGGGGACATGGCTGACGCCGACCAACTTGGTGCGGTCGTCGATGAGCCCGGCCAGCGCGGTGGTGTCCAGTTGCCCGTCGGCGTCGTCGGGGACGACGATGATCTCGGCGCCGGTGCGCCGGGCGATCTGGAAGTAGGCCAGCACGTTGCTGCCGTACTCGGCGCGGCCGGTCAGGATGCGGTCGCCGGGCCGGAAGGAAAGCGAGAGGGAGTAGAACGCGGCTTGCCAGGCATGCGTGGAGTTGTCGAACAGAGCGATCTCAGCGGGCCGACCGCCGATGAGCTCGGCGACGTTGGCGTAGGTGCCATCGATGCGGTCGCGTTCCCGCTCGGCCGCCTCGTAGGCGCCGATCTCCGCCTCCAGTTCCAGGTGGGCGGTCATCGTCCGCAGCGTGTGCCGAGAGAGCAGGCCGGCGCCGGCGTTGTTCAGGTGCACCCGGTGTGCGACCCCAGGAGTGTCCCGGCGTAAGGCCTCGAAATCCATGCGGCCCACGCTGCATGACCCTCGTACATCAGTAAAGTGAATCTTTCCGAGCGTGATCATCCAGAAAAACTGATGATTCTGGGGATGAAGGCACCGTGTACAACCTGCGCAGGCTGCAGATCCTGCGGGAGCTGAAGCACCGCGGCACGCTGGCGGCCGTCGCGACGGCCCTGTCCTACAGCCCGTCCGCCGTCTCCCAGCAGCTCTCCCTGCTGGAGAACGAGGTCGGCGCACCACTGCTGCAGCCACACGGCCGTCGGGTGCGGCTGACCCCGCAAGCCGAAATCCTGGTGGCCCACACCGAAGCGGTGCTGCGCCAACTGGACCAGGCCGCGGCCGACATCGCCGCATCCCTGGCGGAGGTGACCGGCACACTGCGGGTGGCCGGGTTCCAAACGGCCGCGCTAGCGCTCCTGCCCCGCGCGCTGGCCTGGCTACGCGAGACCCACCCGGGCGTGCGGGTGACGTTCACCCAGGCCGAGCCGGACACCGCGCTGCCCGCCCTCCTTGCACGGGACTGCGACCTCGTCATCGACGATGTCTTCCCCGGCCGACCACAGGCTCGCGCAACCGAGGTCGAACACCAGTTGCTCGCGCGCGACCCCATGCGGCTGGCCACGCCCGGCCCGGCGGAGCTGGCAGAGCTTGCCGGGCAGCCATGGGCGATGGAGCCGATAGGCACGCCGGCCCGGGTGTGGACGACGGCAATGTGCCAAGAGGCCGGATTCGAGCCGGACGTCGCGTTCGAGACCGCCGACATGCTGGTGCACGCCGAGCTGGTAGCGGCCGGGCATGCGGCGGCGTTCCTGCCGGACCTGTTGTGGCACGACCGCCGACCGCCGGTCGCGCTGCACCACCTGGCGGCCCATCACCACCGGGACATCCTGGTCACCGTCCGCTCCGGAGCAGACGGCCACCCGCTCATCCGCGTCCTGCTGGCCGCGTTGTCCGCGGCGGCGGACAACGCCCGAACTGCCGTCCACCACCATCTCACCGAACAACGCGCACAGGCGCGTACTCCACAAGACTGACCGGTGCACAGTATGGAGGCACCATGTGTGAGTCTGGACTGGCTGCGGACAGGAGGCGGACCCGGACAGTCGGCGGTTACTACGTCAGGGTCGTTCGCGCTGCCCGTGGCCGTATGGGCCGCGCAGAAGGAGTTCAGCGCGTGGTCGTGGCCAGACGCAGCCCCAAGGCGACCAGCACGCCGCCGCTGACCGCGTCGACGCGACGCCTCATCCGTGGCCGGCGGAACCAGGCTCCGGTGCGGCCCACAACAGCGGCCAAGCTGAGGTAGAACGCCGTTTCGATGAGCACCTGCACTGCGGCCAGCAGCGCGGTGGTGGCGAACAGTGGACGACTGGCCGGAACAAACTGCGGATAGAACGCGATCATGAAGAAAGCGGCTTTGGGGTTGGCAAGCATCACCACTGTTCCTTCCCCGAAGGCCCTCCACCACCCCCCTCGGCTCACGGGCGGCGTGATCGACGCTTCCGCGTCTGCCGGTGCAGCCCCCGGGCGGGTGCGGCTGCGCCACGCCGTGCGCCATGCCTTGATGCCGAGGTAGACCAGGAACACCGCACCGACCATGCGAAGCACGACGAACGCCACCTCGGAGGCCGCCACCAGAGCGGCCAGACCAGCACCGGCGGCCAGCGCCCACAAGTACAGACCCGCTTCGAGTCCCAGGACGGTGGGCACAGCCGCCCGCCACCCGCGCAACGCCGCTTGCCGAAAGATCAATATCATGGCCGGCCCCGGAGACGCCGAGATGAGGAGCACGGCAACCACGAACGGGGGTAACAACGCAAGAAGATCCATGAAGTGATGGTGTCAGCGCCCGGTAGCCCGTACAACGGCTTACCCACCGAAGGCTGGACCCGGGACTGGAGCGACAATGACCGGGCCTGAGCGGGCGCGAGGCGTCCAACGAACCCGCGATGAGGCCGGGGGCAGGCTTCTCGGCACTGCTCGGCAAGAGAGCCTGGGGAGATCGGCGACCGACGACAACGCCGCAGATGTGCGTGCCAGGCCCCGCGTCTGCGGCGTGATCCGAACGACAGGCCTCGGCGGTCGCCTGGCCGCGCGTGTCAGGCGCCGGGGGCCCGGTACCGCACCTCCTGCCGGGCCGCCTCGTCGATCTCGTCGGCGGACAGCAGGACGACCGTGCTGGTGCGCACCCCGCCGGCGGCCGACACGACCATTCCCATGGCGGCAGCGGAGGTGTTGCCGGGCAGCTCAGCCGTGAGGTAGACGTCGTCGTCACCGAACGCCCAGTACATAGCCTCTACCCGGCCTCCGAGGCCCTCGACCATGCGTCCGACGACCTCGCGCCGCGAGGTGGCGCCTTCGCTGAGCAGACCCTTCAGCCCGTCCGGGGTCAGCTTGACCTTGAAGAGGTACTTCGACATGAGGGTCACCTTCCACTTTGTCCCAACAGTCGCTTTTACCCTCTTATGTTCCTTCTGTTTCAGGTTCGCGTCGCAGCGGCCGGAAGAGCAAACGGGATGAGTGGGATCATTGGGAAAATTCCCTAAAAAATCTGGCATAGGGGGTTTCATCTGCGGGCAGAAGTTCTAACCTGGAATTGGCCTACGAGGCGAGTGAGGGAGTCCGACCGGAGTAGCCGACGTCGGCCGGAAGTTTCGGCTTCCGCCGGTGCCGACTGCGACGGTAGGGCTGAGAGGCCGGAAGGACGCAGGGTCGAAAGGCCAGGCGACCGGAAGGCGACCTCCAGCACCTGATCCGGACCATGCCGGCGAAGGGAACCCGTCTCGTAGGTTCTCGGCGTCTCAAGGGGGCTCACGGGGCCGGTGCGGTCAGGTCGATCAGGCGGCACACCGTCTCGATGTCGATCTTCACCTGGGCGATGGAGGCGCGGCCCGAGAGCCAGGTGATCAGCGCCGAGTGCCAGGTGTGCTCGATGACCCGGACCGCCGAGAGCTGCTCCGCGGTCGGGTCCTCCAGCCCCATCGCGTCCAGGATGATCGCCGTAGTCTGCCGCGAGACCTGGTCGACCTCCGGGCTCACGCTGCGGTCGGCGAAGGTGAGGGCGCGGACCATCGCGTCGGCCAGATGGGGCTCGCGCTGGAGGGCGCGGAAGGCCCGCATCAGCGTCTCGGCGACCCGCTCGGCCGCGGTCTCGCCCTGCGGGGGCTTCTTCCGCAGCGTGCCGTGCATGTGCTCCAACTGGTCCTGCATGGTGGCGACCAGCAGGTGGATCTTGGAGGGGAAGTAGCGGTACAGGGTGCCGAGCGCCACCTGCGAGGACTCCGCGACCTCACGCATCTGCACGGCGTCGAAGCCGCCCCGGCTGGCCAGCTGAGCGCTCGCGTGCAGGATGCGGCGGCGGCGGGCCTCCTGCCGCTCCGTGAGGGGAGGGGAGGCGGGGGCCGCCGCTCTGGCTTCCACCTTGGCCGGCTTGTTCACCTTGGTGCTCACCTTGGCTTCCGCGGGCATGTGTCCGTCCCGTTCCGTGACCGTCCGTGAGGACGAGTGATCACACAGCATGGCACGGCACCGGCCGTGGCGTGAATCACCTGATCCACTGCTCACAGCGCCCCTACCTGCCGGTAGATTCAGAGCCTCCGAACGATCAAGTCTGGAACTTGTTCTAGATTAGCGTCCCGGCGTAATCTCGCGGGACCGAGCAGGGAGAAGGGGGCCCAGAGTGACCGCTGAGGCCAGGGAGGCCGGGCCTTCGGAGGACCCCGCCGCCGACGGCTTGCGACCGCTCAACATCGCGCTCCTCACCTATAAAGGGAACCCGTTCTGCGGCGGCCAAGGCGTCTACGTCCGGCACCTCTCGCGCGAACTGGCCCGCCTCGGCCACCGGGTCGAGGTCATCGGCGCACAGCCGTATCCCGTGCTCGACGAGGGCGACGGACGGGTGAGCCTCACCGAGCTGCCCAGCCTCGACCTGTACCGCCAGCCGGATCCCTTCCGCACCCCGAAGCGCGACGAGTACCGCGACTGGATCGACGCGCTGGAGGTCGCGACGATGTGGACCGGCGGCTTCCCCGAACCCCTGACGTTCTCCCTGCGCGCCCGCCGTCATCTGCGCGCCCGCCGGGGCGAGTTCGACGTCGTGCACGACAACCAGACACTCGGGTACGGGCTGCTGGGCGACGTGGGCGCGCCGCTGGTGACCACCATCCACCACCCCATCACCGTCGACCGGCAGCTGGAGCTGGACGCCGCGGAGGGCCGCAAGCGACGGGTGTCGGTGCGGCGCTGGTACGCCTTCACCCGCATGCAGAAGCGCGTCGCGCGCCGGCTGCCGTCCGTGCTCACGGTCTCCGGCACCTCGCGGCAGGAGATCGTCGACCACCTGGGTGTGCGGCAGGACCGTATCCACGTCGTCCACATCGGCGCCGACACCGACCTGTTCTCGCCGGACCCCTCGGTGCCGGTCGTCCCGGGCCGGATCGTGACGACGTCCAGCGCGGACGTACCCCTGAAGGGCCTGGTCCACCTCGTCGAGGCGCTGGCGAAGGTGCGCACGGAGCACCCCGGCGCCCATCTCGTGGTCGTCGGCAAACGTCCCACGGAGGGGCCCGTCGCCCAGGCGATGGAACGCTACGGCCTCGACGGAGCCGTCGAGTTCGTCAAGGGCATATCCGACGCGGAACTCGTCGACCTGGTGCGCTCGGCGGCCGTCGCCTGCGTGCCGTCGCTGTACGAGGGCTTCTCCCTCCCGGCCGCCGAGGCCATGGCCACGGGGACACCGCTGCTGGCCACCACCGGGGGCGCGATCCCCGAGGTCGCCGGGCGGGACGGCGAGACGTGCCTGGCGGTACCGCCGGGGGACGCGGGGGCGCTGGCCGCCGGGCTGAGCCGCCTGCTGGGCGACGAGGAACTGCGCGCACGGCTCGGAGCGGCCGGGCGTGAGCGGGTGCTGCGGCACTTCACCTGGGCCAGGGCGGCGGAGGGGACGGTGGCCCGGTACCGCGAGGCGATCGATCGGGCCGGGGATCGCTCCCTGCCCCGCGCTTCCGGTCCTTCGGCCTCCTCGACAGGCGCTGTGCCCACACCTCCCGCAGCCCCAGTAGGTGCAGTTTCCGCAGCACCCATAGATGTAGAAGGCGTCAACTCCGAAAGCAGGGCCACGTGCTGACCGTCGACTTCTCCCGGTTCCCGCTCGCCCCGGGCGACCGTGTCCTGGACCTGGGCTGCGGTGCCGGGCGGCACGCGTTCGAGTGCTACCGGCGTGGCGCACAGGTCGTGGCGCTGGACCAGAACGCCGAGGAGATCCGCGAGGTCGCGAAGTGGTTCGCGGCGATGAAGGAGGCCGGCGAGGCTCCCGAGGGCGCCACCGCCACGGCCATGGAGGGCGACGCCCTCGCTCTGCCCTTCCCCGACGAGTCCTTCGACGTCGTCATCATCTCCGAGGTGATGGAACACATCCCGGACGACAAGGGCGTCCTCGCCGAGATGGTCCGGGTGCTGAAGCCCGGCGGACGCATCGCCGTCACCGTCCCGCGCTACGGCCCCGAGAAGGTCTGCTGGACCCTGTCCGACGCCTACCACGAGGTCGAGGGCGGCCACATCCGGATCTACAAGGCGGACGAACTGCTCACGAAGATCCGTGAAGCCGGCCTCGAACCGTACGGCACGCACCACGCCCACGCCCTGCACTCCCCCTACTGGTGGCTGAAGTGCGCGTTCGGCGTCGACAACGACAAGGCCCTGCCGGTGCGGGCGTACCACAAGCTGCTCGTCTGGGACATCATGAAGAAGCCGCTGGCCACCCGGGTCGCCGAGCAGGCGCTGAACCCGCTGATCGGCAAGAGCTTCGTGGCCTACGCGACCAAGCCGCACCTGCCGCGCCTGTCCGACCGCCTGTCCGGCACCGGGGCGGACGCCCAGTGACGACTCCCCGGACGGAACACCTGGTCCTGCCCGGGGTCCTCACCGCGGAGCAGGCCGCCGCCACCGTCGCCGGCATCCTCGCGGTACAGCGCGAGGACGGCGCGATCCCCTGGTTCCGGGGCCACCACCTCGACCCGTGGGACCACGTCGAGGCCGCGATGGCCCTCGACACGGCCGGCGAGCACGAGGCCGCCGAACGGGCCTACTTGTGGCTCGCCCGGCACCAGAACCCGGACGGCTCCTGGTACGCCGCCTACACCGACGGCGAGTTCGACGCGGTCACCGACCGGGGCCGGGAGACCAACTTCGTCGCCTACATAGCCGTCGGCGTCTGGCACCACTACCTCTCCACCGGCGACGACGCCTTCCTGGACCGGATGTGGCCGGCGGTGTACGCGGCGGTGGAGTTCGTGCTGCGCCTGCAGCAACCGGGCGGGCAGATCGGGTGGCGCCGCGACGACGACGGCACGGACACACCGGACGCCCTGCTGACCGGGTCCTCCTCCATCCACCACGCGCTGCGGTGCGCGCTGGCCATCGCCGAGCAGCGCGAAGAGGCCCAGCCGGACTGGGAGTTGGCGGCGGGGGCCCTGCGGCACGCGATACGGCACCATCCGGAGCGGTTCCTCGACAAGAACCGGTACTCGATGGACTGGTACTACCCGGTCCTGGGCGGCGCGCTGACCGGAGCGGAGGCGAAGGCCCGGATCGAGGAGGACTGGGACCGGTTCGTCGTCCCGGGGCTGGGCGTGCGGTGCGTGGACCCCAATCCGTGGGTGACGGGGGGCGAGTCCGCGGAACTCGCGCTAGCCCTCTGGGCGATGGGGGAGTCCGACCGGGCGCTGGACGTGTTGCAGTCGATCCAGCATCTGCGGGACGAGGACAGCGGGCTGTACTGGACGGGGTACGTCTTCGACGATGACGCCGTCTGGCCTCGGGAGTTGACGACGTGGACCGCGGGGTCGTTGTTGCTGGCCGTGGCCGCGTTGGGTGGGCATGAGGCTACGTGCCAGGTGTTCGGGGGTGAAGGGTTGCCCGTGGGGCTGGACTCGGACTGCTGCGCCTGAGAGCTCGGGGGCTCGCCCGGTTCGCGGGTGCGCGTCGCGTGTGGTCGCTCGCGCAGTTCCCCGCGCCCCTGGAGGGGCGAGCCCCTCAGGGCGTTTTCAGTGGCGGTGGGCCCTGTTGGCGATCGCGTGGCCGATGAACAGGTAGACCACCGCCGCCAGGCCGTAGCCGCAGACCACTCGGGCCCATGCCTCGTCGAAGGTGAACAGGTCGTGGGACCAGCCCGCGAGCCAGCGGGCCGCGTCGTGGATGAACTGGACGAAGCTGTTCGCCTGGTTCGCGTCCAGCAGGTACATCAGGATCCAGAGACCCAGGATGAGCGCCATGATGTCGGCCACGACCGCGACGATCGTGCCGGCCTGATTCGCACCGTTGCGATATCGAGGGGACATGTTCTCCGGATTGCCCTTGAACTCTGGATGAAACCCGCGGAATCGCTCAGGAGTTCAACTCGGCCAGTACGCGCAGCGTGTGGCGGTCCGGGCTGATCACCAGCAGGTCCGTCACCGGGCCCTTGCGCCACGACTCCAGCCGCTCCGCGATCCGTTCGCGCGGTCCGACCAGGGAGATCTCGTCGGCGAAGGCGTCGGGGACGGCGAGTACGGCCTCCTCCCGGCGGCCTTCGAGGAACAGTCGCTGGATCCGGCGGGCCTCCTCCTCGTACCCCATGCGGGCCATGAGGTCGGCGTGGAAGTTGCGGGCCGCGTGGCCCATGCCGCCGATGTAGAACCCGAGCATGGCCTTGACGGGCAGCAGGCCCTCCGCGACGTCGTCGCAGACCCGGGCCTGGGCCAGCGGCGCGACCAGGAACCCCTCCGGCAGGTCCGCCAGGGCCGGGCCGTACACCTCCGGCCGGGTCGGCGGCCAGTACAGCGGCAGCCAGCCGTCGGCGATCCGGATCGTCTGGGCGACGTTCTTCGGGCCCTCCGCGCCGAGCAGGACCGGCAGGTCCGGGCGGAGGGGATGGGTGATCGGCCTGAGCGGTTTGCCCAGGCCCGTGGCATCGGGGCCCTGATAGGGGTGCGGGTGGAAGCGGCCCGCCGACTCCACCGGCGCCGCACGCCGCAGCACCTGTCGTACGACGTCGACGTATTCACGGGTGGCGGTGAGGGGTGAGGAGGGGAACGGGCGGCCGTACCAGCCCTCGACCACCTGCGGTCCGGAGAGCCCGAGGCCCAGCACCATGCGGCCGCCGGAGAGGTGGTCCAGGGTCAGGGCGTGCATCGCGGTGGTCGTCGGCGGGCGGGCGGCCATCTGCGCGACCGCCGTGCCCAGGCGGATGCGGGAGGTGTGCGCCGCGATCCAGGCGAGCGGTGTGAACACGTCCGAACCCCACGACTCCGCGGTCCAGACGGAGTCGTAGCCCAGACGCTCGGCCTCCCGCGCGAGTGGCAGGTGGTCCGGGGAGGGGCCGCGACCCCAGTAGCCGAGCGCGAGACCGAGCCGCATACCTGCCTCCTGACGGAGCGTCAGCTAAAGGGGAGCGACGACTGTACGGCAACGGCCCCCCGCCCGGAAGGGCGAGGGGCCGTGAGCGGTGGGCGGGCTCAGCCGCGCTGGATGCCCGACGTGTCCTGGAGGACGCCACGGCGGCCGTCCTGCGTCTGGGCGACCAGGGCCGCGCCGCGCTGCTCGACCGCCAGGTACCAGGTGCCCGGGGCGAGTTCGGCGATCGGCGTCGGCGAGCCGTCCTCCGGGAACAGCGGCCGCGGCACCGGCACCGCGAACCAGAACGGGGAGAAGTCCCCGGCCGGCGGCTGCGGGGCCTGGGCCTGCTGGGGCTGGGGCTGGGGCTGACCGCCGTACGGCTGCCCCGGCTGCGGCTGACCGTACCCGCCGGGCTGCTGCGCGCCCGGGTAGCCGTAACCACCCTGCGGCTGACCGCCGTAGGGCTGCGGAGCGGCGGGGCGGGGGGCCGGGACGAGGGCGCCCTTGAGGGCGGGGACGAGGGGGGTGGCGACGGCGGCGGCGGCCATGAGGAGCGTGGCGACGAGGGCGAGGATCAGGCCGATGCCGGGGCTCGGGGCACCGTCGCTCGCGTTCTCGCCGATGTTGTCGAAGCCGCTGGGCGCGTCGACGATGTTGCCCAGCGCGCTCCAGGCGGCGAACACGGTGAAGGCGGCGCCGAACTGGCCGATCTCGAGACCCGCGATCTTCGGGACCTGCGGCAGACCGTGGGAGACGACGACGAGCGCGGCGCCGATGATCCCCGCCAGCACGACACTGAACACGACCGGACCGCTGCCCCACAGGGTGGGGAGGTCGACGCTGTCGGGGACATTGTCGAACGAGTAGAGGTCGAGGAATGACGCGATGAACAGCAACACCGCTGCTCCGAGCACCACGCCGTCGCCTCGAGTGAGGGAGCGGATATTCACTTCAGGTCCTTCTCAGGTCGTCTCATCGTCGGTAGAGGCGTCGCTGTCACCATGTCGCCGTCAGGCCCCTGTGTGAAGCGCGGGGGTGGCCCCTCATCGTAGGGAGACACTATCGTCCGCCCGATCAGGGTGTCCGCCCGGACCAGCCCGGCGAGAGCTACCCGCGCAGGAAACTCACGATTCCCTCAGAGATCCCTTGCGCCGCCTTCTGCCGCCACGCGCCACTCGTGAGCAACGCCGCGTCCTTGCTATCGCGCATGTTCCCGCACTCGATGAACACCTTGGGAACCGTTGACAGATTGAGACCGCCCAGGTCCTTCCGCGTGACGAGGCCGGTGCCGTCGCCGATGTAGTCGGACGGGGCGCTGCCGGTGACGGCGACGAAGCGCCCGGCGACGCGCTCGCCGAGGTCGCGGGAGGGGGCGACGATCGCGCGGGTGTCCGCGGCGCCCGCGTGGACCGCGCCGGGCATGATGACGTGGAAACCGCGGTTGCCGGCGCCGGCGCCGTCCGCGTGGATCGAGACCACCGCGTCGGCCTTCGCCTCGTTGCCGATCCGGGCCCGCTCGTCCACGCACGGGCCGTACGGCCGGTCGCCGTCCTGGGTCAGCTTCACCGTGGCGCCCTGCTCTTCGAGGAGCGTGCGCATGCGGTGTGCCACGTCGAGGGTGAACTTCGCCTCGGCGTAGCCGTCGTTGGTGGAGGTGCCGGTGGTGTCGCACTCCTTCCAGTTGGTCCCGATGTTCACCTTGCGGTTGATCTCGGAGGCGTGCTGGAAGTTGTCCGGGTTGTGCCCGGGGTCGATGACGACGACCTTCCCCTTGAGCGGGCCGGAGGCGGCGGGCGCGGCGGGCGCGGACGCGGAGGGCGTGGGGGAGGCGTCCGGCTGCTTGGCGTCGTCGGTGGCCGTGCCGGAGGCCGAGGGCGGAGAGGACCGTACGGTCGCCCGGTCCGAGCCGTCGCCGTCCCCCGAGCCGCCCATCGTCTCGAACACCAGCCAGCCGAGCAGCGCCCCCGGCACCAGCGCGGCGAGGGCGACGGTCAGGGGCCCGCGGCGGGAGCGGCGGGGCTGGGGCGGTTCGAAGTCCGGGCCTACGTACGACACGTCTGCCACCCTAGCGGCCGCCCCCGGGAGCGGCGGGCCGAGGACGGCCCGACGGGTGGCGGCTACGCCCCGGCCTCCCCGTGCTCCTCGTTCTCCCCGTGCTCCTCGTTCTATCCGTCCTCCTCGTGCTCCTCGTTCTATCCGTTCTCCTCGTTCTCCCGGTTCCCCTCGTTCGGGCCGTGCCCGGCCGCCTCCCTCACCCGCGCCTCGATCTCCTGGCGCGAGGTGCCTTCCTGCTTCGCGTACGCGGTCACCGCCGCCTGGACGTCCCGGGCGAGGTCGCGCCAGGCGCGCCAGGCGGTCTCCCAGGTGGTGGTCTGCTGGCCGCTCCACTTGGTCTGGGTGGGCGGCCCGTACGCGTCCTCCAGTCGGCGCACGCGGGCGTACGCCGTGTCCGCCGCGCGCTGCTTCTCCACGAGCTCTGCGAAGGTGTGTGCCACGCGCCCGGATCTTTGGGCAGTGGCGGTCGCCCGCCGACTCGCCACGCCGCCCGTGGGCCGACCGGAGGGGGTGGAGGAGGCCCGGTTCACCCGCCCAGCCGTCAACCCGCCCGGGGTGGCGCGTGCTGTCAGACGCCCGGTCCCGTGCGGCGCAGCACCCGCAGGGAGTCCGTCGCCGAGACCTCCGTGAAGGCACCCGAGGCCAGGGCCCTGAGGTAGACGCGGTACGGGGCCTGGCCGGTGAACTCGTCCTGGGGGTCCGGGAAGACGTCGTGGATGAGGAGCAGGCCGCCCTCGGCGACGTGCGGGGCCCAGCCCTCGTAGTCGGCGGTGGCGTGCTCGTCGGTGTGGCCGCCGTCGATGAAGACGAACCCCAGGGGCGTGTTCCAGAACGCGGCGATCCGCGGGGAACGGCCGACCAGGGCCACCACGTGGTCCTCCAGACCGGCCCGGTGCAGGGTGCGGCGGAACGTGGGCAGCGTGTCCATCACGCCGAGTTCCGGGTCGACCGTCTCCGGGTCGTGGTACTCCCAGCCCGGCTGCTGCTCCTCGCTGCCGCGGTGGTGGTCGACGGTGAGCGCGCCGACCCCGGCCTCCCGGGCCGCGTCGGCGAGCAGGATCGTGGACCGGCCGCAGTACGTGCCGACCTCCAGCAGCGGCAGCCCCAGCCGGCCGGCCTCCACGGCCGCCGCGTACAGGGCGAGGCCCTCGTGCACGGGCATGAACCCCTTCGCCGCCTCGAACGCGGCCAGGATCTCGGGCTTCGGGGCCGCGGGCATGGGGTTCCTCTCGGTCGTACGGGTGTCCGGGCGCTTTATCGTGCCGTACCCCCTGCCGGTGGCCGACAGGGGGTACTGGTCAGTAGCGGGGGGTGGCGTCAGGCCGGGACCGTCTCGCCCGGCAGGGACAGGTCGAGGTCGACCGGGCGCTCGTCGCCCGTGTGGGTCGCGGACGAGGCGAGCGGGCCGTGGCCCGTGGCGCGGGCGGCCAGGACGTACGCGCCGCCGCCCGGGACGGTGAGGACGTAGCCGCCGTCCTCGGCCGAGAGGGTCGCGCCCGCCTGGCGGCCGTGCCGGTCGATGAGCGTGACCTTGGCGCGGGCGACCGGCCTGCCGCCGGCGTCCAGCACCCGGCCGCGGAAGCCGCGCAGCACCGCCTCGGCGCGCTCCAGGTTGGCGTCCTCCTCGCTGCTCGCCCGCAGCTGCGGGGCGCGGTTCGCCTTCGGCAGGAACAGGGCCAGCAGCAGACCGATCGCCACCGCCGCGGTCGCGATCAGGAAGGAGACCCGGAAGCCGTGCATGGTCGGGACGGCGACGCCGCCGACGTGGTCCGCGGTGTTGGCCAGCACCATGCCGATCACGGCGCTCGAGACCGACGTGCCGATGGAGCGCATCAGGGTGTTGAGGCCGTTCGCCGCACCCGTCTCCGAGGCCGGGACCGCGCCCACGATCAGTGCGGGCAGAGAGGAGTAGGCGAGGCCGATGCCCGCGCCCAGCAGCACCGAGATGACCAGGCTCTGCCAGGGGGCGCTCATCAGGCCGAGGCCGGCGCCGTAGCCGATCGCGATGATCAGCAGACCGAGGATCAGGGTGAACTTCGGGCCGTACTTCGCGGACAGCCGGGCGTAGACGGGCGCCGTGAACATCATCGTCAGGCCGAGCGGCGCGACCAGCAGACCCGCGACGACCATCGACTGGCCGAGGCCGTAACCGGTGGACTTCGGCAGCTGGAGCAGCTGCGGCAGGACCAGGGAGACGACGTAGAAGGAGACGCCGACCATGATCGACGCGAGGTTGGTGAAGAGGACGGCCGGGCGGGCGGTGGTGCGCAGGTCGACCAGCGGGGCCTTGACGCGCAGTTCCATCACGCCCCACAGGACCAGCACCAGCGCGGCGGCGGCGAACAGGCCGAGGGTGGTGCCGGAGGCCCAGCCCCAGTCGCTGCCCTTGGTGATCGGCAGCAGGAAGAGCACGAGCCCCGTGGACAGACCCACGGCGCCCGGCAGGTCGAAGGAGCCCTCGGCGCGCATCGGCGACTCGGGCACGACGAGCAGGGTGAGGGCGATGGCGAGGACACCGAGGCCGGCCGCACCGTAGAACAGGACGTGCCAGTCGGAGTGCTGGGCGACCAGGGCGGCGGCGGGCAGCGCGAGGCCACCGCCCACGCCTATGGAGGAGCTCATCAGGGCCATCGCCGAGCCGAGCCGCTCCCGGGGCAGCATGTCGCGCATCAGGCCGATGCCGAGGGGGATCGCGCCCATCGCGAAGCCCTGGAGCGTACGGCCGACGATCATCATCAGCAGAGCGCTGGTGAACGCGCTGATCAGGGCGCCGACGACCATGACCGCCAGGCTGGTGATCAGCATGCGGCGCTTGCCGTAGAGGTCGCCGAGCCGGCCCATGATCGGGGTGGCCACCGCGCCCGAGAGGAGGGTCGAGGTCAGGACCCAGGTGGCGTCGCTGGGGGCGGTGTCCAGCAGTTGCGGCAGATCCTTGATGACCGGGACGAGCAGGGTCTGCATCACCGCGACAACGATGCCCGCGAAGGCGAGTACCGGGACCACGGCTCCGCTCGCTCTGCCTGCGGGGCGGTCTGTCGTCGACTGCGTCATTGAGAGGGGCCTCCAGGCCGGTGTTCGGGTCGTGCGTGGTTACGTGGATCCTGAACCTTGTATGTCCAGGCAACTATTCCGTTGCTTTGGCACCCTAACGAAAACTTGACCTTTCCTTGGGATTACGGGAGTCCTAGGGCTCGGGACCGACGCCGGGGCCCGGCGAAATCCCGATGCAAGGGCGCAAGGCGGTTGAGAGCATGACAGGCATGCTCGAATCCGCCGACACCGCCACCGCCCGCACGTCCCGACTGCGCCCGCGCGGCGCCCCGCCGATGTGGCTCGTCGTGGCCCTCACCTGCGCCGGGCAGTTCCTCGTCGTGCTGGACGTGTCCGTGGTCAACGTGGCGCTGCCGTCGATGCGGACCGGGCTCGGGCTGAGCGAGCAGGGCCTGCAGTGGGTGGTGAACGCCTACTCCATCGCCTTCGCCGGGTTCATGCTGCTCGGCGGGCGGGCCGGGGACCTCTACGGCCGCAAGCGGATGTTCCTCGTCGGACTCGGGCTGTTCACCCTGGCCTCGCTGGCCGGCGGGCTGGCGCAGGCCGACTGGCAGCTGCTGGTGGCGCGGACCGTGCAGGGGCTGGGCGCGGCCGTGCTGGCGCCCTCGACGCTGACGATCCTCACCTCCTCGGTGCCGGAGGGCTCCGCCCGGGCCCGGGCCATAGGCACCTGGACCGCGGTCGGCGCCGGAGGTGGCGCGGCGGGCGGTCTGGTCGGCGGACTGCTGGTGGAGGCGCTGTCGTGGCGATGGGTGCTGCTGATCAACGTGCCCGTCGGTGCCGTGGTGCTGTGCGCGGCCCTCTGGTTCCTCGTCGAGGGCCGGGCCGGTGACGGGCGGCGACTCGACCTGCCCGGCGCGCTGCTCGTCACGGCCGGGCTGGGCACACTCGCCTACGGCATCTCCCAGACGGAGGCGGAGGGCTGGACGGCACCGGCCACCGTGCTGCCGCTGCTCGCCGGGCTGGCTCTGCTCGCCCTGTTCCTCGCCGTCGAGGCCCGCACCGCGCATCCGCTGATGCCGCTCGGACTGCTCCGGCGCCGCGCGGTGTCCGCGGCGAACGTGGCGATGTTCCTGTGCGGCTCCGCGATGTTCTGCATGTGGTTCTTCATGACCCTGTACGCGCAGAACGCCCTGGGCTACTCGCCCCTGGAGGCCGGACTCGCCCTGGTCCCGAGCTCCCTCGCCGTCATCCTCGGCTCCAAGCTCGCGCCCCGGCTGATGCGGACGGTCAGCCCGCGCCATGTGGCGGTGCTGGGGACGCTGGTCGCCGTGGCCGGCTTCGGCTGGCAGTCCACGATGACCCCCGACGGCGCCTACGTCACGGCGATCATGATCCCCGGCATCCTGATGATGCTGGGCGCGGGCCTGGCGGCGACCCCGCTCGCAGCCCTGGCCACCTCCGGAGCGGCCCCCGGCGAGGCGGGCCTGGTCTCCGGCCTCGTCAACACCTCCCGCACGATGGGCGGTTCACTGGGCCTGGCGGTCCTCTCGACCCTGGCGGCAGCCCGCACGGCGGGCAGCACCACCCCGGCGGCCCTGACGGAGGGATACGCCCTGGCGTTCCGGGCCGGGACCGTGGTGCTGGCGGTGGGGGTACTGCTGATGTGGGCGTGGCTGCCGCGGGTGGCGCGGGAGCGGTAGGAGCGCCGACAGGACGGGGACGGCGGGGTCTCACGGGGAGATCGGTGCCCGTTGCGTGTCGCGGGTCACAGCCAGCCCTGGTGGCGGGCCTCCCGTAGGGCTTCCATGCGGTTGCGGGTGCCCGTCTTGCCGATGGCCAACGACAGGTAGTTGCGCACCGTGGACTCCGACAGGTGGAGTCTCGTGGCGATGTCGGAGATCGTCGCGCCGTCCGCCGAGGCCAGAAGCGCGTCGCTCTCGCGGGCGGTGAGGGGGCTCGGGCCGGCGCTGAGCGCGGCGGCGGCGAGGGCGGGGTCGACGACCGTCTCGCCCGCCAGGACACGGCGGATCGAGACGGCCAGCTCCTCCACGGGGCCGTCCTTCACGAGGAAGCCGGCGGCCCCCGCCTCCATCGCCCGGCGCAGATAGCCGGGGCGGCCGAAGGTGGTGAGGATCAGCACCCGGCAGTCGGGTACCCGGGCGCGCAGGTCGGCGGCGGCGTCCAGGCCGCTGCGGCCCGGGAGTTCGATGTCGAGGAGCGCGACATCGGGGCGGTGGGCGAGCGCCGCGTCCACGATCTCGTCCCCGGCCGCGACCTGGGAGACGACCTCGATGTCGTCCTCCATCCCGAGCAGCAGCGCGAGCGCACCGCGCATCATCCCCTGGTCCTCCGCCAGCAGCACGCGGACGGTTCCGTCGGTCACGGGCCCAGGGTAGGGCGGGGGCTGCCGAGCAGGGAGGCCAGCGTGTCGGTGAAGGCCGCGGCCGAGTAGTCGGCGTGGTCTCGGATGCGTGCCGCGACCGCATCGGCTCCGCCTCCTTCCAGGAGGTGGACGAGCCGGCCGGTGTGCTGCTCGTGCCCTTCCTGCCCTTCCTGGGTGGACAGGTAGAAGTCCGTCGCGTCGTACGCCATGTGGAAGACGTGCTTCTTGACGTCGCTCAGCGTCAGGTAGTCGTCGTGGGTCTTGGGGGTCGGCTCGGGCGCGCCGACGCACACCGCCGGGGTGCCGGCGCCCCAGGCGTTGACGGCCAGGTGGTAGGTGTCCGTGATGACCAGCCGGTACCGGGGGAGAACCCTCACCAGGTCGCCGATGGTGTGCTGACCGGGCCGGGCCGCGATGTGCTGGACCGCATCGGGGACCTCCCGGTCGAACCAGGGCAGCCATTCCAGCGGGACGCCCAGACGGTCGGACAGGTCCTGGCAGAAGCCGGGCAGCCACTCGGGGATCGGGGTACGGGCGCCGAGGAACACGCCGATCGCACCGCCGTCCGGCACCGACCGGGACCAGTCCGTGGCCGGGAGGTGGTCGAGGTCGCCCGGGCGGGACAGCAGCGCCGCGTCCGAACCGAAGTGGTCGGTCGTACGGTCCCCGCGCAGGTGCGCGATCTTCGCCGCCGAGAGCGGGTCCCGCACCCAGACGCGGTGACTGCGCCGCACCATGCGCGAGAACAGCGGGCCGTACTCCTTGTCCTCGTAGTCGGACTGCGTGTTGTGCAGGATCGTCCCGCCGTAGCTGAGAGTCCGCGTGAGGAGCTCGTCCGGCTGGTCCGCGAACAGCAGGGTCCGGTTCAGCAGGGCCCGGGCGGCGTCCCGGTCCGCGGCGATCCCGAAGTCCGTCAGGCGGTTCGTCGCGTCCTGCGCCAGATAGTGCCGGGTGTGCAGGAAGTCGCCCCAGAAGACGACCGCGTCGTGCTCGCGGACCGCGTCCAGGTTCTCGGCCAGGGGGTGGAACCGGAACGGGAAGCTGGTGCCGCGCGCGCACTCGCGCAGGGGCACGGTCTCCGGGGTGTGCAGGGTGTACCAGGTGGCGTCGATCCCCATGTCCATACGCCGCCGCAGGGACTCGAAAGCCAGGTCGACGGTCAGCATGCCGGTGTTGCGGTACCCGATGTTCGGCGCGGTGATGACGGCGACGCGTGCCATGTGTTCCTTTTCCCTAGCCCCTTGCCGACGCCGCCGACGACTGCGACGCGGACCACCGGCCAACGTACACGCCACCCCTGCCCGGGAGCTGCCCCGCCCTGTTCCCCTGAACTGGGCAGCCGGGTCACGCCGATTCCGTCATCGCCGGACGGACAGCGGTCGCGTCGACGTCCAGCGGGAGCTCCGCCGTCACCGCGAAACCGCCCCTGGGCCGGGGCCCCGCCGTGAGGGATCCGCCCGCTGCCGCGAGGCGCTCCGTCAGCCCGATCAGACCCGTGCCGCCGAGCCCGCCGCCGGCGGACACCCCGGCCCCGTCATCGGCCACCGTCAGCCGCACCCGCTCCCCGGCCCCCGCCCCTGCCTCGGCTCCGGCTCCGGCCCCGGACACCGTGATCTCGCAGCCGTCCGCCCCGCTGTGCCGTACGACGTTCGTGACCGCCTCACGCACCACCCACCCCAGCAGCGCCTCGGTCTGCGGCCCGAGCGGCGGGCCGGAGCGGCTCACGGCCAGGGTGATGCCCGCCGCCGTCAGGGCCGAGTGCGCCCGGTCGAGTTCCATGGCGAGGCTGCCCTGCCGGTAACCCGTCACGGCCTCCCGGATCTCCGTCAGGGCCTGCCGGCCCACGGACTCGATGTCGGTGATCTGCGCCAGTGCCGCGTCCAGGTCGCGGTCGGCCAGGCGACGCGCCGCCTCCGACTTCACGACGATCACCGACATGGTGTGCCCGAGCAGGTCGTGCAGATCACGGGAGAAGCGCAGGCGCTCCTTCTCGACCGCCCGGCGGGCCAGCTCCTCCCGGGCCGCGCGCAACTCGCGCACCGCCTCGGAGAGGCGCATGATCGCCGCCGTCACCATCGTCGAGATCCACGTGGCGTACGCGATGTCCAGGCCGCCCCAGCCGTCGTGGAAACAGGACACCGCACCCGCCAGCACGGCCACCGCCGTACTGGCGGGCCGCAGGTGGGACAGCCGCAGGGCCGCGCCCGTCGCGAGGCCGAGCAGGGGGAAGAACAGCAGCCAGTTGCCGCCGTAGCCGGCCGCGAGCCCGCAGGTCACGGCCGCCAGCAGGGCGAGCGCCACCCCAGTCGAACGTGCCTCGCGCCTCTCCTTGTCGAACGCGTGGAACGCCACGTAGATGTACAGCGAGTTGAAGGTCAGCAGACCCAGCCCGCCGATCCACGGGTTCGGCGTCTGGTCCTGGAACAGGTTGGAGAAGGCACCCATCCCCATCAGCAGCCACGGCAGCAGCGTGAAGCCGCTGGGCGGCGGTCCGGGGTTCTCGGGGAGTTCCCCGGCCCGCCTGGCGGCTCGCCACTCGGCCTTGAGCCGGTTCTTGTTCGCCGCGTAGTTGCGCTGGTGCTCACGGGCCTGCCGGACGGCCGCCCGGGTCCCCGCGACATGGCACCTGACCTTGCGTGTCCAGGACATGTTCCCGTCCCCGATCAGACGTTCACCACCGGTGTTCCGCGTGGTCATGGCGACGACGCTACAGAGCGGCCCGGGGCGTCCGGCAGATGCACTTGTACGGACTTCGGGAGGACAAATGTCACTGGTCCGGAGGCTGATGTCTGACACGACGTCAGGAGGGTTCCCAAGTGCGGTGGCCTGGGCTATACAGAGGGCGCAGGACTGGAACGCGTTTCAGTTCGCGTTTCGGGCCCGCCCCAGACGGCCTCGGTGCGGCCGACGGTGCGGACGGCCGTACCGAGGTCTTTCCCACGGCGATCAGGAGCCCCATGCCCATCGACGCAGCCAAGGCGCTCGCCGCCGAACCCCGTACCGGCGAGATCTCCTGGGACACCAAGGACGTGCAGCTCTACCACCTGGGCATCGGCGCGGGCACCCCCGCCACCGACCCCGACGAGCTGCGCTACACCCTGGAGTCCCGGCTGCACGTCCTGCCGAGCTTCGCCACCGTTGCGGGCGCCGGATCGCCCGGCGTGATCAGCGGACTGTCCATGCCCGGCGTCGACGTCGACCTCGCCCGCGTCCTGCACGGCGGGCAGAGCCTGCGGATCCACCGCCCCCTTCCGGCGGAGGGCCGCGCGACCGCCACCGGCCGTATCGCCGCCGTGTACGACAAGGGCAAGGCGGCCGTCCTCGTCATGCGGACCGAAGTGGCCGACGGCGACGGGCCGTTGTGGACCAACGACGCGCAGATCTACGTACGCGGCGAGGGCGGCTGGGGCGGCGACCGGGGACCGTCCGCCCGGCCGGACCCGCCCGCCGGTGACCCGGACCGGGTCGTCGAACGGCACGTCCGCGAGGACCAGGCCCTGCTGTACCGGCTGTCCGGCGACCGCAACCCGCTGCACGCCGACCCCGAGTTCGCCAAGCGCGCCGGGTTCGACCGGCCCATCCTGCACGGGCTGTGCACCTACGGCATGACGCTCAAGGCGGTCGTCGACACGCAGCTCGGCGGGGACGTGACCCGGGTCCGGTCGTACACCACGCGTTTCGCCGGGGTCGTGTTCCCGGGCGAGACCCTGCGGATCCGCATGTGGCACACGCCGGCGTCCACCCGGGTCGCCGTCAGCGCCGCCGACCGCGACGACACGCCCGTCCTCGCCGACACCATCGTCGAACACACCTGAGTCCCGAACGCCGTACGAGGGGAGCCGCACCATGCGCGCAGCCGTACTGCACGAGATCGGCCAGGACAAACTGGAGGTCCTCGACGACGTCGAGGCGGTGGGTTTCGGACCCGGCAAGGTGCGGATACGGGTGCGCGCCACGGGCCTGTGCCACTCGGACCTGTCGGCGATGAGCGGGGTGCTGCCGCAGCCCGCGCCGTTCGTGCCCGGCCACGAGGGGGCGGGGGAGATCCTCGACGTGGGCGAGGGCGTGAGCCACCTGAAGGCCGGTGACCGGGTCGTGGTGTGCTGGCTGCCGGCCTGTGGCGCCTGCCCCTCCTGCAAGCGCGGTCAGACCCAGCTGTGCCTCGCCGGGTTCATGAACGCGGGCACCCCCAACTTCAAGCGGCCCGGCGGGGACGTCTTCGGCTTCGCCGGCACCGGCACCTTCACCGAGGAGGTCGTCGTCGACGCCGGCTGCGCGGTGCCGATACCCGACGACGTGCCCTTCGACATCGCAGCCCTCATCGGCTGCGGGGTGACGACCGGACTCGGCGCCGCGCTCAACACGGCAGACGTGGAAGCCGGTTCCTCGGTGGCCGTCATCGGCTGCGGGGGCGTGGGCATCTCCGTGATCCAGGGCGCCCGGCTGCGGGGCGCCGCCGAGATCGTCGCGGTCGACCCGGTCGTCTCCCGGCGCGAGGCCGCCCTGCGGTTCGGCGCCACGAAGGCCGTCTCGCCCGACGAACTCCCCGACACCAAACAGCAGATCACCGCAGGCGAGGGCTTCGACTACGTCTTCGAGGTCGTCGGCAGGTCCGCCACCGCCCGCACCGCCTACGACACCACCCGGCGCGGCGGCACCCTCGTCGTGGTCGGCGCCGGCGCCATGGACGACTTCCTCCAGCTCAACATGTTCGAGCTGTTCTTCGACGAGAAGCGGATCCTGCCGTCCATGTATGGCGGCGGTGACGTCCTGCGCTCCTACGAACGCACCATCGCCCTGTGGCGCGCCGGCCGCGTCGACCTGGCCGGCCTCATCACCCACCGGGTCCCGTTCACCGACATCAACGAGGCCCTGGACCAGATGCGGTCCGGGACGGCCCTGCGTACGTGCATCGAGCTGTGAGGACCCGCGCCATGCCGCTGCCGCCGCCACTCCAGGGACTGTCCGCGATCGTCACGGGCGCGGGCCGCGGGCTCGGCCGGGCCGAGGCGCTGGAACTCGCCCGGCTCGGCGCCGCCGTCGTCGTCAACGACTACGGGCAGCCCGGCCGCGACGGGAGCGGCGCGGCCTCCGCCGGGCCCGCCGAGGAGGTCGCCGCCGAGATCCGCGCGGCGGGCGGGACCGCCCTCGCGCACACCGGCGACGTCGCCGACTTCCAGCAGGCGCGCGCCCTGGTCGAGCTGGCCGTCGACAGGTTCGGCAAGCTCGACATCCTCGTCAACAACGCGGGCATCCTGCGCGACCGCATGGTGTTCTCGATGGCCGAGGAGGAGTGGGACGCGGTCATCCGCGTGCACCTCAAGGGCCATTTCAACACCACCCGGTTCGCCGCCGCGCACTGGCGGGAGCGGTCCAAGAGGGCCGGGGAGCCGGTGTTCGGGCGGATCGTGAACACGTCCTCGGAGGCGTTCCTGGCCGGTTCGGCTGGGCAGCCCAACTACGCGGCGGCCAAGGGCGGGATCGTCGGCCTCACCACCTCCACGGCCCTCGCCCTCGCCAAGTACGGCGTGACGGCCAACGCCATCTGCCCCCGCGCCCGCACCCGGATGACCGAGGACGTCTTCGCGGGCGTCGAGCGGCCCCCCGGCAGCGCCCTCGACCCGCTCGCCCCCGAGCACGTGGCCCCCCTGGTCGGCTACCTCGCCTCGCCCGCCGCCGCCCACGTCAACGGACAGCTCCTCGTGGTGCACGGCGGAATGGTGGCCGTCGTCGAACGGCCCCGGGTGGCCGCCCGGTTCGACAGCAAGCAGGACACCTTCACCTACGACGAACTGGACGCCGTCCTCGGGCCGTACTACGCGGACCGGCCGGCGGGGGAGACCTTCGCGGCGGCGGAGGTGCTGGGGCTCAGGCGCGGGTGAGAGACATGGAACGGCCCTCGCGGGTGAGGGAGACGCGGAACGGCCCTCCCGTCGTACGACGGGAGGGCCGTTCCCACTCGGTGACTGGTCCGCCGTCAGGCAGCAGTCCCGGCCTGCTCGGTCTCCGCCGCCGGCTTGCGGTGGCGGCCGCGCGGCGCCGTCTCGCTGTTCTGCGTGGAGACCTCGCCACGGTGCCGGCCGTGGCCGGCGGCGGGCTCCTGCAGTTCGGCAGTGCGCGGCTGGTTCGTGCTGGCGTCGCTCATCGGATGGAATTCACCCCGTCAACATGATCTTTCTTACAGCCGGGCGAGTGTAACCGGCACCCCGCCCCCGGGATCCAGGCGGCCACGCCAACCGCCACTAGTTCGTTACAAGCCGTCCCAATGGGGCCTGTTGCAGCGGGACCGGACGGGGGGCGGAAGGGGCCGGGGGCTCAGCAGGAGGCGCTGGTGAGAGGAGGTCCGCCGGCTCCGGCGGGTGCACCGCGCCTTCCAGAGCCGGGGGCGCCGGTTCCGGAGGGTGCCCCGGTGGGCGCCCGGGCCCGGCGGGCGTGCCGAGAGCCGGCCCGTCCGTCCCCTGCCCTGGCTCCGGACCGGGCGGCGGCGGCATGACACCGGTCTCCGGCGGCACCACCCCCGGAGGGCTCACCTGCGTCACCCCGCACGGCACCGCGGGTGTCGCGTACGGCAGCCGCAGCACCCCGTCCGGCGTCCACAGGCCGGTACCCGCCAACCACCCCTCGGGCGCCGGGAGATGGTGCACCCGCCGCTCCGCCGGCCGCCACACGCCCACCCAGCTGCCCACCGGCCCGTCGACGCGCAGCGCCACCGCACAGCTCTCCGGCGTCAGCACCTGCCCCGGCTGGATCGCGAACGGCGTGACGGTGCAGTCCCGCAGCCGCAGGCACTCCGGGAAGCGCACCGGCAGCGTGCTGCCCAGGACACCCCAGCCCAGCCGGTCCTGCCCCGGCGAGGGCGCGTCCGAGCGGACGATCAGCAGCCCGCTGTCGTGGTCGGCGAGCAGCAGCCGGTCGTCGCTGTCGGCGGCGATCTGCAGCAGCGGCGACACCTCGCCGCCACGCCCCAGGTCCACCACGACGGCCTTGGTGCGCCCCCCGCACTCCCGGTCCAGCGCCAGCAGCCGTCCCGTACGGTCCAGCCAGACCCCGCCCGAGCAGCGGCCCGGCACCTCGGCCAGCCGCTCCGGACCGCAGGCGCCTCCCACCACCAGCCAGACCGTCGTCGCACGCGGCCCGACGGCCAGGGCGTACGCCCTCGCACCGCCGGGAGCGGGCGGCAGCAGCCGCAGCCGGGCCGTGTCCCGCGGGCACTCGACCACGCCCAGGGGCAGTTCGCCGGTGCCGGGGCCGGTCGGGTACAGCAGCGAGAAGGCGTGCCGGCCGGCCACCAGACGGTGGATGAGGACCCGCCCGTCCCCCATCGGCTGCACCTCGGTGCCCGGCTCCTCCGGCTGGTTTCGGGGCAGCGGCACCGCGTACGGCTCGGGGCCGGCCAGGGTCCAGCGCTCCGGGAACCAGGCATCGCCGGCCGACGCGAGGCGCGCGGCGTAGGCGCCGTCCGCACTGAGCGTGCATCCCGCCGGCGCGGCTCCGTCCTCGTGACCCGCCGAAGGCTCGATCGCACACGCTGTCATCGTTCGGTCACCTCCAGTGACGAACGTAGTTACCGTATGCGCGGGCGAGGAATCCACCGGGTCCCGTCTTCACACATAAGGGTGTTCCAGGAACGATTCGCCTGAGGGAAAGGTGGCATTTGTGCTGCGCGGGGCGACAGTCGGCCCACGGGGGTGGTGCCGGCGGCGCCAGGCTGGGGCGGCGACGGTGACGGTGGCGGTTCAACGCCACAGATCAGACGGGTAGCCTTGCACCCGTGCCCCGTCTGTCTGAAGTCATCGCCGCGCTGGAGAACCTGTGGCCGGCCGAGCGTGCCGAGTCCTGGGACGCGGTCGGCACCGTCGTGGGCGACCCCGACCAGGAGGTCACGCGGGTCCTGTTCGCCGTCGACCCGGTCCAGGAGATCGTCGACGAGGCCGTGAAACTGGGCGCCGACCTGCTCGTCACACACCACCCGCTCTACCTGCGCGGTACGACGACGGTCGCGGCGACGCACTTCAAGGGCCGTGTGGTCCACACCCTCATCAAGAACGACATCGCGCTGCACGTCGCCCACACCAACGCCGACACCGCCGACCCGGGCGTCTCCGACGCCCTCGCGGGCGCCCTGGACCTGCGGGTCACCGGGCCGCTCGTCCCCGACCCCACCGACCCCGAGGGCCGCCGGGGCCTGGGCCGCGTCTGCGCCCTCGACCAGCCGCTGACCGTCCGCGAGCTGGCCGCCCGCGCCGCCGAGCGGCTGCCCGCCACCGCGCAGGGCATCCGGGTCGCCGGCGACTCCGAGGCGCTGGTGCGCACCGTCGCCGTCAGCGGCGGCTCCGGCGACAGCCTCTTCGACCACGTGCGCGCGGCCGGTGTCGACGCCTTCCTCACCGCGGACCTGCGCCACCACCCCGTGTCGGAGGCCCGCGCCCACAGCCCCCTCGCGCTGCTCGACGCGGCGCACTGGGCCACCGAGTGGCCCTGGTGCGAGCTGGCCGCGAGCCAGCTCGACGAAATCTCCGACCGGCATGGATGGGACCTGCGCGTCCACGTCTCCAAGACGGTCACCGACCCCTGGACCAGCCACTCCTCGTCACCTGGAGCCCCCAACTGAACGCCGCGCCCGCCGACCAGATCCGACTCCTCGACGTCCAGGACCTCGACGTCCGCCTCCAGCAGCTGGCCCACAAGAGGAAGTCGCTGCCCGAGCACGCCGAGATCGAGTCGCTGACCAAGGACCACACCCAGCTGCGCGACCTGCTCGTGGCCGCGCAGACCGAGGAGAGCGACTGCTCCCGCGAGCAGACCAAGGCCGAGCAGGACGTGGACCAGGTGCGCCAGCGCGCCGCCCGCGACCAGCAGCGCCTGGACTCCGGCGCCGTCACCTCCCCCAAGGACCTGGAGAACCTCCAGCGCGAGATCGCCTCGCTCGCCAAGCGGCAGGGCGATCTGGAGGACGTGGTGCTGGAGGTCATGGAGCGCCGGGAGTCCGCGCAGGAGCGGGTGGCCGAGCTGACCGACCGGGTCGCCTCCGTCCAGGCGAAGATCGACGACGCGACCGCGCGCCGCGACGCGGCCTTCGAGGAGATCGACGGCGAGGTCGCCACGGTCTCCAAGGAGCGCGAGGTCATCGCCGGGTCCGTGCCCGCCGACCTGCTCAAGCTCTACGACAAGCTGCGCGAGCAGCAGGGCGGCATCGGCGCGGCGAAGCTGTACGCGCGCAGCTGCCAGGGCTGCCGCCAGGAGCTGGCGATCACCGAGCTGGCCGAGATCCGCAAGGCGGCGCCCGACACGGTCGTGCGCTGCGAGAACTGCCGCCGCATCCTGGTGCGCACGTCCGAGTCCGGCCTCTAGGTCCCTGGGAGTTCTTCCGGTGCGGGAGTCGCGGGAGTCGCGGGAGTTCATCGTCGAGGCCGACGGCGGGTCGCGGGGCAACCCGGGGCCCGCGGGCTACGGGGCCGTGGTCAGCGACGCCGCGACGGGCGAGACGCTGCGGGAGACCGCCGAGTACATCGGCGTCGCCACGAACAACGTCGCCGAGTACCGGGGCCTCCTGGCCGGCCTGCGCGCCGCCCACGAGCTGGACCCGACCGCGACCGTCCACGTCCGGATGGACTCCAAGCTCGTCATCGAGCAGATGTCGGGCCGCTGGAAGATCAAGCACCCCGACATGAGGCCACTGGCGGCGGAGGCGGCCCGGGTCTTCCCGCCCGGGCGGGTCACGTACGAGTGGATGCCGAGGGAACAGAACAAGCACGCGGACCGGCTCGCCAACGAGGCGATGGACGCGGGGGCCAAGGGAGAGCAGTGGTCGGAGTCGGGGTCGACGGCTGAGCTGGACACGCGGGCCGAGCCCCCCGAGGTCTCTTCCTCCGACGCTGCTTCCACCGCCATGGAATCCGACGCAGACACTGGTGCCGCCAAGGTCGACGCCGACACCCGTGCCGCCAAGGCCGTGGCCACCCCGGGCTGGGCCCCCGCCGACATGGGCGCCCCCGCCACCTTCGTGCTGCTGCGCCACGGCGAGACCCCGCTGACCCCCCAGAAGCGGTTCTCAGGCAGCGGCGGAACCGATCCCTCCCTCTCCGACGCCGGACGGGAACAGGCCGAGCGGGCCGCCGCCTTCCTGGCCCGGCGCGGCACCATCCAGGCGATCGTGTCGTCACCCCTCGCCCGCACCCGGGAGACCGCCGGCATCGTCGCCGCCCGGCTCGGCCTCGACGTGAGCATCGACGACGGCCTGCGCGAGACCGACTTCGGCGCCTGGGAGGGCCTCACCTTCGCCGAGGTGCGCGAGCGCCACCCGGACGACCTGAACGCCTGGCTGGCCTCCCCGGAGGCCGAACCCACCGGCGGCGGCGAGAGCTTCGCGGCCACCGCCACCCGCCTCGCCGCCACCCGCGACAAGCTGGTCGCGGCCCACGCGGGCCGCACGGTCCTGCTCGTCACGCACGTGACCCCGATCAAGACGCTCGTCCGGCTCGCCCTCGGCGCCCCGCCGGAGTCCCTGTTCCGCATGGAACTGTCGGCCGCGTCCTTCTCGGTCGTCGCGTACTACGCGGACGGCAACGCCAGCGTCCGGCTCCTCAACGACACGTCCCACCTGCGCTGAGCCCCGCCGCCTCGCGGGCCAGCGCCTCGACGCGACCCCAGTCCCGCGCCTCGACCGCGTCCCGCGGCAGCATCCAGCTCCCGCCCACACAGGCGACGTTGGGCAGGGCCAGATAGTCCGGCGCGGAGGCCGGACCGATCCCGCCCGTGGGGCAGAACCGGGCCTGGGGGAGCGGCCCGGCCAGCGACTTCAGATACGCCGTGCCGCCCGCTGCCTCCGCCGGGAAGAACTTCATCTCCCGCACCCCGCGCTCCAGCAGCGCCACGACCTCGGAGGTGGTCGACACCCCCGGCAGGAACGGCACACCGGACCCGCGCATCGCCTCCAGCAGCACGTCCGTCCAGCCCGGGCTGACCAGGAAGCGGGCCCCCGCGGCCACCACCTCCGAGACCTGCTCGGGGCTGATCACCGTCCCGGCACCGACCAGCGCCTCCGGCACCTGCCCGGCGATCTCCCGGATCGCCTCCAGCGCCGCCGGCGTCCGCAGCGTCACCTCGATCGCGGGCAGCCCACCGGCGACCAGCGCCCGCGCCAGCGGTACGGCGTCGGCGGCATCCTCGACGACGACGACAGGGACGACGGGCGCGAGGTCCAGCACGGACGCGGGCAGGGCAGAGGTCATGGCCGTATCCTGCCGCTCCCGCGACAGCATGCGCAAAGCTCATTGCGCATGCTGCAACATGCAGTGGATGTCAGTGGATCTCGTCCACCAGGACATCCAGCGACCAGGCCTGCCCGGCCTTCACGGGCGCCTGCGCCTCCACCACGTACCCGAGATCCCGCAACGCCGTGACCAGCTCAGCCGGGCCCTTCGGAGCGGCACCGGCGCTCAGCAGGCTGCGCACGATCCGCCCCTTCGTCGCCTTGTTGAAATGGCTGACGACCTTCCGGGTCGGCGCGTACAGCACCCGCACGGACGCCGTCCGCCCGGCGACCTCACCCTTCGGCTTCCACGCGGCGGCGTACGCGGCCGACCGCAGATCCAGCACCAGCCCGTCCCCGGCGGCCTCGGGAAGCACCGACGCCATCGGCGTACGCCAGTGCGCGCCCAGCGCCCCGAGCCCCGGCAGCTTCACCCCCATCGAGCACCGGTACGACGGAATCCGGTCCGTCACCCGCACGGCACCCCACAACCCCGAGAACACCAGCAGCGACCGCGCGGCACGCCGCTTGGCCGCCGTGTCGAGGGACGCCAGCCCGAGGGCGTCGTAGAGCACCCCGGTGTAGATCTCCCCGGCCGGGCGCGCACCCGCCGTCCGCAACTCCGCGTTCTTCGCGACCTCGCCCCGCAGCCCCTCACTCAGCCCGAGCACCTCACGCGCCTTGTCCTCGTCGGCGCTGCAGAGCTCGACCAACTCACCGAGCACGGCCTCCCGGGCGTCGGCGAGCCCCGGCAGCGACAGCGACTCCGGTTTCAGCGGCGCACCACGACCGGACGACGCCTTGCCTTCGGACGGCGGCAGCAGGACAAGCACGCGTACTCCTTCGATCGAACTCCGCCGACAGCGTACGGGGAGCTCAGACGCGGGCCTGGCCGAGGGCACGCACGAGCCCGTCGGCGTCGTCGGCATGGAAGCGGACGACCCGCACCTCCCGACGCCCCCCGAAGAAGCCGACATGCGTGACGGGTTCCGTCAGTTCCAGCGTGACGCTGGTCTGCGACCCCACCTCCACATCGAGCTCACCCGCGGCCCGCTCGTGCGTCATCCGCAGCTCACGCCGCACGGAGCCGATCCGCTCCAGCGGCACCCGCAGATCGACATGGACGTACCGCCGGATCCGCAGCGAGCCGCCGTCCACGTCCAGCACATGCGGACGTACGACGGACGAGGCGTGCAACCCCACGACAACGACCACGCCGTACACGTCCAGGAAAAGCAAGACGGCGTGCACGGTCGGCCAGTCCCGCAGCAGCACGGACATCGCCACGGTCTCCACGACGCACACGAACGCGAACCCGGCCATCATCGCGCCCTGCCCCCGTGCATACCCGAAGACCCGCCCGCCGTCCGCCCCCTGCGTACGCCGCGCCACCCACAGCACGAGGCTCACGAGCAGCCGCACCTCGTGCACGACCAGCCGCCGCGCGCCCCTCATCGCCGCTCCTCGGTGAGAATCAGCAGCGTACGGCGGATGACCTCCGCCTGCGCCGGGGCGAGATCGTCGTAGAAGGCCTGTAGGAAGCCGTGGTCCGGGTCGAGGTCCCTGACCTCCGGGAACAGCCCCGCCGGAATGCAGTCGGCCAGGGCCCGAGCGGCCTCGGCAACGCGCGGATCATCCGGCTCGGCACCGGCGAGCGCGTCGAGGAGCGCGTACGCCTCGTGGGCTCGCGCCGCGGCCTCCGGACTCCCGAACGCCGCACCCAACGACGACACCATCTGGTCCCGCGCCTCCTCCGGCATGGCCGTCTCCAGGAAGGCGATGACCTCGCGGTCCTTGACCGCCATCGGCGAGTCCGACAGATGCGCGGTCCCGGCGAACAACGCGGCCAGCTCCGGCGACACCGGCCCTTCGGCCGGCACCCCGCCCTCCGCCTCCAGCAGCGCCCGCAACCGAGCCCGCCGCTCCCGGATCGCCTCCTCCTGCCGCGCCAGATCCTCGTCCAGCTCGGTCAGCACCTCCACGAGGTCCTTCCCTGCCTCCTCCGCCAGCACGTCCCGCACCTCGGCGAGCCCCAGCCCCAGCTCCGTCAGCCGCCGGATCCGCGCCAGCACGACAGCGTGCCGCAGCCCGTACTCCCGATACCCGTTGGCCAGCCGCTCCGGCTCGGGCAACAGCCCCAGATGGTGGTAATGCCGCACGGCCCGTGTGGTGACACCGACGGCCGCGGCGAGTTCTCCGATCCGCATGGGACCAGTGAAGACGTTGACGTTGCGGCAAGGTCAAGCGGCCTCGATCGAGGGAACGGTTCGCTGATCCCGCGTACGTGATCCGCGCCGTGCCCCAGTCTGATCGGTGACGGAAGGGGAGCATCATCGGCATGGCGCAGGACCCGTACACGCAGAAGCTGCTGCTGGAGTGGTTTGTTGAACTGGACACTCCGGAGGGCTTCCGCGCCGAGTTAGTGGAGGGCGAGTTCGTTCTCACCTCGCTGCCGGACGGTCACCACGAGCGCTGCCTCAGCCGGATCGTGAGCCAGCTCCACCGGCGCTCCGACTTGGACGTTCAGTTCTCCGGGAACAAGGGGCTGAAGCTGGGGAACGCGGACGGACACCCCCAGGACCATGTGATCCCAGACGGCACGGTCGTGGCCCGGGCCCCACGGCTCTTCCGGGGCGCGCCCCCATGGATGCCCTGCCAGGGAGTCACCATGGTGCTGGAGGTGACCTTCACCAGGCCGGAGATCGACCGAGTGGCCAAACGTCGTTGTTACGCCCGCGGCGGCATTCCCTGCTACCTGCTCGTGGACCGTGACACCGACTCGACAACGCTCTTCACAGAGCCCGAGCAGGGCGACTACCTCCATTCCCGCACCGCGGCCTTCGGTAGACCGCTCACACTCCCTGAACCCTTCGCCTTCGACCTGGACACCACGGACTTCCTCTGATCCCCTGTGGGCGGGGGGTACGAGGTGAGTACACGGCAACGCATACGCGAGCAGACTTACTGGACCCGGGCACGACTGGGCCGGTCCGGCCCGCCGCTCGACCTCCTCACCGCCCACTTCGACCAGCACGTCTACGCCCCCCACGCCCACGACGAGTTCACCGTCGGCGTCACGGTCGGCGGCTCAGAGGTCATCGCCTACCGGGGCGGACACATCCACTCCTACCCCGGCTCGATCGTCGTCCTGGAGCCGGGCGAGATGCACACCGGCGGCCCGGCCGCCGCCGACGGCTACGCCTACCAGGCCCTCTACGCCACCCCGTCCCTCCTCACCGACGGCACCCTCGGCGGCCTCCCGCACTTCCGCGACGCCGTCCTGCACGACCCGGAACTGGCGGTGGCGCTGCGCGCCGCCCACACCGACCTCAGCGCCTGCCCCGACCCCCTGGAAGCCGAATCCCGCCTCCCCTGGCTCCTCACGGCCCTGGCCCGCCGCCACTCCACGGCCCGTGCGAGCGAGGACACGGTGCCCGGCGCCGACGGGATCGCCAGGGTCGTACGGGACCGCCTCGCGGACGAACTGCTGGACCCCCCTTCCCTGGCCGCCCTCGCCACCGACCTCGGCCTGTCCCGCTACCAACTCCTCCGTGCCTTCCGCACGGCGACGGGGATACCGCCGTACGCCTGGCTCGCCCAGCACCGCGTGACCAGGGCCCGCAGCCTCCTGGAATCCGGCCTGCGCCCCGCCGAGGTCGCCGGCCTCGTCGGCTTCGCCGACCAGGCGCACCTCACCCGCTGGTTCCGCCGGGTCCTGGGCGTGACCCCCGCGGCCTACCGCAACAGCGTTCAAGACACGGCGGGCTGACTCGGCCGAGACTCACCGCATGACTGCACGCGGCTGGTTCCTGTTCTCCCTGATGGGAGTGGTCTGGGGCGTCCCCTACCTGATGATCAAGGTGGCGGTGGACGCCGTGTCCCCGTCCATGGTGGTGTTCACCCGCTGCGCCCTCGGCGCCGCCCTCCTGCTCCCCTTCGCCCTCCGCCAGGGCGGCTTCGGCCGTACCGTGCGAGCGCACTGGAAGCCGATGCTGGCCTTCGCCGTCATCGAGATCGTCGGCCCCTGGTGGACTTTGACCGACGCCGAACGTCACCTCTCCAGCTCCACCGCCGGACTCCTCATCGCGGGCGTGCCGATCGTCGCCCTCCTCCTGGCCCGCTTCTTCGGCGCCGAGGAACACGTGGGCGCCCGCCGCATCACGGGCCTGGCCCTCGGCCTCGCGGGAGTCACCGTCCTCACCCTGCCCCACCTCACCGGCGGCGACGCCCTGTCGATGGCCGAGGTGCTGGTGACGGTCGTCGGCTATGCGACGGCCCCGCTGATAGCGGCCCGGTACCTCAAGGACGTCCCGACGCTCCAGCTGATCACCCCGTGCCTCACGCTGGCCGCCGCCGTCTACGCCCCCGCGGCCTTCCTGACCCGGCCCGCCACCATGCCGTCGGGTGAGGTCCTGGCCGCCCTCGCCGGCCTGGGCGTCATCTGCACCGCGATCGCGTTCGTGGCCTTCCTGGAGCTGATCAAGGAGGTCGGCCCGACCCGGGCCGGCGTGATCACGTACGTCAACCCAGCGGTGGCGGTCGCCGCAGGTGCGCTGTTCTTGGATGAGCAGCTGACACTGGGCATCGGCGTCGCCTTCACCCTGATCCTGGCGGGCTCGGTCCTGGCCACGGCCTCGGCGCCGAAGCGGGAGATCCGCCGGGTACCATGGTCCACACGGCAGACGAGCCGGGCGGACGGCCGCGTGGAGTCCCCCTGACGGGGAGCTTCCCGAGGAACGTCCGGGCTCCACAGGGCAGGGTGGTGGCTAACGGCCACCCGGGGTGACCCGCGGGACAGTGCCACAGAAAGCAGACCGCCGGGGACCTCGGTCCTCGGTAAGGGTGAAACGGTGGTGTAAGAGACCACCAGTGCCCAGGGTGACCTGGGCAGCTAGGTAAACCCCACCCGGAGCAAGGTCAAGAGGGAGCACCTCGGTGCTCCTGCGCGGACGATCGAGGGCTGCCCGCCCGAGTCCGCGGGTAGACCGCACGAGGCCGGTGGCAACGCCGGCCCTAGATGGATGGCCGTCGCCCCGACGACCGCGAGGTCCCGGGGTACAGAACCCGGCGTACAGCCCGACTCGTCTGCCCTTTGATCCTGGCCGGGGATTCCCTCCTGGTCGGGGCAGTTCGCGTGTCGGAGCGCACCCCGCCTTCACCTCGGACGGTGTGAGGCTTACAAGCATGTGTCACCCCGACCCGGGGAAGCTCCAGATCTACGCCGTGGAAGCCATGGCGCCTCTGTCGGCCACGTGCATCGTCCGCTGCGTGGGCGGACTTGTGCGCCCTGGCCGGCGTTTCAGCATCGGGTCCGCAGATGAGGTCTCAGGTGAGCGCTTCCACATCATGCTGAACTGGATCGACCGTTATGAGCATCGAGTCGACTACTTCGACCCGCCCCACAGCGCGAGGGTTCACTTTTCGGGGAGCGGGGCCTTCCTGTTGAAGAAGGGCCTGACGATCATTTCCGTTGATCGTGTTGTGGGGTGAACAGGTGGCGGATCAGGCGCTGGAACAGGCTCCAGGTGTCGGGGTCGGTTCCGTCGCCCATCGGGTAGTGGAGAGCGGGTCTGCCTTCGAGGCCCAAGCGCGTGGGCGTGGGGCCGAGAGGCGGATGCCCGGCGTGAGACGGCCCGATGGCCTCAGTCTCGCCGCTGCCGAGCGTGAATGCGACGGGAACGGGCGGGGCTTCCAAGGACGGTGGGACCGTGAGATCGCGGCGGGCCGCGCGCAGTGAAGTGAGCAGGGTGACGAGGCGGTGCTCGGTGTCGAGTGCGGCCGCGAGTTCCTCGACGGCGTCCAAGGGTGGCTTCTCGCCGTCGCCGTAACCGATGGCAAGGGTGATGTCCTCCTCGACCCCGGCCGGTGTGCGCAGCACGCGGACGGTTGCCAGGGCGGGCCGGCCGGGCTGGCCGACGGCGACGAGCCAGGTGGGTTGAGGAGCGCGGGAGCGGGCCAGATCGGTCAACTGGCGGTTGGACCACGGAAGGTTGACCGGTTCGGCGGTGCTCCAGCCTGCGGGCGGGGCGCCGGTGAGGTGTTGGAAGGCGGCCTCCAGGCCACAGCCGAGGACGAGGTTCTCGTCGGCGGGGTGGCGGGTGCGCAGGGTGAGGATCAGCTGGCGATCACCGGTGTCGAGGGTGGGCGCGAAGGCCCCGGCGACTGCGGTGGCGCCGGTCTCGTCGGGTACGGGGGTGAAGGTGCCGTTCTTCCAGTGGAGTACGGCACCGGACAGGCCGTCGTAATAGCCGAGTTCGGGGTCTTGGACCACCCAACGGTTGGGCAGGCCCCGCATCGCGTCGCGAGTCGGCAGGGTGAGGCGTGCCGTGGGCGGGGTGACGATCTGCAGGGCGCGGTCGGTGCTGGTCGCGGTGCGCAAGGCGTCGGAGAGCCAGCTGGTCATGGCGATCAGGGGCCGGTCCTGGATGACCACGGCGGTCGTGGCCGTGAGGACGTCCACGGCAGGGCTGCCGGTGGCCGGGGCCGGGATCGCGGAGACGTCGGTGGTGAGAGGGACGACGTCGGTGGTGGCGGCCTCCGGGGGCCATACCGTCCCGCCCAGCACGGTGGCCAGCCGTCCGGCGAAGGAGCCCGCGAGGCGTGCCGCTTCGGCGACGGCGGTCGAGGCGCGGGCCTCGGTCCACCACACCGGCCCGTCCGCGACCGTGTGGTCCAACAGGCGAGAGGTCTCGCCGGGGACCTGGACGAGGATGGGCGCCTCGACCGATACCAGGGAGCGGCCGTCGGGACCGCAGAGCTGCACGACCGCGCCGTCGGCCGTGGTGTTCACGCCGAGGTCGGGGCCGCCGGCATACAGGCCCGCGAGCAGGGTCGGCAGGTCCGGCATCTTGGGGGTGAGAGCGATGACGTCCTTGGTCACGGGCCTTCTTCGTCTGCGAGGGCGGTCTGGATGAGCCGGTGGGGACGTCCGCGGCGGACGAGTGTGCCCCGGCCGGGCGGCTGCCGGGACGCGAAAAGGCCCGGGAACAGCTGGCCTTCGGTGCGGTCACCGGTCATGACGAGTGCGGTGGTGCCGGTTTCGCGCAGCGTCGTCAGGAGGGGCTCGTAGAGTGCCCGGGAGGCCCCTGCGGCGCGGCGGGCGATGACGAAGTGCAGGCCGATGTCCTGCGCGGAGGAGGCGTAGGGCAGGAAGGGCGCCAAGGGCTGCTGGCCGGCCGTGGTGAGGATGTCGTAGTCGTCGACGAGGATGACGATGCGGGGCCCCGTGAAGGCAGGCTCGCCGCTCTCGGGTGCATCGGGGTCCGCCGTCTCCGGCAGGCGCTTCTCCAGTTCGGCGGCGATGCCCGTCGACAGCGCGTTCGCGAGCTTGGCGTTGTGGGCGTAACCACCGCGGTAGGGCTCGGGGACCACACCGCGCAGACCGCGTCGGGGATCGTAGACGCCGAAGACGAGTTCCTTGTCGCCGTACCGTTCCACGAGCTGGGTGGCGATGAGCTTGAGCAGGTTGGTCTTGCCGCACTCGTTGTCGCCGAGGATCAACAGGTGCTGGTCCGTGCCGAACAGGTCGAGCAAGACCGGCGCGAGGGTCTCCTGGTCGACGCCCACGGGGATCGCCGTCGGTTCGGTGGCCGGTGACGGCAGCCTGGCCGCGGGGAGCCGGGTGGGCAGCACCCTTACGGGCGGGGCGAGTTCGCCGTGCCAGGAGGCACGGACGGTGCGGGCGGCGCGTTCGAGAGCCGGACCCAGGTCGCCGGTCTCCGGCCTGCCGTCGATGCGGGGCAGAGCGGCCTGCGCGAACAACTTGGCGTCGGTCAGGACGCGGCCGGGAGTGTCGGGAGCGAGAGTCTCGGAGAGCTTGCGGTCGATGGAGGAGTCGGCAGGGTCGTTCAGACGCAGTTCGACGCGGGTGCCGAACATCGACTGGGTGGCTACGCGGACGTCGTTCCAGCGAAGCATCCCGGCGACGACGTGGATGCCGTAGCCGCCGCCGCGCTTGAGCAGATCGGCCACCGCGTCGTCGAGGTCGGCGAACTCGTCGCGCAGTGCCCCGAAGCCGTCGACGACCAGCACGATGTCGGTGGCGGCCAGTTCGGGCAGTCGTCTTGCGGAGCGCAGGCGGCGCAGGTGGTCGACGGAGTCGATGCCGTGCTCACGGAAGACCGTCTCGCGTGTCGCCAGCATGCCGTGCACTTCGGCGACCGTGCGGGCTGCCCGTTCGTGGTCGGCGCGGGAGGCGATACCACCGACGTGCGGCAGCCCGGCCAGGGCGGACAGACCGCCGCCGGACAGGTCGAGGCCGTACACGGCGACGTCGTACGGGGTGTGAGTGAGGGCCAGGGAGAGGACGAGGGTGCGCAGAAGAGTGGTCTTGCCGCACTGCGGCCCGCCGATGACGGCTGCGTGCCCGCCGGCGACGGTCAGGTCCAGCTGCCACGGCTGCTGCCACTGTTGCGCCGGGTCGTCCAGGATGCCGAGCGGAACGTTCATCGGGCCGCTCGTGTGGGTGAGGCGCACGCCGTCGGTGTCGGCTCGGAGTGGGCCGGCCGCCCTGTCGAGGGCAACGGCGTCAGGCAGTGGGGGCAGCCAGATGCGCCGTACCGGCGGCGCCGCGGTGGCCAGTTGGCCGACCATGACGGACAGGACGGTCGGGCCGGCTTCCCGGTGGGTGGCGACGGCCTCCTCCACCGCCTCGGTCTCTCGAAGGGTGTTGTACGCCGGGTAGAGGTGGGCGAGCGGCCTGTCGTCCTGTTGGTCGCGCTGGGCAGGTCCGCGGTAGGGGCCCGAGACGTACCCGGCCTTGAAGCGCTCGTACGTGGACGTGTCGACCTTGAGATAGCCGAAGCCCGGCAGCGGCGGAAGGTGGAAGGCGTCGGTGGTCTCGAGGACGGTGCGGGACTCGTCCGCGGAGAAGGTACGCAAGCCGAGCCGGTAGGAGAGGTAGGTGTCCAGGCCCTTGAGCTTCCCGCCCTCGATGCGCTGGCTCGAGAGCAGCAGGTGAACGCCGATGGAGCGGCCGATGCGGCCGATGGACAGGAACAGGTCGATGAAGTCCGGCTTGGCGGTGATGAGTTCGCCGAACTCGTCGATGACGACGAACAGGTGGGGGAGGGGGACCAGATCGGGGCGGGTGGTGGCGCGCAGGGTGGCGTAGTGGCCGATGTCGGAGATGTTCCCGGCGTCCTTGAGGACCTGCTGGCGGCGCTTGACCTCGCCGGCCAGGCTGGAGTGAACGCGTTCGACGAGCCCGGCCTGGTTCTCCAGGTTGGTGATCACACCGGCCACGTGGGGAAGCTCCGAGAAGGGGGCGAAGGTGGCACCGCCCTTGTAGTCGACCAGGACCAGGGAGAGGTCCTCGGGCGAATGAGTGGCCGCGAGGGCGAGGACGAGGGTGCGCAGCAGTTCGCTCTTGCCGGAGCCCGTGGCGCCCACGCACAGTCCGTGCGGGCCCATGCCGAGCTGCGAGGACTCCTTCAGATCCAGCAATACCGGCTCGTGGTGGTCGGTGAGGCCGATGGGGACACGCAGGAAGTCCCGCTCACTTCGGGGCGCCCACAGGCCGTGCAGGTCGAGATCTGCCGGGTCGTCGATGCCCAGCAGCGCGGGGAAGTCGACCGGGCCGGACACGGGCGTGCCCTCGGCCACCGACTCGGCCGACAGCCGCAGCGGGGCGAGCATGCGGGCGATCCCTTCCGCGCCGGCGGTCGTCACCGCGTCGACCGTTCCCCGGCCGGTGTTCCCGCGCAGGTCGTCCACGGTGATTTGGTCGCCGTCGACGGTGATGCGCACGCTGATCTGATCGGGCTCGTGCACCTGCTGCTGGAGCAGGTGCAGCACGGTGACACCCATGTCCGGCAGCCCGATCGCCGAGTCGGGACGGGGGAGTTCTGCGGCGTTGCCGCCGTAGGAGTCGCTGATCACGAGCATGCGGGAGGCCAGGCGCAACGCCTCCTTGGTCCTGCCGGAGAGTCCGCGGCGTACCTCGGCCGCGTAGGCGGCGCGCTGCCGCAGGTCGGATCCGCACAACCGGGCCAACTCGGCGAGGCCGGGGGCGATGCGGCGGGCGGCGACCGGACCGTGGTACGTCTGTGGGTCGAGGACGTGGGGCAGCCATTTGGTCCAGGCCCACTCCGGCTCGTCGCCGGTGCCGAGGGCGACGGCGACGGCGACATCGTCCGGCGCGTGGGTCACGACCGTCTGCAGCAGCAGTGCGCGGGCGACCTGGAGGACGCCGTCGCGGTCGCCGATGATGCTGACGTCCCCCGCCCGGTCCAGCGGCACGGTGAGGGGGAAGTCTGTTGCCGTGCCGAATCGGCCCTGCAGGGCACGTGCCTCGTTCAGCATGAACGGGTCCGGTGGGGTGAGGACGCCACCCGTGCTGTTCTGGGCGATGGTCAGCTCATGCGCCGGTACGTCACCGGTTCCGGCCCTGACCGAGAGGAAGTCGGCGTCCGGGCGCCGCCGCTCCCACAGCCTGGCGGGATCCCGGACCAGGTCGTACAGGGCCTCGGGCGGCGGGTTCAGCTCGCGCGCCGCCTGCCGCCGTTCCCGCTCGGCGGCACCCAGTTCCTCACGCAGCTCCTCCAGGTACTCCAGATAGCGCTCACGCTGCACGCGCCGGGTGCGCTGTGCCTTGCCGCGCTGGGACAGGAACAGCGCCACCGCTCCGAGCAGGGCGACGACCAGCACGATCGCGCCGATCGCCGCGAACTGGCTGTTGCGGATGACGGTCATCAGCACGACGGAACTGACCACACCAGCCATGGGCAGCAGGGCGGTGGCGGCGTTGCCGACTTTGCCCTCGGGGAGGTTCGGGGGTGCCTCGATGGTGTGGGGTGCGGCGGGATCGAGGGGGCGGGTACTGCGGGCGGGCCGGTGGGTCACCTGCTGGGTCATCGCACCCTCACCGCCCGCTGCATCGCCTCGGCCGCCAGGCGGACGGCCGCGTCCCGGGTGCTCCGGCCCAGCATGGCGGTGTGGATGGGGCCTCCTTGGGCGAGATGGCGGTCGTAGGGCAGCAGGACGACGGGCACGCCCGGCTCGCGCAGGTGCGCGGCGGCCGTCTTCGGGTCGAGGGTGGTGTCGGGGGAGTTCGCGCTGAGGGCGACCACGGTGGTGGCGAGCGCGGAGTGCGGCAAGTGGCCCAGCCAGTCGAGGACCTGGCGGGTGCCGTGGATGCCCTCGGCGGTCATCGGGGCGACGACGACACGTGCGTGGGCGGTGTCCATCGCCGTGCGCGCCACCTCGCCGGGCAGGGTCTCGCAGTCCACCACCGTCACCGCGAAGTACCGGCGCAGGGCCAGCGTCACCGTCCGGTAGGTGTGCATGTCCATGGGGGCGCCGACCCGTCCCTGACTCGCGGGCAGCAGCCAGCCACCGTCGGCGACGGGCACCAGGTAGCCCGTGATGTCCGTGAGCTGCATGGCCGGCGTCAGGATCCGGGCGAGGTCGGCGCAGCACCAGCGCACCGTGTCCGCACCCATCCGCACCGGGAGCGTGCCGAGGGCACCGTCGGCCTCCAGGGTGAGCACCGGATCGTGCCGGTAGTGGTTGAAGGTACGGCCGAGCAGGGCGGAGACCGTTGACTTGCCGACTCCGCCGCGGATCGAGGTGACGGCGATGACGCGGCCGGTGGTGACAGGATGCTGCAACTCCTCGGCGAGCCACGTCTGTTCGGCGACCTCCTGGCCGGCCGAGGCGGTGAGGCGGCGCAGGGAGGCACCGGCCCGGCGAGCGGCCGAGTCACCGTGCTGCGGGTTGCCCAGCGCGATGGCGAGGCGGGGGTCGACGGTGGGGTGGGATTCGGGGGCCGGGGCCGGGACTTGAGGGACGTGCGTCCGGCGGGGGGCCGGTGCCGAGGGAGGCGTGGAGTCAGGTGTGCCGGAGACGGCAGCCTGGACTTCCGGGTGCTCGGTCACGGCAATCGGCTCCGGGCCGGTGAGCTCGCGCAGCACGTCGCGCTGCCAGTCCCCGCCTCCTGTCACTCCGGTCACCCTGTCCTACGCGAAGGTGCCGAGCAGCCGCCCGTACACCCCGAACACACCGATCACCAGCGGGAACTGGGCGATCACGGCCACGGACTCCAGCAGGTCACCGGCGCGCCGCAGCCGCACCCGCACATGCTCGGCCGGTTCCACGGCCAGCACTCCTAGAGGCACGACGGCGAGCAACCCGAGCACGGCGACAGGCCCTGCCGGTGCCGAGGCATGGTCACCCCACACCACGGCGAGCCGCACAGCGACCACGGCCGCCGCCACGAGCAGCACCACGACCTCGGCGGTGAGCGGATAGGCCCGCGCCCGCAGGGCGAGCACCACCATGACGGTGACGGCGAGCGGCACGCTCCACACCGACACGGTGCCCAGCACGAGCACACCGGCCGCACCCGCGGACACGGCGAGAGCAACGGTGGCCAGCACCAGCCCACGGTGGGTGGCCGCGAGGGCCGTGCCCACCCGGTACCGGCTCACCGACACCCCGCCCGTGCGACGGTCGTCCAGACCGGTCAGGCCTGACGCCATCAGCGCGAGCCGAGGCAGCATCCCGAGGACGACGAGGGAGACGACGGCGAGGAGCGCGCCCACCCGGGTTTGCTCTGCTGCTGTGCCTGCCCCGCCCTGCAGCCCGAGAGCTGCTTCCCATGCCACAAGGCAACCGGCGACAGCCCCGGCACCGATCAGCGCCCCGCGTCCGAAGGGCGTGAACTCCCCGGCGAGCAGCAGCGCGAGCGTCACGGCCCCCGCGACGCCCACCAGCCGCACCGCACCGCCCCAGCCGTAGGCGTCGGCGCAGGTCCAGGCGCCCAGCACGGCCAGGGACGCGGCCGTGACGATGAGGGCGGCGGCGAGCGCCTGCCGCCGGGCCCGCCCGAGGAGGACACCGGCCAGGGCACATGCGGCGGCAATGACGAGAGCCCCAGCGCCGACCGAGGACGGGGGGAAGGAGCCGCGGGCCAGGAACCCGGCGGCCAAGGCCCACAGGACTGTCGCGCACCCGGCGACGACACGCCGCGCCGAGGGCTGCCACCGCCAGGCCCGCACGCCGAGGTCGTCGGCGACTTCGTCGGTGACGTCATGGACGACGGGCGCGGATGGGGCGTCCTCGGCCCGCACGAGCCGCAAGACGGCCCCGTCGACCACGCCCGCCGACTCCAGGGTGCTGTCGTGCGCGAGCGCGGAGCCGTCCGGTGTGACCAGATGCCGCAAATCGGGCCGTTCCGCGACACGGTCGTCCAGAAGCCGCATGATCTCCGGCAGCAGAACCCCGACGGGCTCCCGCGAAGGCAGCACGAGGTCGACCCGACGCCGCTCCCCGACCAGGGTGACCCGGCTGAGCGCCGTACGGCTGCTGGTCGCCGAACGACTCAAGGACCCCGTGGACATCACGCGTTCGAACCTATCACCGAGAAGAAGAGGCTGAAGGGGCGGCAGTGCTGGGGGAGTTCGGACCCGAGGACGGCACGGACGCGCCGTACGGGCTCTTCCCGATGACCCGATGCGACACGAACGACCAGCCCACACACCCGGCGCACATCACGGCCGCGATGACCAGGCCGGCGAACACCTTCCCGACCCGCTCGTCGAGCGACCGCCGCTGGCGCTGGGCGCCGAAGAGGAGGGCGTCGCGGAGGCGACGACGGCGGACGGAGACCGATTCGAGGAGCTGGTTGTCGTAGTCCTGGGCGGGCACGGCTCTTTGCTGTCTGCCTTTCGATTCCGGGTGTCATCATCGCGCCTGTCGGGTCCGCTATTCGGTCTGTCTCGTTACGTCTTCGATGAACGCGACCGCTTCCGCTTCGCTGATCTCGGCGTGGTCGACCTCGTTGTGCCCCATCTGGTAGAGCCGAAGATACTCGGTCGGTTCCCAGCGAAGGTTCCTGGTGAACGCCTCGTCATGCGCTACGCCGTTCACCATGCGGCGCCTGACGAGACCTTGGGGATTGCTGCGGGAGTAACCCTCACTGAACTTGGCGTAGTAAGTGATGGCACCAGAGCGTGGAGTGAGAACACGTACTTTCGCTCCCCGGCGGTTCAGCCACCGCTCGAGTTCCAGCCCGTCGATCTCGCGTTGCCTGCCTGCCTGACCGATCGTGGCAGGACCGAAAAGAGTGCCGGTGAGTCCATGTACGACGGTGTGCTCGTCAAGCACTGCCTTCACGGACGTCTCACGCAATGACACGTCTGTGAGGTCAGCGCCCTCCAGTCGTACGTCGATCAAGGAAGCGCCGTGGAGCTTGGCAGCCCGCAAGCGAGCCGACCGAGCGTCGACCGCCCACAGGCTGGCACTTCCCAGATCTGCATCGTCCAGAGTGGCGCCCCGAAGCGAAGCCTCGTCGAGTTCGGCTTTGACCAGCGACGCGCTTGAGAGGTTGGCCTCGTCGAGTACAGCGCCTTCCATGTGAGCCCGGTAGAGGTCGGCGCCGACGAGTTTCGCGCTCCGGAGGACCGTCTGCGTCATGAGTGCCATGGCGAGGTCCGCAGCCGACAGGTCGGCCCGAGACAGGTCGAGGGCAGAGACGTCCAGAAGCGACTCCTCTTGCTCAGCCCACTCCCGCAGAGCAGCAGCGGCCTCCGCGTCAGGTGGCATCACCCGGACCACTCGGCCTACGTCACGGATACCAGACAACTCGATCACTCCACCCGTGCTGCTCGACGATCGACTTGACATCGTCGATCGCCGCTTGATTGGCATTGCGCATGTCGAGGATAACCATGCGCCCCCTGGTGACGATCTGGTCCTCCAACTTGCGCACCCACCCCTGATTGTCCGCCGGGTTGTAGGCCCCCTTGAACGGTAAGGACTTGTCGCGGACATTGTTCAGTGGAGGCCAGTCCGAGTGTACTCCCTTGATGTCATAGAATTCTCCGGTGCTCGGTGAATAGAGGTCTCCTTGATTTGCTCCGGGGGGTCGCTGAACATCGGTCGGCACCTTCCCGTTTTCGCGTAGGTCAAGCGCGACACGGGCTTCGTCCATCTCCGACGGTTTCACCTTGCCCTTGTGGTCAGGGTCTTGCTTCAGCTGGTCGAAGTCTTCGCTGTACTGCCGCGCAAGATCGTTCAGATGTGCTTCGTGAGATGCGCGCTTATCCGCCGTGAGTTCCTGCGGCGGTCCGTTTCCATGCACTGACTCGTCGCCGTGTCGCCCCAATCCGACGTCGGGAGCGTCGGCGGATCCTGGGCCGTGTGGGTCGGGGCCGAGTCGGATCGATTCGGCCCCATGAGGCACAGGCACCCTGTCGAACAACTCATTCTGCGCGGCCTGAATAGCGGCGAATTCATCCTTGGAGATGCCGGGGAGGCGCCCCTTCTCGTAGAGCACGTGAGTGTCCATCTTGGCGACAAAACTCTCAGGGGTGTGGAACTGCACCTCGAAGATTTGTCCAGTCGAAGGATCTCGCCATGTGGAATTTATACCCTTGTACCCCGAGCCCTCCCAGGTGTTCTTGAATGTGACATTCTCGAACCCTCGCGAGCGCAGGTCGTCGACTGCCTGCTGCACACCCTGTGAGTAGTGCCTGGTGGGAACCTCAACCGTGTATCGGAGGGAGTCTCTGATATTGGACAGAGCCCGTTCCGGTGTCAGGCGGGCGTCCTCGAGCAGGGCCGTGGCTACTTTCCGCTTCAGGGATTCTTCGCCCTTGAGGCGGTACTCGAGACCGTTGAGTTTCCCGTGCTCGACGCGCCCGGCAGCTGCTTGAATCGCCTCTGTGATGCGCGGCTCGGTCGCCAGTGCGCGGTCGATGAACTGGCCGGCGGCAGCGTTCTCCTCCGGACTGAGCCTCAGACCCCGCGGCCCCTCCCAAGAGCCATCGGGAAGATTGCCCCGAGGCTCTACGGGACCGTCGGGCAGACCTGATGAACCTCCGCCGACCGGCGGGCCTCCGGCGTCACCGCCACCACCGCCCGACCCGGAACCGTGCGAGTGTGCGTTGCCTGTCCCCTCCGGGATGTCGTGGCTATGCCCTGAGTGCATGTCGCCGGCGCTTGTGAGCTCCTGACTTGACTGGGGTGGCACAGCGCCATCCGTATGAGCCGTGGCTTCATGAGCGCGGGAGCCGATATTGACTCCGGCGAGTTCCCGCTCACGTACCGGCGGTGCCTCCACTGTCCCGGAGCGGTCCCGCAGTGGAGCGTCGCTGACGACCTTTCCGTCCTTGAGGACGACGAATTCACCGTCCTTGAGGACGAGGACCGAGCGTCCCGAGGCGTCCGAGAACTCCAGGACGCTGTGCGGGGTGTGCAACGCGGGCACGTTGTTGACGCCGCGCAGGCTTTCGGTCACCTGGGTGATCCTCGGGATGGCATGCCCCGTCACCTTGACCGCCGCGCCCAGCGGGTCGATGACCTCGCCGACCTTCGCGACCGTGGCAGCCGTCTTGGCCGCAGCACCGGCCTTGCCCGCCGAAGCGACCTTGAGCGGGCCGGCGCCAAGCGTCAACCCGTTGAAAACGACCGTAGCTGCGGCACGGGACGGGTTCTCGTCCCACATGTCCCAGGCGACGAAGCCCTTGGCGAACTCCTTGGCGTAGCCCTTGCTGTCCTGGGCGAAGTCGGTCGCGAAGATTCCGGTGGGTTTCTTGCCGCCGGACTCCATGAGGTAGGTCTCGGCCCCGACCACCGCCCGGACCAGGCCTTCCCAGGCTTGTCCGGCGTTGTCCGAGCCGTGGAAGCCAGTCAGGGTCGCGAGGCCGTCGATGGTGCCCCAGACGTTGTCGACGATGATCCCGTCCCAGACGAAACTCTTGGCGTAGTAGCCGAGATCGTCCGGGTCCCACCAGTCGTGCGACTGGGTGACCGGCGTGCCCCAGGGGAGTTCCTTCGCCTGGTCCAGCACCTTCGCGCTGTAGCCGTAGAGTTCCGCGCCGCGCGGTATGAGCTGCTTGGCCCCGGTGTTCATCACGTACTGCGTGCCGCCGACCAGTGCCGTGATCTTGTTGTTGCAGGCGATCTCGGCAGCGGCGAACTGCTCCTGCGCGACGTTCACGTCATGCATCAGGGCCTGGTGCTGCGAGACCTTGTCCGCGTCATCGGTCCAGTTCTCGTCGAAGGCCCCGCTGTCGGTCTTCAGCCCCGCGACGAACGTGGCTGCCCTGCTCTGCAATTGCTCCAACCGCTTGGCGATCGGCGCGACTTCGGCCGCGTACGTGTGCAGCGCGTCCGCCACCGTGGCGACCTTGTCCCCGAAACGGTCGGCGGCATCGCTCACCGGCTTGGTGGACGCGAAGAGATCCTCCGCCTCCGGCGCCTGGTAGAAGGCCGACAGCCCCTGAAACTGCCGATGCGCCTCCCCACCGGCTTGGCGGATGCCGTCCGCCTCCTTGCGCAGGGCGTCAGTGTGCTGTTCCAGCTGGCCGAGATCGCCGGTGAACAGCGGGATGGACTCCGGCTCGATCACAGGCGACCGGCCTTCCAGCCCGCCGGCATGTCGGGTCTGATGAGTCCGGCCGCCCGGTGCTGCGCCTCCGCAGCCATCTCCAGGTCACCGTTCTGGTACGCCACGGTGGCCTCCACCGCGCCGTTCACCGACTTGCCGACGCGCTCGCCGATGAACTTCAGCTCGTCAGCGGTGCCTTCCATGAACTCCGCGAGCGCTGCGGCGACCAACCCGGTCTGTCCCTTGTGCTCACCGCCTGCCCCGCCCGGAGCGAGCGTTCCGGCCGATGTGGCCGCTCCCTGCACATCATCCGAGTACGCCTGGACGATCTCGTCCAGGACCTTCATGACGTCGCCGACGTTCGAGACCACACCTTGGACCCCGGACGGAGAGATGTCCCACGCAGGCATGCGTCAACCCCCGTTCCCTTCCCCCTGTTACTGCTTGACGTCAGCCGATGTTGTCGACGGCCGCACGAGCCTTGGCCAGGGTCGTCTGCGCGGTCCCGTCGTTCTGCTCCATCGTCGTGCGGACCAGGCGGATGATCTCGCGGACCTCACCGGCGGCGCGGTGCCAGCGGGCCTCCTTGCCGTGATACTCGTCGGCCACGCCGTCCGCGGTGAAGTCGGCCATCGCGGCCTTCACCGCGCGGTCGCGGTCACTCAGTACCCGCTCCAACTGCCCGATGACGCTGTGCAGGCTGATCTGCACTTCACCGGAAGCACCGGTGTCGTACGAGCGGCGGTCCTGGTTCTGCCCCATGGCTGAATTCCCCCTGAAAACAATGGTGGTGAAGGCGGCGTCGGGTGGACGGGCGCATGCGCGCCGCCGTGGGCCGGCGCGGCTACCGCGCGCCGAAACGAGCCGCGTCGAAGTTGGCAGCGCCCATGTTCTGGTGGGCGTTGTCCTCCAGTTCCACGTCACCGGTGCCGAACGCGGTGTCCATGCCCGACTGGCCGCCCAGGATCGCGCTTAGCGAACCGTTCAGAGCAGCCGTGATCTCGTCGGCGTTGAGCTTGAAGGTGTCGAACGCCGCCTTGCCCGCGCCGTTGAACTTGCCCTCCAGTGGCTCCGCCGACTGGATCAGCCACTTGATCAGCGTGCCCAGGTCCTCACTCGACCCGACGGTGCTCTTCCCGAGCTCCGACAGGGTCGTCGACCCCATGTCGAACTTCATACCCCTACCCCCGTAAGCGTGTTGCGCAGTGGCGATGCGCGATCACTGCAGCGTACTCACACGTCACGTGTGCCTCAGAGTTCGTCGAACATCCTTCCGTACCGTGCGTTGCGTGCGCAACGCAGAAGAGGCCGAAGTGGCCTGATCTCGTACGTGGATGGCCGTCGTCTCGAACTCCGGGGACAGAACCCGGCGCACAACCCGACTCGTCTGCCTCTGGGACTCTGGAGTGACGGACCAGCAGATGCGGACCCAACTTGTTGCCCAGCTTCGGAGACGTGCTCGCCAAGCTCAGGAGTTCAGACCCCGCACGCGCCTCTCCCTGCCCCGGGACCACGTCGAACCCGGCTCTGGCATTCTGCCGCCCGATGAACACTGGGCGGTCAGCGCGGACATGCGGGGCGGCTCCGCAGCCTCGCTCACTGGGCCCGCCGACCGAGCGGATGTGAGGTCGGCCTCGCCGACAGGTTCAACCCATTCGGTTTTCAGCAGATGCCGGGCGGGTCCTCCGGAAGGCGTTCACGCGTCCTCGGTGTCGTCCAGTGCGTCCAGACTCGGGCCCTCATCGTCCCCGTCCCACTCGTCGTCGTTGATCACTTTGCCCATGGCGGACGAGATGTGGTTGAGCAGTGCCGCTCTGCGGGCGGTGAAGAATCCGTCGAAATCGTCGGATGCCATCATGTTCACATCGGCCAGGTGTGTGCGGATGCGTCCAGCCATGTCCTCGAAATCAGTCTCGGCGGACTTCTCAAGACGATCGAGGTACGAGGAAGGAGAAGTGCCGCCGATGATTCTGTTGGTGCGGGCCGTCAAAGGCGTCTTGTTGACGATGGAGTTGTAGACAGCGGGGTCCAGGCCAGACTTTTCACACCACGCTTTGGGGAAGATGTGGTGGATGTCGATAGACTCGTCGAAGTATCCGGTTACCTCCGCCTTCTCCCCAGTCCGCCAGTCGACGGCTCCGGCTTTCAGTAGCAGGGCATAGATTCCTTTGTAAGCTGCACTGTTTCGGGTTCGAAGCGTCAGCAGACGTCCCGGGGAGAACTGGGCGGCAGTCACAGTGCGCGGCTCGGTGGGGGTGCCGCGAATCCAGTCGACGACATCGGGCAGGTCCTGGCTGAAGCGAGTTTCTGTTGACCCTCCGTACAGTTCCCCGAACACCCCGCACCAATACCACCGGGCAAGTTTTTGCTGGGCTCCCGCGGTGTGGGCGGCATCGCCGGCCAGCGCCAGGATGGCGGCTAGCGGAATGAGTTGGGTGCCGTACGGCAGGAATTTCGTGTCGAAGAGGTACTGCTGATGCAGGAACTTAGCAGCCGTCTTGAACCCGGCGATGACGGACGGTGAAAAGCGCTTGTAGTCATCCAGGGACAGGGCAAGCATGTCCTTGCGCTTGCACCCGATCCGAGGGAGTCGCTCCTCCTCTGTCCCTTGCCGCTGTTCGGCCTGGCGGCGTGCTGCCGTAGCGAGCAGGGTGACTGCCTGGAGGAAGTCGGTGTTGGACACCTCGCGCAGGATGCGGTACTCGGGCGCCCTCCAGGCTGCGCGACATTCTTCCTGCCAATGTCGGCGCAGATCGAACTCCTCGGCGGCGTAGGTTGCAGTCAGGAGCTCGAAAACGGTCAAGGTTACGCCGCCGGTGTTGACTTTCTCGAATACCTGGCATACGGCCTGCCGAGGAGTGTCCTGCCCCAATTCGATGACAGGGACATGGTACAAGTCGAAGGGGCGGATGAATTCATTTCGGAAAGCGCGCCACAGGCTGCGCTTGGCTTTGTCGTCTCCCCAGTAGTCGGTGAATTCGTCCCCCCAGTCGCCATTGTCGAAGACTGCGTTCAGAGGAAACATGTGATGCTCGTACTCAAGCTCAGGCTTCGAGTAGTCTTCGATGACTTCCCTGCGGAAGTTGAGTACCTGACGCCCCGCTGGAAGGAATCGGATCGCTTCTTCCCGGTCGTCGTTCTCTTCGAGCGCCCTGCGCATGTCGACGTAGAACCATCCGGATACCTGCTGCTTACGCATATCTTGGGTGACCACCGGGCGGCGGAGCTTCAACGCCTGGAAGAGGGAGGTGAGGCGCTGCTGCCCATCCAAGATCAAAGACTCGGGTTCCGGTTCGCCGGTTGGTGTGGCTCCCTCGATCGGGCGGTACTTGAATCGAACGTTACCGCCGGCCCTGAGCAGCATCACGGTTCCGACGGGATAACTCAGTGAAATGGATGCGAGAAGGCTGGCGATGTTCGGCCACGGCCAGACCCAGCCACGCTGGAATTCGGGGAGCTGTGCCTTGCCTACTTCAACCTGCCTCAGCACGTCGCGCAGCGGGCGCTTGTCGATGCTGAACGCCTCGTCGGCCACACAAGCTCCTTTGGGGCAGTGGTCGCGCTCGCGACCTAGATCCACGTTCTGTCAACGCTACTAGCTGCACGAGCTGTTGAGGGCCGCGTTGCGGGAGAATCCCTCTGGCTGATGTGGCTGGCGCTGCTTGTTGTGGCGAAAGGCAGGAATCTCTCCGTAGGGCATTGCGGACGGTGTCGGACTCAGTGTCAGGGGGCGACTCGGCGTCGGCGTGGCTGGGAATGGCCCGCAAACACGCGGGCCAGGGTGGGCTGAGCCTCGTGCATAGACTGATTCCGGTCCAGGGCGGCTCATGTCCGGAGCGGCGCACACAGACCACAGGGGGGGCAGAGCACTGTGGAACCACTGAGGGACGAGGACCCGAAGGAGATCGGGGGCTTCGCCCTCGTCTGCCGGATCGGATCCGGCGGCATGGGGCAGGTCTTTCTCGGCGAGTCCGCGGCCGGGCATCAGGCTGCCGTGAAGGTCATCAAGTCCTCCGTCCTCGACGAGGACACCCGCGCCCGCTTCCTGTCCGAAGTGGACAGCCTGCGCACGGTGTACGGGCCGTTCGTCGCGGCCTTCGTAGGGGCCGACGCGGACGCCGATCAGCCGTGGCTCGCGGTGGAGTACGTTCCCGGACCTGATCTGCGTACCTTCGTCGCCGATCATGGCCCGCTCCCGCTCGCCGAGACGGCCAGCCTCGGGGCGCTGCTGGCGGAGGGTCTCGGCACGGTGCACGACGCGGGACTGCTCCACCGCGACCTGAAGCCCCAGAACATTCTGCTGTCCCCATACGGCCCCAAGGTGATCGACTTCGGTCTCGCCGTGCTCGCGGAGCGCCGCACCACCCTGACGGCGACCGGGTTCGTCGTCGGCAGCGTGCTGTGCATGCCGCCCGAGCAGGCCCGGGGCGAGCACCGGCTGGACCGGCCGGCCGACGTCTACGCGCTGGGTGCGGTGCTGCTGTTCGCCGCGACCGGGCACTACCCCTACGAGGGACCGACCTGGCAGGCCATCGCTCTGAAGATCGAGGACCCGGCCGCTCTTCCCGACTTGACGGACCTGCCGGCGGAGCTCGAGCCCCTGGTCACGGACATGCTCGCGCTGGACCCCGGTGCCCGGCCGGCTCTGCCCGAGGTCATCGAGCGTCTGGTGCGTGTCATCCACGAGCAGGGCCTGACCGCCCTCCAGGCCAAGCGCCGCCTCACCGACCTGACCCCCGAGATCGTCGTGCCCCAGCTCCCCGCACCGGTTCGCGAGCCCGCGCCCGCGGCCGGCGTTCCCTCTTACGCGCCGGCCGCCGCCGATCCAGCGGCGGTTGAGGACGATGAGCAGGCGAGCGGAGCCGAGCGGCACGACCTCGACGACGAACTCGGCGGGCAAGACCCAAGCGCCGGTCCCCCCGCCCCCCGGGGCGTCGTCCTCGGACGGGACGGAACCCCGCCCGGAAGCGGCAGGGCCACCGGCGTCCGCCCCTCGGCACCCCTGCGGATCGCTGAGCGGATCCGTGCCGCGTATGCCCGCGAGGCGCGCTTCTGAGCTGCTCGGGTTCGCTTGCCGAAGCCCGCACGGCCCCCTCGGCTCGCGTGACAGACTTGCGTTTCGCAGGACCGCGCGACGAACGGGAAGACTTAAGGGGCCGCAGGTGACCGACCAGGGGGCGACGCAGGACGGGACCCGGTTCCCGCCGGGAGCGCAGATCCTCGTACGGGACGAGGAGTGGCTGGTCCGCAACACCACCACGACCGACCACGACGGGGAGCGGATCGAAGCGGTCGGCGTCTCCGAGTTCGTCCGGGACGAGGAGGCCGTCTTCTTCAGCGGCATCGACCGCGTGGAGCTGCTCGACCCGGAGAAGACCCGCCTGGTCCCCGACACCTCCTCCTACTTCCGGCGCAGCCGGCTGTTCCTCGAAGCCGTCCTGCGCAAGACGCCGTTGCCCCAGTCGGAGCGGGGCCTCGCCCTCGCCGACCGCTTCCTGCTGGACCCGCTCGTCTACCAGCAGCGCCCCGCCGAGCTCGCCCTGTCGATGCGCAACCTCCGCCCGAGGGTGCTGATCGCCGACGTCGTGGGGCTCGGCAAGACGCTAGAGATCGGCCTGACCCTCGCGGAGCTGATCCGCCGCGGCCGGGGCGAGCGCATCCTGGTGGTGACCCCGCAGAGCATCCTGGAGCAGTTCCAGCACGAGCTGTGGACCCGTTTCTCGATCCCCCTGGTGCGGCTCGACTCCCTCGGCATCCAGCGCATCCAGCGGGAGATCCCGGCGGGCCGGAACCCGTTCACGCACTACAAGCGCGTGATCATCTCCGTGGACACGCTCAAGAACATCGGCCAGTACCGGCACCACCTGGAGCGCATCCGCTGGGACGCCGTCGTCATCGACGAGTCGCACAATCTCATCAACCCCGGCAGCCAGCGCCGCGCCCTCGCCGAGATCCTCGCCCCGCGCACGGACGCCCTGCTGCTCGCCAGCGCCACCCCGCACAACGGCGACAAGCGTTCCTTCGCCGACCTGATCTCGCTGCTGGACCCGGCCGCCATCGCCGACCGCGACCACTACGACCCGGCACAGGACCTCGGCCACCTCTACATCCGGCGGACGAAGATCAGCCCCGAGGTGCGCGACGAGATGGGGACGGAGTGGCCCGACCGCGGTCCCACCGTCTCCCTGCACTGCGCCGCCACGGAGCCGGAGGAGCGGATCTTCGCCGAGCTGGCCGAGCACTGGCTTCCCGCCGTGCCGACGAGCACGGAGTTCGGCACGGCCGACCAGGACCGTACGTCGGTCGCCACCGAGCAGCTCTTCGCCTACCAGTTGCTCAAGACGTTCCTCTCCTCCCACGCCGCACTAGGCGAGACGGTCGACAAGCGTCTCGTCTCCCTCGGTGAGCGGGTCCGCAAGGCCGAGGAGAAGGGACTGCGGCCGGACCCGGCCATCGCCCCGGAGCAGGCGGCCCTGGCCCGGCTGCGGGAGATCGTCGCCGGCATGGGCGACGGCACCGCTCCCGGTGACTCGGCGAAACTCGACGCGCTCGTCGAGCAGTTGAAGGAGATCGGCGTCGGCCCCCGGTCCACCACCCGGGCCGTGGTCTTCTCCGAACGCGTCCGCACGCTCACCTGGCTGGCCGAGGTCGTCCCCGCCCGTCTGGGCTTCCCGGTGGCGGCCGACGGCACATCGAAGGCCGTCACCGTCATGCACGGCGGCCTCAGCGACGACGAACAGGCCAAGGTCCTGGAGGCGTTCGGCCTCGCCGACAACCCGGTCCGGCTGCTGTTCACCGGGGACGTGGCCTCCGAGGGCGTCAACCTGCACCGCCAGTGCCACCACCTGATCCACTACGACATCCCGTGGTCGCTGATCCGCATCGAGCAGCGCAACGGCCGTATCGACCGGTACGGGCAGAAGCACGAGCCCCAGTTCCGGGCGCTGATCCTGACCTCGGCCGTCCCCGGCGCCAAGGACGACCGCACGGTCGCCGAGAAGCTGCTCCGCCGCGAGGAGGAGGCGCACAAGCTGGACGGCACGGCCGAGGCCGTGTCCGGTCTCTACCGGGCCGAGGAGGAGGAGCGCCGGCTCATCAAGGAGCTGGTCCGGGGCGGCACGGTCGAAGACTTCCTGGAGGCGGGCCCGGCCGACGACACCGCCCTCGCCGACCTGTTCGGCCAGGTGGACACGATCACCGAGCAGGAGCTGCCCGCCCGCGCCGAGCTGATCTCGCTCTTCGAGGGTGACACGGCCGCCTTCGTCGACACCGCCCTCGATGTGGTCTACGAGGAGCGCGCCGAGGACCTGATCGGCCTGTCGTCCGGCACCGACGCCAAGGGCGGCGCGTACTTCTCGCTCTCCCCGGCCAAGGCCCCCGACCTGCTCCACCGCCTCAAGGCCCTGCCGCCCTCCTATCTGAAGGAGCAGCGGGTCGCCGAGCGAATGCTGGTCACCTTCGACCGCGCTCTCGCGCAGCGCAAGCTCACCGAGGCCAGGGACAGCAGCACCACCATGTGGCCGGAGGTCTCCTTCCTCACCGACATCCACCCGGTGGTGGAGTGGCTGACGGACAAGGTCCTCGTCGAGTTCGGCCCCCAGGAGGCCCCGGTCATCACCACCCCGCACGTCGACGGGCCGGTGTTCCTCGTCCAGGGCATCCACTCCAACGCCCTCGGCCGCCCCACGGTGGTGCGCTGGATGGCCGTGACCGGGCTTGCCGCCGACGGCGCCGGGACGCCCGAGGTGCGTCCCATGGCGGACGCGCTGCGGGACGCGAAGGTCGGCCCGCGGCTCGCCCGCACCGGCGGGCCGCGCGACCTGGACCGGCTCCAGGCCCTCGTCCCGGCCGCCGTCGCCGCCGCCCGCGCACACCTGGACGCCGGACGGGCCCAGTGGGAGGAGCGGATCAGCGAGCCCCTCGCCGCCTACCGCGACCATGTGGCCCAGTGGCGCACCGAATCCCTGCTGCCCGGCATCACGGGCCGTCGGGAACGCCTCGTCGAGGAGACCGCCGACGAACTGGCCCGCCTGCTGGACCAGTTGCAGACCACCGGCCGCCCGCTGCTCCGCGTCCTGGCCGTCCTCGACCGTCCCGGCGACCCGGACGCCACCGGCGCGGACGACGACACCGGCTCCTCGGGCGGGCCCTTCGCATCCGACGCCCACCCGTCCGACGCCCAGGCGGAGAACTGACGTGACGTACGACTCGCTGGTCAACCACGGCGACTACCTCTCGGCCCACTATCTCGCCGAAGTCCTCCCCAAGGACCTCAAGGCCAAGGACGGCCTTCTCTCACGCTGGGCCGCCTTCGAGGAGCAGGAGCGCCGCCGGCACGCCGACGCCGTCGCCGAGGCCAAGCGCCAGGGCCTCGACCCCGACTCGGTGCCTCCGCGCGCCCGCACACCCCGCGAGGGACTGCGTGCCCTGCACGGTCCCTACTTCGCGAGTCGCGCCGCCCTCGCCCAGGACGCGGAAGCGCTCGCCGACAGCGGCGCGCCCGAACCCGAGGGCTGGCGGAAGCGGTTCACCGAGAGCCACCTGGACACCCTGCACGCCCTCGGCTACACCGACGCCCACGAGCAGACCGTCACCGTCCACCGTGCCGACCGGGCGTACACCCTCCAGGTCGCCCTCGCCGAACCAGGCCTGTACGCCGTCTCCTGCGGCTGGACCACCGAGCCGGACGCCGCGCTCGACCCGGACGGCGCGGGCCGCCTGCTCCACCCCGTGGACCTGGAGGCGTCGGCGGCTCCCCTCGAAGACGCCAAGGCCCTCACCGACTTCCTCTTCGCCTGCGACACACCCCCGCGCTACGTGCTCCTGCTCGTCGGCGGCGTCATCGTCCTCGCCGACCGCCTCGCCTGGCCGGAGGGCCGCTACCTGGCCGCCGACCTCGACGCGGCCCTCAATCGGCGCGACGACCGCCACGGCGGTGAACTCGACACGGTGGCCGCGCTGTTCGGCGCCGACTCACTGCGCGTCCCCGCCGAGGGCGGCACCGCGCCGCTCGCCGGCTTCCTCGACAAGTCCGGCAAGCACGCCGTCGGCGTCTCCACCGAGCTGCGCGAGGGCCTGCGCCTGAGCGTCGAGTGGATCGCGAACGCCGTCCTGGAGCGCCTGCGCGACCCGGAGAACGGCGTCACGCCGGCCGACCTCGACGACCCGGCCCGCCTGGCCAAGGAACTCAGCCGCGAGTCGCTGCGCTACCTGTACCGGATCCTGTTCCTCCTCTACGCGGAGGCCAGCCCCGCCCTCGGCATCCTGCCCTCCGACTACCCCGAGTACGAGCAGGGTTACGGCCTCCAGCGCCTCGGCGACCTCGTCCTGCGCGACCTCGTCGGCGAGCGCTCCCGGCGCGGCTTCCACCTGTACGAGTCGCTGGAGCTGCTCTTCGACAAGGTCGAGCACGGCCACCGCCGCTACGGCACCGAGCCCGAGGACCTGGCCGCCGAGGCCGCCGCCCGTGAGGCCGCCGAGGCGGAGCGGGAAGCGGACCGGCTGCTCGCCGACGGCGCGATCACCCGCGCCGAGCACACCGAGCGCGTCCGCGAGGCCGACCGCGTCCGCCGCGCCGCCGCCCGCAGCACCAGCGCGGGTCTGCGCTTCGAGGCCCTGCGTTCGGAGCTGTTCACCAAGGAGGCGGTCCGCCTCATCGCGGACGACCAGATCGAGAACCCGTCCTACCGGGGCGGCGAGGCCGAGAAGCGCCGCCCGTTCCTCGACACCCGGCTGCGCAACGAGACCCTGCACAAGGTGCTGCGCCGCCTGATGCTCACCCAGGGCCGGGGCAGGGAGCGCGGCGGATTCATCTCGTACGCCCAGCTCGGCATCAACCAGCTCGGCGCGGTGTACGAGGGCCTCATGTCCTACACCGGCTTCATCGCGGAGGAGGAGCTGTACGAGGTCGCCAAGGGCGGCGACCCCTCGGGCGGCAGCTGGATGGTCCCCGCCTCACGCGTCCAGGACTACGCGGACGAGGTCTTCGTCCAGCGGACGAACCCGGAGACCGGCCGCCGCGAGCGGGTGGTCCACCCCAAGGGCACGTTCGTCTACCGCCTGGCCGGCCGCGACCGCCAGACCTCCGCCTCCTACTACACGCCGAAGTCCCTCACTGAGGTCACGGTCGAACTGGCCCTCAAGCACCGGCTCGACCAGGACGGCACCACCACCCCGGCCAGGGAACTCCTGGAGTGGAAGATCTGCGAACCCGCCCTCGGCTCGGGCGCGTTCCTCAACGAGGCCATCGACCAGGTCGCCGCCGAGTACCTGCGGCGGCGCGAGCACGAGCTGGGCCGCCGGGTGGACCCTGAGCTGCGGCAGATCGAGCTCCAGAAGGCCAAGGCGTACATCGCTCTGCACAACGCGTACGGCGTCGACCTCAACGCCACGGCGGTGGAGCTGGCCGAGGTCTCCCTCTGGCTCAACTCCATGCACCCGGGCATGCGGGCCCCCTGGTTCGGCCTGCACCTGCGGCGCGGCAACTCGCTCATCGGCGCGGGCCGCAAGGTCTACCGGGCCGACGTCCTGACGGACGGCCAGTGGCTGGCGAAGAAGAACACCCTCCCGCCCACCGACCTCCCGTTCCGGGACGGCCCGCTGCCCGAGGGGGCGGTGCACCAGTTCTTGCTGCCCGCGATCGGCTGGGGCGCGGTCGCCGCTGAACCGGAGGCGAAGAAGCTCGCGGCGGACGAGGCGAAGGCGCTCGGCACGTGGCGCAAGGGTGTGCAGAAGGCGCCGAAGGGGCCGAAGCCGTTCCAGGAGCGCGGCGAGGAGACCGCCGAGGCACGGCAGAAGCGCTACGCCCGGTGGCGCAAGGCGGCCGAGAAGACCGAGCTGGGCCGCTTGCAGGGCTTGGCCCGCCGTGCCGAGTTCCTGTGGTCGCTGGTCGCCACCCGCCTCGAACTCTCCGAGCGGGCGGTCGCCCGGCGCGTCGACGTGTGGGGCGCGGACTGGCTGGAGCAGTCCTCGGAGGCGGAGGACAAGCAGAAGGTCCTCGACGACCTGACCCGGTTCGGCACCCCGTACTGGCGGCTGAAGACCGTGATGGACGCTTGGTGTGCGCTCTGGTTCTGGCCGCTGGACAAGGTGGGCGAACTCGACGGCACGGGTGTGGTGTACGAGACGGGGGGCGCGTTCGTCGACGAGTCGTCGGTGGCGGGGCTGCTGGGTGGGGGCCGCGCGGCGGCCGCCACGGAGCAGGTCGTGGACCCGGGGGAGTCGGCCGGTTCCTCTGCTCCGGGCGACCAGCTGTGGCGGATGGCCGGACTGTTTGACGACCCCGACGGCGAGCAGGAGGAACTGGGCACGGGTGCCGACTCTGAGGCCCGGCCGAAGCGGAGTCCGTCGCGTCCCCGCAGGAGCGGCGGCGGGGAGCAGGAGCGGAAGACCGTCCCGCTCCAGAGCCTCGGCGACTGGCTGGACTTCCTGGAGAGCGTCCTCGGCAAGGCCGACATGCCCGAGAACTCGCTGCTCTCGGGCATCGAGAACCTCAGCCCCGATGAGGCGCTGGGGGTGCTCACCGATGTCGAGGACCGCCTGGAGGGCTTCCTCGGCATGCGACCGGCCCGGCTGCTGCCGTTCCGCTACCCGTGGCTGAACACGGTCGAGGACATCGCCGGCACGACGGAGAAGGACATTAAGGCGGAGGACGGCCACGGCTTCTTCCACTGGGAGCTGCACTTCGCGCATGTGTTCCGGGGGCCCGGGGGCGGGTTCGATCTTCAGGTGGGGAATCCGCCTTGGGTGCAGCCCAGGTGGGTGGAGAACCCGGTTCTCGCTGAGTACGAACCGTGGTTCATGCTCACCGAGAAGCCGACCAAGGCGGAACGCACGCGGCGGCGTGACGAACTGCTGAAGTCGCCCCGCGCCCACGCGTATCTGCTCGCCCAGCTCGCGTCGACGAGCGGCACGGGCGAGATGCTGGGGTCCGGTTCGGTGTACCCCCTGCTCGCGGGGACCCAGCCGGACCTGTACCGGGCCTTCATGTGCCGGACGTGGCAGCACATGGCGGCCAACGGCTCCGTGGGCCTCGTCCACCCGGGTTCGCACTTCAGCGGTGATAGGGAAGGGCGGCTGCGTGAGGCTGCGTACACCAGGTTGCGGGTGCACGGCGACTTCGTGAACCAGGGAAACCGCTTCTTTCCGCCCCCTGTCGGCCATGCCAGTCACTTCGGCGTGCACATCTACGGACAGGAAGGCGAGATCGGCTTCGACCATCTGTCTTGGCTCGTTTCCGTAGATGCGCTGCGCCTGTCGGCCGAGGATGACGGAACGGCTCCGGACCCTGGGATCAAATACGGCACGAGCTGGGACGAACGCCCGCACCGCAAGCGGATCGTCCGCGTGGACGAGGTGATGCTCGCCCGGTGGCAGAAGCTCACCGGCGACGAGGCACAGCCTGTACGCCAGGCGCGGCTGTTGTCGCCGGTGAGCACGGCGGAGGCGCAGGCGATCGAGGCGCTCGCGGACTACCCGCTGCGGCTCGCGGAGTACGAGCCACAGATCAGCAGCGGTTACCACGAAAGCGGAGCCAAGGCGGCTGACCTCATCGACTACAACACACCGGACGACTCGGGTGTGGTCAGTCGCCCCGACGACTGGTCCGAGGTGATCCTCAAGGGCCCGCAGATCGGCCTGGCCAACCCCATGTTCAAGCAACCGAGCCAGGGTAGCGGTGATCTCCTCGGGCTCAACCCGATGACGCTGGCGGACGATGCCGTGCCCGAGTCCGAGTACGTGTACGTCGCGAAGCCCGAGGTGTACCGGGCCGCGCAGGACGTGTGGAGCGACGGCAGGACGCTGGAACAGCTCACGGAGTCCACGCGTGAGGTGACGCGGGCACGGAACGCGGCAGCCAGGCGGTTCGAGGTGGCGGCGTCGGAAGTCCTCGACGAACAGGTGGAGGCGGAGCTGTTGCGGCGGCTGCGGCGGCCGTACACGGAGTTCTATCGGGTCGCGTGGCGCAAGATGATCGCGCCAGATACAGAGAGGGCTCTTTACACAGCCTTGCTACCTCCTGGTACCGCGCACGTTGATGCCTTGCGGAGCGCGGCGCTGCCTGAAAACCGGAGCACTGCGATGTTGGCTGGCTTCTGGGCGTCGCTTCCGGTGGATTACTTGCTGCGCACAGTTCGTGTGCGGAACCTCGATGTAGCTCCGGCGAGGCGACTGCCCGCGCCAGCCGTCGACCACCCACTTGCCTCCGCCCTCTTGTTGCGTACTCTGCGCCTGAATTGCCTTACATCTGCCTACGCGGATTTGTGGGAAGAGCTGTACGAGCCGACTTGGCCCGGCTACGAACCCTGGGCAGTGGAGTGGCCCGATATGCAGCCTCTCCACGCGGTCGGCCCGAGGTGGGATCGGTCAACCCCGCTCCGGAGTGAGCGTGCGCGTCGGGCTGCCCTGGTGGAGATCGATGCCCTGGTCGCTGTTTGGCTCGGAGTGAGTGCGGACGCGCTCGTGGCCATGTACAAGTCCCGGTTTCCGATCATGCAGGACTTCGACGCGGTCACTTGGTTCGACGCGAACGAACGTAAGATCGCCGGTGGCCGTCACACGTTCGGCTTCGGCCAGACCAAGGAGCACTACGAACACTTCCTCGCCTACCAGAAGAAGGAGCGGCACGAGCCCCCCGAGGGCTACACCGCACCCTTCTACAAGGCCGACCGCGAGAGGGAGATGCGCGAGGCGCACGCCCATTTCTCCGCACGGCTTCAGGAAGCCGTCGACACAGGCAAGTGGATGCCGTCTGCCCGCTGAACGGCAGCGCCCCGTGCCTGACCTGTCCGGCACGGGACACAGGTCGAAGGGCCAGTCGCCGAAACCGCCGGCCAGGTCCGCCGCCACCGCGCCCCTGCCGTCACGGCCGACAATGTGGTGGACGGCGTGTACAGCGGGCTGGATGATGTTGCGCTTACGTCCAGCTCGGTGCCGTCCCTTTGGGGTCTCCGAACGGCACTGGTCGACCAGTGAGGGCGTCCAGGAGGAGGCGGTCACTGAGCGGCTGCGACAGTTTCACCCTCACGTCCTGTTCGATCATGTCGGCGGAGCATGGGCCGCTTTCTGCCCCCTTGACAGAGGCGTACAACACGACGCTCTCCTCTGTTTCCAGCGCTTTCACGACGGGGCCGTCGTCGCAGGATCCGTGCGTGGCCCGCACAGTTACGGAACGACCATCTGCCGCCGTTCCGGCCAGCCGGGCAATGCTCCTGAGACCGCCGGCAGCCCCTTGTCGGGCTTGTTCGATCGGCGGCTCGGGAAGCTTTGAGGGGGTTACGGCGACACGCTTAAGCGGGGTGTCGTAGCTCTCCAGCGTGAACAACCATGCGGGAACGGTTGCCTTGCCGCGGCTTGTCACGATGGTTGTTGTGCCGAGCCGGGCCCCCGTCACGGTCAGGTGGGGTCCTGCGCTGCGATTGAGAGCGAACGACTGGTATGCCTTCTCTGCCTCGATCAGTGGGCGGGTGAGATCTTTCCCGTTTCCCCAGTCCACCTTCCCGACGGCGGGGGCTGTGGGGGCTGTGGTGGGCAGATCGCCTCCCAGGGCGAAGTTCTTCGTTTCGTAGGCTCGCTCGTCTGCCTTACTGCGCCAGCCGGATTCCGGCTTCTGCACCGCGTCGGCCATCGGGTAGTAGCCCTGTGCCCATGCAGCGGCGGCTGGAGAAGCCCGCCAGGCACCGGCTACTTGACGGGCGCGCTCCTCCTGCATGCGCAGCGACTGATCGTTCGCATGGCCATCATCGTCTGTGCGCTGATCATTGCCGCAACCAGCAAGGAGGCTCGTGCTCAGGAGTGATACCAAGAGCATGCGGACGGAGCGCTTCGGCTGCGTGTTCATGAAGTCCTCTGTGGTGGTCGACGAGGGTTGGCTATGGAACACAAGGACGCGGGGACTCTTCAGCGCCCAGCGCTGTCCCACTCGCACACCTTCGACGCGGAGGGGCGCATCCGGGTTCATTCGCGGCCTCCCGCCGCCTGCGGCTCTGTGACACCACCCCAGATGCAGCAGGCGGCGGGAGGCCGTGGTGGCCTAGTAGACCTTCAGGCCTTCCCAGGAGAGCACCTTGTAGACGGGCTCGTAGAAGCTGGAACGGTCCGCTTGGCTGTCGGAATCCCCGCATGGCTGGTCGGCATAGCTGCCGCCCGAATTGATGCCCAGCGCCGTCTCACCGCTGAAGAGAGGTCCTCCGCTGTCACCATGCACAGTGCAGTTGCTTGCCTCGATCATGTTGGTGAGGGTGGTGCCGTCGGTGTAGGTGACCGTCGCGTTCGTCGCCAGCACCATGCCCACGAGGTCCTGGCTCATGGTCCCCACGCGCTTCACCTTCTCCCCGTCGAACGCGGAGGCGGAACGCGAGATCTGCCCTTCCGAGCCATCCCTGTACTGGATCGTTCCGTACGGCGCGACGTCGCTGTTGCTGTACTCCACCACTCCGTAGTCGGACTGATTCACGTCGTTTCCGTAGGCCCATTCGATGGCCCTTCCGAGGGGAATGTCCCCGCTCCTGCGGCGCCAGGTGACAGCGCCTCCGTCCATGCAATGGCCAGCGGTGAGCATGTACTTCTTACCGCTGGAATTCTGCACGTTGAATCCGGCCGAGCAGGTCTTGGTCCAGTTTGTCCCGCCTGACGTGAAGTTCGAGACTATGCCCACGCCGCCGCGCATGGTGTACGCGGTCGACTCGATCTTGCCGGAGTGTTCCGTTATGGCGACCGCGTCCCCGAATCCGGAAACGGCCTTCTCGATTCGAGTCCTGTCAGCGTCGGAGACCCCGTCGTAGATCTTTACGTTCACCCGGTTGCTGCTCTGGTCGATACTCCAGGCAGTGTTGGGTATCCCCGCCAGTTGATCCAGTTCCGCCTTGGCGGAGCTGAGCTCGGCCGTGCTGTGTGGGACGACCTCCGCTGCCGCCCCAGCGCTCCGCACGGTTTCTGCCGCGGCCTGATCGGTAACGGCGACAACGAGTCGTTTGTCCTGGTAGTAGATGCCCGCTGTGCGCTTGCTGCCCAGCTGATCGGCGATCGCCGCCACCTCTGCCGGATCGGTGAGCGGTGCCGGCGCCGCCTGAGCGGCGGTAAGTGTGGTCAACGTGAGAGCTCCGCCGACCGCCGCCGCTACGATTCCTCGGTACGCGTGATGACGTCTTCGCATCTATGTCCCCCTGCTTGTCCAACTCGGATTGCGCTCCCTGTGAGCGACGAGCTCGGGCGAGACTCTCGCCGGTAGATGAGCGGTTGTTGAATTGGACATGACAGTTCCGCTTGTTGATCACATTTGGCTTGAATCCCCCTGCGGGCCGGGAAGTCCCGGCCAAAGCGTCTTGGCCTCGCCGCCGTGACTGTTCACGACGACTTGTGAGCTGGGGTGGCGGCGGGGCAGTCGCGTAGTGAGTTCATGCCGGCAGGGTGCGGTGGCGGGAGAGCTGGCCGACGGTTCGGCGAAGGTGACGTCCGTGGTCCAGTGGACGGTGTTCTGGATGATCCAGTGGCCGCGGTCAGCGCGGCGGCGTCCACCCGGGCGAAAACGTCCTGCGAGGTCATGGCCCGCGCTGGTCAGCCCACTGTGATCAACATCGGCGCACCCCGCGCCGGTCACGGAGATCGGGCACCCGCGCAAGCGAGGGGAGCAGCGCGGGTTGCCCAACACCGGTCCGGCTGGCGTGAGCGAGGACGCCACAGCGGGCGTGACGGGCGTAGGAGTTGATGGAGCGACGAGCACGGCAACGTTGCGGATCTTGAAGCCTAGAGAACTCCATGAGTCGTAAGTGCCGTGCTCGTGACTCTCCCTGGGGCCTTGGGGTCAGCCCTGGGCGGCGTAAGTGATGAAGTCGCTCCAAGCGGCGGGGGAGAGGGTGAGTTCGGGGCTCCGCTGGTCCTTGGAGTCCCGGACGTGGATCGCCTGCCTGTCCTTCGCCACCTCGACGCAGCTGTCCCCCTCGGAGCCGCTGTAACTGCTCTTGAACCAGGCCAGTTCGGACGTGTTCATAGCGCTCCTCGCAGTCGCTTCAGCAGGCCCAGAGAGTCCTCGGGTGCCAGGGCCTGTGAGCGCAGTTTCGCATAGCGCTGTTGGAGCACGCTGATCTCCTTCGGGTCGTTGATCAAGCGCCCGTTCTTCTGGCCCTCTGAGTAGCCGAACCAGCGATTGTCCGGTGCCTCAGCCAACTGCAAGGGCCCGTCCAACCCCGCATGCGACGGCCTCCGCGTCGGCATCACCTGAAGCTCCACGTTCCAGTTCCGCTCGACCAACTCCAGCAACCGGTCGAACTGACCCCGCGTCACCTCCTCGCCGCCCGTCCACCGCTCCAGCACCGCCTGCTCCACGATGAAACTGAACGCCGTCGGCGGCTTGCGTGTCACCGCCAGCAACTCCTGCCGTGCCATTCGCGCCGCGATCCGCTGCTCCAGCTCCTCCGGGTCGGGCAGGGGCGGCACGTCCAGGGACACCGCCCTCGCGTACGCCTCCGTCTGCAACAGGCCCGGCACGACCCGGCATTCGTACGTGTACAAGCTGATCGCCGTGGCCTCCAGCCGAGCCCACTGCCGGAACCAACTCGCCAGCCCCGCCTGCCGCGACAGATGTGGCGCTGCCCTCCGCAGGGCCCCCGTGCTCCCGAGGATCGGCTCCGCGCGCTCCACGAAGTCCCGGTCCGGCATCCGGCGGCCCTGCTCGACCGAGGCGACCGTGTGTTTCGAGAAGCCGACCAGCGTGCCGAACTCCTCCCGGCTCAGGCCAGCGTGTTCGCGTAAGGCCTGGACGACCGCGCCGAAGGTGCGCAGACTGTCCGACGCCCCCGGTTCAGCGCCGCCCGCGCCCGTACTGCCGTCCGTGCTCTCGTAGGCCACCGCCGGACACCTCCCGTGCCACCCGCCCGCCGTAACGCTCTTGACTCCGGACATGGTCACGCACGGTGACGCGTACTGTCCACGGAATGTGCGCGTACGCTGACCCAGCGTACGCAGGGTCGCCCTGGTGAAACCGCCTGATCCGACGTCACATTGGGCATATGACACCACCGTCCACCCCCACAACCCGCCGAGCGCACGTCACCGTACGTGTGTTCACCCAGCGGTTCAGCTCCACCCCGCGCGGCGCCCGCCTCGCCCGTCGGCTCGCGCTGCACCAACTCGACACTTGGGGCGTGCCGTACGGAAGTGAGGCGTCCGACACCGCCGCCCTGCTCGTCGCGGAACTCGCCGCCAACGCCGTCACGCACGGCCGCGTCCCCGGCCGGGACTTCGAGGTCGCCGTCAAGCTCCTCGGCCGGACCCTGCGCATCGAGGTCTCCGACACCCGGGGCGAGGAGCGGCCCCCCGGTCCCGGCGCGCCCCGCCCGGCGCTCCCGCCGCTCGCGGAGGCCGGCCGGGGCATGCTCCTGGTGACGGCGCTCGCCGACCGGTGGGACGTCCTCGACCGCGTCCCCGTCGGCAAGACGGTCGTCGCCGAGCTGGATTTGCCACACTGACGGGCGCCGACAGGGCCGGACGATCTCACTGACAGGCCACGACGCCGTCTATAGGCTTTGCCGGGCACGGCATCGGGCGGCGGAGGGCAACGGGGAGCATGGCGGACCTGGAGGACAGCGGCGGCGGCCGGGGCGCCGGGCGGGACCGGCCGGCGCGGCCCCGGGGGTACGCCGTACCGGAGGACGTCGAGGGCGGGCCCGACGCGTTCTTCCTGCCGCTGGGGCCGCCCCTGGAGATCGGGTCCGACGGCCGACCGACCGGCGTCGAGCTGGAGCTTCCCTCCGACGAGGAGGAGAGGGAGGGGGAGGAAGGCCCCTACAGCGACGCCGACGGCATCTCCGCGCCGTTCCGGCCCGACAGCATCAAGATCCACACGGAGACCACCACCGTGGACCTGCTGCTGTCCCGGCTGCGGGAGGGCATGATCGACCTCGCCCCGGACTTCCAGCGTCGGGCCGGGATCTGGAGCGACCGCGCGCAGAGCCGTCTGATCGAGTCGCTGCTGCTGCGCATCCCGATCTCCAACTTCCACATGGCTCAGGACGACGAGGACAAGTGGGCCGTGGTGGACGGCGTCCAGCGGCTCACCGCCATCGCCCGGTTCATGGAGCCCAAGCTCACCGGCCTCGGTCCCCTGACCCTCCGGGGCATGGACTACCTCTGGAGACTCGACGGCAGCACCTACCAGGACCTGACCGCACGGCTGAAGATCAGGTTGCGCGAGACCCAGCTGACCGTCCACATCATGCAGCAGGGCACCCCGGACACCGTCAAGCAGAACGTGTTCTCCCGGATCAACACCACCGGCATGCGGCTGACGCAGCAGGAGCTGCGGCACGCGCTGGTACGGGGTGCGGCGCGGGAGTTCCTCGCGGACCTCGCCGAGGACCCGGCGTTCGGCGAGGCCACGCAGTGGAGCGTGTCCAACGAGCGGATGGCCGACCGGGAGATGGTGCTGCGCTTCCTCGCCTTCCGCCTGACCAACCCGGCCGCGCACGACGAGAAGGACTTCGACCGCTTCCTCACCGACGTGATGTACCGGGTCAACAACCTCACCGAGGAGCGGCGGGAGCAGCTGACACGGGAGTTCCGCAGGGCGATGCGGTGCGCGCGGGACCTGTTCGGGGAGCGGGCCTTCCGCAAGTGGCGTGACGGGCCGGGGCGTTCACCCATCAACAAGGCTCTCTTCGAGACGATCTCCGTCCATCTCGCGCTGCTCGACGACCAGGAGCGGGACCGGCTGGTAGCGTCTCGGGAGATCTTGCTCGACCGGTACGCCGAGCTGATGAAGGACTGGGACTTCGACCGGTCGATCTCCATCGGCACCGGCGACCCGGCGAAGATCCGCACCAGATTCCAGTACGTGGCACGCTTGTTCCGGGGGGTAGCCGAACAGTGATCGACCGTCTGACTCTGCACAACTTCAAGGCCTTCCGCGATGCGTCCTTACCGCTGGGGCCGCTCACCCTCCTGACCGGGCTCAACTCGTCCGGCAAGAGCAGCGTCCTCCAGTCGATCGCGCTGCTGCGCCAGTCGCACGAGGCGGGCGACCTCGCGGTCTCCCCTTACCTGCGCGAGGCTCAACGGGCCGGACTGCGGCACAGCGTCGCCAACCAGGGCTTCCTGCTCAACGGCGAACTCGTCGGCCTCGGCACCGGAGAGGACGTCCTGCACGAGGACTTCGCGGGGGACGAGGCCCGGATCGGTCTCGCCGTCGACGAGGGGCCGTACCACTACGGCTGGAGCGTCGACTACGAACCCGAACAGAACCTGCTGCCGCTGCGCGACGTGGACCTGCCGGCCACCTCCGAGGGATCCGCCGCGCCGACCGGTCCCGAGTCCGTGGCCCCCTCTTTCCTAACCGCGCCCTTCCAGTACCTGCACGCCGACCGGATCTCGCCCGCCGAGTTCTACCCGCGCGACCACCACGCGGCCATCGGCCGGGGCTTCCTCGGCGTACGCGGCGAGCACACCGTCAACTTCCTCCGCCACCACGCCCGGGACGAGGTCCCCAAGGGCCCCCTGCACCATCCGCGCGCCGAGTCCGACCAACTGCGTGACCAGGCCGCCGCCTGGATGGGCGACCTGTGCCCCGGCGTGGACATCCAGGCCGACCCCATCGACGGCGCCGACGCCGTACGCCTCTCGTACGGGTTCCAGGGCACGCTCGGCCCCACCCGGCGCCGCCGGCCCAGCCACGTCGGCTTCGGCCTCACCTACGTCCTGCCGGTCGTGGTGGCCTGCCTCACCGCCCGCCCCGGCTCCCTGGTCCTCCTGGAGAACCCGGAGGCGCACCTCCACCCGCAGGGCCAGACACAGATGGCGACGCTCGCCGCCGCTGCCGCCGCGCAGGGCGCGCAGGTGATCATGGAGACGCACAGCGACCACGTCATCAACGGCGTGCGGCTCGCCGTCAAGCAGGGGCGGATCACCCCCGGACAGGCGGTGTTCCACTACTTCCGGGGCGACGGCACCGGCGTGGAGGTCGTCAGCCCGCGGGTCGACGCGGACGGCATGCTCGACCAGTGGCCCACCGGGTTCTTCGACGAGCTGGAGAACACGCTCGACCAGCTCATCGGCTGACACGCCCGCCTGGGGAGGCGGGCAAGGCGCACACATCGTCGCGGAGGGGGAGACGTGCCGCAGCTGTTCCTGAACGAGAAGTCCTGTGAGTCGAAGGCAGATCCGGAGCGGGTCAACCGCGCCATGACCGAGATGGTCAGGGCCGTGCTCGCGGTGGCCAGGGAGGACCGGGCGGGGACCCGGCTCTTCTCCCGGGAGCCCGTCAACGCGTTACAGCTGGCCCAGGGCCACGCCATCGGCAAGTGGATCGGCACCCCGGGTGCCAGGGACCTGTGGGTGCGCCTGCTCCAGATGCAGACCAAGTGGCCCCACCGGGAGGCTTTCCCAGAGGGGGAGACCCACTCCGACGTCGAGTACCGGCATGACGGGCAGGCGGTCGAGGGGCTCGGGTCGGCGCACCTGACCGGTGGCCTCGGGGTGTCCCTGCCCGTCGAGCCCTGCTGGGACGCCGACCGGCTCACCCTCGTACGGGAGGAACTCCTCGACGACGAGGACGGCGGCTCCGCCCTCACCGACGTCGAGGTGGAGCACGCCGCCAGACGGGAGCACGTGGCCACCCATCTGTCGTGGATCCGTCGCGGCGCGGACGGCGTCCGGCAGAAGGCCGTCGAAGGCCTGCGGTCCGGCACCGAGCTGTGGAGCCTGAAGGCGGAGCTGTTCCCGCACCTCCAGTTCACACGGCTCGCCGAGCAGTACTTCGTCGAACTGCCCGAGGTGTGGGTGCAGCCGGTGGGGGAGCGGCTCGGAGAGCTCCAGGACGCGGTCAGCGACTGGAACCCGGACCGGCAGCCCATCGCGCCCCAGTGGCGTTCCTACGTGCGGACCGAGTTCGAGGCCCGCCGGCGCCTGTGCTGGTTCACCGACGACGACGGCGAGAACCGCCTGTTCGACTGGCACTGCGACTTCCTGCCGTCGCCGGGCCGGATGCACTTCCGGCTGCTCCACGAGGAACGCACCCTGCGCATCGCGTACGTGGGGCGGAAACTCGGCAAGTGAGCCGGGCCCGGGGCCGCCCCACCTCCCCCGATACCGTGGGCCGTGAACGGGCGCCCCCGGCATGCCCGCCCCGGCACGACCAGCACCAAGGAGGACCGCGCGTGCGTCCCACCCTCGCCGCCGACCAGGTACGGGCCAGCCTGAGCCAGTACCTCGCGACGACGTACGCGCTGGCCGACGAGAGCACCCGCCGCGCCCTGGAGAACTTCCTCGGCGACGCCGACGACGGCATCTTCCGCGGCCCCTACCTCCGGGTGCGCACACCGTTCCGGACCGCCGAGGGCGAGAGCTGGAAGCGGCACCTGACCTGGCACCCCGAGCTGACCCCGTACCGGCACCAGGAAGCCGCCTGGGAACGGCTGTCCACCCTGCACGGTCCGGCGCGGCCCACCCTCGTCACCACCGGCACCGGCTCCGGCAAGACCGAGTCGTTCCTCGTCCCGCTGCTCGACCACTGCTACCGGGAGCGGCTGGCCGGCCGGGAGGGCGTCAAGGCGATCCTGCTCTACCCCATGAACGCGCTCGCCACCGACCAGGCCCACCGCATCGGCGAGCGGCTCGCCGACGCCAAGGACACCCGGCTGCACGACGCCGGGGTGCGGGCGGCGCTCTACATCGGCGACACACCGTCCCAGGACTTCAAGCAGGCCAACCCCGCGATCGCCGTCGACCGCGACGAGATCCGTCGCACCCGGCCGGACATCCTGATCACCAATTACAAGATGCTCGACCTGCTCCTCCAGCGGCCCGAGGACCAGCGGCTGTGGCAGGACTCCGCGCTCGCGTACGTCGTCCTCGACGAGTTCCACACCTACGACGGCGCCCAGGGCACGGACGTGGCGATGCTGCTGCGCCGCCTCGGATCCGTCACAGGACTCGCGCGGCCCGGCCGGCCGCTGGGGCCGGTCTGCCCCGTCGCCACGTCGGCCACCCTCGGCGCGAACGGCCCAGGTGCGGACGGGCGGGGCAGGACCGCGCGGCCGGGCGGCGGGCCCGGCATGCTGGAGGTCGCCGAGCAGGTCTTCGGCGTGCCGTTCCCTCCCGACTCGGTCGTCGGCGAGGACCGGCGCTCCACCAAGGACTTCACCGGTGAGAGCGACTTCAGCCTCCCGTTCCCCTCGCCTCAAGAGGTCGCCGACCTCGGCGACCCCACCCGCGAACCGGGCGCCATGGACGACCTCATCGCCGCGTTCACCGGCCTGAGCAGACCGAGCCCCGAGGAACTCGGGGCGGTGCTGCGCCGCCACCGGCTCACCGCCGCCGTCCTGGAGATCCTCGACGGCACCCCCAAGACCCTCGTCGAGATCACCGAGGTGCTGCCCCGCTACGCCTACCACTGGGGCATGGCCGTGCAGCAGCGGCCACGGATCGCCGCCCAGGCCCTCGCCCGCTACGTCGCCCTCCTGTCGTACGCCCGTGACCCCGAGCACCCCGGACGGCCGCTGCTGTCCATCGAGGTCCACCACTGGGTGCGCTCGGTCTCCCGTGTGCTGCGGGGCATCAGCGCGGCCCGCGCCGAGTTCCGCTGGGACGACGAGCGGGTGACCTCCGGCGGCGCACTGGCCCGCAAGGACCAGAGCACTGCCGCCCGACCGTCCCCGTACGACGGGGAGGGCCCCGCCGTACCGCTCGACGCCGCCGAGCAGGCCGCCGTACCGGCCGGCGACAGCGCCCCGCCGCCCGCCGAGATCTTCCTGCCCGCCGTGTTCTGCCGCGAGTGCGGGCGCTCCGGCTGGGCCGCGTACTCACCTGAGGTCGACCCGGCCGAACTCGACCTGACCGCCACGAAGATCCGCCGCGCCTCCGTGAGCCGCGACAAGCGCCGAGTGCGCAACATGATCGCCGCGACCCCGCAGGAAATGCACGAGGCCGCCTTCGCAGCCGGGGCGGAACAGCGGCGCGGCGGGCCCGCCGTCATGGTCCTGGAAGGCAGCGGCGGACGGCTGCGCCCCCTCTCGCCCGAAGCCGACTTCAGCAGCCCGGCGGACGGCGAGGGACCACGCAGGCCCGCGCCCCTGCACAACGCGGCGTTCGTCCACGTCGACCTCGACGGCGACCGGGCAGCGGAACGCGACCAGTGTCCCGCCTGCCGCACCTTCAACTCCATCCGCTATCTCGGCACCGGCCTCGCCGCGCTCGCCGCCGCCGCCATCACCCAGCTCTTCACCGGTGGCGAACTGGACAAGAACCTGCGCGAGAACAAGACCCTCCTCTTCAACGACTCCGTCCAGGACGCCGCCCACCGCGCCGGATACGTCGCCAGCCGCTCGTATACGTTCTCGCTGCGCGCACTTCTCGCCAGCCGCATCGACGAGGACGAACCCACCACCCTGAACGACCTGGCCGCCGACCTGATCGCGGACGTCGTCGACAGCAAGGCGGTGCAGGCCGCCGTCATCCCGCCGGACCTGCACCTGATCCGCGGCGTGGACACCCTGCTGTCCGGGCGTAGCCGCGGCTCGCGCCCAACCTGGGAACTGATCGCGCAACGCCTGGCGTTCGCCACCGTCATGGAGTTCGGACTGCGGTCCCGGCAGGGCCGCACCCTCGAACTCACCCGCACCGTCGCCGCCGACGTGCCCCTGACGGACCCCGACGCCGTGGCGGACCTCGTCCACGAAATCCTCCTCACCACACCGGGAGAGATCGCACTCCCCGACGGATCGACGCCCGGCCCCGACCAGTACCTCGGATTCGTCCGGGGTCTGCTCGAACGGCTGCGCATCCGTGGCGCCGTCCGGCACGCCTGGCTGGACCCCTGGCTCGACCAGGCCGGAGTGCGCCGGTGGGCGATCTGGGGCGGACGCGAACCCGGCATGCCCGCCTTTCCCCGCGGCGTCTCCGCGCCCGCCTTCCTGCTCGGCTCACCCAAGCAGGGCAGCGAGGACTTCGACGTGCTCACCGGCCGGCTCGGCTGGTACCAGGACTGGGCCGTACGCGCCCTCGGCCTGCGCCGGGAAGCCGCCGCCGGTTTCCTCGCCCGGCTGCTGCCCGCGCTCGCCGACACCGGGATCCTCTCCGTACGTACCGCTCTCGACGGCGCCACCCGCGTCTACGGACTCCAGCCCGGCCACATCCAGGTCCGCCGACTCGCCGACGACGTCCTGCCCGACGCCACCGCGCACTGCCCGCGCTGCTTCTGGGAACAGACCATCCACCCCGACCTCGCCGACCGGTGGCACGGACAGCCGTGCCCCCGCTACCGCTGCGGGGGGACCCTCGGCACCGGCCGCGACCTGGACAGCGGCCTGCGGCAACGGGACTTCACCGACGACTTCTACCGGCGCATGTACCGCGACGCCGGGGTCTTCACCATCAACACCGCCGAGCACACCGGCACCCTCAGCCGCGCCAGGCGCGAAGCGGTCGAGCGGGCCTTCCGCGAGGGCACCGACGTCCACTACGCCAACCCGCAGGTACTGTCCTGCACCCCCACCCTCGAACTCGGCATCGACATCGGCGATCTGTCGGCCGTCGTCCTCGCCTCGCTGCCGAAGGGACCGGCCAACTACATCCAGCGCGTGGGCCGGGCGGGCCGCTCCACCGGTAACGCGTACCTGCTCACCATGGTCGACCGCGGCCCGCGCGACCGCTACTACCTCGAAGAACCCCGGATGATGATCGCCGGGGACGTCCTGCCGCCCGGCTGCTACCTCTCCGCGGCCGAGATCCTGCGCCGCCAGTACCTGGCCCACCTCCTCGATCTCGCGGGCGCCGGACGGCTGACCGCCCCCGACGGGACACCCCTGCGGCCATTGCCCGGGCGCGCCACCGAACTGTTCGGGGCCTCGGCCTGGCAGGCGGAGTTCGCCGAGGCCGCGCTCGCCGCCGGCGAACGGCTCGTACAGGGCTTCCTCGACCTGTTCCCCCCGTACGACGAGAGCCGGGGCACCGGCGTCAGCCCGCAGGCCCGCGCCGCCCTCGTCACCTACGCGACCGATCCCGGCGAGCAGGGACTGGCAGGCGCCCTGGAAGCCGCGTGCCGACGCTGGGAGGACCGCCGCGCCGATCTTCAGCGCCGTAGCGAAGCCATCGACCGGGCCCACGGGTTGCTCGTGGCCGGCGACCCCGACCACGAACGGCAGGGGCGCGAACTGCGAGCCGAACGCAGGGACGTGGCACGGGTCTCCCGCGAGATCAGCCGCACCACCGCGCACGGCGCCCTCGTCGATCTCGGCCTGCTGCCGAACTACAGCCTGATCGACTCGGCCACCGACCTGGAGGCGACCCTCACCTGGACCGAGAAGACCGCCGACGGCACCCGCGAGAACCAGAGCAAAACCCTCCGCCACAGCCGTCCCGCGCGCTTCGCGCTCTCCGAGTTCGCCCCCGGCAACCACTACTACGCCCAGGGCTACAAGCACCGGATCACCGGACTGGACATCGGCAGCCCCGACCGCCCGGCCTGGCTCTGGTGGCGGGTCTGCCCCGACTGCGGACACGTCCGCACTCACCGCGCCGAACAGGACGCCTCACTCTGCCCCCGCTGCCGGTCCGCGGCCATCGGAGACGTCGGCTGCCTGCACAAGGTCCTCGTGCCGCGCCGCGTCACCTCCCGGGACGAACGCGACGACGTGCGCGTGCGCGACGACCGGGACGAGCGGGACGAGCGGCACTACACCGTCGTCCCGGCCGTGGACATCGAAGCGGGTGACGTCGAACAGGCGTGGAAGCACGAACACGCCACCTTCGGCTGGGAGTTCACCCGCGAGGCGCACATCCGCCACATCAACGTCGGAGCGACCCGGGTGGACGGCGGGGCCGACACGGCCTTCGCCGGACAGGAGGTCCGCCTCAACCCCTTCTGGGTATGCGACGCGTGCGGCTTCGCCGACCCCGACGGCGGGCCCGCCGCTCACGATGCCGCCGACCCGTCCGCGTACGGCAAGTACCACCGGCCCTGGTGCCGCAGACGGCGCGCCGGAGCCGACACCGCACGACGGGGCGAGAGGATCCTGCTCGCCCACGAACTGCGAACCGACGCCCTGCGCATCCTCATCCCCGCCGTCACCGCGTACACCCGGGAACGGCTCGCGTCCTTCAAGGCGCTGCTGCTGGCCGGCATCGCCCGCAGCTACGGCGGCGACCCCGACCACCTCGCGGTCGTCACCGACTCCATGCCAGAGGAACGCGGCGAGAGCGCGCACCGCCGCCACTTCCTCGTCCTGTACGACACGCTTCCCGGCGGCACCGGCTATCTGCACCGCCTCGCCGGCCAGGACGGCCTCAGGGGCGTCCTGGAGGCCGCCCGCCAGGTGATCGAGACCTGCGTGTGCGTGGGACAGGGCCGCCCCGCCTGCCACCGCTGCCTGCTGCGGCACGTCACGGACAACGAGTACGCACTCGTCTCCCGTGAGCACGCCCTCGACATGCTGGGCGACCTGTTCGGCCGCACCGCCGACCGGTGGAACGTCGGACCGGTCGCCACCACCCGGGACATCACCCTGGTGCACCAGGTGGAGAGCGAACTGGAGGCGCTCTTCCGCCGCGGGCTCCTGGAATGGGCCGAGCGGATGGACGAGGTCAGCGTCCGCACCGCGCTCACCGCGGACGGCACCCGGGACACGACCCTGCGCTTCACCGCACCCGACGGAACCGTTCGCGGCTGGCAGATGGAAACCCAGACCCCACTCGGCTTCACCCGGCCGGACGTGGTCTTCCGCAGCACCGACGAGGACCGTCGCGTCGCCGTCTACCTCGACGGCTACCGCTACCACGCGAGCCCGGAGCACCTCGTCGCCGAGACGGACGCGGTGAAACGCACCCGGCTGCGCGCGGAGGGCTGGCAGGTCTTCCAGCTCACCTGGGACGACGTGCAGGCCTGGACGGGACAGACCAGACCACAGGCCGACCCCGTGTGGAAGCCGTACCCGAACACCGCGCAGAAGACGGCCATGGACGTCCACCGGCGCATGCACGCCGGGGACACCCGTGACCTGCCGCGCCTGGTGTGGGCCAATCCGGTCGAGACACTGATCGGCTACCTCACCGACCCCGACCCCGACGCGTGGCGGCGCCGCGCCCAGAGCGCGCTCGCGGGCTTCGCCGCCGTGTCGGCGACCAGCAGGGCCCTGGCCGACGGCGAGGAGATCGGTCACCGGATCGGTGAAGCGCTGCACGGGCGGCGGCTGGCCAAGGGGCAGGGCGCCGTCCAGGTCATGGCGACCCGGGACGCGTCGGGATGCCCGCTCACCCTCGCGCTCGATCTGCGCAGGGGACAGACCGCGGCGGTCTGGACGGCGCTGACCGTACTGGACGACAACCCGGACCACGTCGCGGCCGACGAGGCCGCCCACCGCAGGCGTTGGCAGGCATGGCTCTACTGGAGCAACCTGCTCCAGTTCCTCGACGCGGGCGAGGGGGACGGGGTCCAGCTCACGACCGGCATGCTCCCCGGCTTCGAGGCGGCCGAACTGGCGGTCACCGGCGGAGCCGGATGGCTCACCTCCCAGCGGCGGGCGCACGAACCCGCAGCAGACGGACGGGATGTGGCAGCGGAGCGGCCGGCTGCCGAGGAGACCCCGGCGGCCGTGCGCGATCCCGCCTGGGACGAGGTCATCGAGCTCCTCGTCGACGATCCCGGCCTGCCCGCCCTCGCCCGCACTCTCGTCGACCGGGGCCTGCCCGCCCCGGAGGCCGGCTACGAGCTGGGAGCAGCCGCCTGGCCCGCCGAACTCGCCTGGCCCGGCCGGCGCGTCGGCGTCGTCCTCGCGCACCGTCCAGGCCCGGGCGGCGAACGGGACATCGACGCCGAACAACGGGACCAGGCCTACCGGGAGGCGGGCTGGCAGGTCCGCACCGCGACGGACTGGGACGCCGACGAACTCGCCGCCTTGGTGAACGGCGCCGGCAGTGCGACGAACGACCACGAGGAGAACGAGGAGAACGAGCGATGACGGTCACCGGCGCGCCGAGGACGGGCGTGACCCTGCGCCTGCTCGACAAGGCCGACAAGGAAATCGTCAAACTGGACCGTGCGGTCCTCGGGGCGTTCTACAAGTTCCAGCACGACTTCCGCCGCAACCCGGACGCCGGCGGTTTCCACCTCAAACAACTCGAAGGACACGACCGGCTCTGGTCGGCACGCGTCAACCGCGAGTGGCGCGCCCTGATGATCCGCCTCGGCGGTGACGACTGGCTTCTCGTCTCGGTCAAGCACCGCAGCCACGTCCACAAGAACCTGGACCGGCTCAACTACGGCATCAACCACGTCACCGGCGCCATCGAGTACGTCGACCTCCAGGTCGTCGAGGAGAGCGTGCTGCGCCGTGAACTCACGCCACCCGCCCCTCCCGCCCCGGCTCCCGCGCCCACCCCCGCTCCCGCACCGGACCGGCCGAAGCCGCCGGAGGAGCCCCTCTTCGCCGCGTACACCGAGGAGCAGCTCGCGGACCTCGGCGTCGCCGCACCCCTCATCCCGGTCGTCCGGAAACTCACCACGGACGACGAACTGCTCGGCCTCGCCGAGTACGCGCCCCGCCACACCGGGGAGGTGCTCCTCCAACTGCGCGACGGCGTCCCGTACGACGTGGTCATGGAACTGGTCACCGCACCCGTCGCCGTGACCGAGCCGGACACGAACCTCGACACCGACGACTGGCAGGCGGCCGTCGACCGCTCCCAGACCGTGGTGATCACCGATGACGAATCCCTCCAGAGCATCCTGGAGGAGGGCGACTTCGGGCGGTGGAAGATCTTCCTCCACCCCACCCAGGAGAAGCTGGTCCACCGACGTTACTCCGGCCCTGCCCGGGTCGGCGGCGGGCCGGGGACGGGCAAGACGATCGTCGCCCTCCACCGCGTGTGCCACCTCGTGCGAAAGCTCCCGCCTGGCCACAACAAGCCCGTCCTGCTCACCACATTCAACAGGAACCTCGCATCAGACCTGCGGGCCCGGCTCCTCTCGCTCGGCGGCCCCGACGTGCTCGCCCGGGTCGACATCGCCCATGTCGACCAGCTCGCCACCCGGGTCGTCAGCGAGGCCGACCCGGGCAACGCCAAGCGGCGGATCGACGACACGGCGGCGCTCCGCGAGTGGCGGGAGCTTCTGGTGGAGGCGGGGGAGACCCGCTGGAGCGCCGAGTTCCTCAGCGACGAGTGGAACCAGGTCATCCTCGGCCAGGCCGTGGCCTCCCGCACGGCCTACTTCACCGTCCGCCGCGCCGGACGTGGACGCAGTGTCACCCGCGTCGAGCGCGCCGGCATCTGGCAGCTCGCCGAACGCTTCACCCAGCGCCTCGAGACCAAGGGACTGGAGACCCACCGCCAGGTCGCGGAGCGGGCCGCGCGGCTGGAGATGGCCCGCAAGGCCAGGATCGACAAACGGGCGGAGGAACGCGAGGAACGAGGAGGACGGGACAACCTCCACATCGAGGCCGGCTCTGGTGCGTGGCTGCGGTACCGGTACCGGCACATCGTGGTCGACGAGGCACAGGACCTCAGCGCCGCCCACTGGAAGATGCTGCGCGCCATGGTGCCGTCCGAGCCCGACGACCTCTTCCTCGTCGGCGACACGCACCAGCGGATCTACGACAACCAGGTCACCCTCGGCAGCCTGGGCGTCCACATCCGGGGCCGTTCCTCCCGGCTGACGCTCAGCTACCGCACGACCCGGGAGATCCTCCGCGACGCGATCCGGGTGCTGGGCGACGCCGACTACGACGACCTCGACGGCGAAGCCGACACTCTCGCCGGGTACCGCTCGGTCCTCCACGGCCCGGCCCCGTCGCTGCGCGGTGCGCGGAGCTGGGACGAGGAGATGGACCTCGCCGTGGAGCAGTTGCGGGCCTGGCACGACGTGCCCCGCGAGTCCACGGCCATCTGCGTCCCGACCAACGACATGGTCACCCAGCTCGCCGATCGCCTCGTCCGGCACGGCATCACTCCCACGGAGATCACGCAGGACGGGCCGCGAAGCGACGAGGGCGTCCACATCGGCACCATGTACCGCTTCAAAGGACTGGAGTACCGCTGCCTGATCATCGCCGGGGTCGCCGAGGGGCTCGTCCCCCGTGCTTCGGTGGACGCCTGGGAGCACACAGACCCGAGTCGCCACCAGCGAGAACTGCACCGGGCGCGCTCGCTGCTCTTCGTCGCGGCGACCCGCGCCCGTGACGCGCTCGCCATCACCTGGCACGGTGAGCCGAGCCGCTTCCTGGCGCCGTTGCTTCCATCCCGGTGACAAGAGGCGGGGCTCTCTCTTGTCAACGATGGAGTGCCACCTCGGCCGCGAAGCCCCGCTATGCCCGCTCAGGCCGCTGCTGCACTCGTTCGTTCCAACGCGTGATCCCACGTACGGCACACGCCTCTACGGCGACGAGGCGGCCTGCGCGTAGGGGTTCCAGCCGTGCTGCCGCGGGGAGTCCTGAACGTGTCGGACCCTTTTCGGGGCGGCCCAGCCCCTCGTGACCCACCTGCGGAAACCCCCGTGGGCACCGTGCGCGATTCCCGCGACGGACCCCCCACCCTACCCCGTAGAGCAGACGACAGGAAGCTCGCAGGGAGGGGAACAGGACGTGGCAGGGCAAAGGGGCAGACGTGTCAGGGGTACGGCGGCCGCGGTGGCGGCGATGGCGGCGCTCACCGCGTCGCAGGCGCCGGGGGTGATTCCGGTGCGGGCCTCCGTACCGGCGCCCGGTCAGGCACCGGCCGAGCACGGACCGAGCGTGTCCGGCGACGCCCCGTACCGCACGGAGCTTCCGCCGCTGCGGACCGGGAAGCGCGCGGGCGGCGGGACGGTGGCGGAGCTGGGTGGTGCGCTGCCGGTGAGTGTGTTCGGCGCCTACCGGCGGGCCGAGAAGTGGCTCGCGCGTGAGGCGCCCGGCTGCCGGCTGCGCTGGCAACTGCTGGCGGCGATCGGGCAGGTGGAGTCGGGACAGGCGCGGGGCGGCAGGGTGACGTCGGACGGTACGACCGTGGCGCCGATCCTCGGCCCGCGGCTGGACGGCGTTGCCTTCGCGCTGGTCCGGGACACCGACGGCGGCGCTCATGATGGGGACACGGTTTACGACCGTGCGGTCGGGCCGATGCAGTTCATCCCGTCGACCTGGGCCCGCTGGGGCGCGGACGGCAACGGCGATGGGCGTACGGATCCGAACAACGTCTTCGACGCGGCACTCGCCGCCGGGCGCTATCTGTGCGCGGGTGGCCGGGACCTGTCCGACCCGGGTCAGCTGGACCGGGCGATCCTCGGCTACAACCACTCGGCGGCCTACCTGCGCACGGTCAGGGCCTGGTACGCGTACTTCCTGGAAGGGCACCGGGTGGTGCCGGACGTCTCCGCAGGGTCCTCCGTCGTGCCCTCAACCGGGTCCTCCTCCGCGCGCCCGGAGCCGTCGCGGTCGGCCGCCACCGCGCCGAGGTCCTCACCGAAGCCCTCGTCGGCACCCTCCACCCGGCCGAGCGCCCCGCCGTCCGGCACTCCGTCGCCCCCTGCCTCTCCGGCACCCGAGAAGCCGGACGGGCCGCAACTGCCCGCCCCCGGCCCGGACATCGGGCTCACCAGCGACGATCTGCCGATCGTCGGCACCCCGCTCACCAGTAACAACGCGGACTCGATGCCCGCCTCCCCCTCCACAACCGCCGATACTCGGCGGTAATGTCGCCCCCCGCCGGACAGCACGTAACCGGTGGGTGAGCGCGAAGGGGCCCTCATGGCGACGGACATGCCCGCGGACATGCCCGCGGAGACACCTGCACAGACGTACAAAGCCGACGAGCGGTGGCGGCGTATGTGGAGCCACCGTGAGCACCTGCTCAAGGTGGCCCGGCGCAGGTCGATGAGCCCTGAGGACGCCGAGGACGCGGTGCACGAGGCGATGCTGCGTGCCGCCGAGCGGCCCGACCTGGACGAGGAGCGGCTCGCGGCCTGGCTGACGACGGTGACGATGCGGCTGTGCGTCGACCGCTACCGGCAGGTGAACCGCGAGGCCGAGGTGCGTACGAGTCCGACGCTCGTCACCCCCGGTCCGGTGCCCGTCGAGGAGGCCGTGTGCGACCGGGCCGAGGCGAAGTGGCTGGCGGTGCGCAGTGGTGAGCTGCCCGCGCGGCAGGCGGAGGCGCTGCGGCTGAAGTCGGAGGACCTGGACGTCGGACAGGTCGCCGTCGAGATGGGGCTGAGCTACCGGACCGTCGAGTCGCTGCTCGCGCGGGCCCGGCGGACGCTGCGGCAGTCCTTGGCCGCCACGCTCGGGTTCGTGCTGTTCCTGATCGGGTGGGGGCGGCCTCGGCCGATCGGCAAGACGCAGGCCGTGGCCATGGCCTCGACGGCGGCGACCCTGGCCGTGGCCGGGTTCGTGCTGCCGCACGCCTTCGACGGGAGCGGTGGCGGGGCCGGGGCCGGGGGCGGTCCGGCGCCTCGGCCCGCCGTGGCCTCGCCGGGCACGGGGGAGCGGCTGCCGGACGGCAGTGGTGCGGACCGTGCCCCTCAGGAGAACAGTCCCATGACGACGGCGGCCGAGCAGAGGGCGGCAGGATCACCGTCGGACGCGTCGTTCCTCCCGCTGTCCGTGCCGTCACTCCCGGAGATCCCGGACATCCCGGGCAACTCGGTTCCCCCGCTGCCGAAGCTGCCCGCGCCAAAGCTGCCCGCGCCGAAGCTGCCCGCGCCGGAGGTCCCGCACGTGCCCGACGTGCCCGACCTCCCGGAACTGCCCGAGGCCCCCCGCCCGCCGGACACGCCCTCCGCGCTTCCCACGGACCCGGCACTCCCGACGGACCCGCCGCTCCCGACGGCCCCCCTACCGTCCGGTTCGGTCCCCGCTCCGGCGGCCAGCGCACTGCCGTAGCCCCGCACGACACGGCCGCACCACCTCGCGAACACCCCACCGGAAACCCACCCGAAAAAAATCCCCCACCCCGGCGACGGACCCCCCACCCCTCCCCGTAGAGCAGATGTCAGAGCTGCTCCACGGACATGGGCTGAAGGGCGGGACCGGATGGGTGTCGAGATCTGTGTGGAAGGGCTGACCAAGTCCTTCGGTCACCAGGTCATCTGGCAGGACGTCTCGCTGACGCTGCCCGCCGGGGAGGTATCGGTCATGCTCGGCCCCTCGGGCACGGGCAAGTCGGTGTTTCTCAAGACACTTGTCGGCCTGCTCAAGCCGGAGCGCGGCTCCATCACCATCCAGGGCCGGGACCTCACGAAGCTCCGCGAGCGCGATCTGTACGAGGTGCGCAAGCTGTTCGGCGTGCTGTTCCAGGACGGTGCGCTGTTCGGCTCGATGAACCTGTACGACAACATCGCCTTCCCGCTGCGCGAGCACACCCGCAAGTCCGAGAGCGAGATTCGGCGCATCGTGCTGGAGAAGATGGACATGGTCGGGCTGGTCGGCGCGGAGGGGAAACTGCCCGGCGAGATCTCCGGCGGGATGCGCAAGCGGGCAGGGCTGGCCCGGGCCCTCGTCCTGGACCCGGAGATCATCCTCTTCGACGAACCCGACTCGGGCCTGGACCCCGTCCGAGTCGCCTACCTCAACCAGCTCATCGTCGATCTCAACGCCCAGATCGACGCGACCTTCCTGATCGTCACGCACGACATCGCCTCGGCCCGCCAGGTGCCGGACAACATCGGGCTGCTGTTCCGCCGCGAGCTGGTGATGTTCGGGCCCCGTGAGGAACTGCTGACCAGCGACGAGCCCGTCGTACGGCAGTTCCTGAACGGCAGGATGCAGGGCCCGATCGGTATGGCGGAGGAGAAGGACGCGGCGCAGGTCGAGCAGGAGCTCGCACAGATCGACGACAGCGCGCGCGTTCAGGAGCTGACTCCCCGCCTGCTGCCGGGCCCGGGCGTCGCACGGCCGCCCCGCTGGGAGGCGATCGCCCGGCGCGAGGCCCGGCTGCGCCGGGAGGAGGTGGCCGGCGCATGAGTCTGTCACCGGTCGGAGCGCTGCGGCACTCGGGCAGCCTGTTCGCGATGGCGCTGGACGTCGTCCGGACGATTCCCCGACGGCCTTTTCAGGCAAGGGAGTTCATCCAGCAGGCGTGGTTCGTCGCCAGTGTGACCATCATGCCGACGGCCCTGGTCTCCATCCCCTTCGGGGCGGTCATCGCGCTCCAGATCGGCAGCCTGACCCGGCAGCTGGGCGCCCAGTCCTTCTCCGGGGCCGCCTCCGTGCTCGCCGTATTGCGGGAGGCCTCGCCGATCGTCACCGCGCTGCTGATCGCGGGCGCCGGCGGCACGGCGATCTGCGCCGACCTCGGAGCACGGAAGATCCGCGACGAGATCGACGCGATGCAGGTGCTGGGCATCGACCCCGTGCACCGGCTGGTCGTACCGCGCGTGCTGGCGTCGATGCTGGTCGCGGTGCTGCTCAACGGGCTGGTGTCGGTGGTCGGCGTGGCGGGCGGCTACTTCTTCAACGTCGTCCTCCAGAACGGCACTCCGGGCGCCTACCTGGCCTCCTTCACCACGCTCGCCCAGCTGTCCGACCTGTGGGCGGCCGAGGTCAAGGCGCTGGTGTTCGGCGCGATCGCCGGGATCGTCGCCTCCTACAAGGGGCTGACGGCGAAGGGCGGGCCCAAGGGCGTGGGCGACGCGGTGAACCAGTCGGTGGTGATCACCTTCATGTTGCTGTTCGTGACCAACTTCGTGATGACCGCGGTGTACTTCCAGGTCGTCCCCCAGAGGGGTTAGCCGATGAGAGTCGTCGACCGCCCACTGAAAGCCCTCGAGGCGCTGGGCACCCAGCTCTCCTTCTACGGCCGCTCGCTGGCGTGGACGGGGCGCACCCTGCGCCGCTACAAGAAGGAGGTCCTGCGGCTGCTCGCCGAGGTGAGCTTCGGCCGGGGCGCGCTCGCTGTCGTGGGCGGCACGGTCGGCGTGATCGCCTTCCTGTCGTTCTTCACCGGCACGGAAGTGGGGTTGCAGGGATACGCGGCGCTCAACCAGCTCGGCACCTCCAACTTCGTGGCGTTCCTCTCGGCGTACTTCAACACCCGTGAGATCGCCCCGCTGGTGGCCGGGCTCGCGCTCTCGGCGACCGTCGGCGCCGGGTTCACGGCCCAGCTCGGCGCGATGCGGATCAGCGAGGAGACCGACGCGCTCGAAGTGATGGGCGTGCCCTCACTGCCGTTCCTGGTGACGACCCGGATGATCGCCGGGTTCGTCGCGGTGATCCCGCTGTACGTGATCGGCCTGCTGTCCTCGTACCTGGCCGCCCGCACCATCACCACCGGCTACTACGGGCAGTCCACGGGCACGTACGACCACTACTTCCATCAGTACCTGCCACCGGTGGACGTCCTGTGGTCCTTCGGGAAGGTGCTGGTCTTCGCCGTCCTGATCATCCTGGTGCACTGCTACTACGGCTACCACGCGAGCGGCGGACCGGCGGGCGTCGGCGTCGCGGTGGGCCGCGCGGTGCGGACCTCGATCGTGGCGATCAACGTCCTGGACCTCTTCCTGTCGCTGGCGATCTGGGGCGCCAGCACGACCGTACGGATCGCGGGGTGAGCCGCCGTATGAGGGTGCTGAGACTGCGGTTGTACGGTGTCGTCTTCATCGCAGTGCTCGCGCTGCTGCTGTCCCTGTCCGTCGCCGTCTACCAGCAGGTGTTCACGCAGGCCGTGCGGATCACACTGGAGGCCGACAGCCTCGGCAACCAGCTCGACCCGCGGGCCGACGTCAAGTTGCGCGGGCTGCTGGTCGGCGAGGTGCGCGAGGTGGACGCGGACGGGACGAAGGCGCGGCTCGACATCGCGCTGAAGCCGGAGTACGTCTCCCACATACCGTCCGACGTGCACGCGCGCCTGCTGCCCAAGACGCTGTTCGGCGAGAAGTACGTCGACCTGGTCGCCCCCGCGGGCACCGCGCCCTCCCCGTCCCGCCCGATCCGCGACGGGGACGTCATCACCCAGGACCGCACCCGCGTCGGCATCGAGCTCCAGCAGCTGATGAACGACCTGCTGCCACTGCTGCGGACCGTGCAGCCCGGCAAGCTCAACGCCACGCTCTCCGCGTTCGCCACCGCCCTCGACGGCCGCGGCGACCGGATCGGCGACAACCTCACGCGACTGGAGGCCTACCTGAGCCGCCTCAACCCGCACCTGCCGTCCCTCACGGAGGACATCGCACGCTTCGCCGAGGTCGCCGAGGTGTACGGCGACGCGGCGCCCGACCTGATGGAGATCCTGCGCAACACGGTCACCACCAGCCGCACGATCACCGAGCAGAAGGACCGACTGGCAGCGGCGCTGAAGAGCACGGCCACCGTCGCGGGCACCGCGGAGGACTTCCTCGACGCGAACGGCGACCGGCTGATCACCCTCGGCCAGGTCTCCCGCCCCACGCTGGAGCTGTTCGCCCGCTACTCCCCGCAGTACCCCTGCCTGCTGGCCGGTCTGGTCCGGCAGGAGAAGGCCTCCGAGGAGGCGTTCCGGGGCGGCACGATGCACATCACGCTGGAGGTCGTACGGGCGCGCGGTGCGTACGAACCCGGTGAGGAACCCCGCTACGGCGAACGGTCCGGCCCCCAGTGCCGTGACCTGCCGCACCCGGCGGTGCCCGCGCCCGGGGCCCACCTCGACGACGGTTCGAAGCCGGGGAGTCCGTCCGCGGGTCCGCACGGCGTCTCCGCCACCCGGGCCGAGCAGCGGGCCGTCGGCTCGCTGGTGGCGCCGGCGCTGGGCGTGCCCGCGGACGAGGTGCCGCCGGTCGCGACACTGCTGTTCGGGCCGATGGCGCGCGGGACGGCGGTGAGCGTCGCATGAGCACCACAGGAGCCCGGCAGACCGCCGCCCCGCTGATCAAGTTCAGCCTCTTCGCGCTGGTGACGGTGGTGGCGACGGCCCTGCTCGCCGCCACCATCGTGAACATCTCCTTCACCCCCGAGCACGAGTACCGCGCGGTCTTCAGCGACGTCACCGGCTTGGAGGAGGGCGACGACATCCGGGTGGCCGGAGTGCGGGTCGGCGAGGTCGAGGGCATCCGGATCAAGGACCGGACGCTGGCCGAGGTCACCTTCACGGCCAGTCAGAACCGGCCGCTGCTCACCAGCACGGGGGCCGTCATCCGCTACCGCAACCTGGTCGGGCAGCGGTACGTCGCGCTGACCGAGGGCGCCGGCGACGGCACCCGGCTGCGCCCCGGCGGCACGATCCCGCTCGCCCGCACCCAGCCCGCCCTCGACCTGAACGCGCTGCTGAACGGCTTCAAACCGCTGTTCGCCGCGCTCAGCCCGAAGGACGTCAACCAGCTCGCCACCGAGATCATCAGGACCCTCCAGGGCGAGGGCGGCACGGTCAACAGCCTGCTCACGCACACGGCGTCGCTCACCACGACGCTGGCCGGCCGCGACAAGCTGATCGGCTCGGTGATCGACAACCTCAACACCGTGCTGGAGACGCTCGACAAGCGAGGCGCCCGCTTCTCCGGACTGCTCAAGCAGCTGCGCCGGGTCATCTCGGGACTGTCCGCCGACCGCAAGCCGATCGGGGAATCGCTGGTGAACATCGGCGGTCTGACGCAGGCCACCTCGGGCCTGCTGAAGGACGCGCGTCCGCCGCTGAAGGACGACATCGCGGAACTGACCGAACTCACCGGGACCCTGAACGACAACGAGAAGACCGTGGAGGGCGTGCTGCAGCGGCTGCCGAACAAACTGAACGAGCTGACGGGGACGGCGTCCTACGGCTCGTGGTTCAACTTCTACCTGTGCGACTTCGACGGCCGGATCGTGCTGCCGAAGACGAAGCAGGTGCTCACGCCCGACATGCACGTGGCGAGGGCGAGGTGCGGGGCATGAGACGCAAGCGCCGTCCGGAGCCGATGTTCAAGGTGCGGGTGGATCCGCCGAGGCTGCCGCGCCTGCGGTTGCCGAAGGTACGGCTCCTGCCGCGCCGCAAGCCGCGTCCGGAGCCGATGTTCAAGGTGCGGGTGGATCCGCCGAAGCTGCCGCGCCCGCGGCTGCCGAAGGTACGGCTCCTTCCGCGCCGCAAGCCGCGCCCGGAGCCGATGTTCAAGGTGCGCGTGGACCCGCCGAAGCTGCCGCGCCTGCGGCTGCCCCGCATGCGGAGCAACCCCGCCGTCACCGGTGCCGTCGGACTCACCGTCCTCGCGCTGCTGGCCGTGGCCGCGTTCAACGCCGACCGCCTGCCGGTGATCGGCGACGGCGAGACGTACAGCGCCGCCTTCGCGGAGGCGGGCGGTCTCAAGCCGGGCGACGAGGTGCGGATCGCCGGGGTCAAGGTCGGCAAGGTCGAGGAGGTCGACCTCGACGGCGACCATGTCAAGGTCACCTTCAAGATCAAGGACGATCCGGAGTTCGGCACCGACACCGGCGCGTCGATCCGGGTCAAGACGATCCTCGGCGCGAAGTACCTCGCCCTGCACCCCAAGGGCCGGGGCAGGCTGGAGCCCGGCAGCGAGATCCCCCTGAAGCGGACCGTCCCCGCCTACGACGTCGTGCAGGCGTTCAGCGATCTCACCACCACGTCGGAGAAGGTCGACACCGAGCGGCTGGCGAAGGCGCTGGACACCATCTCGACGACCTTCGAGGACTCCCCTGCCGAAGTACGGGCGTCCGTCAAGGGCCTGTCCCGGATCTCCCGGACGGTGGCCTCACGCGACAAGGCGCTGCGCGAACTCCTCGGCCACGCCAAGGGCGTCACGGGCGTACTCGCCCAACGCTCCGGCGACTTCACCGCCCTGGTCGAGGACGGCGACAAGCTGTTCAGGGAGATCAGCAAGCGGCGTGCGGCGATCCACCGGCTGCTGAAGAGCTCCGCCGCGCTCGGCATCCAGCTCTCCGGCCTCGTCCAGGACAACGAGAAGGAGATCGGGCCCGCGCTCAAGGGCCTGGACACCGTGGTGAAGATGCTCGAACGCAACCAAGCCGGCCTGGACCGGAGCATCGCGCTCCTGGCGCCCTACGTCCGGGTCTTCACCAACACCCTGGGCAACGGCCGCTGGTTCGACTCCTACATCCAGAACATGGTCGCCGCTCCGGTGGAGCCGCGGACGGGAGGCGCGCAGTGAGCAACCGCCGGAGGAAGGGCCTGGCCCTGCTGACCGTCCTGGCCCTGGTCGCCGCGCTCACCTACGCCCTGTGGCCGCGGACCGAGCCGGCCCGCGTCACGGCGTACTTCCCGCGCACCGTCGGCATCTACCCCGGCTCGGACGTCCGCGTACTGGGCGTGCGGATCGGCGAGGTCAGGAAGATCACGCCGGAGGGGGACCGGGTGCGGGTGGACCTGGAGTACGACGCCGACCGCAAGGTCCCGGCCGACGCGCAGGCCGCGATCATCAACTCCTCCGTGGTCAGCGACCGTTACGTGCAGCTGCTGCCGGTCTACCGGAGCGGTCCGGTGCTGCGGGACGGGGACGAGATCCCCGAGTCGCGCACGGCCGTGCCGGTCGAACTGGACCGCGTCTTCGACAGCCTGCACACCACGGCCGAGGCGCTCGGCCCCGACGGCGCCAACAAGGACGGCGCCCTGTCACGGCTGCTCGGCGTCAGCGCCGACAACCTCGACGGCCAGGGAGAGAACGTCCACCGGATGGTCGAGGACCTCTCGGAGGCGGTCACGACTCTCTCCGACGGCCGCACGGACCTGTTCGGCACGGTCCGCAACCTCCAGGTGTTCACGGCGGCGCTGGCGGCGGACGACAAGAGCGTGCGGTCGTTCAACAGCAGCCTCGACAAGGTCGCCGGGCAACTCGCGGGCGAGCGCAAGGACCTGGCGGCCGCGCTGAAGAACCTGGGCACGGCGCTCGGTGACGTGTCCGCATTCGTGAGGAAGAACAAGAAGTCGCTGACCTCGAACGTGTCCGGCCTGAGCAAGGTGACCAAGGTGCTCGTCACCCAGCGTGCGGCGCTTCAGGAGCTGCTGGAGGTCGCGCCGACGGGCATGTCGAACCTGAACAACGCCTACAACCCCTCCGCGGGCACCCTCGACACCCGCAACAACCCCGACGGTCCGCAGGATCCGGCCGCACTGCTGTGCTCGGTGCTGAGGACGACCGGCGGCGAGGGCGGCAAGAACCCCGACTGCAAGGAGCTGAGGGAACTGTTCGACTCCCTGCCGAAGGTGCCACGGGGCCCGGCGGTCACCGGCACGGTCGACCGCACCCTCGGCGGGATCCTGGGGGCGAGCGCATGAGCGCACCGCGCAAGGGCCGGACGGCCGTCTGGGCGGCGGTCGGCTCGCTGCTGCTGACCGGCTGCGAGTTCAACGGCTGGTACGACGTCCAGCTCCCCGGCGGAGCCGCCGCCGACGGCCACGCCTACCACGTCACCGTCGAGTTCCGTGACGTCCTCGACCTGGTCCCGCAGTCGGCGGTCAAGGTCAACAACGTCACGGTGGGCGCGGTGGAGAAGGTGGAGCTGGAAGGCTGGCACGCGAGGGCCCGCCTGCGGGTCGCCGACTCGGTGAAGCTGCCCGCCAACGCGATCGCCGAGCTGCGGCAGACCAGCATGCTCGGCGAGAAGTACGTGGCGCTGTCCAGACCCCTGGAGAGCACGCCGGCCGGCCGGCTCCGCGACGGCGATGTGATCCCGCTGTCCCGCAGCGGCCGCAACCCGGAGGTCGAGGAGGTGCTGTCCGCGCTGTCCGCCCTGCTCAACGGCGGCGGCGTGGCCCAGCTCAAGACGATCACCACGGAGCTGAACAAGGCCCTTCAGGGCCGGGAGAACCGGGTCAGGTCCCTGCTGAAGGAGCTCGACACCTTCATCGGCGGCCTGGACGATCAGCGCCAGGACATCGTCCGCGCGCTGAAGGCCGTCGACCGGCTGGCCGCACGGCTGGGCAAGGAGAAGACGACGATCGCCGAGGCCGTCGACACGATGCCGCCCGCCCTGAAGGTCCTGGCCGACCAGCGCCGTGACCTGACCAGGATGCTCACCGCCCTGTCCGAGCTGGGTAAGACCGGCACCAAGGTGGTCAACGCCTCGCACGACGACACGGTCGCGAACCTCGAACAGCTGCGGCCGATCCTGCGACAGCTCAACAAGGCGGGCAGCAACCTGCCCAACTCCCTGGAGCTGCTGACGACTTACCCGTTCCCGCGCAACGTGGTGGACGCCATCAAGGGTGACTACGTCAACCTGCACATTACCGCCGACCTCGACCTGGCCGGGATCTACGGCAACCTGACGGACGAACCGGGTGGCGGGAACGGCGGGGACGATCAGGGGCCCGAACTTCCCGGGACCCCGGACCTGCCGGACGTACCGGACCTCCCGGACGCACCGCGGCTCCCGGACGTGCCGGACGTGCCGACGCCCACCCCGCTGCCGAGCGGCCCGAGCGTGCCGTCGTCCCCGTCGGCCCCCTCAGGCGGCGGCGACCCGCTGTGCCCGCCGGTGTGCACCGCCGGCTACGGCGCCGCCGGCCACCGCACCGGAGGCGACTGGCCTGAGGGGATCAACCTCGAACTCGCCGAGTTGATGCTGAAGGGGGTCCAGCCGTGATCACCCGTACCGTCAAGGCGCAACTGATGGCCTTCGCCACCATCACCGCCGTAGGCGTGTCGTACGTCGGCGCCGAGTACACGGGCCTGGTGGACGGGGTCCTGGACCGCGGCTACACCGTGCGGGCCGACTTCGCCGACTCCGGGGGCGTCTTCCCCGGTGCCGAGGTCACGTATCGCGGGGTGCCGGTGGGCAAGGTCGGCGCACTGCGCCTGACCGGCTCGGACGGCGTCTCGGTCGACCTCGACATCGAGGACGGGGCGCCGCGCATCCCGGCGGACACGCTGGCAGTGGTGGCGAACCGTTCGGCGGTGGGCGAGCAGTACGTCGACCTTCAGCCCCGCTCCTCCCACGGCCCGTACCTGCTGAACGGCCACACGATCCCGCGCGAGAGCACGCGGGTGCCGCTGCCCACGACGGACATGGTCCTCAGCCTGGACCGCCTGGTGAACTCGGTCGGCAAGGACGACCTGCGGGTCACGGTCGACGAGCTGGGCGAGGCATTCGCCGGCACCGGCCCGAACCTGGGACGCCTGGTCGACTCGGGCAACACCCTGGTGGAGTCGGCGTCCGGGGCGCTGCCGGAGACGGCTCGCCTGATCGAGGACTCACGGAAGGTCCTGAAGACACAGGCCGACCAGGGCTCGTCGATCAAGTCGTTCGCCCGCGATCTGGCGTCCCTCTCGGCCCAGTTGAAGACGAGCGACGGGGACCTGCGCAAGGTGATCGGCAACGCGAGGCCGGCGGCGCAGGAGCTGAACTCGCTGCTGAAGTCGACCGGGCCGGAACTGTCGGTCCTGCTGGCGAACCTGATCAGCGGCGGCCAGGTCACACTGGCCCGTCTTCCCGGCGTGGAGCAGGCCCTGGTCACCTTCCCGCTGATGGTCGCGGGCAGCTACACGGTCGTCCCGGGCGACGGCACCACCCACTTCGGCCTGGTGCTGAACGCCGACGACCCGCCGTCCTGCACCCAGGGGTACGGCACGGCACGCCGCGACCCCGCGGACACCAGCACACGCGAGGCGAACACCGACGCCCGCTGCACGCTCCCACGCGGCAGCGAGTCGTCGGTACGGGGCGCGCAGAACGCCCCGGGCGCGTCGACCGCCGACGGCGGCGCGAACCAGGCGGCGTACGCCACCCCGTACGACCCGGAGACCGGCACCGCCACCGGCCCGGACGGAAGGAACGTCGAGATCGGCTCGACGGGCGGCCAGCAGGCCGTGTTCGGAAAGGAGTCGTGGCAATGGCTGCTCGTTGGCCCCGTGGCATGAGGCCGGTGCGACCCGGAGTGATGACGGCAGGTCTCGTCGCGGCGACCGTCCTCACCACAGCAGTGACCCTCTGGCTGACCTTCGGCCTCTACGAACAGCGCGAGGCGGACCAGCGACGCCAGGGCATCCTGACCGCGGCCCGCCAGTCGGCACTCAACTTCACCTCGCTCGACTACCGGCACTACGGCCGCGACAGCGCGAACGTACTGGCGGGCGCGACCGGTGAGTTCAAGAAGCAGTTCACCGCGCAGACCGACCAGCTGACGAAGCTGGTGGCCCAGAACAGGTCCGTGTCGGAAGGCCAGGTCCTGGAGGCGGGCATCGTCCGCTCCGACGAGAACTCGGCCCGTGTGCTGGTGGTCGCCGACAGCAAGGTGGCCAACACCGCCGTGCCCGAGGGGGAGGCGCGCACGTACCGGCTCCAGCTCGACCTCGTGCACAAGGACGGCCGCTGGCTGACGTCCGACGTCGAGTTCGTCGGCTGACCCACGGGCCGATCCGCCGACAGACAAGCACCGACGAGGAGTACCACCATGCCGAAGACGACCACCGGCCGCGGCCCCGGTCCCGGCACCCGCCGCACCATGACGGCGGCCGCCCGCGCGGCGGCGAAGCGTGCGGAGCGCGGCCACCGCGAACCGGTCGCGGCGACGGCCGGCGACGAGGAGTCCCCGCGCCGGGCCGAACGGCGGCTCGCCGGACGAACCGTCCCCATCGAGGCTCCGAAGGGCGGCTGGCAGGACCCGCCGGAGCCGGCGCCGGAGTCGTGCGACGAGGACGGGCCGGAAGAGCGGAGCGCGCCCGGCCCCGGCAGCCGTCGGAGGCTGCTCACCTTGGTCCTGGCCGCCCTGCTCGTCATCGCCCTGGTCGCGCTCGCCGCCCTGGGATGGCGGTACCGCGACGGCCGCCTGACGGAGACCGCCCGTACCGAGGCGCTCACGGCCGCGCGAGAAGCGGCGCCGATCGTTCTGTCGTACGACTACCGTCACCTGGACAAGGACTTCTCGAGGGCCCGCGCCCACCTGACCGGCGACTTCCGTGACGAGTACGGCAAGACCACGAAGACCGTGGTCGCCCCGACGGCCGGGAAGTACCACGGCGTGGTGAAGGCGACGGTCGCCACCCCCGGCCCCGGCGGCGCCCCGGCCGCCTCCGTCGTCTCTGCCTCCCGCGACAAGGTCGTGGTCCTGCTCTTCGTCAACCAGGTCACCGAGAGCACCCAGGTCTCGGGGTCCCGCCTGGACCTGAACCGGGTGCGGATGACGATGGAACGCGCGGACGGCGGGTGGAAGGTGAGCGCGGTGGACGCGCTGTGACGGGCGGGGCGGTCAGCCCGACGAGGCCAGCGACCGCTCCCTGACCCGCTTCAGGTGCCGCCCGAACACCTCCCGCGCCTCCGGCGTAAGCGTCCGCAGCGCCACCAGCGCCGTGATGACGACGTCACACAGCTCCGACTGCACGTCGTCCCAGGTGTGGGTCACACCCTTGCGCACGTTCTGTCCGGTCGCTCCGATCACCGCCTCCGCGACCTCCCCGGCCTCCTCGGACAGTTTCAGGATGCGCAGCAGCACCCCCTCGCGGCCCTCGACCGGGCGGTTGGTCTCGAGCCACTCCCAAAGGTCGTCGACGGCGGTCCACAGCTCGGGCGTTGTCTGGTCGCTCATGGGCGCAGCCTGCCACGTGGGTCTGACAACGCCCCGAGCTGCCGTCCTACTCCATGTAGTCCTCGTCGAACAGCGGGTCCTGCTCGCCCTCCTTCGCCTGGCGCAGCCGCCTGGCCCGCGCCCCCACGACCAGTGCCGTCCCGGCCGCCGTCGCCGCGAACGCCGCCGGAATCATCCAGCCCCGGTTCACCGCGTGCCCGAGCGCGTGGTCCAGGGAGAGCCGTCCCGGGCCGGTGACGGCCAGGCCGGCCGCCGTCAGGCCCAGGGTCGCCGCGTACTCGTAGCCGCCGCCCTGGTTGAAGAAGCCGTTCGGGGTGTGCACCGCCGCCGCGCCGGCCATCGCGCCGGCCGCCGCCGCGCCCGCGGCCGGGGTGGCGAGTCCCAGCGCCAGCAGTGTGCCGCCGCCGGTCTCCGCGAGGCCGGCCGCCGTCGCGCTGGCCTTGCCGGGTGCGTAGCCCACGGACTCCATGAACTGCCCGGTGCCCTCGATGCCGTGCCCGCCGAACCAGCCGAACAGCTTCTGCGCCCCGTGCGCGGCCAGCACCCCGCCGGTACCCAGTCGGAGCAGCAGCAGGCCCAGATCACGTCGGTTGTATGCGGTCACGATGACTCCTGAGGCGTCAGCAGGAACAGGTCCCCTCCCGCGTTTCCACCGTCGCACTCCTGACACCCCGCGACACCCCACGGACCCGCCCGGGACGCCGTTCGGGTGGCACGGGTGGCGGGCTCCGGTGGCCGGTACGAGGCTGGCTGGCATGACGATTCAGACCACGCGCCTCAGCGATCCGGCCGTTCGCGCCTTCGTGACCGCCGTGAACAACCACGACCGCGAGGGATTCATGGCGCTCCTCGCGCCGGGCGCGACCATGGCGGACGACGGTTCCGACCGCGACCTCGCCGACTGGGTCGACCGGGAGATCTTCTCCACGCACGGCCACATGGAGGTCGACAACGAGTCCAACGGCGGCCGTGCCCTGATCGCCCGCTACGCCAACGACACCTGGGGCGAGATGCGGACCCGCTGGAGCTTCACCGTGGACGACGACGGCAGGATCTCCCGCTTCGAGACCGGGCAGGCCTGACGCCCCAGGCCGAAGCGGCAGTCGTTCCACGCACCGGTGCGTACCCCGCGGTCCCACGCGGGGTCCACCCCCACCCGGTGCCGTGGAACGACTGCCGCCTCCCCCCCCTTGGATGTGGCCTGAACGCGGTCGACGGAAGCTCTCTGCTCCAAGTGTGAAGCTTTGGTGTAGGAGAGTTGAGCATATGTGCCCGACCGGCCGCAATGGGGCGGATGTTCAAATTCCACTTGTGCAGGTTGACGAGTTGACGACCGCGGGCGTGGCTCAGCCGCGCCCCACATAAGGCATCGCCGTCGCCAGCACGGTCGCGAACTGCACGTTCGCCTCCAGCGGCAGCTCCGCCATGTGCCGCACCGTGCGGGCCACGTCGGCGACGTCCATCACCGGTTCCGGGGCTACCTCCCCGTTCGCCTGGAGGGCTCCCGTCTGCATACGGGACGTCATCTCCGTCGCCGCGTTGCCGATGTCGATCTGCCCGACGGCGATGCCGTACGGCCGCCCGTCCAGCGACAGCGACTTGGTCAGGCCGGTCAGCGCATGCTTGGTCGCGGTGTAGGCCACCGAGTGCGGGCGGGGCGTGTGCGCGGAGATCGAGCCGTTGTTGATGATCCGCCCGCCCCGCGGCTCCTGCTCCTTCATCTGCCGGTACGCCGCCTGCGCGCACAGGAACGCCCCGTTGAGGTTGGTGTCCACCACGTGCCGCCAGGCGTCGTAGGGCAGTTCCTCGACCGGCACACCGCCGGGCCCGAACGTCCCCGCGTTGTTGAACAGCAGGTCGACCCGCCCGAACCGCTCGACGGTGGCGGCGAAGAGGGCGGCCACGTCCTCGGGCCGTGAGACGTCCGTCCGTACGGTGAGAGCCGCGCCTCCGGGGACCAGGGCCGCCGTCTCCTCCAGGGGCTCCACGCGCCGCCCCGCCAGCGCCACCGACCAGCCCGCCCGCAGCAGTTCCACGGCGACCGCCCGGCCGATGCCGGAGCCCGCCCCGGTCACCACCGCGATCGCATTTTCCTTGGCATTCATGGGCCCGCAGCGTACGGGAGGGTCCGCCATGCGGAACTCATCCCTCCGTCATGTGGCTGCTGTGTACGTGTCAACCAGAGGTCGTCCCCGGCCACTCCAATGCCCGGTGCAGCCATTCGCCAGGGGAGGACCGGATGACACCCGCAGCACACCCGTCCCAGCACGCCCCCGAACTCCGCGCGGCGGCCCGGCACATCGGCCGCCGCCGCTTCCTCACCACCACCGGCGCCGCCGCCGCGCTCGCCTTCGCGACCAACCTGCCCACCGCCGGAGTCGCGGCCGCCGCCGAACTCGACGCCGCGCGGATCACCGAGAACCCGTTCACGCTCGGTGTCGCCTCCGGCGACCCCCTGCCCGGCTCCGTGATCCTGTGGACCCGCCTCGCGCCCGCCCCCTTCCAGGCCGACAGCGGACTGCCCGCCGAACGCATCACCGTCCACTGGGAGCTGGCCCACGACGAGCGGTTCCGCCGTATCGCCCGGCGCGGCACCGTCACCGCCCACCCCGAGTTCCACCACACCGTCCACGTGGAGCTCGCCCAGCTGGACGCCGGCCGCGTCTACTACTACCGATTCCGCACGGGCCGTTGGGTCAGCCCCACCGGCCGCACCCGCACCGCCCCCGAGCCCGGCAGCCGCGTCCCGGAGCTCACCCTCGCCGCCGTCTCCTGCCAGGCGTACCACGACGGCTACTACACGCCGTACGCGCATCTCGCCGACGACGACGTCGACCTCGTCTTCCACCTCGGCGACTACCTCTACGAGTACGCCGTCAACTCCGTCGGCGGTCAGCGCAACTACACCGACCGCACGCTGCCCGGCCTCTTCAACCGCGAGACGCTGACCCTGGAGGACTACCGGCTGCGGTACGCCCTCTACAAGTCCGACCCGGACCTCAGCGCCGCGCACGCCGCGCACCCCTTCGTCGTCACCTGGGACGACCACGAGACCGAGAACAACTACGCCGACGACATCCCCGAGAACGACGTCCCGCCGGAGGAGTTCCTGCTGCGCCGCGCCTCCGCCTACCGTGCCTACTGGGAGAACCAGCCGCTGCGCCGGCCGCAGCGCCCCGCCGGCCCGGACATGCAGCTCTACCGCCGCCTGATCTGGGGCCGGCTCGCCCAGTTCGACGTCCTGGACACCCGCCAGTACCGCTCCGACCAGGCCTACGGCGACACTGCGCACGTCCCCGGCCCCGAGTCCGACGACCCGGCGCGCACCATGACCGGCGCGACGCAGGAGAGGTGGCTGCTCGACGGCTGGCGCTCCTCGCGGGCGCTGTGGAACGTCGTACCGCAGCAGGTCCTGTTCGCCCGGCGGCACATGGACGCGGCCACCCCGTCGCGGGTGTCGATGGACGCCTGGGACGGTTACAGCGCCTCACGCCGCCGTGTCCTCGACGGGGCGAAGGCCGCCGGGGTCGAGAACCTGATGGTGCTCAGCGGCGACGTGCACTCCGCGTACGCCTTCGACATCAAGGACGACTTCGACGACCAGGACTCGGCGACGCTCGGCACGGAGATCGTGGCCACCTCGATCTCCAGCGGCCGGGACGGCGCCGACAAGCCCGCCACCTGGGACACCTACATGTCCGCCAACCCGCACCTGAAGTTCTTCAACGGGCGGCGCGGCTACGTCACGGTCGCCCTGGGGCAGGAGTCGGCGCGGGCCGACTTCAAGACCGTGCCGTACGTGACCAGGCAGGGGGCGCCGGTCACGACGGCGGCGTCCTTCGTGACGGAGGTGGGGGAGCAGGGGCTCAAGCCCGCGTGAGCTCCGCCGTGAGGTCCTCGTCCGGCATCTCGCCCGGGTAGCGGACGCCGACGCGGTCCCGGATCGCGTCGAGCGTCCGCATCACGGCGAGCGTGCCGTCGAGCGGGACGAGCGGGGACTCCGTCTCGCCGGCCCGCAGGGCGCGCATCACCTCGGCGGCCTCATGGCGGAGGCTGTTGCGGGGCCCGTCCGCCGGGTCGGCCGTGAACTCCTCGGGGTCGCGGCCGTCCCGGTGCAGCACGAAGCGGTCCGGGAAGAAGAAGCCGTTCGGAATGTCGATCCGGCCGTGCGCGCCGGTGACCGAGGCGGAGGTGGCCGTACCGCCGACGATGGAGCAGTGCACGGAGCCGAGAGCGCCGCTCTCCCAGGAGAGCAGTGCCCCCGTCTGGAGGTCGACGCCCTCCTCCGAGAGCACCGCCCGTGCCGCGACGTCCGACGGCTCCCCGAGCAGCAGCTGCGCGAACGACACCGGGTAGACGCCGAGATCGAGCAGCGCGCCCCCGCCCAGCTCCGGGTTCCGCAGCCGGTGCGACAGCGGGAACGGCCCGGCCAGCCCGAAGTCGGCCTGCACACTGCGCACCTCACCGATCGCGCCGTCGTCCACCAGCGACTTCAGCCGCCGCACCAGCGGATTGCAGTACATCCACATCGCCTCCATCAGGAAGCGCCCGTGCTCCCGCGCCAGCGCGACGAGTTCCTCCGCCTCGCGCACGTTCAGCGTGAACGGCTTCTCGCACAGCACGTTCCGCCCGGCCGCGAGACACAGACCGGCGGCGGTGCGGTGGGCCGTGTGCGGTGTGGCGACGTAGACGACATCGATGTCCTCGTCCTGCGCGAGCGCGTTCCACTCGCCGTACGCCCGGGGTATCCCGAACCGCTCCGCGAACGCCTTCGCCGACTCCTGCGACCGGGAGGCCACCGCCACGACCTCCGCGTCGGGCAGGTCGATCAGATCCGCGGTGAACGCCGCCGCGATCCCTCCGGTCGCCAGGACCCCCCACCGCACCGTGTCCGCCGTCATTACCGTCCCGCCTTCACCTTGTGACCCCGAGCAGTCCGTACGAGCTGAGAGCATAGGTGCGATCGAATCGAACAGGGAGGGACTCATGCCCGAGGGTGGGGCGTCCATATCGAACATCACGCAGGGGGTCGCGGCCGGGACGGAGCGGCCCGACCACACACCGCACCGCACCGGGCTCCTCGTCACCTTTCTCCTCGGCGGGCTGACCGCCGTACCCCCGCTGGCGATGGACATGTACCTCCCGTCGCTGCCGGAGGTCACCCGGTCCCTGCACGCCCCCGCCGCGACCGTCCAGCTCACCCTCACCGCATGCCTCGCGGGCATGGCCCTCGGCCAGCTCGTCGTCGGGCCGATGAGTGACCGCTGGGGCCGCCGCCGCCCGCTGCTCGCCGGGCTCGGAGTCTTCGTCGTCGCCACCGTCCTGTGCGCCCTCGCGCCCACCGTCGAACTCCTCGTCGCCTTCCGGCTGGCGCAGGGCCTCGCCGGTGCCGCCGCGATCGTCATCGCCCGGGCCGTCGTCCGCGACCTCTACGACGGCATGGCCATGGCCCGTTTCTTCTCCACCCTCATGCTGATCTCCGGCGTCGCGCCGATCGTCGCGCCGCTGATCGGCGGTCAGGTCCTGCGCGTCACCGACTGGCGGGGCGTGTTCGTCGTCCTCACCTTCATCGGTCTCGCGATCGGCGCCCTGGCCTGGACGAAGCTGCCCGAGACCCTGCCGGCCGCCGAGCGCCACAGCGGCGGCGTCGGCGAGGCCCTGCGCGCGATGCGCGGACTGCTCGCCGACCGCTCCTTCGCCGGCTACATGCTCACCGGCGGCTTCGCCTTCGCCGCGCTGTTCGCCTACATCTCCGCGTCCCCCTTCGTCATCCAGGAGATCTACGGCGCCTCCCCGCAGACGTTCAGCCTGCTGTTCGGCGTCAACTCGGTCGGGCTCGTCCTCGTCGGCCAGATCAACGGCAAGATCCTGGTCGGCCGGGTGAGCCTGGACCGGGTGCTGGGGATCGGCCTGACGATCGTCATCACCGCCGCGACCGCGCTGCTCCTGATGTCCACCGGCGTGTTCGGGGAGGTCGGTCTCGCGCCCGTGGCCGTCGCACTGTTCGTCCTGATGTCCGCCATGGGCATCACCCTGCCCAACACCCAGGCCCTCGCCCTGATGCGCACCAAGCACAACGCCGGCTCCGCGTCCGCCCTGCTCGGCACGTCGTCCTTCCTGATCGGCGCGATCGCCTCCCCGCTCGTCGGCGTCGCCGGGGAGGGCACCGCCGTCCCGATGGCCGTCGTCCAACTGGCCGCCGCACTGGTGGCACTGGCCTGCTTCATGGGAATGTGCCGACCGTGGAAGGCCCGCGCGAGTGTGGAGGGGGCGGACAGCTGAGCGCACCGAGACTGCGCGACGGCACACCGGAACGGGCCGGACTCGACCCGGCGGAGCTGCGTCACCTCGTCCGGGAGGTCCATGTCCTCACCACGGGCACCCGGCCCTGGGCGCCGGGCGCGGTCCTGGTCGTGGGGCGCGGCCCGGTGATCGCCGTCGAGGAGGCGGCGGGCTGGGCCGTCCGCTACTCGGCCTACGACGAGGACGCCGACGCCGGTGTGGAACTGCCCGTCGAGGACCGCGTCCCGATGACCGTCGGCACGCCCTTCGACCTGGCGTCCCTCACCAAACTGTTCACCTCCGTGGCCGCCGTCCAGCAGCTGGAGCGCGGCACCCTCGGCATCGACGCGAAGGTGGGCGCCTACCTGCCCGACTTCACGGCCGCCGCCCGGCACGGCATCACCGTGCGGCAACTGCTCACCCACACCTCGGGGCTGCGGCCCGAACTCCCGCTGTACGACTGTCCCGACGCCGCGGCGCGGCTGGCGATGCTCCAGGCGGAGCCTCCGGTCGGGGGACCGGGCACGTACTGCTACTCCGACCTGAACATGCTCCTCCTCCAGCACGTCCTGGAACGCGTCACCGGCCGCACGCTCGACGTCCTGGTGCGCGACGGCATCACCCGGCCGCTCGGCATGACGGCGACGGAGTTCGGGCCGTGCCCCGGGGCGGCGGCGACGGAGGACCAGCGAAGGCCGTGGGCCAAGGCCGACCGGGGGATGCTGCGGGGCGAGGTGCACGACGAGAACGCGTGGGCGCTCGGGGGCGTGGCGGGCCACGCGGGCCTGTTCTCGACGGGCCGGGACCTCGCCGTGTTCTGCCGCACCCTGCTCGCCGGCGGCTCCCACGGGCCCGCCCGCATCCTCGGCCCCGACTTCGTCGAGCTCCTGTTCACCCCGCCCGGCCTCGGCTTCTCCCTGGACCAGCCCTGGTTCATGGGCGACCTGGCCGGTCACGGCGCGGCGGGCCACACGGGCTTCACGGGCACGTCCCTCGTCCTCGACCCGGCGACGGACACGTTCCTGATCCTCCTCACCAACGCGGTCCACCCACGCCGCCGCCGCCCGGACAACGCCCCCAGGGCCGCGGCCGCGTCGAGGGTGGCCCGGGCGGTGCGGGGGAGGTGAGGGAGGCCGGGGGAGAGAGGTGCCTCTCGCCGCCCCGGAACCCCTCGTAGAATCGCCGGGTGAACGCCCCCGCACACCCGGCCGAAACCCTCCGCGCCGCCCTCGCCGGCCTGCTCGACGGGCTCCCGCCCCGGCAGGCCTCGCAGGCCGTCGAGCGGCTGATCGCCAACTACCGCGGGGCCACCCCGACCGACGCGCCCATCCTCCGCGACCGGGCCGATGTCGCCGCCTACGCCGCCTACCGGATGCCCGCGACCTTCGAGGCGGTCCGGTCGGCGCTCGCGGCGTTCGCGGCGGCCGTGCCGGGGTGGGTGCCCGGCGGGCATCTGGACGTCGGCGGCGGCACGGGGGCGGCCGCCTGGGCCGTGAGCGCCACCTGGGAGGGGGAGCGGCCCGTCACCGTGCTCGACTGGGCCGAGCCCGCGCTCGCCCTCGGGCGGGAGATCGCCGCGGCCGAACCGGCCCTGCGGGACGTACGGTGGCAGCGCTCCCGGATCGGAGCGGCGCTCACCCTCGAGAGCACCGATCTCGTCACCGTCTCCTACGTCCTCAACGAGCTGACCGCCCCCGACCGCACCGCCCTCGTGGACGCCGCCGCGGACGCGGCTCAGGCCGTGGTGATCGTCGAACCCGGCACCCCGGACGGCTACGCGCGCGTGATCGAGGCCCGCGACCGGCTGATCAGCGCCGGCTTCCACGTCGCCGCCCCCTGCCCGCACAGCGCCGCCTGCCCCATCGAGCACGGCACGGACTGGTGCCACTTCTCCGCCCGGGTCAGCCGTTCCTCCCTGCACCGCCAGGTCAAGGGCGGCTCCCTTCCGTACGAGGACGAGAAGTTCAGCTACGTCGCCGCCACCCGTCTCCCCGTCGCCCCGGCGCCCTCCCGCGTCGTCCGGCGCCCGCAGATCCGCAAGGGCCAGGTCCTGCTCGACCTGTGCGAGACGGAGCCGTCCCTGCGCCGCAGCACCGTCACCAAACGCCACGGCGACCTCTACAAGGCGGCACGGGACGCGGACTGGGGCGACGCCTGGCCCCCGGCCCCCTGATCAGGAGCTCGGGTCAGGCACCTCCTGACCGGCCCAGCGGTGCAACGCGGCCTCCGCGGACGCCCGGTCGGCGGGGGACAGGTTCGCGATGTCGACGCTGTGATTGCCGCCCGGCACCCACAGGATCCGTGAGTCGCGGCCGCCGGGGTGGAAGTACTCGGCCACGGACGGGTCCTGACTCCCGTTGACGAACAGCAGCCGGCTGCCGTGCCGGCGGACCCAGCGGTCGATGTCCGGCATGGCGTCCCGGTCGAAGACCATGGGAATGTCCCGGGGGACGAAGTTGCGCGCCTCGATGCCGCCGGAGTGGCGCAGCAGGTCCTTCAGATGGCCGGTGGGGACGTCGCCGTACCCCAGCTGGGTGCCGATCTGGTACCAGTACGGGACGTAGCGGCGGGCCGCGGTGTCGGCGTACAGGGACAGCCCCGCCCAGTTGTCCAGCCACGTGTACAGCTCGTCGGTCGTGGCCTGCGGGCCGGGGATCGCGGCGGTGTCGGACGCGTCGGCCCGCTGCCAGAACATGAACAGCACCCGCAGCACGGCGATCTCGAACGCCTGGTCGGCGCTGCCGATGATGCGGAAGGTGTCGTTGTTCGCCGCCGCCCAGGCCTCGTAGCGGGCGACCATCTCGGACCGCTTCAGCAGCATCTGCCTCTGGGCGGCCTTGACCGCCTCGCGGTCCGCGGCGGTGCCGACCGACTCCAGGGAACGGAGGTAGGCGGAGTTCTCGCGGTCGTCGACGTTGTTGGGGGCCGAGTAGGCCACCGTGCCGTCCACGTCGTGGGGGTGGAAGCGGCGGTGGTAGACGCTCACCATGCCGCCCTTGCTGCTGCCCGTGGAGATCCACGCGCCGCGGTAGAGCCTGCGGAAGAGGCGGACGACGCGGTGGTGGTCGTCGGCGGCCTGGCGGATCGTGAGATGGGCGTAGCCGGTCTCCGCGGGGCGTGATTCTCCGAAGTAGCGGTGCTCCACCTGGAGTTGGTTGGCGCCGAGCAGGACCGCCGGTTCCGTCCGCCGTGGGGTGAGGACCGCGTGGTAGCCCGTCGAGAGCAGCACCGTGGGGCGGTCGGTGGCGGTGTGGAGCAGGGTGAGGCGCTGCTCGAAGGTGCCGGCCGCGGGGTCGGTGTGGTCGACCGGCTGGCGCAGGCCCAGCACGAAGTGCCGGTACCCCGGTTCGGCATCCTGCCGCTCCTCGATCAGCCGCAGTCCGGGCAGGGCTCGCAAGGTGTCCGCGATGTCGGTTGTCTCGGACGGGGCGTCACCGGCCGCCGCCCGCGCGGGCAGGGCCGTCGTCGCGGCGAGACCCGCCGCCGAGGCGGCCGTCGCCGCCGAGGTGAGCAGCCGTCGTCTCGTCCACACGCGCATGATGAGTCCTCCCGGGATGTCCGTGGGGCGTCTGTCCTGGCCGCAAGGTCGCGACCGCTTCAGTACATCCGCCGGACGTCCCGGGAGGATCCCGCGCACGAGGGGACGGTCTCCCCCGTGCGGGGGAGGCTCATGAGGACCGGTCGGTCGTACGGCCCTCCTGACGCTCCTGCTGTTGCTGTCGTTCCTCCTGGAGCTTGCGCAGCAGCTCGCGCTTCTGGGCCTGCGGATCGAGTCCGCCGCCGATCCGGCCGCCGCGGCCGCCGCCGCGCAGTTCCTCACGGCCGAGGTTCCGGCGCGATCCGCCGACGCCCAGCATGTTTCCGGCTCCGCCTCGGGTCATCTCGGGCTCCTTTTCCTGGATGCATTCGCGACGATACGGTTCGTCTCGTGGACGACTCCACTGTCGGCGAGACGCGCCGTCTTGTCAACCTGATAAGTTCGAGCCATGGCAGTCCAGAAGCCCGCCCGGTCCGGCAAGCCCGCCCCCGACTCCGCCCGGCGCAGTGAGAAGTCCCGCCGCGCCATCTACGACGCCGCCCTCGCCCTCGTCGTGGAGGTCGGCTACCCGAAGACCACCGTCGAGGGCATCGCCGCCCGCGCCGGCGTCGGGAAGCAGACGATCTACCGCTGGTGGTCGTCGAAAGCGGACGTGCTGATGGAGGCCTTCCTCGACCTGGGCGAACAGTCCATGGAGGAAGCGGGGCCGGTGCCGTACGCCTTCCCCGACACCGGAGACGTCGCCGCCGACGTCAAGGGCGTGCTGCGCGCCACCGTCGACCAGCTGCGCGACCCGCGCTTCGAGGCGCCGTCCCGCGCGCTGGCCGCCGAGGGCGTCGTCAACGAGCAGCTGGGGCGGGAGCTCGTGGCCAAGCTGATGCAGCCCTCGCTCGACCTCTACATCGGCAGGCTGCGCGCCGCGCAGGACGCCGGCCAGGTGCGGCCCGAGATCGACCCCCGTATCGCCCTGGAGTTCTTCATCTCCCCCCTCGCCCAGCGCTGGCTCCAGCACACGGGCCCGATCTCCTACGAGTACACCGACACCCTCGTCGACTACGCCCTTCAGGGCCTCGCGCCCCGCTGAGCGCCCTGCTGAGCACCCCGCTGGGCGGCCCGCGCCAGCCGCCCCGGCGCGTCCGTGATGACCCCGTCGCAGCCCAGCGCCAGCACCCGGTCGCGCTGGGCGTCCGTCACCACGGTGTGCGCCCACACCCGCCGGATCCCCGACCGCACCGCCCGCACCATGTCCGCGTCGCGCGCCCGGTGGTCCACGTCCAGCAGGTCCACGTACGACCGCCAGCGCTCCGGGCGGTCCGTGCGCAGCTGCTCCGCCGAGCGCCACAACTGCGAGAGCAGGCCCATCCGGTGGACCCGCCGGGCCACCTCGGGGTCGTTGGAGTTCACGAAGACGGAGCGGGTCAGGCCCCGGGCCCGGATCAGCCCGGCCAGCCGGTCCAGGCTGCGCGGGTCCTTCGCCTCCAGCATCAGCACGATCCGGCCGCCGAATCGATCCAGCACCTCGGCGACCGTCGGCGGCCGTTCCGACCGCCAGCTGCCGGGCAGCGCGTCCTTCGGGCGCAGCCGCACGCCCTGCCACTCCCGGGCGTCCAGGCGGCGCACCTCGCCGCCGAGGTAGGTGGTGCGGTTCAGGGTCTCGTCGTGGAACACCACGGGCGTGCCGTCACGCAGCAGCCGGGTGTCGAAGTCCAGTACCTGAGCCGTACCGCGCTCGTAGGCGGCCATCAGCCCCGACATGCTGTTCTCAGGGACCTCGCGGGCGCCGCCGCGGTGGGCGACGTACGTGATCCGGGGGAGCGCCGCCACCGTCAGCGGGCCGGCGCCCCACTCCAGCGGCGCCAGCGCGCCACTGGCCGGTCCGGTGAAGGTCAGCGAGACCAGGGAAGCCGCGGAGGCCAGCCCCGTCAGCGCGATCCTTGTGAGCATGCCGACAACGGTAGGACGCCATGTCATATCAAAGCAGGCAATGACACCCCATCCGGGTACAGAGCACACCTCGCCCCGGCGGCATATGCCTCGCCCCGCTGGCACATGTCTCGTCCTTCCTGCCCCGGATGTGGGCACTGGCCCCCCGGTGCGCGGGAAGATGCGACCATAGGGCATGCTGTTCGGCACGACGGCGAGGCGAGGGGATAGATGAGCGCGGAGTTCGGCGGCCGGACCGGCCTGCAGGGCAAACTCACCCAGTGGCTGCGCGCCGGACGCCGGCCGAAGGAGACCGCCGGGGACGGCGACCGTGAGGCCCTGCTGCTCTCCGCCGCCGGCGCGGGACTGCCCCTCGCGCCCGCCGCGCACCCGGCCGGTTACCGCTGCTCCTGCGACCGGGTCGGCTGTCCCACCCCCGCCCGGCATCCGGTGTCCTTCGCCTGGCAGACGCAGTCCACCACCGACCGCGCCCAGATCGAGCGCTGGGCCCGCCATCAGCCGCAGGCCAACTTCATCACCGCGACCGGCATGGTGCACGACGTCCTCGACGTGCCCCTGAATGCCGGTCGCGGTGCTTTGGAGCGGCTGCTCGCCGACGGTGTCGAGGTCGGGCCGGTCGCCGAGAGCGACGACGGCCGCATGCTTTTCTTCACCCTCACCCGCGGTACGCCCGAGGACGAGGACGAGTGGTGGCCGTGCGAACTGGACTGCCACCCCGAGACGATGGACGAGCACCCGGGGCTGCGGTGGCACTGCCGCGGCTCCTACGTCCTGGTGCCCCCGGCCCGGCTGCCCGGTGAGGACCAGACGGTGCACTGGGTACGGGGGCCGGAGCATCCGCTGCCGGATCCGCTGAGCCTGCTGGAGACCCTGACGGAGGCCTGCGCCCGGTACGCCGGCGAGGAACCCGACCACACGGGCACGGCCTGGCCCCTGCGGCACTGAGCCGGGCGGCCTGCCCCGGCCGCTACGAGCCTTCCGCCGACGTCATTCCCTGGATCCGGCCCAGGATCGTCACCTGCCCGCCGCCGCCCTTCGGCGGGTCCAGTGCCACCTCGTTGGAGACGAACTCCATCGTGAGGGACTGCTTGATCTCGCCGGTCGTGAGCGCGAGCACGTCCTTGTTGGGGGCGGGGACCGACGTGCCGGCGTAGGCGGTCTGCTTCTCGTAGTGCCGCGTGGTGAAGAACACCAGGGCTCCGCCGTCCGTCGTGCGCAGCGCCAGCGGTGCGTAGTCGCCGTTCGTCAGCGGCTCGTCGATGTACTGGGTGGCCATGCCCGGCTTCTTGGCGTTCTTCGCGCGCAGGGCACGCCACTGGCTGGTGTGGGAGCCGTCCGCGAAGGTGTCCCCACCGCTCTTCAGGTACGTCGCGTAGTCCTGGCTCAGCGTCTTGGGGCCGGCGGCGAGGGCGGTCTCGTTCGCGGGGACCGACTCGGCCCAGCCGTCCGCGTCCTTCTTGAACTCCGGGACCTTGCCGGGGGCGACGAGGGTCAGGTACGCGACCTGGAAGGGGTCGTCCAGGCTGCTGCGGGTGAACACGAGCAGCCAGCGGGCGGTGCCGCCCTTGTTGCCGGCCGCGTCCACGAGGAACCAGCGGGGCCAGCCGGCCTTCTTGGGGATCGTGAACTTCGGGTCCGTCAGCTTCAGGGGCGTGTGGTTCGGGTTGCCGTCCGGGTTGTTGGCCTTCCCGGCCTTCAGGCGTGCCGAGTCGATGTCGGCGAGGGCGCCGGTGGTGTGGTCGGCGTCCAGGGAACCGTCGTAGGCCTTGTCGGCCTCGTTGTACGCGGTCGTGAACTCCTGGAGGGCCTTGGCGGCTTCGGCGCGGGTGGTGGACGGGAGGATCTCCCGTTCGCCGTGCACGACGACGCAGCCACTGGCCGTCAATGACATAGCGGTCATCGAGGCGGCTATGAGTGCACTCCGGGCGGGCCTGCGGAGCGTTCGAGGGTCGCGATCCCAGCTCATCGGCTTCCTTCACCTTCCCCTTTCCGGAGGCGAACCCTACCGGGTGCCTCCGGCGGCCGGGCGGGGGTGGGTAGTTGGTGAGGGTGCGGCCCGGGTCGGGGTCAGGTGGTGAGGCGGCGTACCGCTGTGAGGAAAGCGTCGACGTCGTGCTCGGTGGTGGAGAAGGAGGTGACGAAGCGGCAGACGCCCGGCCCCCAGCGATCGTGGTAGAAGGCGAACCCCTCGGCCAGGAGCCGGTCGACGACCGGCTGGGGGAGGCGGCAGAAGAGGATGTTGGCCTCGACGGCGTGCAGCAGCTCGGCGCCGGGCAGGGCCTTGAGCCCGTCACCCAGCCGGGCGGCCATCGCGTTGGCGTGGGCGGCGTTGCGCAGCCACAGGCCGTCGGTGAGGTAGGCGTCGAGCTGGGCGGACTGGAAGCGCATCTTGGAGGTGAGCTGGCCTGAGCGCTTGGCCCGGAAGGACAGTTCCGGGGTGAGCGTGCGGTCGAAGACGACGACGGCGTCGGCGGTCATGGTGCCGTTCTTGGTCGCCCCGAAGGACAGGACGTCGACGCCGGCCCGCCAGGTCAGCTCGGCGGGCGTGCAGCCGAGCGCGGCGACCGCGTTGGCGAAGCGGGCCCCGTCCATGTGGACGCGCAGGCCCGCGTCTTGGGCGACAAGGCCCAGACTCCGGATCTCGTCGAGGGTGTAGAGGGCGCCGGTCTCGGTCGCCTGAGTGATGCTGACCACCGACGGCTGCACGCTGTGCACGTCCCCGGCCTTGCGGCCGGCGGCCGCGCGCAGCTGATCCGCGTCGATCTTGGCGTCGTCGCCGGGCAGACCGACGAGCTTGGCTCCGCCGGTGAAGAACTCCGGGGCGCCGCACTCGTCGGTGTTGATGTGGCTGTCGCGGTGACACAGCACGCTGCCCCAGGGCGGGGTGAGAGCGGCCAGACTCAGCGCGTTGGCGGCGGACCCGGTGGACACGGGCAGGACGTCGACGTCGCACTCGAAGACCTCGGCGAAGCGGGCCCGAACGCCGTCCGTGGAACGGTCGGCGCCGTAGGGCAGGTCCTGTCCCGCGGCCGCGGCGCTGACGGCCCGGACGATCTCCTCGCAGGCGCCGGCGGTGTTGTCGCTGGTGAATATCGGCTGGGGTGCGGCGGGGGCGGTGTCGCTCATGGGCGTGTCTTTCAGCTGACGATGGGGGAGGCGATGACGACGGTGACGTCGGCCGCCTCGGGTCCGGTGCGGTAGAGGTGCGGGGTGTCCCCGGCGAAGGCGAGCAGGTCGCCGGGGTGCAGGTCCGTGGGGGTGTCGGTGGGCCCGGCGGTGAGCCGGCCGGAGGAGACGAGCAGGTGCTCGATGGTGCCGGTGGCGTGCGGCACGCCGTCCAGGTGCGTGCCGGGAGGCATGCGCAGGCGCCAGATCTCCAGGCTGTTGCCGCTGCTGATGCGGCGCAGCAGTTCGCGGCCCACTTCGCCGTCGGCCAGGTCGGTGCCGGGCACGAAGACCGGTCCCGGGTCGGTGTCGCGGGCGAGCAGGTCGGTCAGCGGGATGCGCAGGGCGATCGCGAGCGCGTCGAGCGTCTCGATGGTCGGGTTTCCCCGCCCGGCCTCCAGCTGCGAGAGCGTGGCCTTGCTCAGGCCCGCCCGGCGGGCCAGCTCGGCACTGCTCATGCCGCGCTGCTCACGGCGCCGGCGGATCTGGGCTCCGACCGCGATCGCGGTGCTGCTGGCGGGCCGGCGTTCCCCCGGCGGCGTCATGACCGCTCCCGGTGGGAGGCGCTGTAGGAGACGCGGATCCGGCCCTTCTTGATCTTCAACGTGGGCAGTACGACGTCGGCGAGGTCACCGAGGCTGCGCACATGGGTTCCCCCGCACGGCGCCGAGTGCAGATCGGCCAGATGTACGATGCGGCGCCCCTCGGCGTCGTTCTCCCAGGTCACCGGCAGGTCCTGGGCGATGGCCGCGGCGACCTGCGTCCGCAGGGCCTCTGTGGCCTCCTCCCGGCCCTCCGCCGTGTCCAGGCGGGCGTCGGGCCGCGGCGCGGTGAACTCGATCCGGGCCTGGCCGGGGAAGTGGATGTTGGCGGCCAGTACCCAGCCCTGTGCCCGTCCGGCCGCCTCGATCAGATGGCCTGCCGTGTGCAGGGCGGCGTGCGCGAGGCGCGTCGGAAGGTCGATCCGGACCTCGACCGGCTGCCCCATGGAGAAGACCGGCAGTGCGGCCTCGCCCGAAGCCATGGCCACGACCATCCCGGAGTCGTGGTCGCGTACGGGAGTGATCTCGTGGCCGTCCACCCAGCCACGGTCGGCGGGCTGTCCCCCGCCCTGGGGGTGGAACAGACAGTGCTCGACCGCCACCCATGGTGTGCCGTCGTGCTCGCCTGTGGCGGCGATCCGGGTCCGGGCCTGCTCTTCGTACGTGTCCGCTTGGTAGGCGGGGACCTGCATGACACCCTCACTAGGAAAATGAACCAACTATTCGTTCACTATAACGAACGATGGGTGCTGCGTATATGAGCCATGTCGCCCGGGGCGCGCGCCGCGGGGGCGCGCACCCGTCACACCTTGTCGCGCACCGGTGCCGTCGTGCCCTGGCGTCGTGCGGTGCCCGAAGGCGCCAGGAACAGTGCGAGGGTCGGGATCAGGTACAGCAGCCACACCGTGACCTGGAGGACCGTCGGGTCGGGCTGGAAGTTGAAGACGCCCTTCAGGAGCGTGCCGTACCAGCTGTCCGGCGGGATCGTGCCGGAGATGTCGAAGGCCCTGTCGGTGAGGCCGGGCAGGAAGTCGGCCTCCTGCAGGTCGTGGAAGCCGTAGGCCAGTACGCCCGCGGCCACGACCACGAGCATGCCGCCGGTCCAGGTGAAGAACTTGGCCAGGTTGATGCGCAGGGCGCCCCGGTAGAACAGCCAGCCCAGCAGGATCGCCGTCAGCAGGCCCAGGGCGACGCCGACCAGAGGCCGTGGGGTGCCGTCGCTCGCCGCGTGGACCGACGCCCACACGAACAGCGCCGTCTCCAGGCCCTCCCGCCCGACTGCCAGGAACGCCGTCGCGACCAGCGCCCCGGTGCCCATCGCCAGCGCCGCGTCCAGCCTGCCGTGCAGCTCCGACTTGAGGTGCCGGGCCGTGCGCCGCATCCAGAACACCATCCACGTCACCAGACAGACCGCGAGGATCGACAGCGACCCGCCGAGCGCCTCCTGGGCCTGGAACGTCAGCTCCTGGGAGCCGAACTCCAGCGCGCAGCCGAAGCCGAGGGCGAGGGCCACCGCGATGCCGATGCCGATCCAGATCGGCTTCAGGGCGTCCCTGCGGTCCGTCTTGACCAGGTACGCGATGAGGATGCAGACGACGAGGCTCGCCTCCAGGCCCTCACGCAGGCCGATCAGATAGTTGGAGAACATGCGGTCTACGCCTCCCCGGAGAACAGCGTCCGGCCCCACCAGTCGTCCTTGTCGCGAACGCCCGGCGGGATCGCGAACAGTGCCGAACCCACGTGCTGGATGTACTCGTTGAGCGCGTCCGTGGCCAGGTTGCGCTGGATCGGGATGAAGCCCTCGCGGACGTCCCGCTGGTAGGCCAGGAAGAACAGGCCGGCGTCCAGGCGGCCAAGGCCGTCCGTGCCGTCGGTGAAGGAGTAGCCGCGGCGCAGGATCGTCGCGCCGTGGTTGGCGTCGGGGTGCGCGAGCCGGACGTGCGCGTCGGGCTTCATCGCCTTCAGGAACGGCTCGTCGCGCTCCTTCGCCTTGCCGACCGGCGCGCCCTCGCCCTTGTCGCGGCCGAAGATGTCCTCCTGCTCCTGGAGCGAGGTGCGGTCCCACGTCTCGATGTGCATGCGGATACGGCGGGCGACCAGGTAGGAGCCGCCCGCCATCCACGACGGGCCGTCCTTCTCCGACGCCCAGACGAACTTCTTCAGCCGGTCCGTCTCCGTGCCCGCGATGTTGCGGGTGCCGTCCTTGAAGCCCATGAGATTGCGAGGCGTCTGCGCCTCGGGCGTCGTCGACGACGTCTTCCCGAAGCCCAGCTGGGACCAGCGGATGACGACCTTGCCGAAGCCGATGCGGGCCAGGTTGCGGATGGCGTGCACGGCGACCTGCGGGTCGTCCGCGCACGCCTGGACGCACAGGTCACCGTCGCTGCGCGCCTTGTCCAGGGCGTCACCGGCGAACTTCGGCAGGTCGACCAGCGCGTCGGGGCGCCGGTCCGCGAGGCCGAACTTGCCGAACAGGGACGGGCCGAAGCCGATCGTGAGGGTCAGCCGGGAGGGTTTGAGGCCCAGCGCCTCGCCGGTGTCGTCCGGGGGTGCCTCGGGCAGACCGCCGTAGGCGCCCTCGCCCACCGCGTGCCCGGCCGTCATCCGGCGGGCGGCCTGCGTCCAGTCCTTCAGCAGCTGGACGAACTCCGCCCGGTCGTCCGTCGTCACGTCGAACGAGGCGAAGTGCAGCCGGTCCTGGACCGGTGTCGCGATCCCCGCCTGGTGCGGGCCGTGGAAGGGCACGGCGGTTCCCGCGTCCGGCGTGGGCTCCTCGCCGGGGCGGGCCATCGCCACCGCTCCACCCGCCGCCGCGGCGCCGAGGGCCAGTCCCGCGCCGCCCCAGCCGAGCAGCGAACGCCGGGAGGGGGAGGGCGTGTCGTTGTCCGTCATGGTCGCGTCCCCCTTACTTCACGACGGCTGCGGCGAGCTTCGACAGCGGCTCCGCCAGCGCGTTGACCGCGTCCGAGAGCTCCTTGCGGTCGGCCTTGCCGACCTTGTCGTACGAGGTGAAGTCGTACGACGTCTTGTTCGGGCGGTACTTGTCGAGGAGTCCGTCCAAGGCGGCGAACTGCTTGTCGAGTTCGGTGGTGAGCGCCTTGTCGTTCTCCTGCGCGACCGGCTTCAGCAGCGCGTACGACTTCTGCGCGCCCTCGACGTTGGCCTTGAAGTCGACCAGGTCGGTGTGCGAGTAGCGCTCCTCCTCGCCGGTGACCTTGCCGGTGGCGACCTCGTCGAGGAGTTCCTTGGCGCCGTTGGCCATGGAGGTGGGGGTGATCTCGGCCGTGCCGACCCGCTTCTGCCAGTCCTTCAGGTCGGTGATCAACCGGTCGGCGAGTTCCTTCTCGCGGTCGCCGATCTTCTTGTCCTGCCAGAGGGACTTCTCCAGCCGGTGCCAGCCGGTCCAGTCCTTGGCCGGGTCCTGGCCGTCCTCCAGGCCGTCCTCGCGGACGTCCACCTTCGGGTCGATGTCGCCGAACGACTCGGCGACCGGCTCGGTGCGCTCCCAGCCGATCCGGGAGGGGGCGTAGGCCTTCTTCGCGGCCTCGACGTCGCCGTCCTTGACGGCCCGCGCGAAGGCCTCGGCCTTGGGCAGGGTCTCGTCGGCCTGCGCCTGGGCGTAGGCGCGGTAGGCCGCCACGGCCTTGTCCAGGCGCGGGTCGCGCTGGACGGCCTTGCCGCCGGTGGCCTTGACCCTCTGGCGGATGCCGTCGCCCTTCATACCGGGCTTGCAGGCGATCTGGTAGTCGCCGGCCTTCACTTCCGCGGTGACCCGCTGCTTGGTGCCGGGGCCTATGTTCTCCCGCTCGGCGACCACGCGGTCGTCGGGGAAGAGGACGTAGACCTCGGTGACCTTGGAACCCTTGTTCTCCACGGCCAGCTCGACATGCCCGGCCGGGAACTCCTTCCTCGACACCTCGCACTTGTCGTCGGTCGCCGTCACGTTGACGACGTGGTCGCCGTCCTTGGCGTCGCTCTTCTCGGTGCAGCCGGTGAGGGCGGTCAGAGCCGCGGCGGCGGTGAGCACGACGGAAACGGGTCTGGCGGGTCGCATGCAGGCTCCAGAGACGGGAAGGTGAGGCTCACCTAAGCTACATAAGGATTACCTAAGTGGCTAAAAAATGACCTCATGAAAGGGTCAAGGGAGGGTCAAAGATCACGTCGAAGGGGCGGCGTGCGGGTCGTCGGCCACGGCATGACCGGCGCACAGGAGCGCTGCCCGGAGCGCGTAGGCCGCAGCGGGTCCCGGATCGTGCGCCACCACCACAACCACGCCACCGGCGTGCGCCCTTGCCGTCCGGAGGACGCGCATGCACGTGTTTCGGCCACCGTTGCGCCACGCAGGGGCGGGTGAGGGCCGGGCCGGGCCGGGGCGCGGGCGGCACCCCGGCCGCCCGCCCGATGTTTGAATGCCCCTGTGACTGACTACGACGTGCTCCGCGTCTTCTGCGGGCCGAGCGGCGGATACGGCAACGAGCTCGGGGTCGTGCGCGAGGGTTCGGTGCTGCCCGCGCAGGGGGAGCGGCAGGCGTTCGCCGCGAAGGCCGGGTTCAGCGAGACCGTGTTCGTCGACGACCCCGAGCGGGGCGCGATCGACATCTACACGCCGACCCTGCGGCTGCCCTTCGCCGGGCACCCCTGCGTCGGCACGGCGTGGCTGCTCGACGTGCCCGAACTTCTCACGCCCGCCGGGGTGGTCGGGGCCCGGCAGGACGGGGAGTTCTGCTGGATCGAGGCCCGGGCGGAGTGGGCGCCGGAGCGGACCCTGCGGCAGTACGGCAGCGCCGCCGAGGTCGATGCCCTGGCCGTGCCGCCGCCGGGGGAGTGGGTGTACGCCTGGGCGTGGGAGGACGAGTCCGCCGGACGGGTGCGAGCCCGGGCCTTCCCCGGACGGGGCGACGGGATCGACGAGGACGAGGCGACCGGAGCGGCGGCCCTGCTGCTCACCGACCGGCTGGGCCGCGCCCTCAACATCACCCAGGGTGCGGGCTCCCAGATCCTGACGGCGCCGCAGCCGGGCGGATGGACCGAGGTCGGCGGCCGGGTCCGCCTCGAACGCTGACCGGCCGCGGGGCCCCGGGGCCGCTCAGGCCGACAGCGGGAACTCCTCACCCAGCGCCTCGAACACCGCGTTGTTCAGCGCGTACGCCCGCTTGCACTCGGCCACGACCCGCTGCCGCTCCAGCTCGTCCCCGGGCAGCGCGTCCAGCAGCTCGAAGTAACTCCGCTTGAAGGCGGCCGGGTTGGGGATCTCCTCGAAGACGTAGAAGCGCACCCCGTCGCCCTTCCTCGGGAAACCCCACGTCTTCTCCGCCGTGTCGCGGATGATCTGCCCGCCGGAGAGGTCGCCGAGGTAGCGGGTGTAGTGGTGTGCGACATAGCCGACCGGCCAGGAGCGGGCGCACTCCGTGACCCGGCGCGCGTACTCCCGCGTGGCGGGCAGCGCGCTGATGCCCGACCGCCAGTCCGGGCCACGCAGATACTCCAGGTCCTGCTCCAGCGAGGCCATGCGGAACAGCTCCGGGCGGACGAAGGAGCCGGCCACCGGGTCCGCTGCCAGGCGCTCCGTACCGGACTCCAGCGCCCCGTACACGAACCACAACTGCTCCGTGTAGCGCGCGAACGCGTCGACCCCCAGCCTGTGTCCCAGCAGGTCGCTGATGAACGTCGAGCCCCTGACCTCCTCGTGCTGCTCCCGGGAAGCGGTGCGGATGAGGGTCGAGAAGGATTCCATGAGACCTGCTTTCCCGACGTCGTGTCGGTAAAAACGCTACACCGATGACGCGCCGAGGGCATGCGAAAGCCCGCCCTCGGGAGAGAGCGGGCCGTCGGGGGCGTGAGCGGGGGGCTACGGCAATGTGAGGATCTCCGCGCCCGTGTCCGTCACGACCAGGGTGTGCTCGAACTGCGCCGTGCGCTTGCGGTCCTTCGTCACGACCGTCCAGCCGTCGTCCCACATGTCGTACTCGTGCGTCCCGAGCGTCAGCATCGGCTCGATCGTGAACGTCATGCCGGGCTGGATGACGGTCGTGGCGTGCGGGCTGTCGTAGTGCGGGATGATCAGGCCCGAGTGGAACGACGAGTTGATGCCGTGGCCCGTGAAGTCCCGCACCACGCCGTAGCCGAAGCGCTTGGCGTACGACTCGATGACCCGCCCGATGATGTTGATCTGCCGGCCCGGCTTGACCGCCTTGATCGCCCGGTCGAGGGACTCCCGGGTCCGCTCCACCAGCAGCCGCGACTCCTCGTCGACCTCACCCACGAGGTAGGTGGCGTTGTTGTCGCCGTGCACACCGCCGATGTACGCCGTCACGTCGAGATTGACGATGTCGCCGTCGCGCAGGACCGTCGAGTCCGGGATGCCGTGGCAGATGACCTCGTTGACCGACGTGCACAGCGACTTCGGGAAGCCCCGGTAGCCGAGCGTCGAGGGGTAGGCGCCGTGGTCGCACATGTAGTCGTGCGCCACCTTGTCCAACTCGTCCGTGGTCACCCCGGGGGCGATCAGCTTCGCGGCCTCCGCCATCGCCCGGGCGGCGATCCGGCCGGCGACGCGCATCGCCTCGATCGTCTCGGGCGTCTGCACCTCCGGACCGGTGTACGGCGTCGGCGCGGGCTTGCCGACGTACTCGGGACGACGGATGTTTCCGGGCACGGAACGGGTGGGGGACAGCTCCCCCGGTACGAGCAGCGACTGGCCAGACATGCCAGCGAGTCTAACCAGCGCCCATGGGGGAACATGTCGATGGCGAGAGGAGCTGGTCATGGCCCTGTTCAAGAAGCGGACGGTCGGCAAGCCGGGCGAGTGGTACTACTGCCTGGAGCACAAGAAGGTCGAAGAGGGGCCGGAATGCCCCAACAAGGACCGCTTCGGCCCGTACGCGAGCCGCACCGAGGCCGAACACGCGATGGAGACCGCCCGCGACCGCAACGTCCAGTGGGAGAACGACCCCAAGTGGCACGACGCCCCCGCGGGCGGCCGGAACGACGAGTAGGCACATTCAAGCGGCTGCGTGCCGGGCACGCAGCCGCACCTCCGGCCGAACCGGCCCTACCAGCGTGCGGGCGGCGGGGCCGTCAGATGTTCCGCCAGTCTCGACACCCGGTCCCGGAAACGGCGGCGGCCGCGAGGGGTCGGCAGGGCGTTCTCCCCGGCCGCCGCGCTGACCAGGTGCTGGACCGTGTCCAAGTCCAGCTCCGAGCCGTCCGGGACGGCCAGGCACTCGTGGGCCATCGCCGGCAGCTCGCCCTCCACGGGGCCGAGGGACAGCACCGTCGCTCCGGCCCGCCGGGCGTCGGAAACCCGTTCGAGGAGGGGTGAGGCAGGCTCCTCGGGGGACACCACCAGCAGCGTCTCACCCCGCCGGGCCGCCTCCAGCCGCCCGAGACCGACCGCCAGGTGCGCCGGATCCGACGGGCGCGCGTCATGCCGCACCAACGTCGGGGCCAGCTCCGGCGTGCCCGACCACGCGGCCTCGTCGACCAGGTGCGCCGCCAGGTGCCACGGCTCGAACTCCGGTGTGCCGACGAGCAGCAACCCGCCCCCGTGCGACACCACCGACCCCCGCAGCGCCCCGGCGAACCGCCGCGTCGCCCCCAGCCACTGAGTCCCGGCGAGCACTTCCCGCAACAGCGCCACCCGTACCGCATCCATGCCCCCGCATCCTGCACCGACCGGTCGCGGCCGACGTGCACTTCGGCACGCGTTCGCCCGGCCAGGGCAGGCGCACCGGTCACCTGTACCCCCGTCGAACGGCCGGCGGAACCGCCGGTGAGCACGTCGGACGTAGAGTCAGGGCCATGACCTCTACCGACAGTGCTGCCACCGACAACGCCCAGAAGGCCCCCGCCAAGGACCCCTGGGACCTGCCCGACGTCTCCGGACTCGTCGTCGGGGTGCTCGGCGGGACCGGGCCGCAGGGCAAGGGCCTCGCCTACCGGCTCGCCCGGGCCGGCCAGAAGGTGATCATCGGCTCGCGGGCGGCCGAGCGGGCCCGGGCCGCCGCCGAGGAACTCGGACACGGCGTCGAGGGCGCCGACAACGCCGAGACCGCGCGCCGCAGCGACATCGTGATCGTCGCCGTACCGTGGGACGGCCACGGCAAGACCCTGGAGTCCCTGCGCGAGGAACTGGCGGGCAAGCTCGTCGTGGACTGCGTCAACCCGCTCGGCTTCGACAAGAAGGGCGCCTACGCGCTGAAGCCGGAGGAGGGCAGCGCCGCCGAGCAGGCCGCCGCCCTGCTGCCGGACTCCCGGGTGACGGCCGCCTTCCACCACCTGTCGGCCGTGCTGCTCCAGGACCCGGAGATCGACGAGATCGACACCGACGTGATGGTCCTCGGCGAGGTACGGGCCGACGTCGAGATCGTCCAGGCGCTGGCCGGCCGCATCCCCGGCATGCGCGGAATCTTCGCCGGGCGGCTGCGCAACGCCCACCAGGTGGAGTCGCTGGTGGCGAACCTGATCTCCGTGAACCGCCGGTACAAGGCGCACGCGGGGCTGCGCGTCACCGACGTGTGAGCCGGTGAGGTGCATGGGGGACACTGGTGGCCGTAGCAGTGTCCCCCGACAGGAGTCGACCGAAATGCCCCGCCTCGCCGTTTATGCCCTGATCGTCTGCGTTCTGTCCGTGTCCGCGGCCGTGGTCTCCTTTGTGCAGGGCAGCTGGCTGGGGATCGTCTGGGTGCTGCTCGCCGGTCTGTCGTCCAACATGACCTGGTACTACGTGAAGCGCGCCAAGGCGCGGAAGTCCGTCACGGGCTGACCCCTCAAGGAGCGGCCGAGCAGAACTCGTTCGAGCCCTGCCAGAAGCGGTACAGCTCCTGCCCGCAGTAGGTCTCGAAGTCGCTGATCCCGAGGGACTTCAGGATCGAGTCGATCACGTCGAAGAACACGCCGTTCACCGCCGGCAGCCACAGCAGCGCGAACACGAACAGCAGGCCGAACGGCGCGAAGGGCTCCACCTGGCGCCGGATGTTGTACGACAGCCAGGGCTCGATCACGCCGTAGCCGTCCAGGCCCGGCACCGGCAGGAAGTTCAGCAGCGCGGCCGTCACCTGGAGCAGGGCGAGGAACGCCAGCGCGAACCGGAAGTCCGTCGGCACGCCGTCCAGCGCGTCCAGCCAGAACGGCGCCGTGCACACGACCGCGAACAGCACGTTGGTCAGCGGACCCGCCGCGGAGATCAGACTGTGCCGCCAGCGCCCCTGGATCCGGCCCCGCTCGATGAACACCGCACCGCCGGGCAGCCCGATCCCGCCCATGATCACGAAGATCACCGGGAGCACGATGCTGAGCAGCGCGTGCGTGTACTTCAGCGGGTTGAGCGTGAGGTAGCCCTTCGCGCCGACCGAGATGTCCCCGCTGTGCAGGGCGGTGCGGGCGTGCGCGTACTCGTGCAGGCACAGCGAGACGACCCACGCCGCCGTCACGAAGAGGAACACGGCGACCCCGGGCTGTTCCGCGAACCCGGTCCAGGTCGCCCATCCCGTGACCGCCGTCACGGCCAGGATCCCGAGGAAGACGGGACTGATCCGCCGCTCACTGTGGCGGCTGGTGGCGGTGGTCATCGGACTCCCTGCAGTCTCGAACACGCGATGGACGGCCCGACCGTACCGGGCGCAAGGGGAAAACGTCTCGCGCGGGGCGGTCGGTTCCGGAGAGGGTGGGGGCATGGGGCTCTGGCACGTGTTCTACGCGGACTGGCAGATGGAGTGCTGCGGCACGCCGTTCTCGGTGGGGGACGAGGTGAGCTGGCCGCTGCTGCTCCTGGACGCGGGCGAGGTGTTCGGCGGCGGCTGGCACGACCAGCTCACCAAGATCACCGGACCGGTCGAGGACGTGGACGGCGTCCGGGTCGTACGGGAGGAGACCGGCCTCACGGTGGCCCTGGGCGGGGACCCCGACGACGACGAGGACCGGCGGCCGATGCCGGGGGACCGGATCCGGTCGGTCGGAATCCTGTCCGTCGAACGGCACGGTGCGAGGTGGCCCCAGGTCGCGGGGCGGGTGCGGGCCGTGCAGGTGCTGACCCAGGCCTACACCGAGACCGCGCCCGGGTCGCGCTCCTGGGAGCCGGTCGCGGGGCAGCGCCGGCTGCGGACGGTGGAGCGGTGTCCCAAGTGGTTCACCGACGCCGACGCCGAGCGGGCCGACGGGCAGGGGCGGCGGTGGCGGAAGCCGGGGGTGGTGGTGACCCTGGAGGTGCCGGGCACCGACTCCTGGCTCTCGTACGCCGTCCGCGAGGCCCGGGGCATCCCCCAGCGGGACCCCGAGCCCGGCGCCGAGACGCAGGACCTCCCGGAGGCGGCCCTCATGGCCCTGCTGGAAACCCTGAGCACGACCACGCCCCCACCGGACGCCCGCCCCAAGCGCCGACACGGCCGCACCAAAGCCCACCACCGGTGACCACTCACCCCCATCCCGCCGCCCGCGGCCGCACAGCCCTGGCCGCAGACGACCAGACCGGCCTCATGGCTGGCTTCACGGCCGACCGGCCTGACCGCCGCGCCGTGGAACACCGTGACCCGCTCTCGAGCCAGCAGGGACAATGACCCCGTGCGCTACCGCATCCTCGGCACCACGCAGGCGCTCCGCACCGACGGTACGGTCGTACCGGTGGGCGGGGCGCGGTTGCGTGCGCTGTTGACCGTGCTGGCCCTGCGGGCCGGTCGTACCGTGCCCGTGGGACTGCTGGTCGAGGAGGTGTGGGACGGCGATCCGCCCGCCGACGCTCCGGGGGCGCTCCAGGCCCTGGTCGGGCGGCTGCGGCGGGTGCTCGGGGCGGACGCGGTCGCCTCCGCGGAGGGCGGGTACCGGCTCACGGCCGCGCCCGACGACGTCGATCTGCACCGGTTCGAGCGGCTGGCCGGCGAAGGCGTGCGGGCCCTGGCCGACGGCGACCCCGCCAAGGCCGCCGTGGTCCTCGACGACGCCCTCGCCCTGTGGTGCGGACCGGCCCTCACCGACCTCCCCGACCGCACCGCGGAGGCGGCCCGCTGGGAAACTCGTCGCCTGGACGCGGAGCGCGCCCGCCACAGCGCCGCACTCGCCCTCGGCGAGGCCGAGCGGTCACTGCCGGAGCTGACCGCCCTGTGCGACGGCCACCCTCTGGACGAACCCCTCCAGACCCTCCGGCTGCGCGCCCTGCGCGACGCAGGCCGCACGGCGGAGGCGCTGGATGCGTACGAAGACGTCCGGCGGCTGCTCGCCGACCGGCTCGGCGCCGACCCCGGCCCGGAACTGCGCACCCTGCACGCGGAGTTGCTGAGCCTCGGGGACAGCCCGCTGCCCGCCCGCGGCAGCGAGCCCCCGCAGCCTGCCGGAAATCTCCGCGCGCGGCTCACCTCCTTCATCGGCCGCGAGGCCGACATCGACACCATCCGGGGTGATCTCACCTCCGCCCGGCTCGTGACCCTGCTGGGCCCCGGCGGCGCCGGAAAAACCCGACTGTCGCAGGAGGCCGCCGAGGCCGTGCGGCCCACCATGCCGGGTGGCGTGTGGCTCGCCGAACTCGCCCCGGTCGACGACCCCGCCGCCGTACCGGAGGCCGTGCTCACCGCCGTCGGCGCCCGCGAGACCGTGCTGTACGGCGCCGGCGCCGAGGGCATCCGGGCCGCCGTCGCCGACCGGCTCGACGACCCCGTGGAACGGCTCGCCGAGCACTGCTCCCGCCCCCGCATGCTGCTGATCCTCGACAACTGCGAGCACGTCGCCGACGCCGCCGCCCGGCTCACCGAGGAGCTCCTGGAGCGCTGCCCCGGCCTGAGCGTCCTCGCCACCAGCCGCGAACCCCTCGGCGTGCCCGGGGAGTTGCTGCGGCCCGTGGAGCCGCTGCCCGAACCGGTCGCGCTGCGGCTGCTCGCCGACCGGGGCGCGGCGGCCCGGCCCGGCTTCCGTGTCGAGGACGACCTCGAGGCGTGCGCCGAGATCTGCCGGCGCCTCGACGGCCTGCCGCTGGCCATCGAACTCGCCGCCGCCCGGCTGCGGATGCTCACCCCCCGCCAGATCGCCGACCGGCTCGACGACCGCTTCCGCCTCCTCACCTCCGGCAGCCGTACCGTCCTGCCCCGCCAGCAGACCCTCAGGGCCGTCGTCGACTGGTCCTGGGACCTGCTCGACGAGGACGAACGGGACGTGCTGCGGCGGCTGTCGGTGTTCGCGGGCGGCTGCGCCCTGCCCGCCGCCGAGGCCGTGTGCGGGCCGGCCGCCCTGGAGGCGCTCGGCTCCCTCGTCGACCGCTCCCTCGTCGTGGCCGCCCCGCCCGGCGAGTCGCCCGACGGCGAGATGCGCTACCGGCTGCTGGAGACCGTCGCCGAGTACGCCGCCGAACGGCTGGACGAGTCGGGGCAGCGCGCCGAGGCCGAGCGCGCCCACCTGACCTACTTCCGTGAACTGGCCCGCGTCACCGACCCGTTGCTGCGCGGCTCCGGCCAGCTCGTGGCCATGCAGCGGCTGGAGCGGGAGTACGAGAACCTGCGCACCGCCCTGCGCCACGCCGTCGCCCTGCGCGACGAGCAGGAGGCGCTGTGCCTGGCGCTCTCCCTCGTCTGGTACTGGCAGATGCGCGACCTGCGCATCGAGGCCCGCAACTGGTGCCGCGAGGTCATGGCCCTCGGCCCCGACCCCTTCGCCGGGCCCGTCCGTCCCGCCGCCCCGGTGTGGCAGCGCTGCACCGACGCCCCGCCCCCGATGACCGGCGAGGTCCTGTGGGAGGCCCGGCGCGGTGTCCACCTGGCCCACCTCGCCTGCATGGACACCGAACTGGACGCCTGGCAGGACCCCCGGGCGCAGGAGAAGCTGCGGACCATCGCCCAGACCTACGAACCCGGCCTGCCGCAGAACTGCCGGCTCCCCGGCCTGCTCTGGTTCTTCGCCGTGATGCTGACCGGCGACATGGACCGGCTGCGCGTCATCATGGACGCCGCCATCCACACCTGCCGGCAGACCCCCGGCTTCGACTGGGAGCTGGCCTCCGGCCTCCAGATGCGGGCCAACTTCCTCGCCAACCGCACCGACTGGGCGGGCGACGCCGCCCGCGACGCCGACGAGTCGCTGGAGATCTACCGCCGCCTCGGCGACGACTGGGGCACCGCCGAGGCCCTCTCCGCACGCGCCGAAGCCCTTGAACGCCAGGGCGACCACGCCCTGGCCGCCGCCGACTACGAGGCGGCCGTCGCCCACGCCGAACGCATCGGCGCCCGCGCCCAGGCGGCCGTTCTCACCGCCCGGCTGGGCAGCGCGCTGCTGGAGGCGGGTGAGGGCGAGCGCGGCGAGCGGCTGCTGCGCGAGGTGATCGCACAGCGCGAGGACTCGCACAGCGAGGCCATGCCCGCCGCCCGCCTCTTCCTCGCCGGCTGGCTCGGCATGACCGGCCGCGTCGCGGAGGCACGGGAGCAACTGCGGCGGCTGCGCCAGGACTTCCGCATCGCCCACTTCATCGTCTTCGACGCGTTCATCCTGGGCGCGGAGGCCTGGCTGGACGCCGGGGAGGGGCGGTACCAGGAGTGCCTGGACCGGATCCGCAAGGCGCTGGAGCGGGCCGCCGACCCGCTGTCCGAGGCCATCGCGCCCCATATGCGTTCCGGGTATCTGATCATCGGCGCCTGGGCCCTGGCCGCTCTCGACGGCGGCCGACGCGCCGAGGACGCGGTCCGCTGCCTGGGCGCCTTCGACGCCCTGCTGCCGGCCGGCCACATCGCCCGGTTGCAGGAGCGCGAGGCCCGGGCGCAGGCGGAGCGGCAGGCCCGGGTGCTGCTCGGCGGCCGGGTGTACGAGAGCGCGTACACGGAAGGCGGCGGCCTCTCCCTGGAGGAGGCCGCCGCCCTGCTCCGACCGCTCTGACCGAACTCGGCCCGCCCGGTCAGCTCTTGGTCCGGAACTTGTGGATCGCGATGGGCGCCATCACCGCCGTGATCGCCACCGACCAGCCGAGCGTCACCCAGAGGTCGTGCGCGACCGGCCCGCCCACCATCAGACCGCGCGCGGCGTCCGCCAGCGTCGACAGCGGGTTGTAGTCGGTGAACGCCTGCAGCCAGCCCGGCATCGACGTCGTCGGCGCGAAGATCGACGAGCCGAACTGGAGCGGGAACAGCACCAGGAAGCCCATCGCCTGCACGGACTGCGCGTTCTTCATGATCACGCCCAGGGTGAGGAACACCCACATGATCGACGAGGCGAACGCCGTGGACAGGGCCACGGTGGCGAACAGCCCGAGCCAGTTGTTGATCTCGAACCCGACCGCGACGGCGACGAGCATCAGCACGGCGGTCGCGAACAGCATCCGCAGCAGCTCCACCGAGATCTTCGCGAACAGCACCGAGCCGCGCCCGATCGGCAGGGACCGGAAGCGGTCCATGACACCGGAGTTGAAGTCCTGGCTGAAGCCGGTGCCGACGCCCTGGGACAACGTCATGCTCATCATGGCGATCATGCCGGGGATCACGTACTGCACGTACTGGTCCTGCCCGCCGCCCAGCGCCTGCCCGATCGAGCCGCCGAACACGAAGACGAACAGCAGGGTGAAGATGACCGGCATCAGCAGCGCGTCGGCCATCGACTCCGGGTCCTGCCGGATCCACAGCAGGTTGCGGCGGACGAGCGCGCCGGTGTGCCGCAGATGCCCGCGCAGTGTGATCCGGGCGTCGTCGCCGGCGGTCGCGGCGGTGGTGGTGGCGGTGGCGGCGCTCATACGGCGACCTCCTCGCGGTCGTCGACGGGCGCGGTGTCCTGCGGGGCACTGGCACGGTGGCCGGTGAGCGACAGGAACACCTCGTCGAGGCTGGGCAGTTCGGTGGTGATGGAGGCGAGCGTGATGCCGTGGGCCGTGAGGGCGCCCACGACGGCGGTCAGTTGCTCGTCGCTGAGGATCGGTACGAGGAGGGTGCCGGTGGCGCCGTCCACCGTGGTGGTCGCGAGCCCGGTGATGCCGAGGCCGTCCAGGTACCCGGCGAGCGGCCGGAGGTGGACGGCGTCGGCCGGGCGGATCCGCAGCGTCCGCCCGCCGACCTTGGCCTTGAGGTCGTCGATCCTCCCGTCGGCGACGACCTTGCCCCGGTCCACGACCGTCAGCTCGGAGGCGAGCTGCTCCGCCTCCTCCATGTACTGCGTGGTCAGCAGCACGGTCACGCCGTCGCCGACCATGGCCTTCACCTCGTCCCACACCTCGTTGCGGGTGCGGGGGTCGAGCCCGGTGGTCGGCTCGTCGAGGAAGAGCACGGCGGGCCGCCCGATCATCGAGGCGGCCAGGTCGAGCCGCCGCCGCATACCGCCGGAGTAGGTGCTCGCGGGCCGCTTGGCCGCCTCGGTCAGCGAGAACCGTTCCAGCAGCTCGTCGGCGCGCGCACGTGCCTCCTTGCGGGGCAGGTCGAGCAGCCGTCCGATCAGGTACAGGTTCTCCCAGCCGGGCAGCTTCTCGTCGACGGAGGCGTACTGCCCGGTGAGCCCTATCAACCGCCGTAGCTGGCGCGGCTGCCGTACGACGTCGTAGCCGGCCACGGTCGCCTGTCCCGAGTCGGCCTTCAGCAGGGTGGACAGAATCCGCACCAGAGTGGTCTTCCCGGCCCCGTTCGGCCCGAGCACCCCCATCACGGTGCCCTCCCGCACCTCCAGGTCGACCCCGTCCAGAGCCTTGGTCTCCCCGTAGTGCTTCACCAGCCCCCGCACGGTGACAGCGGCGCCGCCGGTTCGTGTGTCGATTCGCGTCATGACACAGACGGTCCCAGGCCCCACCGACAAACCACCGACAAGCCACCGACAAGACGACGACAAGACGACGACGAGCACCGCAACCATCAATGGAGGCACCACGACGGCGAGCAACCACGTCGCGAGAGCGGCGCCGGTTCAGGCGCAAAAAGGGGGACGGCCCGCCGACTGGGGGAGGGTCGGCGGGCCGTCCGATGGTGCGGCAGTGGCTCGCTAGTGCACGGAGTGCTCCTCCTGCGGGAACGTTCCCCCCACGACATCCTCGGCGAACGCCTTCACCGCGCCGCCCATGACCTCACGCAGATTCACGTACTGCTTGACGAACTTGGGCACCCGCCCACCCGTCAGCCCCAGCATGTCGGTCCACACCAGCACCTGCGCGTCGGTCTCCGGGCCGGCCCCGATCCCCACCGTCGGAATGTGCAGCACCCGCGTCACCTCGGCCGCCAGCTCCGCCGGCACCAGCTCCAGCACCACGGCGAACGCGCCCGCGTCCTGCACGGCCTTCGCGTCGCGCAGCAGCTGCTGGGCCGCCTCCTCGCCCCGCCCCTGCACGCGATAGCCCATCGCGTTGACGGACTGCGGGGTCAGCCCGATGTGGGCCATGACCGGGATGCCGGACTCGACGAGCAGCCGGATCTGCTCGTGCGACCGCTCGCCCCCCTCCAGCTTCACGGCCTGCACGCCCGCCTCCTTCACCAGCCGGGTCGCCGAGCGCAGCGCCTGCACCGGACCCTCCTGGTAGGAGCCGAAGGGCAGGTCGCCGACGATCAGGGCGCGCGAGGTGCCCCGTACGACCGCCGCCGACAGCATGGTCATCTCGTCGAGGGTGACGGGCACGGTCGACTCGTACCCGAGGTGGCAGTTGCCCGCCGAGTCGCCGACGAGCATGACCGGGATCCCGGCCTCGTCGAAGACGGACGCGGTCATCGCGTCGTACGCGGTGAGCATGGGCCAGTTCTCGCCGCGCTCCTTGGCGGCGGCGATGTCGCGCACGGTGATGCGGCGGGTGCCCTTGCCGCCGTACAGCGTCCTGCCGCCGTCGGAGGGCTTCTGAGCAGTCTGGGCAGCCGTAAGCTGCGTCATTGCACGGCTCCTTACACGTCATCTCGAGGCGCCCTGACGGCGTCCCCGGACCACGTCCATGGTGGCACCTCGTGCCATCGAGGGCTAGGGGAGCCCCTGTGAGTTCCGCCCGCCCGGCCCAGCCTCGGGCTTTACGCACGCCGCGGTTAAGTTCTCGGTAAAGCTTTCCGATACGAGACGGTCTCGTATCGCAATGACCCTAGGCTCGACGGCATGATTTCTCCTGCCGACCGGGCCCCCGTGAGCCCCCGGATACCGGAAGCGGTGCACCGGCGCCGCTGGGCGATCCTCGGCGTACTGATGCTGAGCCTGCTGATCGTCGTACTCGACAACTCGATCCTGAACGTCGCCATCAAGACGATCTCCACCCCCGCCCCGACCGGCCTCGGTGCCACGCAGAGCGAGCTGGAGTGGGCGATCAACGCCTACACCCTCGTCTTCGCCGGCCTGCTGTTCACGGCCGGGCTGCTCGGTGACCGCCTGGGCCGCAAGAAGGTGCTGCTCGGCGGTCTCGCGGTGTTCGGCATCGGCTCCGCACTCGCCGCGTTCTCCGGCTCCCCGGGCGAGCTCATCGCCTTCCGTGCCGTGATGGGCCTGGGGGCGGCGTTCGTGATGCCCGCCACCCTCGCCGTGCTCATGAACGTCTTCGAGCGTGAGGAGCAGCCGAAGGCCATCGGCATCTGGGCGGGCGGCGTCGGACTCGCCATCGCCATCGGACCCATCACCGGAGGGGTGCTCCTCGACCACTTCTGGTGGGGCTCGGTCTTCCTCATCAACGTGCCGATCGTGCTGCTCGCGCTGGTGCTGATGCTGTGGCTGGTGCCCGACTCCCGCGATCCGAGCCCCGGCCGGATCGATCCCGTCGGCGTGGTGCTGTCCGTCGTCGGTCTGGTGCTGCTGGTCTACGGCATCATCAAGGGCGGCCAGCTCGCCGACTTCTCCGACGCCACCGTGCTGGCGACGATCGGTGCCGGACTCGCCGTGCTCGTCGCCTTCGTCGTGTTCGAGAAGCGCAGCGACCACCCGTCCATCGACGTCACGTACTTCAAGAACAAGGTCTTCTCGGCCGCCATCGCCGCCATAGCGCTGGTCTTCTTCGCGCTGATGGGCGTGACCTTCTTCTCCGTCTTCTACACGCAGAGCGTGCGCGGCTACTCGCCGCTGCAGACCGGTCTGCTGATGCTGCCGCTGGCCGCCGCCCAGATGATCTTCGCGCCGCGCGCCCGGCTGCTGGTCGACCGCTTCGGCAACAAGGCCACGACGACCGCCGGCATGCTCGTCATAGCCGCGATGCTGGCCGCCTTCGCCACGCTGGACGCGGACACGCCCATCTGGATCCTGGAAGTCGTCTTCTTCTTCATGGGCACCGGCATGGCGCACATCATGACGCCGGTCAGCGTCGTCATCATGCAGGCCCTGCCCCGCGAGAAGGCCGGCTCCGCCTCCGCGCTCAGCAACACCTTCCGCCAGGTCGGCGGCGCCCTCGGCATCGCCGTCCTCGGCTCGGTGCTGTCCACGGCGTACCGCACGGGCATCGAGGACAAGCTCGGCCTGCTGCCCCCGGCCCTGCGCCACACCGCGGGGGAGTCCATCGAGGCCACCCTCGGTGTCGCGGCGAAGCTCGGCCCGCGCGGCGAGGCCCTGGTCACCCCGGCCAACGACGCGTTCCTGCACGCGATGCACGTCACCGCCCTGTGGGGAGCGGGCGTCGCGCTGATCGGCACGGTCGTCGTGGCCCTGTTCCTGCCCGGGAAGCCGCCGGCGTCCCAGCCGGGGGAGGAGGAGAAGGAGTTGTCGGACGCGCGGTCGTAGTCCTGCGCGAGAATGCGGTGACACCCGGTCGAGAAGGGACGGAGCGACGTGAGCCTCGCCGAAAGGCACCCCCGGCACGACGGGCCTCCGAGGGGCCGCCCCAGAAGCGAGGCCGTCGAACGCTCCATCATCGAGGGCGTGATGAAGCTCCTGGAGGAGGGCGTGCCCCTCGCGGAGCTCTCCATCGAGCGCGTCGCCCGCACCGCCGGCGTCGGCAAGGCCACCATCTACCGCCGCTGGCGCGGCAAGGAGGAACTCTTCGTCGACGTCCTGCGCGCCGCCGAACCCGACGACCCCCCGCTCCCCGGCACCTCCCTGCGCGACGACCTCGTGGTCATCCTGGAACGGGCGCGCAGGCGAGGCCTGGCCAGCCGCTCGTCGGCGATTCTGCACAACGTGCACGTCCAGATGAAGAGCAGCCCGAAGATCTGGTCGGCGTACCACGCCACCGTCATAGCGCCGCGCCGCCGGCTCGGCATCGAGGTCCTGCGCCGCGGCCAGGAGAACGGGGAGTTGCGCACGGACGTCGACGTCGAACTGCTCAGCGACATGTTCATCGGACCCGTGCTCGTGCGCTCCGTCCTGCGTCCCGACGCCGACCTTCCGGACGACCTCGCCGCGACGGTCGTCGACACACTGCTCGAAGGCCTACGCCCCGTCAGTCCGCCTGCTGACCAGCCCTAGTGTGCGCGTTTCGTCACAGAGGGCGCTTACCCCGGGCCGGACCGGAACTCGCCGCACCGGCTCGAACGTCCTCGCCCCCGTACGGCCGTCGAGGGACGGCAGTAACGGAACGGATCATCCCCTAAGGTCGTAAAGGCACGGGGGCGATGGTGTGCACGGCAGGCAGTGAGGCGACGGTATGGCGCAGCAGGCGTACATGACGGAGACGGACAACGGTGGCTCGGGGCCCGAGCCCCGGGGGAACCGGGTTCGGCGCCTGTTCGACCGGCTGCTCGGCGGCCGGCGGGGCGACCCGCGGATCTGGCGGCGCGGTCTGTTCGTGGCCCTGTGCGCGGTGCTGCTGGCCGTGGTCATGCTGCTGCACTCGCACATCCCGAACACGATCGGCAACCTGGGCAGCCTCACCGAGACGTTCCTGCCCTGGCTGGGTGTTTTCGTTCCGGTGCTGCTCGTGCTCGCCCTGGTGCGCAAGTCGGCGACCGCGCTGATCGCCGTGCTGCTGCCGTCGGTGGTCTGGCTGAACCTCTTCGGCGGCCAGCTCACCGACAAGACCGCCTCCGGCGGCGACCTCACCGTGGTCACGCACAACGTCAACGCCGAGAACCCGGATCCGTCCGGCACCGCCCGTGACGTGGCCGCCTCCGGCGCGGACATGCTGGCCCTGGAGGAGCTGACACCGGACGCGGTCCCCACGTACGAGAAGGCGCTGGCGTCGACGTACCGGTACCACTCGGTGCAGGGCACGGTCGGGCTGTGGAGCAAGTACCCGCTGACCGGCGTACGGGACGTCGACATCGACCTGGGCTGGACCCGGGCGATGCGCGCCACCGTGACCGCCCCGGCCGGGCAGGTCGCCGTCTACGTCGCCCACCTGCCGTCGGTGCGGGTCAAGATGGAGGCCGGGTTCACCGCCCGGCAGCGCGACCGGAGCGCCGACTTCCTGGGCGAGGCCATCGCCCACGAACCCCTGAAGAACGTCGTCCTGCTCGGTGACCTGAACGGCACGATGAACGACCGCGCGCTGAACGCCGTCACCTCCCAGATGCGCTCCACGCAGGGTGCGGCGGGCAACGGCTTCGGGTTCAGCTGGCCCGCGTCGTTCCCCATGGCGCGCATCGACCAGATCATGGTCAAGGGCCTGAAGCCGGAGAGCTCGTGGACCCTTCCGGAGACCGGCAGCGACCACCTGCCCATAGCGGCACGTGTGAGGGTCGCCACAGGCGGCTGAGAAGAACCGCAGGTCAGAGCCGTTCGGGCCGGGATCGGCAACCGCGGCTTCACTTCTCGTGAACCTCACGGAATAGTCGGCCTGCGAGACTTTGTTCCGTACTTGAACATACAAAGTACGGATCCCCAAGCAAGTCTCGAAAGGTTCGACATGCCCCTGGCCCTGCTCGCCCTCGCCGTGGGCGCCTTCGGCATCGGCACCACCGAGTTCGTGATGATGGGGCTGCTGCCCGATGTCGCGGACGACCTGCACATCTCGATACCCAGCGCCGGCCATCTGGTGTCGGCGTACGCGCTGGGCGTCGTCATCGGCGCCCCGCTGCTGGCCGCGGTCACCGCCAAGATGTCCCGCCGCACGGTCCTGATCGGGCTGATGGGGCTGTTCGTCGTGGGCAACGCACTGTCGGCCCTCGCCCCCGACAACGGCTGGCTGCTGGCGGCTCGCTTCCTGAGCGGTCTGCCGCACGGCGCCTTCTTCGGCGTCGGCGCCGTCGTCGCCACGAACATGGTCGCCCCCGAACGCAAGGCGCGCTCGGTCTCGCTGATGTTCCTCGGCCTCACGGTCGCGAACGTCGCGGGCGTGCCGGTCGCGACCCTCATGGGCCAGCACCTCGGCTGGAGGGCGACCTTCCTCGGCGTCAGCGCCATCGGCCTGGCGGCGATCGCCGCGCTCGCGTTCCTCATCCCGCACGACCACGAGCACACCACCGCCAAGGGCCTGCGCGGCGAACTCGCCGCCCTGCGCTCCGTACCGGTCTGGCTGTCGCTCGGCACCACCGTCGCGGGCTTCGGCGCCCTCTTCGCGGCGTACAGCTACATCACGCCGATGCTCACGGACGCCGCCGGCTACGCCGACGCCAGCGTGACCCTGCTGCTGGCCCTGTTCGGCGTCGGCGCGACCGCCGGCAACCTGCTGGGCGGCCGGCTGGCCGACCACTCCCTGCGGGGCACCCTGTTCAGCGGCCTGGGCTCTCTGGTCGTGATCCTGGCGCTGTTCCCGCTCCTGATGCGCACGGAGGCGACGGCCGTCCTGGCCGTGATGCTGCTCGGCATGGCGGCCTTCGCCACCGGCTCCCCGCTCCAGCTGATGGTCATGGAGAAGGCCTCCTCGGCCCCGTCCCTGGCCTCCTCCGCCAACCAGGCCGCCTTCAACCTGGCCAACGCCGGCGGGGCCTGGATCGGCGGCCTCGCCCTGGCCGCGGGCTTCGGGGTCACCTCCCCGGCCCTGGCCGGCGCCGCCCTGGCCGTCCTCGGTCTGGGCGTGGCGTCGCTGGCCTACGCGGTGGACCGGCGCGCGGTGCCGGCCGCCGGACACGAGCGGATTGTGGCGAGCCACGTCCCGCAGGAAGCGGAAGCGGTGCACCACTGACGCGGTCCCGATGACAGGAGCGGCAGTGCGCGGGTGACGATCCCGCGGGCTGCCGCTCCGTGCGTCCGGTCAGCCCCGGCGGGCCGCGACCACCGCCGAACTGGTGGGCGTCGTGAGGACTTCCGTGGCGTCCAGGTCCGGGTGCGTGAGGTAGAACAGGCGCAGTTCGTCCACCTCGCCCTCGAACCGGGGCGGCCACTCGGCCGACGGGGTGAAGTCGTCGAGGACGAGGATCCCGCCGGGGGCGAGCAGCTCCACGACCCGCTGGGGAGCGTCACGCTTCCCGCCCCCGTCGCAGAAGAAGACATCGAACGGCGCGTGCCGCTCGAGCAGGCGCCAGTCGCCGGTCAGGACACTGACCCGGCTGTCGTCCGCGAAGACCCCGGCCGCCCTTCGGGCCAGCTCCTCGTCCCGCTCCACGGTGACGAGCCGCGCACCGGCCCCGAGCCCACTGTGCAGCCAGGCGGTGCCGACCCCCGACCCGGTGCCGCTCTCGGCGACCACCCCACCGGGCTTCGCCGCCGCGGCCGTACGCAACAGCCTGCCCACCTCAGGGATACAGCTCTTCTCGAACCCCGCCTCGACGGCGAGCCGCTCCGCGACACCCACCCGCCCCGGAACCTCACGCGCTGCCATGCCCAGCCCCCTTGTCTCGGTCGGCCCGACGCTACCTGACCCGCCGTCAGGCGTGGACGCGTTCGCTCGGCGGACACAGGCGAGGGGGCCGACGGTCCGTGACCGTCGGCCCCCTCGGCCGGACAGCGAGGTGTCCCGGAGGGCCTCGTCAGAGCGACTCCCGCCAGCCGTTCGTGATCGGCAGCCGGCGGTCCTTGCCGAAGCCCTTCGCCGAGATCTTCGTCCCCGGCGGGTACTGGCGCCGCTTGTACTCCGCCGTGTCCACCATGCGCAGGGTCTTGGCGACCAGAGCGGGGTCGTACCCGGCCGCCACGATCTCGTCCGCGCCCCGGTCCCGGTCGACGTACAGCTCCAGGATCGCGTCCAGCACCGGGTAGTCGGGGAGCGAGTCCGTGTCGACCTGGCCCGGGCGGAGCTCCGCGCTCGGGGGCTTGGTGATGGAGTTCTCGGGGATCGGCGGGGTCTGGCCGCGCTCCCGGGCGGCCCGGTTGCGCCACTCGGACAGGCGGAAGATCGACGTCTTGTACACGTCCTTGATCGGGCCGTACGCCCCGACCGAGTCGCCGTAGAGCGTCGAGTAGCCGACCGCCAGCTCCGACTTGTTACCGGGGGCCAGCACGATGTGGCCCTCCTGGTTGGAGATCGCCATCAGGAGCGTGCCGCGCAGACGCGACTGGAGGTTCTCCTCGGCCAGGCCCGTCAGACCGAGGGAACCCATGTACGCGTCGAACATCGGCTCGATCGCGACCGTGCGGTAGTTCAGGCCCGTGCGCCGGGCCAGTTCCGCCGCGTCGTCCTTCGAGTGGTCCGAGGAGTACTTCGACGGCATCGACACGCCGTACACGTTCTGCGCACCCACCGCGTCGCAGGCGATCGCCGCGACCAGCGAGGAGTCGATGCCGCCGGACAGACCGATCAGGACCGACTTGAAGCCGTTCTTCGCGACGTACGCCCGCAGGCCCACGACCAGCGCCGAGTAGACCTCCTCGTCGTCGTCCAGGCGGTCCGCGTAACCGCCCGTGAGCTCCGGCTCGTACGCGGCGACCGGCTCCTCGGACAGCACCACCCGGTCGATGCGCAGACCGTCGTCCACGACACCGGTGGGCGCGTCGGGCGACGCCGCCGGCAGGTCCAGGTCCAGGACCACGCAGCCCTCGGAGAACTGCGGCGCCCGCGCCACGACCTCACCGTTCTTGTCCACGACGATCGAGTCGCCGTCGAACACCAGCTCGTCCTGGCCGCCGATCATGGCGAGGTAGGCGGTGGTGCAGCCGGCCTCCTGGGCCCGCTTGCGGACCAGGTCCAGGCGGGTGTCGTCCTTGTTGCGCTCGTAGGGGGAGGCGTTGATCGAGAGCAGCAGACCCGCCCGCGCCGAGCGGGCCGCCGGGACCCGGCCGCCGTCCTGCCACAAGTCCTCGCAGATGGCCAGGGCGACGTCCACGCCGTGCACGCGCAGCACCGGCATGCTGTCGCCGGGCACGAAATAGCGGAACTCGTCGAAGACGCCGTAGTTCGGCAGGTGGTGCTTGGCGTAGTTCAGGACCACCTCACCGCCGTACAGCACCGCCCCCGCGTTCTGCGGCGCACCGGCCGGCTGGCCGTACTTCGGCTGGGCGGTCGCGCTGCGGTCGAGGTAGCCGACGATCACCGGCAGATCGCCGAATCCCTCGTCGGCCAGGCGGGCGGCGAGACTTCGCAACGCCGTCCGGGAGGCCTCCACGAAGGACGACCTGAGGGCCAGGTCCTCGACGGGATACCCGGTCAGCGCCATCTCGGGGAACGCCACGAGATGCGCTCCCTGCTCGGCGGAGTGCCGGGTCCAGCGGACGATCGACTCGGCGTTCTGGGCGAGGTCGCCGACGCTCGAGTCGATCTGGTTCAGGGCGAGACGTAGTTGAGGCACGGGCCCAGTGTAATCGTCAGAGCGACGCAATGGGGTGGCCTGGGTCACCCGGGCCACCCCGTTCTCCGGAGGAACTCAGCGGAGAAGCTCAGCGGAGAAGTTCAGCGGCGCCCGTACGACTCGACGTAGCCGTTCGCGGGCGAGCCCACGCCGGTGACGTCGTCGTAGCCCTTCACGGCCGCGAGCGAGCTGTCCTTGCCGAGGCTGCGCACGGAGGTGGCCAGACCGTCCGTGGCGTCGTAGCCGTTCACGAAGTCGACGCGGGCCACGGCGAGGCCGGAGCCCGTCGGGTTGTCGGTGACGTCGTGGAAGAGCTTCGAGCCGGCCTTGGCGTAGATCGCCGGGTTGGCGAAGCCGATCGCCTTGCCACGCGCCTCCTGGGCCAGGGCCTGGACGGCGGCGATGGCCGGCGCGGCGAGCGAGGTGCCGCCGATGCGGTACTCGCCGTACGCCTGCTTCTTCCCGTCGGGCAGGGTCTGCGTCTGGCCGACCAGGAAGCCGGTGTTGGGGTCGGCGATCGCCGCGATGTCCGGGACGACCCGGTTGCCGGCCGCGTTGTTCGCGTTGGCCAGCGCGTCCGGGACGACACCCCGCTGGTAACCGGGCTCGGCCACCGTCCTGCTGGTGCCGCCGCCCGCGCCGGAGGTGAAGGCGCCGGGGAAGTCCGTCCAGCTCTTGCCGTCGGCCGACAGGCCGGCCTTCTCGGTGCCCCAGCCGGTCTCCCACAGGTACGTGTCGCCCTTGCCGACGGCCAGCGAGGTGCCGCCGACGGCGGTGACCCAGGCCGAGTCGGCGGGGGAGTCGACCTGCTTCGTGCCGGAGCTCGCGACCTCGTCGCCGTCGTCGCCGGAGGAGAAGTAGAAGCCGATGCCCTCCACCGCGCCGAGCTGGAAGACCTGGTCGTAGGCGGCCGCGAGGTCGGGCGTCTGGGCGGCCTCGACCTCGCCCCAGGAGTTGGAGACGATGTCGGCCAGGTGGTCGTCGACGACCTTGCCCAGCGCGTCGAGCAGGTCGGCGTCCGTGCAGGACGCGGCGCCGACGTAGGTGACGTCGGCGGCCGGAGCGACCGCGTGCACGGCCTCGACGTCCAGGGTCTCCTCGCCGTACCAGCCGGAGGCCGAGCAGTCCTTGGTGTTCGTGTACTTCTTCGGCAGCACCTGGTGCAGCTGGCCGGTCTTCCACGCCGCGTCGCCGTTCCGCTCGGCGTAGGTGCCGGCGTCTTAGGCGATGGTCGGCGAGGCGTAGGCGTCCGTGATGGCGACCCGGACACCCTTGCCGGTGCGCTTGCCCGCGCCGTAGGCGGCCCGCAGCTGCTTGCCGGTGTAGCCCTTGACCGCGTACGGGATCTTCGTGCCGTACGCGTCCGGCAGCGTGCTCGCGGTCTTCGAGCCGTAGTACGAGGAGAACGGCCCGGCGTTGCGGAACACGGTGTCCGGCGGCGGCAGTTGGTCGTCGTGCGTCACCCGGTGCGGCGCGTTGTCCAGGCCGGTGACGGTCAGGACGGCGCCGGCCAGGCTCTCCGGCACGGAGACGGTGCTCGCCGGCGCGCGGTAGGTCTTCGAGCCCTTGGCGAAGTCGTGCAGCCGGGTGCCGAACGCCTTCTCGGCGGCGGCCACGTCACCGGTGACGGAGACGTAGCGCCGCGTCACCCCCGTGACCTTCAGCCCGGCACCCGTCAGCCACGCCTTCACGGCGCTCACCTGACCCCTGGTCGCGCCGAAGCGGGCCTGTGCCTGCTCGGCGGTCAGGTACTTCCCGTACGAGGCCGATTTCGGATCGGAGACGGCCTTCGCGTACGCGGCGAGGCCGGCCGCGTCCCGGCCCCGGAGATAGACACGGGCCGACAACCGGGCACCGTCGGAGGTGGCGCCCTTGTCGGCCCGTGCCGTGGCCCACGCCGGCCGGGTCCCGGCCAGCAGGTCGCGGAGCGGATGGTCGGCGGCGTGCGCCGCGGGTATGCCGAGCGCCAGCGCACCGGCGAGCATCGGCAGTGTCGCTGCCATGCTCACCCCGGCGCGCACCATGGCGCGGTTGGATCTCATGGAACCCCCTGTGCGGTCCGTCGCGAGTGGATCACTCGACGGTCGCCACTCTCGCGACGAACCGTTCATGCAAGGGGAATACGGAACCCAAGAAGCGCCCTACCCAGGCCAAGAAGAACCCAAGGAGCCGCAGGACAAGGCGATTTGACTCTTATGCCCTACCGGCGCGGCTCGGCGCCTCGCTCCTTCAGCATGTCCGCCATCAACGCGATCTCCGACCGCTGCGCCTCCACCATGCCCTGCGCGAGCCGCTTCTCCACCCCGACCGCGCACTTCTCCACACAGCCCTCGGCCATGTGGACCCCGCCCTTGTGATGGTCCGTCATCAGCTGGAGGTAGAAGACCTCGGCCTGCTTACCGCTGAGCTCGCCGAGCTTCTTCATCTCGGTGTTGGTCGCCATGCCCGGCATCAGCGCGCCGTCCTTGCCGGAGGCCATGCCGCCCATGTCCATCCAGGTCATCGGCGGCTCGGAGGAGACCTTGGGCAGCCCCCACAGGTCGAGCCAGCCGAGCATCATGCCGCGCTGGTTGGCCTGCGTCTGCGCGATGTCGTAGGCGAGGCGCCGCACCTCCTCGTCCTTCGTGCGGTCGCGCACGATGTACGACATCTCCACGGCCTGCTGGTGGTGCACCGCCATGTCCCGCGCGAACCCGGCGTCCGCGGACTCGGCGGAGGGGGTCCGGCTGCCGCCGTCGTCACCGGCGACGGCGTAGGTGATCGCGCCGGCCGCGACGAGCGCCGTCGCCGCGGCCCCGGCGACCAGACCGGCATGCCTCACTGCGACAGCCCGTTCGTGCAGGCGGCGCCCGGCTCGGGCGTCTGCTGTCCCTGGACGAACTTCTCGAAGAACTTGCCGACGTTCGGGTCGCTCGCGCTCGTCACTGTGCGCTGGTGGCCCCACGCCGAGAGCATGATCGGGTCCTTCTGGTCGTCCATCGGGCTCATCAGCGTGTACGGCGTCTTCTTCACCTTCGCCGCGAGCGCGTCCACGTCGGCCTTCTTCGCCTCGGCGTTGTACGTCACCCACACCGCGCCGTGCTCCAGCGAGTGCACGGCGTTGGTGTTGTTGATCTTCTTGGTGTAGACGTCACCGTTGCAGTTCTGCCAGACGGGGTTGTGGTCGCCGCCGACCGGGGGTTCGGAGGCGTACTTCACGGCCTTGGTGACGTGGTTGCGGGCCAGGTCCCCCTCCCAGGTCTTCACACCGTCCTTGCCGGTGGTGAACTTCCCCTTGGCCGAGGAGTCGCTCGCCGCGGTGTCGCTGCCGCCGTCGTCGCCGGACTGGGACCGCACGAGCACCACACCGCCGGCGACGAGACCGCCGACGATCACCACGCTGGCCACGATGGCGAGGATCCGGTTGCGGCGCTCACGGGCCTGTTCGGCACGCCGCATCTCCTCTATTCGAGCCTTGCGTGCCGTGCTGCTCTTGTTGGCGGAGCCCATGAGGTGTCCTTCGTGGGGAAAGTGGGACGGTCGGGTGAGCTGATCGTAATGGGGGAGGCGGCGCCCCTCGTAGAGCGGCCGAGGGAATGGGCCGAATCGATACGGCACCGACAGGTGCCCGACAGCTTCGGACGCGCGCCGCCTCGGCCCGGCACCGAAAATTTGAACCCGAGATGCGGCTTATCTACGCTGCCCGCATGCGGCTGCTGCGCTCCACCGACCTCGCCCTGCGGGTTCTGATGCGGCTCGCCGTCGCGGGCGAGTCGAGTCCGACGACGCGGGACGTCGCCGACGGCATGGACGTGCCGTACACGCATCTGGCGAAGGTCGTCGCCGAGCTCCAGCACATGGGCCTGCTCACCGCCCGGCGCGGCCGTGGCGGCGGACTCAGCCTCACCGAGCGGGGCCGCTCGGCGTCGGTGGGCGCGGTGGTGCGCGCCTTCGAGGGCGACGGCGACGTGGTCGACTGCGAGGGCCCCACTCCCTGCCCCCTCAACTCCGCCTGCCGCCTGCGCGTCGCCCTGCGCCGGGCCCAGGAGGCCTTCTTCGCCTCACTGGACCCGATCACGGTCGCGGACATCGTGGCGGAGCCGACCGGAACACTGCTGCTGGGGATCTCGCGGGGCCCCTAGACCCTCTACGCCTGACCCGCGAGCCACAGGTCCGGCCCGAACACCTCGTAGTGGATGTCGGCCGGTGCCACGCCCCGGTCGATCAGCTGGGCCCGCACCGCCCGCATGAAGGGCAGCGGGCCGCACAGGTAGGCGCGTGTGCCCGGGGCGACCGGGATGCCGGTGAGGTCGACCAGGCCCGGGTGGGTGCCCTCCGGGGCGTCCTGCTCGTACCAGAAGTGGACGGCGGAGTCGGGCAGTTTGGCGGCGTAGGCCTCGTGGTCGGCGCGCAGGGCGTGGGTGCCGGGCGAGCGGTCGCCGTGCACGACGGTGACCGGGGCGCGGTGCCCGGTGCCGGCGAGGTGCGCCAGCATCGCGGCCATCGGGGTCACACCGATGCCCGCCGAGGCGAGCAGCAGCGGCGTGCCGGGGCCGGCGTCCAGGACCAGGTCGCCGTACGGCTCGGACAGCTCCAGGACGTCACCCACCCGCACGTGCGCGTGGAGGTGGCCGGAGACCTCGCCGTCGGGGGCGCCGTCCTCGTGCACGCGCTTCACGCTGATCTGCCGCAGCTCCGGGCCGGGTGCGCCGGAGAGGCTGTACTGCCGTATCTGCCGGGCGCCGTCCGGGAGGGCGACGCGGACCGAGACGTACTGCCCCGCGAGGAAGTCCCGCACCGGACCGCCGTCGGCGGGCCGCAGCCGGAAGGTGACGACGTCGGCGGTCTCGGTGACCCGGTCGACGACCTCCCACGACCGCCAGGTGTGCCCGCCCCGCTCCTCCCGCAGCCGCCGCTCGACGGCGATGAGGGCGTTCGCCATCAGCCAGTAGACCTCGTCCCAGGCGGCCGCGACCTCGGGCGTGACGGCGTCGCCGAGCACCTCGGCGATGGCCGCGAACAGGTGCTCGTGGACGATGTCGTACTGCTCGGGCGTGACACCCAGCGAGGCGTGCTTGTGGGCGATGCGGTGCAGCATGACGTCCGGCCGCTGGTCCGGGTGGTCGAGCAGGTGGGTGGCGAAGGCGGCGATGGAACCGGCGAGGGCCTGCCGCTGGGTGCCGGAGGCCTGGTTGCCCCGGTTGAACAGGTCGTCCAGCAGTTCGGGGTGGGCCGCGAACAGCCCGGCGTAGAAGCGCTCGGTGATCGTGCCCAGGGCCGCGCCGACGGCGGGGAGGGTGGCGCGGACGGTGGCGGCGGACTGCTCGGACAGCATCGGGGCTCCTCTGTGCTCGACTGCGCGCACGGTATTTAAAGTTGCATCTGAGATGCAAATTAAGGAGCGAGGCGGCGAAACGGACCGGCCATTACGGATGAGGGTGCGAGCAGGCACTATGGGCGGAAGAGCAGTCCACCCGCCGTACGTGAGCGTTCGGATCCGGGTCGTCCGGGCGATCATGGTGTGCAACGCGTACGAAATGGTGGTGTGGTGGGATGCTCAGGTGCCCGACCGCCTCCCGTGGTACGGAAGAGAAGGCGGCCTGACCAGCAAGGATGGGGAAGCGGAAGATGGACAAGCAGCAGGAGTTCGTGCTCCGGACGTTGGAGGAGCGCGACATCCGGTTCGTACGCCTGTGGTTCACGGACGTGCTGGGCTTCCTCAAGTCCGTCGCCGTGGCCCCGGCCGAGCTGGAGCAGGCCTTCGACGAGGGCATCGGCTTCGACGGCTCCGCGATCGAGGGCTTCGCCCGGGTCTACGAGTCCGACATGATCGCCAAGCCGGACCCGTCGACCTTCCAGATCCTGCCCTGGCGCGCGGAGGCACCGGGCACGGCCCGGATGTTCTGCGACATCCTCATGCCGGACGGCTCCCCGTCCTTCGCCGACCCGCGCTACGTGCTCAAGCGCGCCCTGGCCCGCACCTCCGACCTGGGCTTCACCTTCTATACGCACCCGGAGATCGAGTTCTTCCTGCTGAAGGACCGGCCGCTGGACGGCAGCCGTCCGACGCCCGCCGACAACTCCGGCTACTTCGACCACACCCCGACCAACGTCGGCATGGACTTCCGCCGTCAGGCGATCACCATGCTGGAGTCGATGGGCATCTCGGTCGAGTTCTCCCACCACGAGGGCGCCCCCGGCCAGCAGGAGATCGACCTGCGCTACGCCGACGCGCTCTCCACGGCCGACAACATCATGACGTTCCGCCTGGTCATGAAGCAGGTGGCGCTGGAGCAGGGCGTGCAGGCGACGTTCATGCCGAAGCCGTTCTCCGAGCACCCCGGCAGCGGTATGCACACCCACCTGTCGCTCTTCGAGGGCGACCGCAACGCCTTCTACGAGTCGGGCTCGGAGTACCAGCTGTCGAAGGTGGGCCGCTCCTTCATCGCCGGTCTGCTGCGGCATGCCGCGGAGATCTCCGCGGTCACCAACCAGTGGGTCAACTCCTACAAGCGCATCTGGGGCGGCGCGGAGCGCACGGCGGGCGCGGGCGGCGAGGCCCCCTCGTACATCTGCTGGGGCCACAACAACCGCTCGGCGCTGGTCCGGGTCCCCATGTACAAGCCCGGCAAGACCGGCTCGGCGCGCGTGGAGGTCCGCTCCCTGGACTCCGGCGCGAACCCGTACCTGGCCTACGCCGTCCTGCTCGCCGCCGGCCTCAAGGGCATCGAGGAGAGCTACGAGCTCCCGCCGGGCGCCGAGGACGACGTCTGGGCCCTCTCCGACGCGGAGCGCCGCGCGATGGGCATCGAGCCGCTCCCGCAGAACCTCGGCGAGGCCCTGACCCTGATGGAACGCAGCGACCTGGTCGCCGAGACCCTCGGCGAGCACGTCTTCGACTTCTTCCTGCGCAACAAGCGCCAGGAGTGGGAGGAGTACCGCAGCGAGGTCACGGCGTTCGAGCTGCGGAAGAACCTTCCGGCGCTGTAAGGGCAGGCGGAGCGGGTTCGCCCGCCATCCAAGACATGGGGCCGACGGCCGTGAGCCGTCGGCCCTCGGTGTGAACTGGAAGGTGTCCCATGGCTGAGGAGCCGATCGACCTGATACGCCTGGAGGGCGAGGGCAACAGCGTCGTCCTCCGCATCACCGGGAGAGAGCAACGGGAGCATCCCGGCCGGACCGAGGTCCTGGCCGGAGAGTTCCGGATCGACACGCCCTTCGTACGCGGCGCTCTCCCGACCCGGCTCCTCCCCGGGGATCTGCGTCAGTGGCAGCAGGCCCTGGACCTGCTCGACGCGGGGCAGGACATCGCCTGGCGTGCGGACGGCCGGGCGCCCGGGCTTTTCATCGAACGCGACCAGGACGACGACCGGTGCCGGGTCACGGTCAAGGACCACTCGAGGACCCTGACGACGGTGACCGTGACGGTCCCGCTGGCCGACGCCTGGTTCGACGACGCGTACCGGCGCCTGGACCTGGCCCTGGAGACCTGGCCTCCCGACGGGATCTGAGACGAGATCTGCGGCGAGATCCGAGGCGAGAGCGTACGTTCGTACCTTCCAGAGCGTACGATCGTACGCATGCCGATGGACTACTTCGCGAACGACCCCCGCACCAACCTCGAGCGCATGCTCGCCGGCGACCTCTACATCGCCGACGACCCGGAGATCGCCCGGCGCCAGCAGCGGGCGATGCGGCTCGCCGCCCGGTACCTCGCCGCCTACACCGAGGACGCCGAGGCGGCACGGCCGATGCTGGGCGAGCTGCTCGGGGAGGTGGGGGAGGGGGTCGACGTGCGGCCGCCGCTGTACGTCGACTACGGCAGCAACATCTCCATCGGGGCGCGCACCTTCGTCAACTACAACCTGACCGCGCTGGACGTCGCCCGGATCACCATCGGGGAGGACTGCCAGATCGGCCCCAACGTCCAGCTCCTCACGCCCACCCACCCCGTGGAGCCGGAGCCGCGCAGGGACAAGCTGGAGGCCGCACGTCCGATCGTCATCGGGGACAACGTCTGGCTCGGCGGGGGAGCCATCGTCTGCCCGGGGGTGACCATCGGCGACAACGCCGTCATCGGCGCGGGCGCGGTGGTCACCAGGGACGTCCCGGCCAATGTCGTCGCCGTCGGCAACCCCGCCCGGCCCGTCCGCAACTTCTGACCGCCCGGAGAAGGAGTCTCATGGCCACCGGGCACACGGACCCGCGACGGCGCGAACGCATCCTCGCCGCCACGCTCGACCACATCGCCGACGAGGGAGTCGCCGGCGTCTCCCACCGCAAGATCGCCGTCCGGGCCGGTGTGCCGCTCGGCTCGATGACCTACCACTTCACCGGCATCGACGAGCTGCTGCGCGAGGCCTTCACCCGGTTCGCCGACCACATCGTGTCCGTCTTCGAGCAGCACCTCGGCCGCGCCGACACCCCCGATCAGGCCCGTGAGGCCGTCACTGACCTCGTCCACGCGCTCTCCGAGGGGCCCCGCCGCGACCTCGTGCTCGCCCACGAGCTGTACACCCTGGCCGCCCGGCGGCCGGAGTACCGACGGCTCACGCACGCCTGGATGCTCCGCAGCCGGCTCCTCCTGGAGCAGCACTTCGACGCGGACACCGCCCGCCAACTGGACGCGCTGATCGAGGGACTGACCCTGCACCGCTCCCTCGACACCGAGCCGCAGAGCCGTGAGCTGACGCGGCTGGCGGTGCACCGCATGACATCCGGGACCTGACAGCGGCCCCGGGGCCCGCTAGGCCTGCTGCCGCTTCAGGTCCGCCAGCACCTGGTGCAGCGGCTCCGTCGCCCGCCGCCGGTACTCCTGGACCGCCCAGCCGTTGCCGTCCGGGTCCTGGAAGTGCATGAACGTGGCGCCGTCGTCGGGGGAGTACTGGACCGGTTCCGAGACGTCGAGCCCGCGTGCGACGAGCTCCGCGTGGGCCGCCTTGATGTCGGCCACGCACAGTTGCAGACCCTGGTAGGAGCCGGGCGCGGGGGTGGGGCCGGGAGTCATCTCCCAGATGGTCGAGCCGAGCGCGATCGAGCAGCCGGAGCCCGGGGGCGTCAGCTGGACGATCCGCATCCCCGGCATGACCTCCTGGTCGATGTCCACGTGGAAGCCGACCTTGTCCCGGTAGAAGTCCCGGGCGCGGTCGATGTCGGTCACGGGCAGCGGGATGACTTCGAGGGTGATGTCCATGGCGAGACTCCTTCGTCCGGCGTCATGCGAGCCGCCACCTCGTCCGGTGGAACGGCTGAACGGCTCCCCCTCACCGAAGCCGAAAACGGGGCGCGGCGCCACCGATCGGACGGCCGCGCGGCGAAGTTCGCCGCCGAGTGTTCCTCCGCCCCTCGGCGTCCGCACGGCCGGCGGGGCCCGTCCGCCTGCCGAACTCACCGACGCTTCCCCCTGGCTCTGCGGTTAGGCTCAAAGCCGTACGACCTTGATCCGAGGAAAGTCCGAGGCAAGTCCGAGGGAGGCCCGGGATGACGGCGGCGCCGGGGCGCAGGAGCAGCACCTTCACACGACTGCTGCGGCACGGCTTCATCGACGCCTCCGCCGCCGAGCGGCTCCTGGACAGCCCCGAACTCGTGCCCCTGCGCGACGACCCGGTGCTGCTGGAGGCGCTGGGCGCGACCGCCGACCCCGATCTCGCGCTCCTCGGGCTCGTCCGGCTGCTGGAGGCACAGCGCGACCACGGCGCCCGCCAGGAGCTGCTCGACACGCTGATCTCGTCCAAGCCCCTGCGCGACCGGCTCCTCGGTGTGCTCGGCGCCTCCACCGCCCTCGCCGACCACCTCACCCGGCACCCCGACGACTGGCAGGCGCTCGTCATGTACGAGTCGTACGACCTGCACCCCGGGGTGGAGGAGTTCGAGGCCGGCCTGGCGGAGGCGGACGACCCGGTCTCCCTGCGCGTCGCCTACCGGCGCTGTCTGCTGTCCATCGCCGCCCGGGACGTGTGCGGCACCACCGGCGTCGCCGAGTCCGCCGCCGAACTCGCCGATCTGGCCACCGCCACCCTGCGCGCCGCCCTCGGCCTCGCCGAGGCCGCCGCGCCGGAGGACGCCGGGCTGTGCCGGCTCGCGGTCATCGCGATGGGCAAGTGCGGCGGCCACGAGCTGAACTACGTCTCCGACGTGGACGTCATCTTCGTGGGGGAGGCCGTCGAGGGCGCCGACGAGACCAAGGCCGTGCGCGCCGCCACCCGGCTCGCCTCGCACATGATGCGGATCTGCTCGGAGACCACGGTCGAGGGCTCCATCTGGCCCGTGGACGCCAACCTGCGGCCCGAGGGCAGGAACGGCCCGCTGGTGCGGACCCTCTCCAGCCACCTCGCCTACTACCAGCGCTGGGCCAAGACCTGGGAGTTCCAGGCACTGCTCAAGGCCCGTCCGGTCGCCGGTGACCTGGAGCTCGGCGAGGAGTACGTGAGCGCCGTCCAGCCCCTGGTGTGGAAGGCCGCCGAGCGCGAGAACTTCGTCCCCGACGTGCAGAAGATGCGCCGCCGGGTCGTGGAGAACATCCCCGTCGCCGAGGTCGACCGCCAGCTGAAGCTGGGCCCCGGCGGCCTCAGGGACGTCGAGTTCGCCGTGCAGCTGCTCCAGCTGGTGCACGGCCGGACCGACACCTCGCTGCGCAGCGGCACGACCCTCGACGCGCTGGAGGCCCTCGCCGCCGGTGGCTACGTGGGCCGGGCCGACGCCGCGCAGCTCGACGAGGCCTACCGTTTCCTGCGCACCATGGAGCACCGGATCCAGCTGTTCCGGCTGCGTCGCACCCATCTCGTCCCCGAGGAGGAGGCCGAGCTGCGCCGCATCGGCCGCTCCCTCGGCCTGCGCCAGGACCCCGTCGCCGAGCTGATCCGCGAGTGGAAGCGGCACGCCACCGTCGTACGGCGGCTGCACGAGAAGCTGTTCTACCGGCCGCTGCTCGACGCGGTCGCGCAGCTCGCGACCGGCGAGGCCCGGCTGAGCGCCGAGGCGGCCCGGGAACGGATGGTCGCCCTCGGCTACGCCGACCCCGCCTCGGCCCTGCGGCACCTGGAGGCGCTGGCCTCGGGCGTCACCCGCAAGGCCGCCATCCAGCGCACCCTGCTGCCCGTCCTGCTGGGCTGGTTCGCCGACTCGGCCGACCCGGACGCGGGCCTGCTCAACTTCCGTAAGGTGTCCGACGCGCTCGGCAAGACCCCCTGGTACCTGCGGCTGCTCAGGGACGAGGGCGCCGCCGCGCAGAACCTCGCCCGGGTGCTGTCCGCCGGCCGGCTCGCGCCCGACCTGCTGATGCGCGCACCGGAGGCGGTGGCGCTGCTCGGCGACGGGGACGGCGGCGGCCTCGAGCCGCGCTCCCGCCCCCACCTCGAGCAGGAGATACTCGCCGCCGTGCGCCGGGCCGACGGTGCCGCCCAGGCGGTCACGGCCGCCCGCGGAGTGCGCCGCCGCGAGCTGTTCCGTACGGCCGCCGCCGACATCGTCGGCTCCTACGGCACCGAGGAGCAGCCCGCCGAGGCGGACCAGGGCGCCCTGGTGGACCGGGTCGGCGGCGCGGTGTCGGACCTGACGGCCGCGACGCTCGCCGGCACCCTGCGGGCCGTGGTGCGGGAGGGCTGGGGCGACAGCCTGCCCACCCGGTTCGCGATCATCGGCATGGGCCGGTTCGGCGGTCACGAGCTGGGCTACGGCTCCGACGCGGACGTGCTGTTCGTGCACGAGCCGCGCGACGGCGTCGACGAGCGGGAGGCGTCCCAGGCGGCCAACAAGGTCGTCTCCGAGATGCGCCGCCTGCTGCAGATCCCCAGCTCCGACCCGCCCCTGCTCATCGACGCCGACCTGCGCCCGGAGGGCAAGTCCGGGCCGCTCGTGCGGACCCTCACGTCGTATGAGGCGTACTACCGCCGGTGGTCCCTGACGTGGGAGTCGCACGCGCTGCTGCGGGCCGAGCCCGTGGCCGGCGACGAGGACCTGGGCCGCCGGTTCATCGAGCTGGTCGACCCGCTGCGCTATCCGGCGGGCGGGCTCGGCGACGAGGCCGTGCGCGAGATCCGGCGGCTGAAGGCCCGGATGGAGTCCGAGCGGCTGCCGCGCGGCGCCGACCCCAAGCTGCACGCCAAGCTCGGCCCGGGCGGTCTGTCCGACGTGGAGTGGACCGTGCAGCTGATGCAGCTCCGGCACGGCGCGGACGAGCCCGGTCTGCGCACGACCCGCACCCGGGAGGCGCTGGCCGCGGCCCGTACGGCCGGGCTGATCACCGACGAGGACGCGGAGATCCTGGACGAGGCCTGGGTTCTCGCGACCCGGGTCCGCAACGCGGTGATGCTGGTCCGCGGCCGGGCCGGTGACACGTTCCCCTCGGAGCCGCGCGAACTGGCCGCGGTGGGACGCTACCTGGGGTACGGCCCCGGTCACGTCGGCGACATGCTCGACGCGTACCGGCGGACGGCACGCAGGGCCCGGGGCGTGGTGGAAGAGCTCTTCTACGGGGCCGCCGAGCGCTGACAGCCCCGGGTCAGGCCGTCGTCCGGGCCGCCGGCACGTCCTTGCCCCGCGACGCGTCCGGCCGCTGGGCCGGCACCACCTGCGGCAGGGCGTACGGCTGCCTGCCGTACCACAGCCTCGCCACCGAGAACCCGAACGCCAGGCACAGCAAGCCACCGACAGCATCCAGCCAGAAGTGGTTGGCCGTGGCGACGATCACCACCAGCGTCAGCGCCGGGTACAGCAGGGCCAGCACCCGCACCCAGGGAACCCTCGAAAGAGCGAAGATCGTCAGGCCGCACCACACCGACCAGCCGATGTGCATCGACGGCATCGCGGCGTACTGGTTGGACACCTGCTTCAGGTCGCCGGACGCCATCGAGCCCCAGGTCTGGTGGACCATGACCGTGTCGATGAAGTCGCTGCCGTTCATCAGCCGCGGGGGCGCCAGCGGATACAGGTAGTAACCGACCAGGGCGACGGCGGTCGTCGCGAACAGCACCAGGCGGGTCGCCGCGTAGCGGCCGGGATGGCGACGGTACAGCCACACCAGGACACCCAGTGTCACCACGAAGTGGAGCGTCGCGTAGTAGTAGTTCATGCCGATGATCAGCCAAGTCACCGAGTTCACGGCGTGGTTCACCGACTCCTCGAACGCGATGCCCAGAAGGTGCTCGGCCTGCCAGATCCAGTCGGCGTTGCGCAGCGCCTCGGCCCTCTGCTCGGGCACCGCGTTGCGGACGAGTGAGTACGTCCAGTAACTGACCGCGATCAGCAGGATCTCGAACCAGAACCGGGGACGACGGGGGGTGCGCAGCCGGCGCAGCGGGCCCAGCGGGCCCTGCCGGGGCTCGGCCGCAACGGGGCCCTGGAAGGCCGCTTCCCGGCCTTCCGGCGTCGTCACGGTCGTGTCGCTCATAGGCACAGAGTCTGCCAGAAAAGGACTTCCTCACCGATCATCCCGCGGCCCGGTCCGACCCGCATGTTCTACGGCGAAATCAGGCCATGAACCTCGGGAACCACTGAGGGAACAGGACCCCCTAGGAGCGCCCGCGCTCCCCGGGCGCCGAAGCCGTCGAGCCGCGCACCACCAGTTCCGGCATGAACACGAACTCGCTGTGCGGCGCGGGCGTCCCGCCGATCTCCTCCAGCAGGGTGCGCACGGCCGCCTGCCCCATCGCCGGGACCGGCTTGCGGATCGTGGTCAGCGGGGGGTCCGTGAAGGCGATCAGCGGGGAGTCGTCGAAGCCGACCACGGACACGTCCTTCGGCACGTCCAGACCGCGCTGCCGCGCCGCCCGGATCGCGCCCAGCGCCATCATGTCGCTGGCGCACACCACGGCCGTGCAGTCCCGCTCGATCAGCGCCGTCGCCGCCGCCTGACCACCCTCGAGGGTGTAGAGGGAGTGCTGGACCAGCTCCGTCTCCACGGTCTCGGCGCCCAGGCCCAACTGGTCCTGCATCGTGCGCACGAACCCCTCGATCTTGCGCTGCACGGGCACGAACCGCTTGGGCCCGAGGGCCAGGCCGATCCGGGTGTGCCCGAGGGACACCAGGTGCGTGACCGCCAGGCTCATCGCCGCACGGTCGTCGGGGGAGATGAACGGCGCCTGCACCTTCGGCGAGAAGCCGTCGACCAGCACGTACGGCACGCCCTGCGCGCGCAGCCGGTCGTAGCGCCGCATGTCGGCGGTGGTGTCCGCGTGCAGTCCGGAGACGTAGATGATGCCGGCGACCCCGCGGTCGACGAGCATCTCCGTGAGCTCGTCCTCGGTCGAGCCGCCCGGGGTCTGGGTGGCCAGCACCGGCGTGTACCCCTGCCGGGTCAGCGCCTGGCCGATGACCTGGGCCAGGGCCGGGAAGATCGGGTTCTCCAGCTCCGGGGTGATCAGCCCCACGAGGCCCTCGCTGCGCTGCCGCAGCCGCACCGGGCGTTCGTAGCCCAGCACGTCGAGGGCGGCCAGCACGGACTGGCGGGTGGTGTCGGCGACGCCCGGCTTGCCGTTGAGGACGCGGCTGACGGTCGCTTCGCTCACTCCCGCCTGCGCGGCGATGTCGGCAAGCCGTGTGGTCACAGCACCGGACTGTAGCGGCCGGGGTTCTGCTTGCACACCGACGGGACGCCTGGTGCGTGCCGTCGCACGGCCCGCTGCGGGTGGCTTGGTCATCGCGGTCCCTCGAAATCGTGGTCGGCGTCCGATCCGCAACGGATGTTCCCCCTGGCGGACACGGATGGCAAGTGCTTGCAGAGTCTTGCACAACTGTCCGACTCCCCGACGATCAGCCGCCGATCAGCCGGAAAGCAGGGCTGCGGGGCAGCCGAGCGGAGGTCACGGCGGGATAACCATCCGCATCTCTTGCACCTTTTTGCTGCAAGGTCTTTCGCAACTCCTTGCAGCGCGGCTAATCTCACCGACGCCCGGCGGCCAACGGCGCAGTCGGCAGCACGAACGGGCTTTCACCCTCAAGGAGAACTCATGCGGCGTGGCATAGCGGCCACCGCGCTGGTGGCGTCCCTCGCCCTGGCGGCGACGGCCTGCGGCGGAAGCGACAGCGGCGACGAGGCCGACGGCCCGGTCACCATCACCTGGTGGGACACCTCCAACGCCACCAACGAGGCGCCGGCCTACCAGGCCCTGGTGAAGGAGTTCGAGGCCGCCCACAAGGACGTCAAGGTCAACTACGTCAACGTCCCCTTCGACCAGGCGCAGAACAAGTTCGACACCGCCGCCGGTTCCAAGGGCGCCCCCGACGTGCTGCGTTCCGAGGTCGGCTGGACCCCGGCCTTCGCCAAGAAGGGCTTCTTCACGCCGCTGGACGGCACCGAGGCCCTCGCCGAGCAGGACAAGTTCCAGCCCAGCCTGATCGAGCAGGCCAAGTACGAGGGCAAGACCTACGGTGTCCCCTTCACCACGGACACCCTCGCCCTCGTCTACAACAAGGCCCTGTTCAAGAAGGCCGGCGTCGAGGCCCCGGGGACCTGGGACGACCTGAAGAAGGCCGCCGCCACCATCAAGGACAAGACCGGCGCCGACGGCTACTGGGGCTCCACCCAGGCCTACTACGCCCAGCCCTTCCTCTACGGCGAGGGCACCGACACCGTCGACGCCGACGCCAAGAAGATCACCGTCACCTCACCCGAGGCCAAGAAGGCCTACGGCACCTGGCAGAGCCTCTTCAAGGGCAAGGGCCTGCACAAGGCCGACACCACCGCCGACGCCTACGCCCACATCCAGGAGGCGTTCGTCAGCGGCAAGGTCGCCTCGATCCTCCAGGGACCCTGGGAGATCACCAACTTCTACAAGGGCTCGGCCTTCAAGGACAAGAGCAACCTCGGCATCGTCACCGTCCCGGCCGGCTCCACCGGCAAGGCGGGCGCCCCGACCGGCGGCCACAACCTCTCCGTGTACGCGGGCTCGGACAAGGCCCACCAGGACGCCTCGCTGAAGTTCGTGAAGTTCATGACCTCGGCGAAGGCCCAGGAGACCATCGCGCTGAAGAACTCCACGCTTCCCACCCGCGAGGACGCCTACACCGCCGAGGTCAAGGCCGACCCGGGCATCGCCGGCTACCAGGGCGTGCTGTCCGCCGCCCAGCCGCGCCCGGCCCTGCCGGAGTACAGCTCCCTGTGGCCCCCGCTCGACGACGAGCTGCTCAAGATCGCGAGCGGCAAGGAGTCCCTGGACAAGGGCCTCGGCAACGCCGAGACCGCCATCACCAAGCTGGTGCCGGACTTCTCCAAGTGACCGCCGCGTGGCCGCCGGATCCCCCGGTCATGGGGGAGGGGACCCGGCGGCCACCGGCCCACGCCCGCGCCCGGGCCCGGGCGGCTCTCCTCAACTCCTTGAACCTCCAGAAGGTGTCGAACCATGACAGTCGCCATCGACCGAGCGACCGGCAAGCGGCGCGGTGAGCGGGAACCGCGACCCGGGCCGGCCCAGCGGCTGAAGAACGGCTTCCACAAGCACTGGTACGCCTACGCGATGATCGCCCCGGTGGCGATCGTCCTCGGGGTCCTCGTGCTGTACCCGCTGGCGTACGGCCTGTACCTCACCCTCACCGACGCCGACAGCCTGAACACCGCTCGCACGATCGGCGTCAACCACATCGACGCCACCTACAAGTTCATCGGGCTGGACAACTACGCCGACATCCTGTGGGGCCCGACGGCGTACGACCGCCTCTGGTCGCACTTCCTGTGGACCGTCTTCTGGACGGCGGCCTGTGTCGCCCTGCACTACGGCATCGGTCTCGGACTGGCCCTGCTCCTCAACCAGAAGCTGCGCGGCCGCACCCTCTACCGGATGATCCTGGTGCTGCCCTGGGCCGTCCCCACCTTCGTCACCGTCTTCGGCTGGCGGTTCATGCTCGCCGACGGCGGCGTCATCAACAGCGGTCTGGACCTGCTGGGCCTGCCGAGCCCGCTGTGGCTGGAGGACACCTTCTGGCAGCGGTTCGCCGCGATCATGGTCAACACCTGGTGCGGTGTGCCGTTCATGATGGTCTCGCTGCTCGGCGGACTGCAGTCGATCGACGCGAGCCTCTACGAGGCGTCCGAGATGGACGGCGCCAATGCCTGGCAGCGGTTCCGGTACGTCACCCTGCCCGGCCTCAGGTCCGTCAGCACCACCGTCGTGCTCCTCGGCGTCATCTGGACCTTCAACCAGTTCGCCATCATCTTCCTGCTGTTCGGCAACACCGCGCCCGACGCCCAGATCCTCGTGACCTGGGCCTACTACCTGGGCTTCGGTCAGCAGCCGCGCGACTACGCCCAGTCCGCGGCCTACGGGATCCTGCTCCTGTCCCTCCTGATCGTCTTCACCTCCTTCTACCGCCGCTGGCTGAACCGCAACGAGCAGCAGCTCGCGATCTGAGGCAGGAGTTCGAAATGAGTACGACGAGTACGCCGAGTACGACCGCGGTCGAGGCCTCCGCCGCAGGGACCGAGCGGCGCCCTGCCGCGCCCCGCAAGGTCCGCGGCCGCGGCGAGAACACCCGCGCGGCCTCCCTCGCCTCGCACGCCGTGCTGATCGGCGCGAGCCTGATCGCCCTCTTCCCGGTCGCCTGGCTGGTCTTCCTGTCCCTCGGCCCGGACAAGGACGACTACCTCCACCCCGGGCGCATCTGGAGCAAGATGACGCTCGACAACTACGCGTTCGTCCTGCAGGACACCAGCTTCTTCGACTGGCTGAAGAGCACCCTGATCGTGGTGCTCGGCACGACGCTCATCGGCGTCGTGGTCGCCGCGTCCACCGGATACGCGGTCTCGCGCATGCGGTTCCCCGGCTACCGCAAGCTCATGTGGGTGCTGCTGGTCACCCAGATGTTCCCCATCGCGGTACTGATCGTGCCGATGTACCAGATCCTCTCGGATCTGCAGCTCATCGACAGCTACCTTGGTCTCATCCTTGTCAACTGCACCACGATCGTGCCGTACTGCGCCTGGCTGATGAAGGGTTACTTCGACACCATCCCGTTCGAGATCGACGAGGCCGGCCGGGTCGACGGGCTGACCCCCTTCGGCACGTTCGCGCGGCTGATCCTGCCGCTCGCCAAGCCGGGTCTCGCCGTCGCGGCGTTCTACAGCTTCCTCACGGCCTTCGGTGAGGTCGCGTTCGCCTCGACGTTCATGCTGAGCGACGACAAGTACACGTTCGCCGTCGGTCTGCAGACGTTCGTGAGCGAGCATGACGCGCAGCGGAACCTGATGGCCGCGACGGCTGTGCTGATCGCGATACCGGCGGCCCTGTTCTTCTACCTCGTGCAGAAGAACCTGGTGACCGGGCTCACGGCCGGTGGCACGAAGGGGTGACCTTCGTCGAGCGATCAGCCGCGGCGCCGTCGTGGTTGCTCGCGCCCACGCGGCGGAGCCGCAGATCGATAAGGTCCCGCGCCCCTTCGGGGGCGCGGGTGTGGCGGCCGTGGTGCTCATCCGACCCCGCTGTGCCGCGGCCGCCCCCATCTCCCCACCCACACTTCCATGACCGACATCCTGTTACGCATCAAGGACGACATGAGCCAGCAGCACTCCGCCGCCCCTGCCATGACCCCCACCGTCGTCAAGCACCGCGACTGGTGGCGGGATGCCGTGATCTACCAGGTGTACCCGCGCAGCTTCGCCGACAGCAACGGTGACGGCATGGGTGACCTGGAAGGTGTCCGCACCCGTCTGCCGTACCTGCGTGACCTCGGCGTCGACGCCGTGTGGCTCAGCCCCTTCTACGCCTCGCCGCAGGCCGACGCCGGCTACGACGTCGCCGACTACCGGGCCGTCGACCCCATGTTCGGCAACCTCCTGGACGCCGACGCGCTGATCCGCGACGCCCATGGGCTGGGCCTGCGGATCATCGTCGACCTGGTCCCCAACCACTCCTCCGACCAGCACGAGTGGTTCAGGCGGGCCGTCGCCGAGGGGCCGGGCTCCCCGCTGCGGGACCGCTACCACTTCCGCCCGGGCAAGGGGGAGAACGGCGAGCTGCCGCCCAACGACTGGGAGTCGATCTTCGGCGGCCCGGCCTGGACGCGGGTCACCGAACCCGACGGCTCGCCCGGCGAGTGGTACCTGCACCTCTTCGCCCCCGAGCAGCCCGACTTCAACTGGGAGCACCCGGCGGTCGGCGACGAGTTCCGGTCCATCCTGCGGTTCTGGCTGGACATGGGCGTCGACGGCTTCCGTATCGACGTCGCCCACGGTCTGGTGAAGGCGGAGGGGCTGCCCGACCTCGGATCCCGCGACCAGGTGAAGCTGCTGGGCAACGATGTCATGCCGTTCTTCGACCAGGAGGGCGTGCACGAGATCTACCGGCAGTGGCGGCTCATCCTCGACGAGTACGCGGGGGAGAAGATCTTCGTCGCGGAGGCCTGGACGCCGACCATCGAGCGCACCGCCCACTACGTCCGCCCGGACGAGCTGCACCAGGCCTTCAACTTCCAGTACCTCAGCACGCACTGGGACGCCGCCGAGATGCGCGAGGTCATCGACCGCACCCTGGACGCCATGCGCCCGGTCGGCGCTCCCGCCACCTGGGTGCTGTCCAACCACGACGTGACCCGGCACGCCACCCGCTTCGCCAACCCGCCCGGCCTCGGCACCCAGATCCGTCTGGCCGGTGACCGGGAGCTGGGCCTGCGCAGGGCCAGGGCCGCGACCCTCGTCATGCTCGCGCTGCCCGGCTCGGCCTACGTGTACCAGGGCGAGGAGCTGGGCCTGCCGGACGTCGTCGACCTGCCCGACGAGGTGCGCCAGGACCCGGCGTACTTCCGGGGCGCGGGCCAGGACGGCTTCCGTGACGGGTGCCGGGTGCCGATCCCGTGGACCCGGACCGGGTCGTCGTACGGCTTCGGTGACGGCGGCAGCTGGCTGCCGCAGCCGGACGGGTGGGGCGAGCTGAGCGTCGAGGCGCAGACCGGTGAGCCCGGCTCGACCCTGGAGCTGTACCGGGCCGCGCTCGCCGTGCGCCGGGAGCAGGCCGACCTCGGCGCCGGTTCGTCCGTGGAGTGGCTGCGGGCACCCGAGGGCGTGCTCGCCTTCCGGCGCGGGGAGTTCGTGTGCGTCGCGAACACCACCGGCGAGTCGGTGACGATGCCGGCGTACGGCCGGGTGCTGGTCGCGAGCGGGGAGATCCTCCAGGTCGACGACGAGTCGAAGGTGCCGGCGGACACCACGGTGTGGTGGACGACGGCGGTCACCGCCTGATTTTCCTTTGAATTCCGTACGGCCCGCTGCCCTTTCGGGTGGCGGGCCTTTACCATCTGCGTCACTGCAAGGTTTCTGAACCTTGCAGCAAGAACCTTCAACGAAGAAGGAAACCCCACATGGCACGCAGACACCTCTCCGCCGCCGTCGCGCTCGCCGCGGCTGCGGTTGTCATGAACCCGACCGGTGCACAGGCCTCCCCACCTGGCACCAAGGACGTCACCGCCGTCCTCTTCGAGTGGAACTTCGCCTCCGTGGCCCGGGAGTGCACCAGCACCCTGGGTCCCGCCGGATACGGCTACGTCCAGGTCTCCCCACCCGCCGAGCACATACAGGGCTCCCAGTGGTGGACGTCGTACCAGCCGGTCAGCTACAAGATCGCCGGCCGGCTCGGCGACCGCACGGCCTTCCGGAACATGGTGAACACCTGTCACGCGGCCGGTGTGAAGGTCGTCGCCGACACCGTCATCAACCACATGTCGGCGGGTAGCGGCACCGGCACCGGCGGCTCCGCGTACACGAAGTACGACTACCCGGGGCTGTACTCCTCCTACGACTTCGACGACTGCACGAGCCGGATCGGCAACTACCAGGACCGCTGGAACGTCCAGCACTGCGAACTGGTGGGCCTCGCCGACCTCGACACCGGCGAGGACTACGTCCGCAGGACGATCGCCGGGTACATGAACGACCTGCTCTCCCTCGGCGTGGACGGCTTCCGCGTCGACGCGGCCAAGCACATGGACGCCGCCGACCTGGCGAACATCAAGTCCCGGCTGAGCAATCCGTCGGTGTACTGGAAGCAGGAGGTCATCCACGGCTCCGGCGAGGCCGTCCAGCCCCCCGAGTACACCGGCAACGGCGACGTCCAGGAATTCCGCTACGCCTACGACCTCAAGCGGGTCTTCAACAACGAGAACCTCGCCTACCTGAAGAACTACGGCGAGGGCTGGGGCTACCTGAACAGTGGCGTCGCCGGTGTCTTCGTCGACAACCACGACACCGAGCGCAACGGCTCGACCCTCAGCTACAAGGACAACGCCACCTACACGCTCGCCAACGTCTTCATGCTGGCCTGGCCCTACGGCGCCCCCGACATCAACTCCGGTTACGAGTTCTCGGACACCGACGCGGGCCCGCCGGGCGGCGGCGCGGTCAACGCCTGCTGGCAGGACGGCTGGAAGTGCCAGCACAACTGGCCCGAGATCAAGTCCATGGTCGGCTTCCGCAACGCCACCCGGGGCCAGGCCGTCACCAACTGGTGGGACAACGGCGGCGACGCGATCGCCTTCGGCCGGGGCGGCAAGGGCTTCGTGGCCATCAACCACGAGTCGGGATCGCTGACCCGGACGTACCAGACGTCGCTGCCGGCGGGGTCGTACTGCGATGTGCAGAACAACAGGACCCTGACGGTGAACTCCAGTGGGCAGTTCACGGCCACCCTCGGCTCCAACACCGCCCTCGCGATCTACGACGGCAAGTCGAGCTGCTGAGTTACAAGTCAGCTGACGCCCCTCGGTCGGTTTCCACGAGGGGCGTCAGCACGGCCGCGTCGCACCGGTACGCCTGTGGCCCGCTGAAATTCCTTTCTGAGGTTTTCAGGACCCTTGCTGTAAGAGTTGCGGCGGCGGTACGGTCGCGCGGGGTCGGACCCGAAGAGCCGCACATCGCAAGGAGTCCACGTCTTGATACCGAGATGGCCGGTGCCGTCGAGGCGCCGAACTGCCCGTACTGGACGGGTCGCCGCGGTCACCGTCACCGCGCTGGCCGTAGCGCTCGTCCAACCCCTCGCGGCGCGGGCGGACACCCCGCCGCCGCCACCGTCCGACGCCAAGCTCGCCGCCGAGCCCGCCCGGCACGACTCCACGCGCGAGCAGTTCTACTTCGTCCTGCCGGACCGCTTCGCCAACGGCGACACCGGCAACGACAAGGGCGGACTCACCGGTACCCGCCTGACCACCGGTTACGACCCCACCGACAAGGGCTTCTACCAGGGCGGCGACCTCAAGGGCCTGACCAAGAAGCTCGATTACATCAAGGGCCTGGGTACCACTGCCATCTGGATGGCTCCGATCTTCAAGAACCAGCCAGTACAGGGCACCGGGGCGAACGCCTCGGCCGGCTACCACGGTTACTGGATCACCGACTTTACTCAGGTCGACCCGCACTTCGGGACCAACCAGGACCTCGAGACCCTCATCGACAAGGCCCACGCCAAGGGCATGAAGGTCTTCTTCGACGTCATCACCAACCACACGGCGGACGTCGTCGACTACGAGGAGAAGTCGTACGACTACCTCTCCAAGGGTGCGTTCCCGTATCTGACGAAGGACGGTGTGCCGTTCGACGACGCCGACTACGCGGACGGGCGGCGCGGCTTCCCTGCCGTCGACCGGGATTCCTTCCCGCGTACACCGGTCGTCACCAAGAAGAACAAGGTCCCGTGGTGGCTCAACGACCCGACGATGTACCACAACCGCGGCGACTCCACCTTCGCCGGTGAGAGCTCCACGCACGGCGACTTCGGCGGCCTCGACGACCTGTGGACCGAGCGGCCCGAGGTCGTGCGGGGCATGGAGAGGATCTACCAGCGCTGGGTGCGGGACTTCGACGTCGACGGCTTCCGGATCGACACCGTGAAGCACGTCGACATGGAGTTCTGGACGCAGTGGGCCACCGCCCTCGACACCTACGCCGCCCAGCGCGGCCGGGACGACTTCTTCATGTTCGGCGAGGTCTACTCGGCCGACACGAACGTCACCTCTCCGTACGTCACCCAGGGCCGGCTCGACGCCACGCTCGACTTCCCCTTCCAGGAGGCCGCCCGGCAGTACGCCTCGCAGGGCGCGAGCGCGCAGAAGCTCGCCGGTGTCTTCGGCGACGACTACAAGTACACGACCGGCAAGGCCAACGCGTACGAGCAGGTCACGTTCCTCGGCAACCACGACATGGGCCGCATCGGGTCGTTCCTGAAGCAGGACGACCCGAAGGCCACCGACGCCGAGCTCCTCGCCAAGGACAAGCTCGCCAACGAGCTGATGTTCCTCAGCCGCGGCAATCCCGTCGTCTACTACGGCGACGAGCAGGGCTTCACCGGCCCGGGCGGCGACAAGGACGCCCGGCAGAGCATGTTCGCCTCGCGCACCGCCGACTACCTCGACGACGACCGCATCGGCACGGACCGCACCCACGCCGAGGACGCCTACGACACCAAGGCCCCGCTCTACCGGCAGATCAGCGCCCTCGCCGCACTGCGCAAGGCCAATCCGGCCCTCACCGACGGCGTCCAGCAGCAGCGGTACGCGGCCGACGGGCCGGGCGTCTACGCCTTCTCCCGCACGGACGCCGGGTCCGGCACCGAGTACGTCGTCGCCTTCAACAATGCCGACGACAAGAAGACCGCGACCTTCGCGACCGGGTCTGCCGGCATGACCTTCATGGGGATCCACGGCACCACCGCCTCCCCGAAGAGCGACGGCGACAAGAAGCTCACCGTCACCGTCCCGGCCGGCTCGGCGGTCGTCCTCAAGGCGTCCGGCAGGCTCGCCAAGCCCGCCACCGCGCCCACGATCACCCTGAAGGCCCCGGCCGCCGGCGCCACCGGCACCGCGGAGATCACCGCGGAGGTCGACGGCGGGCAGCTCAACCGGGTCGTCTTCGCCGCGCAGACCGGCAACGGCAGGTGGCAGACCCTGGGCTCCGCCGACCACGCCCCGTACAAGGTCACCCACACCATCGGCACGAACGTGGCGCCCGGCACGGCCCTGCGCTACAAGGCCGTCGTGATCGACTCGGCCGGCCGCACCGCGAGCGCCCTCGCCACCTCCACCACCGGCACCCCGCCCGCCGAGGAGCCGCCCACCGCCTCCTCCCGCGACTACGCGATCGTCCACTACAAGCGCACCGACGGCGACTACGCCGACTGGGGCCTGTACGCCTGGGGCGACCTAGCCGAGGGCGAGGCCACCGAGTGGCCGAAGAGCCACCCCTTCACCGGCCGCGACGCCTACGGAGCCTTCGCCTGGGTCAAGCTCAAGCCCGGCGCCTCCAGCGTCGGCTTCCTCGTCATCGACAAGGACGGCGCCAAGGACGTCTCCACCGACCGCACGATCGACGTCACCAAGACCGGTGAGGTCTGGATCGAGCAGGGCAGGGACACCGTCACCACCGAGCGCCCCGACCATCCGGCCCCCGACAAGGGCAAGGCCGTCCTGCACTACCACCGGGCCGACGGGAACTACGACGGCTGGGGGCTGCACGTCTGGACGGGCGCCGCGAACCCCACCGAGTGGTCGAATCCCCTGAAGCCGGTCAAGACTGATACCTATGGTGCGGTCTTCGAGGTACCGCTCACCGACGGTGCCACCAGCCTCAGCTACATCCTCCACAAGGGCGACGAGAAGGATCTGCCCACCGACCAGTCGCTCGACCTCAAGGCGAACGGCCACGAGGTGTGGCTGGTGAACGGCCAGGAGAAGTACCTGCTCCCGCAGCCCGCGGGCAGCGCGGCCGCCCTCGACCTGACCACCTCCAAGGCCGTCTGGATCGACCGGAACACCCTCGCCTGGAACGGCTCCGACGCCGCCGCCTCCACCCAGCTGCTGTACTCCCGCGACGGTTCGATCGCCGCGCAGGACGGCGCCCTGACCGGTGACGCGAAGTGGCTGCGCCTGGCGAAGGGGGAGCTGACCGACGCCCAGAAGGCGAAGTTCCCGCACCTGAAGGCGTACGACGCCTGGACCGTCGACCCACGTGACCGCGACCGGGTCCGCGAGGCCCTGCGCGGTCAGGTCGTCGCCACTCAGCGGGCCGTGAACGGGGCTGTGCTCGCGGCTACCGGCGTGCAGATCGCCGGAGTCCTCGACGACCTGTACCCCGGCGCCACCAAGGCCGATCTGGGGCCCGCGTTCTCCAAGGGCCGCCCCACGCTGTCGGTGTGGGCGCCGACCGCACAGCAGGTGTCCCTGGAGATCGGTGACTCCACCGCGCCGATGAAGCGCGACGCCGCCACCGGCGTCTGGTCCGTCACCGGCCCCAAGTCCTGGAAGGGCAAGCGCTACCGGTACGTCGTGAAGGTCTGGTCCCCCAGCGTCCGCAAGGTCGTCACCAACAAGGTCACCGACCCCTACTCCCTCGCCCTCACCACCGACTCCGAGCGCAGCCTCGTCGTCGACCTGGACGACAACGCCCTCAAGCCCACCGGCTGGTCGGCGTACACCAAGCCCACCGCCGTACCGCTGAAGGACGCGCAGATCCAGGAACTGCACATCCGGGACTTCTCCGTGGAGGACCGGACCGCCAAGCACCCCGGCACCTACCTCGCCTTCACCGACAAGGCCGCCGACGGCAGCAAGCACCTGCGCGAGCTGGCGAAGGCGGGCACCTCCTACGTCCACCTGCTGCCCGCCTTCGACATTGCCACCATCCCCGAGAGGAAGGCCGGCCAGGCGAAGCCCGACTGCGACCTGGCCTCCTTCCCGGCCGACTCCGACAAGCAGCAGGAGTGCATCGGGAAGACCGCCGCGAAGGACGCCTACAACTGGGGCTACGACCCGTACCACTACACGGTCCCCGAGGGCTCCTACGCCACCGACCCGGACGGCACCGCCCGCACGGTCGAGTTCCGCAAGATGGTGAAGGCTCTCAACGACGACGGTCTGCGGGTCGTCATGGACGTCGTCTACAACCACACCGCCGCGAGCGGCCAGGCCGGCACCTCCGTCCTGGACCGGATCGTGCCCGGCTACTACCAGCGCCTCCTCGCCGACGGCTCGGTGGCGAACAGCACCTGCTGCGCGGGCACCGCCACCGAGAACGCCATGATGGGCAAGCTCGTCGTCGACTCCATCGTCACCTGGGCGAAGGAGTACAAGGTCGACGGCTTCCGCTTCGACCTCATGGGCCACCACCCGAAGGCCAACATCCTCGCGGTCCGCAAGGCCCTCGACGCCCTCACCCCCGAGAAGGACGGCGTCGACGGCAAGAAGATCATCCTGTACGGCGAGGGCTGGAACTTCGGCGAGATCGCCGACGACGCCCGGTTCGTCCAGGCCACGCAGAAGAACATGGCCGGCACCGGCATCGCCACCTTCTCCGACCGGGCCCGCGACGCCGTGCGCGGCGGCGGCCCCTTCGACGAGGACCCCGGCGTCCAGGGCTTCGCCTCCGGCCTGTACACCGACCCCAACTCCTCGCAGGCAGGCGGCACTCCGGCCGAACAGAAGGCCCGCCTGCTGCACTACCAGGACCTCATCAAGGTCGGTCTGTCCGGCAACCTCGCCGGCTACCGGTTCACCGACACCAGCGGCAGGGAGGTCACGGGCTCCGAGGTCGACTACAACGGCGCACCCGCCGGATACGCCGACGCCCCCGGCGACGCCCTCGCCTACGCCGACGCCCACGACAACGAGTCGCTCTTCGACGCCCTCGCCTTCAAACTGCCGGCCACGACGAGCGCGTCCGACCGCGCCCGTATGCAGGTCCTGGCCATGGCGACGGCCACCCTGTCCCAGGGCCCGGCCCTCTCCCAGGCGGGCACCGACCTGCTCCGCTCCAAGTCCCTGGACCGCAACTCCTACGACAGCGGAGACTGGTTCAACGCCGTCCACTGGAACTGCGCCGACGGCAACGGCTTCGGCCGCGGACTGCCCATGGCGGCCGACAACGCCGACAAGTGGCCCTACGCCAAACCCCTGTTGAGCAAGGTCAGGGTGGGCTGCGAGCAGATCGAGGGCGCCTCGGCCGCCTACCGCGACCTGTTGCGGATCCGGGCGTCCGAGCAGGACTTCTCCCTCGGCACCGCCGAGCGGGTGCGGTCCCGGCTCTCCTTCCCGCTGTCCGGAACGGACGAGACGCCCGGCGTGATCACCATGCTCCTCGGTGACCTCGTCGTCGTCTTCAACGCCACACCCGAGCGGCAGGAACAGCGCGTCCCCGCACTCGCCGGAACCGGCTACCGCCTGCACCCGGTGCAGGCGTCGGGGGCGGACCCTACCGTCAAGTCCTCCTCCTACGCGGCGGAATCGGGCACGTTCGCCGTTCCGGGGCGCACGGTCGCGGTCTTCACCCGGGCCGCCCGGTAACCGCACTACGTTGGGTGGGGCGGGCCGTGCTCCACGGCCCGCCCCACCCCCGTACGCCCTCGAAGGGCCGAGATGGACGGCAACGGCACACAGCAGGCCACCGGCACCACCGTGCTGGTCGTGGACGACGTCGCGGCCAGCCGGTACGCCATGGGCGCGGTACTGCGCCGGGCCGGCCACCAGGTCGTGCCGGTCGCGAGCGGCGGTGAGGCGCTCGTCGAACTCGACGTCCGGCTGCGGGACGGCACCCTGCCCGATGTGGCCCTCGTCGATGTGGGCCTGCCCGACATGAGCGGCTTCGAGCTGTGCCGCCGGGTCCGGGCCCAGCTGCCGATGGCCGCCCTGCCCGTCGTGCACTTCTCCGCCGCAGCGACCGCGCCCGGCGACCGGTGCCGGGGACTGGACGCGGGCGGGGACGCCTATCTGACCGTGCCGGCCGAACCGCAGGAGATCCAGGCCGTCGTCCGGGCCGCCGTGCGCCGTGCCACGGGGGCCGAGTCGGTCGTACAGCGTCTGACACTGTTGTCCGAGGCCATCATCACCGTGCAGACGGCGCGCTGCCCGCGGGAACTCGCCGCCGCGGCGGCCGACGGCGCCGCACGCCTCTCCGCCTCGCCCGCCGTGGCGTTCGTGATCGGCCCGGACGGCGAGCGGTACCGGGGCACGGCCCACTGCCGCCCCGCCCCCGCGGACAGCGAGGCCCACCAGGCGGCGGCCCGGCTGGTCACCCGGCTCGCGGAGGGCCGCACCGGGGTGCACAGCGCCGTCGTCCCCGCGCCCCTGTGGCCGGCCGGGATCTTCCGGGCGGGCGTCGAGGAGGACGCCCGCCTGACCGTGGCACCGGCCCAGGACGGCCGGTCGGCGGTGGGCCTGGCCACGCCCGTACGGCGCGTCGCCCTCACCGACCCCGCGGACGACGGTCTGCTCGGCCGCCTCGCCCAGGCCACCGCGCTCGCCGCCGAACCCTTGCTGCTCTACCAGGTGGAGCGGCACGTCGCCCTCACCCTCCAGCGCAGCTTCCTCCCACAGCCGCACAAGCTGCCCCACCTGCCCGGCGTCGACATCGTCGTCCGCTACGTGCCCGCGTCCAGCGAGACCGAGATCGGTGGCGACTTCTACGCCGCCCTGCGCACCGGCGAGGGAGTGCTCACCGCCGTCGGGGACGTCGCCGGGCACTCGCTGGACGCGGCCACCGTGATGGTCGAGATCCGGCACGCGCTGCGCGCCTACTGTGTGTCCGAGAGCGACCCGGCGGTGCTGGCCGGGCGGCTCGACCGGATGCTCCAGCTCTACCACCCCGACATCACGGCCACGGTGTGTCTGGCCCTGGTCGACCCCGGCACCGGGCGGGTGCGGATCGCCAACGCCGGTCACATCCCGCCGCTGATCCTGGGCGGCGGGGGCGGCGCGCGATACGTCGACGCGAGCGGCCCGCTGCTCGGGCTCGGGCTGGAGCGGCCCCCGCCGACCGAGGGGCAGCTGAAGCCCACCGACCGACTGCTCATGGTCACCGACGGCCTCATCGAGACCCGCGGCATCCCCCTCGACACCTCCATGGAACAGCTGCGCACAGCGGCCGTCGACGCCCCCGACGGCATGGACACCCTCTGCGACGTGCTGCTCGGCTGCTTCGGCCACGACCGGGACGACGACATCGCGATGCTGGCCCTGCGGTTAGGGTGAGCCCGTTGGCCGCCCAGAAGCAGGAGTACTGATGCCGCAGATCACCGTCGACTATTCCGCCGACCTCGCGGACGACTTCGACCGGCCCGGGTTCGCGAAGGCGCTCCACGAGGCCACGGTCGAGATCGCGGCCGCCAAGCCGCCGGCGTGCAAGACCCGCTTCCGCCCGACCGAGGACATCGTGGTCGGTCCGCAGGCCGAGGGGCACGCCCATGTGCACGTCCACTTCGCGTTGCTCGCCGGCCGCACCGAGGAGACCAAGGCCCGGCTCACCGAGGCCGCCCTCGAACTGCTGCGGACGTACGTCAAGCCCGCCGAGGGGCTCGTGCTGCACGCCTCCGCCGAAGTCCGCGACCTGGACGCGTCGTACCGGAAGTTCGAGAGCTGAGGCCCGGCGGGGTCACGACGCCAGGGCCACCAGCCGGCCGGCCAGGTTCGCGAACGGGCCGTCGGCCGGCTCGTCCTTGACGATGCGGCGCAGCAGGGCCGCCATCTCCGCGTCGTAGGCGGCGCTGACGGCGGCGAGCGCGGCGAAGTCGTTGACGAGCTGGGGTTCCAGCTCGTCCCGCGGGATGCGCCGGCCGTCCAGCCAGATCAGCGCCGTCGACTCGGCGAGCGAGATCCAGGAACGGACGACCAGCTCCAGACGCGCGGGCGGATCGGTCACGCCCAGGTGCGAAAGGATCTGGACATACGCGGCCTGCCGCACGGAGTCGACGAGGGCGTTGGTCGTCGAGGAGCCGACCGCCGGCCCACCGCGCATGAGAGCGGAGAAACCGGGCCCGTGCTCCTCCACGAAGTCGAAGTAGCGGCGCATCACACGCAGCAGCCGCGCCCCCAGCGGGCCCTCGTGCGGTTCCACGAAACGGGCCGCGAGATCGTCCGCGGCCCGCTTCAACGCCGCCTCGTACAGGCTGAGTTTGCCGGGAAAGTAGTGGTAGACCAACGGGCGTGATATGCCCGCGGCCGACGCTATCTCGTCGATGGAGACCTCGTCGGGCGAGCGGCGGCTGAACAGTTCGAGGGCGACGCCGATCAACTGCTGCCGCCGCTCCTCGACTCCCAATCTGCGGCGAACCCCGGTAGTCATGCGAACACCTTACCGATCGATTCCGGCCTCGAACGGACCGGATCGATCGGTGAGGTTCGGACGCGTGCGCCGGGCGGGTGCCCCAACTGCCGGTCAGTGCAGTCCGCCGACCGACCGCCCGTCCCGCAGCGTCCCCTTCAGCTCGGCCCGCACCCCCCGCTCGGCCGGCAGGGTCAGCAGACTGCCCCGCGCCGACCCGCTGACCCCGCCCCTCACCCGGACCGACGCGGTCTCCCGGCTGCCGGCGGCCAGCAGATACCAGTCGCCCGCCCCCGACTTCCACAGCACGCCGGCCAGCACGTGCGGATCGCGGGCCCCGCACGCCGGGACGTTCTCGGCCTTCGCCGCGACCGCCCCGTACCTCCCGCCCGGTGTGTGGAACTGCGCCAGCACCCGCGCCCCGTCACCCCGCCAGGTCTCGGCCCGCGTGCACACCCACGCGGCCGAACCCGCACCCCCACCCGCTTCGCTCGCGCCCGGCAGCGGCTGCTCGTTGAACGCCCAGGCGTTGACGCTCCGCACACCCGCGGAGCGCAGCGTGCCCAGCGAGCACGCGTACGGCTTCCAGGTGCGCAGCGCCTCGGCACCGGACACCTCGCGCGGGGAGCCCGGCCGTCCGGCGGTGAGCCGGGCCGGGACCAGTTCGCCGAGGTCGGTCAGCAGGCGCTTCCCCGTGCCGTCGGTCAGTTGCAGCACGTTCCACGAGGCGCACCCGCCGGAGCGCAGGGCCGGGCCGGCCAGCGGCGCCGTGACACCGTCGGTGAGGGCGAGGTCCATCGCACCCGAGCCCGGCTTCATCAGGTCCCGCTCGCCCGCCTTCTCCACCCAAGGGGCGGTCAGATAACGGACGTTGCCGTCGGCCCGGCCCAGGACCACCGCGCTCGCCTCCGCCCGGCGGGCGCCGTCGACCCGGGCGAAGTCGAGCGCGGCGCCCTGCGTGCCGTCCTTCGGTTCGGCGTACCGGGCGATGCGCCAGCCGTCGTGGAGGATCACCACCCGCGCGGCGTCGACCGTCCCCGCGTACAGCAGCTGCGGCGGACCGGCCGGGCCACCGGACGGGGTGCCGGGCGTCGCCGACACCCGTACCGTCCCGCCGGGGCGGGCCCATACGGCCAGCACGCGGCGCAGCAGAGCCGTGTCACCGGTGAGGTCGCCGCGGGCCGGCCACACGGAGAAGTCGGTGCGCGCCGAGGTCCGCCACGCGGCGGGGGAGACCCTGGTCAGCTTCGCCGGGTCCAGGGCGGCCTGAGCGGCCGGGTTCCGCGCGTACGGGGGCGCGGCGGCGCCGTCCGGGCCCCAGCCCCCGCCGGGCAGACCGAGCAGCGCCCCGCAGACCAGCAGCGCGGCCCCGGCGGCCAGCGCCCCCTTCAGGTGCTGGCGGCGGCGCATCAGGTCGGTGGGGCGGGCCTGGAGCGAGCAGGGGTCGAACTCGGGGGAGTCGAGCAGCCCGTACTGGGCCGGGACGCCGTCGGCCTCCAGCAGCGCGCCGTCCGCGTCGGCGACGCCCGCGGCCGTGAGCACCTCGCGCACGCCGTCGTCCTCCAGCCGCTCCAGACCGCGCAGCGCGTACGCGGCCCGGGCCGGTCCCGACAGGGTCGACAGCCGCTGGTCCAGGGCGAGTTCGTCGGCGCCGCCGGACCGCGGGAACAGCTTCAGGCCCCACACCTGCGGCAGCAGCGGCGGCAGCTGGGCCCGCTTGGGCCACGCCTTGCGGGTCAGCGGCAGCCCCGCCTCCAGCGCCGTGCGCAGCACCTGGAGACGGACCAGGGCGTAGCCCGGGTCGCCGTCCCCACCGGTCGACTGGGCGGGGATCACCGGTGCCGGTGTGCGGCTGCCGCGGGGCAGCGCCCGCTGGGTCAGGGCGTGTGCGGTCAGGACGCGCCTGCCGCGGCCCGTGCTCGGGGGCAGCACCAGATAGGCGAGCCGGACCAGCCGCGGGTAGTGCTCGACGAGCGCGGCCTCGGCCTGCTCGACGTCGACGACCGGGCCGGCGGGGGAGGCGGACGGGGGGCGCTGGGCGACATCCTGTGACTGCACGTTCAGCAGAACGAGCGAATCGTTCGATGGTCACCTGACCGCGGCGTCACGCCTCCGGCCGGTCTTCCCTTTCCTCCTCCGGCTCCACGAGCAGCCGGGCGTAGTTCGCCATCGACCGTTGGTAACGCGGCAGATGCGGGGCCAGGGCGCCCAGGGCCAGCGACAGTGCCTCGCGGTCCCGGCCCAGGCTGGACAGGCACAGGGCGAGACAGGCACGCACGGGGTCGTCGAGTTCGTCGGAGGGCGCGACCAGCTCGGGCGTCAGCAGCGCGACGCCCTCCTCGGCCCGGCCGGTGTTCCGCAGCGAGCTGGCCAGCTGGATCTTCGTCCGGCGCGCCTTGTAGGGGCTCACCTCGGGGAGGCCGCGGGCCAGCGCCTCCCGGTACAGCGGGACCGCCTTGTCCGAGTGGCCCGTGGAGTCCCAGGCGCAGGCCTGTTCGAAGGGCCCGAGCGGGCTGCCCTCCGGCAGCTCGGCGACGAGGGCGTCGACGTCGGCACGGAAGCGCGCCTCGGCCTCCTCCCCTTCGCCGTAGTCGTCGAATCGGCTCCACAGGGCGGCCACACGGTCTTCCCAGTCCTGGTTCACCGGGACACCCTCGCACGGACGTACCCACCGGGGCACCGGAAATTTGAGCACCGGGCGCTCCGCAGCCGTACCGAAGGCCGGAGAGCCTCTTGCCGGGGCTCCGTGCGGCATGCGTCCGGACCGTGCCGTGACAAGGACCGGAGGAACAGATGAGGGTGACCCGACCGATGCTCGCGCTGAGCGGCGCGGTGGCGATACTGGCGCTGGCAGGCTGCGGATCCGGCGCAAAGGACGAGGCGGCCGTCCCCAAGGAGGTGACCGGCAGCCTGGAACACATCGCGGCCGAGGCCAAGTGCAAGCCCAACATGCAGACCGACGCCGACACCATCCGCCAGGCCATCTGCGAGAAGGGCAAGGAGAAGTACATCCTCGCCACCTTCGCCACCGACCGCGGCCAGCGCGAGTGGCTGAACAGCGCCAAGGACTACGGCGGCTACTACCTCGTCGGCCGCAAGTGGGTCGCCGTCGGCCAGGAGAAGACGGTCACGTCGCTGCAGGGCACGCTCGGCGGGACCATGGAGGAGGGTTCCGAGCACATGAACCCCGGCGGCAGCCACAACAAGGGCGGCCACCACAGCTGACCGCACGGTCCGGGAACACGAGAAAGCCGGCGGAGGGAGAACCCACCGCCGGCTTTCTCGTGTTCCGGCCGAGGACTACTTGCAGTCCTGCCCGCTGTTGATGCACTGGACCATCTGGTTCATCACGTTCTCGTCGAAGAAGTTGATGAAGTCGTTGTGGTCGGTGATCGGCTTGTGCAGCTGCTCCGGGAAGGAGTCCACCGCGAAGGCGTTCTGCACCTGGCCGTTGTTGATCTGCGGCGCCTGGACGTCGTAGACCAGACGGACCTGGAGCTGCGGGATGGCCTTGAAGCCGTTCGAGCAGCTGCCGTCCGCCTCCACGAAGTCCACGTGGGTGCGGTGGTTGGCGCTGTCGATGTTCTGGCCGTCCCAGCAGCTCTGGAAGTTGGACAGCCGGACCACGCTGCTGCCCTCGGGGCAGAGCGGGTACTTGTCCGTCACCTGCCGGTCCTCGAAGCCCGTGCAGGTCCAGGACGTGTTGGCGTTGTTCAGGCCGTTGGTGAAGGACTTGGCGTCACCGGTGATGATGCGCAGGGCCTTCGGCATGGCGACGACATCGCTCGTCTTGTTGCCGACGAACTTCAGCTGCGCCTCGGCGGGCTGCACGATCTTGCCGACGTTGCTGTCCTGACCACCGCCGGGCTGGCCCGCGTCGACGTCGTCCGAACCGTCCTGGACGCGGATGACCGGCCAGAAGTAGGTGGACTTGTCGCCCTGGTTCTGGCAGGTGGTCTGACCGTTCTCCAGGTCCTGGTCGCTCGCGAAGGCGTTGTTGTTCTGGTTGCCGACGTAGTCGTGCTGGTGCTGGGCACCGTTGGACACACCGGGCGCCACGATCACGTTGTCCGAGTTGCGGTTCTCGTTCTCGTTGGTGCCGCACTCCGTGGTGAAGGTGCCGGTGGAGCCGCCGTCGCCGTTGGCCGCCAGACCGTTCGGCAGGTTGCGGGAGTTCGGCTGGACGTCCTCGATGTTGATGAAGTCGTTCGCCGCCGGGCCGTTGCCGGCCTGGCCGCCGTTGCCGCCCTGCCCCTGGCCGTTGTCCTGACCGCCGTTGTCCTGGCCCTGGTCCTGACCGCCGTTGTTCTGGTCCTGGCCACCCTGGTTCTGGTCCTGGCCGCCCTGGTTCTGGTCGCCCTGGTTCTGACCGTCGTTGTTCTGCCCGCCCCCGCCGTTGCCGTCGGTGGTGTTCGCGTCGGCGGCCATGCCCTTGCACTCGGCCATCTGGGTGAGGTTGTCCGGTGCCTGACCGCCGACCCGCTTGATGTTGATGCCGATGCGGTCGATGGCCGCGGTCCGCTTCGACTTCAGCGGGCCGAGGATGGCGTTGTTGACGAAGCCGGAGTCACCGGCCTGGGCCTGACGCGTGGAGGCGAGCCGGGTGTAGGCCTCGCTGATCTGCTTGTCGAGGTTCGCCAGCTCCTTGTCCACCCCCTGGCGAGCACCGTCCGGCACGTCGGTCAGCTGCTGGCCGACGTCCGGGCACTGGATCGTGGCGACCTGTGCGCCCGCGGACTTCGTCTGGTTCGCCGAGTTCTCCTCATGCGCCGAGGCATAGAAGTTTGCCCAGATCAGCCCGCCCCCACCGAGCGCTAGGGCCGCCGATGCGGCTATGGCCTTGGTGGCCATCGGCGTCCGGCGTTTTCTTGTGTTGCGTCCCATGGAACTCCTCTGACTTCCTTTTTCGGGGGCATCGAGGCGCCCGACAGGAGTGAAGCGGCTCCCTTCCATACGGAGGTGGTCCCACAGGTGTTCAGATGTCTCGGAAATTGATGCGAGATTCGTGAGGGCCTTGTGCCCTCAACAGGCCCTTTCGCACCGGGAGTTGTTGATCGTCCACGGTGGGTGAAGGGGCTCGTCCGGTTTCACCGGCCGTGGTCGAGATATGCGAGAACCGCCAGCACGCGACGGTTGTCGTCGTCCGAGACGTCCAGTCCCAGTTTGGCGAAGATGTTCGCTGTGTGCTTGGCGATCGCCCGTTCCGTTACGACCAGCCGCCCGGCGATCGCCGCGTTGGACCGGCCCTGGGCCATCAGCTCCAGCACCTCACGCTCCCGGGGCGTCAGCCGCGCCAGCGGCCGGCCGTCACCTGCCTGACGCGCCAGCAGCTGCTGGATGACCTGCGGATCCATCGCCGTGCCCCCGGCGGCGACCCGCCGTACGGCGTCCACGAACTGCTCGGCGTCGAACACCCGGTCCTTCAGCAGGTACCCGACCCCGCCGCTGCCGTCGGCCAGCAGCTCACGCGCGTACAGCTGCTCCACGTGCTGCGAGAGCACCAGCACCGGCAGCCCGGGCCTCTTCCTGCGCGCCTCCAGCGCGCACTGCAGCCCCTCGTCGGTCTGCGTGGGCGGCAGCCGGACGTCGACCACGGCGACGTCCGGCTCCAGCTCGGCCAGCGCGGCGGCCAGTTCCGGACCGGACTCGACGGCCGCCGCGATCTCGAAGCCGTGCGCCTGGAGCAGCCGGACGAGTCCGTCGCGCAGCAGGAAGAGGTCTTCGGCCAGGACTACGCGCAAGGGATCTCCATGGTCACCATGGTGGGACCGCCCGCGGGACTGCTGACGGCCAGGACGCCGTCGAATGTACCCAGTCGCCGCTCGACCCCGGCCAGTCCCGAACCGGCCTCGATCACCGCGCCGCCCTTGCCGTTGTCGGTGACGGTCGCCCGCAGCATGCCGTCCGCCTGGTGCAGGTCGACCCAGATCCGGTCGGCGCCGGAGTGCTTGACGGCGTTGGTGAGCACCTCGCTGACGGCGAAGTACGCGGCCGACTCCACGGGCGCCTGAGCCCGCCCGGGCAGGTCCACGCTCACCTCGGTGGCCACCGGCAGCCGCAGCGCCAGCGCCCGTACGGCGTCGCCCAGTCCGCGCTCGGCGAGGACCGGCGGGTGGATGCCGCGCACCAGCTCGCGCAGCTCGGACAGGGCCTCGACCGAGGAGGTGCGGGCCTGCGCGATCAGCTTCCTCGCCTGGTCCGGGTCCTTGTCGAGGAGCGCCTCGATGGTGCCGAGGTCCATGCCGACCGCGACCAGCCGGGCCTGGGCCCCGTCGTGCAGATCCCGTTCGATGCGCCGCAGTTCGGCGGCGGAGGCGTCGACCGCGTCCCGCCGGGTCTCGGTCAGGACCCGCACCCGCTCGGCCAGTTCCCCCTGGTTCGAGCCGAGCACGGCGCGGGTGAGCCGGAAGTGAAAGTCCAGCAGGCGCGGGGTGAGGAAGTGCGCGCAGAAGAGCAGGACGAGACCCAGGGCCGCCGCGCCGAGCGCGGACGCCTGCCCGGTGACCGGCACGAACCCGTACCAGTACCCGTCGGGGAAGACCCGCCACAGCCCGGCCGCGATCGCGAAGCCCTCCAGCGGATAGAAGAGCAGCACCGCCGGCAGCAGCGCGGTGACGAACCCGGCCGTCATGTCCACCGGCAGCCACAGCAGGTCCCGCCAGGTCGCCGGGTCGGACAGCATCCCGAAGGTGCGCGCCCAGGGGTTGGCGTCCTTCGGCAGCGGCCGGTACGCCGGGGGTATCCGCACCCCGCCCCACTCCGCGGCGAGCACCCGCCGCCAGTTCGCGAACACCCGCACCCCCGCCAGCACGTAGGGCGTCGTGACGAGCCCGACCCCGATCGGGATCAGCCCGATGGAGACGAGGGACAGGCAGAAGCACAGCACCGCCCCCGGCAGCGAGACGAGGGCCAGCGCCAGCCCCCGTACCGCGGCGAGCCCGATGCCCCGCCCCTTCGTCCGCCCGTCGCCGTTCTTCGTGTCCATGGTCATGGCGTCAGTCTCGCGGAGCGGGGCCGCGCGGTCACTGGGCCGGAACACCGGTCACGGGGTGGTGCTACGTACACCTCCGCCGTTCGTGCCGGGGGCGTCGGCGGCCGCGAGCACCTTCGCCTCCACCTCCGGGTCGAGACCGCTCGCCGGCCGGTCCGGGCGCTGCGGCGCCACGCCGCCGAGCTCCTGCAGCCACCGCCAGGTGTCCGCCACGGTCTCCTCGACGGGCCGGCAGCTCAGCCCCGCCCCGACCGCCCGGGAGACGTCCGCGCTGTGCAGGGCGTCGTGCAGGTCGCTGCCCGGAGGCACCCACACCGGCAGCTGTGTCCACGGCTCGACGCCCGCCTCCAGGATCACCTTGGGCGCGGTCCACCGCAGTTCGGCCGCACCGCCGGTGACCCGCGCACAGGCATCCACCAACGCGCCCATGGTGGTGTGTCCCTGTGGACTCGCCAGGTTGTACGGCCCGCTCAGTTCCCGCTCTGCCGCGAGCAGGATCCAGTCGGCCAGGTCACGGACGTCCACGTACTGCAGGGGCAGCTCGCGCGGGCCCGGGGCCAGCACCGGTCCGCCGCGCGCCGTACGGCCCAGCCACCAGGGCAGCCGGCCGATGTTCTCGTACGGCCCGAGGATCAGCCCGGCCCGTACGAGCACCGACCGGTCCTCGCCGAAGGCGTCCAGGACGGCCAGCTCCCCGCCCCGCTTGTCCCGCGCGTAGTCGGTGCCGTCCGCGTCGGCCGAGGCGCCCTCGACCAGGGGCGCGTCCTCGCCGTACCCGGCCGGCGGGGCCCATGCGTACACCGAGCGGCTCGACACGTACACGTACCGGCCGGCGCGGCCCCGCAGCAGCCGCGCCGCCTCCCGCACCGCGCGGGGGGCCGCCGACCAGGTGTCGACGACCACGTCCCACTCGCCCTCGTCCGCCGCGAGGGCGGCGAGAGAGCCGGGCGCGGTGCGATCGCCGAGCAGCGTCCGCGCACCCGGCGGCGCCTCGTGCCGTCCCCGGTGGAAGACGGTCACGTCCCAGCCCCGCCCCAGGGCCGCCTCCACGACGGCCCGGCCGACGAACTCCGTACCACCCAGCACCAGAAGTCTCATGCCGGTGACTCTGCCCGGTGCGGCGGTCCGGCGGAACCGAATCTGCCGTCAGCAGACGAGACCCCGCCGGCCCCGGGGGTCAGCGTTCCGTCGGCGGTACGTACTTGTAGCCGACGCGGCGGACCGTCCGGATCGTGTCGCGGTGCTCCGCGCCCAGCTTGCGGCGCAGACGGGCGACATGGACGTCGACCGTGCGGCCGTCGCCCACGTGCCCGTAGCCCCACACCGTGCCGACCAGCTGGTCACGGGTGTGCACCCGGCCCGGGTGCGCCACCAGGTGGGCCAGCAGCTCGAACTCCAGGTAGGTGAGGTCGAGCGGACGCCCGGCCACCTGGGCGGTACGCTGCACGGTGTCGACGCGGATCAGCGCGTCGCCGCCCGGCTCGGTGCCGGACGCGGGGCCGACGGCCTCCGGCCGGTCCGGCACGGCCACCGGGAACGGCGGCTGCTGGTCGGCCGGGACGAGCACCAGATAGCCGATCATCGGCGGCTGCCCCGGCAGCGTGGGCAGGGTGTGCTGCGGAGCCGGCAGCCACGTGGCACCCGGCGGCAGCAGGTCCGCGACCGTGACCACCTCGTCCCGGTCGACGGCACGCAACCGGTGCCGGGGACCGTTCGTCGAGGGGGCGTCGAGCGTGGCGGTGGACAGAGAACGAGTGGTCGCCATGAGAGGTCAGCTCTTTCGCGCGAGAGGTTCGTCGGAGAGGTCGACGGCCGCGAGTTCGTGGTCGGGGTCGCCGAGGACGTACGCGGTTCGCGCTGGCCGAAGGCCGGGGTGTACGGCTTTAGAGGGCCGGCGCGTTCGTCGCGCGGCAACACACCCGGTCGAAGTCGTGGTCCTGACGGGACGGCCAGAAGGGCTCGAGGTCGTCACGACCCGTCGCGGTGTGCTTCTGGTAGCTGGCCATGGGCCTATTGAAGCAGAGGAGACCCGGCGCCGGGACCCTCCTCTCACTGCTTGGACACCGGCCGCCCCACCGAGAACGCGAAGAGGCGCCCACCGCGAACGGTGAGCGCCCCCTCGGGAACGTGCGGGACGGATCAGACCTGGCCGGCCTTCTCCAGCGCCGAGCAGCAGGTGTCGACGAGCAGACGCGTCACCACGTACGGGTCGACGTTGGCGTTCGGACGGCGGTCCTCGATGTAGCCCTTGCCGTCCTTCTCGACCTGCCACGGGATGCGGACCGAGGCACCGCGGTTGGAGACGCCGTAGGAGTACTCGTTCCACGGGGCGGTCTCGTGCAGACCGGTCAGGCGGTCGTCGATGCCGGCGCCGTAGTTCTTGACGTGGTCGAGCGGCTTGGAACCCTCACCGAGCGACTCGCACGCGGTGATGATCGCGTCGTAGCCCTCGCGCATCGCCTTCGTGGAGAAGTTGGTGTGCGCGCCGGCGCCGTTCCAGTCGCCCTTGACCGGCTTCGGGTCGAGGGTGGCGGCGACGTCGAAGTCCTCGGCGGTGCGGTAGAGCAGCCAGCGGGCCACCCACAGGTGGTCGGAGACCTCCAGCGGCGAGACCGGGCCGACCTGGAACTCCCACTGACCGGGCATGACCTCGGCGTTGATGCCGGAGATGGCGAGACCTGCCTTCAGGCAGTTGTCCAGGTGCGCCTCGACGACGTCACGGCCGAAGATCTCGTCCGCGCCGACACCGCAGTAGTAGCCGCCCTGGGGGGCCGGGAAGCCGCCCTTGGGGAAGCCGAGCGGGTAGCCGTCCTGGAAGAAGGTGTACTCCTGCTCGATGCCGAAGATCGGCTCCTGAGCGGCGAACCGCTCGGCGACCTCGGCCAGCGCCGCACGGGTGTTGCTGGCGTGCGGGGTGAGGTCGATGTTCAGGACCTCGCACAGCACCAGGATGTCGTCGCCGCCGCGGATCGGGTCCGGGCAGGTGAAGACCGGCTTCAGGACACAGTCCGAGGAGTGCCCCTCGGCCTGGTTCGTGGAGGACCCGTCGAAGCCCCAGATCGGCAGCGCGTCCAGACCGGCGGGCCCGCCCGTGATGATCTTGGTCTTGGAACGGAGCTTGGCCGTCGGCTCGGTGCCGTCGATCCAGATGTACTCAGCCTTGAAGGTCACGGGCCACATCCTTCGGGGTGTGTCTGGGCGCGTATCGCGGGTGCTGGCGGCGCTGCGGCACTGGGACGCCGCGTCTGCTGCCCGGCAGCCTGCCAACAGGCGATTTCCCGGCCATTGCTCGAATGTGAACCCCGTGTTACCTGGTGGCACCGTGCCCCACGTCACCCCGTGCGGGCCTCCGGCAGCCCCCGGGCGCCGGTCACCGGCTCCCCTCCGTCAAGCCGGTGACCGGCGCCGGGCGTTCCGGACGACGCGCCGGTCCCGCTGCTCCCGGCCGGGAGCAGCAGGACCGGTGACACGTACGAGGGGCGGCCGAGGGGATGGGCCGCCGCCTCAGTGACTCAGTCGCCCGTACGGCCTCACCCCACCTTCTCGATCACGGCCCGGCGGATCAGGAACTTGCCGGCCTCACGGACCTGTTCGAAGGCCGCGTTGTTGAGCAGCACACAGCTGCCGGAGACCGAAGTGACCTCCACCGTCGTGGACTTGTTGTTGTCCAGGTTGGTGACCTTCAGCTTCGTGCCGGCCGGGAACTGGTTGCTGGACGCGGCAGGCGCACCGCCCTCGCCGGAGAGCGTGACGGTGGAGCCGTTGCACACCTGCTGACCGGAGGCCGCAGCGCCCCCACCGGCGTTTTCCGCCGGCGCGGACTCCGCGGGTTCCGAAGCCTGGGCGCCGCCGGCCTGCTCACCGTTCTGCGCGGGCTGCGACGGCTGCGCGGTCTGGGAGTCCTGAGCCGACTCCCCAACCGTGCACCCCGACGCCTCCTGCTTGCGTTTGATCTCCTCGATGACCGCCTCGCGGTTGGCGATCCTGGCCTCCGACTGCGCGTCGGGATCGGCCTTCTGGTCGGCGATGAACTTCTCGTTGTTGCCGAGGGCGGTGGCGAGTCCCAGACAGGCCGTCGACTCCGCGGCCGCCTTGGGAGTCGGCGGCGTGGCGTTCGACGTGCTCGCCATGACGAAGGCTCCGCCGCCCGCCACGGTCATCGCGCTCACCAGCAGCGCGATCTTCTTCTTCGGGCCGAGTGTTCTCCTACGCGACATGCGCGCCTCCTGAAGAGGTAGGGGAGCGTACGTCGCTATGTACGAGATACCGAACGAAGTTACTCAGCGGTTCCGGGAGTCACTGAAGTGACCTGCGTCACGGTGGGGGTCGTCAGCGGGAGAGAGCGTCCCGTACGGCCTCGTCGGTGCGTCCGACCACCGCCGTGCCGTCGTCCGCCGTGATGATCGGCCGCTGGATCAGCTTGGGGTGCCCGGCCAGCGCCCTGATCCACTGGTCCCGCGCGCTCGCGTCCCTGGCCCAGTCCTTGACGCCGAGCTCCTTGGCGGCGTCCTCCTGGGTGCGGGTGATGTCCCAGGGCTCGAGGCCGAGGCGGTCCAGCACCTGCCGGATCTCGTCCTCGCTCGGTACGTCCTCCAGGTAGCGGCGGACGGTGTAGTCGGCGCCCTCGGCGTCGAGCAACTGCACGGCACTGCGGCACTTGGAACAGGCCGGGTTGATCCAGATCTCCATGGGGCTCACAGTACGCGCCATCGACTCTGTTCGATTTTCCGCCGACCCACCCGCCCCTTCCGGACCTGCCGTGACGCGGCGCCAATTTCCTTCCCCACCAGGGCATTTGCCGGACCCTGCGGACTCCCTGATGTCAGTGCCCGGCGGTAAACTGTAAGCAGTGTTCGAGGGTGGCGCCGGGGACGCCGAAGTCTCCGTGGGCCACCCGACCGCGACAGGAGGATGCCTGTGCCCGCTGCCGCTCTGCAGTCCAAGCCGTTGCCCACCCAGTCCACCGCGAAGCGCCCTGTCCTGCTCGACCTGCCGTACGCGCCCGTGGCGAAGCGGCCGCTGCCGCCGGGCCGGCCGCGCGAGTGGTACGTCACGCACAACCGTCGCCTCAAGGCGATGCGCCTCGCCATCGCCCTGCTCGACTCCGGCGTCTACATGCCGAACCAGGCCCGCAACGAGACGATCCGTGACGCGGCGGATCTGATCGGCGTCCACCCCCCGTCCGACACCACCTGCCACATGGTGCGGGCGCTGATGCGTTACGCGCGCTGACCCCACCCGATCCGGAGCGCCGGGTGCCCTGTTCCGCGGGGCGCCCGGCGCCTTTTTTCGGCGGGGGGTGTGTGTACCGGCCGGCTGCCGCGAAGCCCGCCTACCCCGCGGCCAGTTCCTTCTCCAGGGGCGTGCGGAAGCGCGGGGTGACCCTGGTCGTGCCGAGCCACCCGGTCAGGCGTTCCGCCTCCCGCTCGATCGCCGCGCGGGCGTCACGGTCCACGCCCTCTTCGTCGAGGACGCGCCAGGCGATCTCCCCGCCGGGCCGCTGGGCCCAGCCGCCGACCACGCGGCCGTTCCACCACACCGTCGGCCCGACGTTCCCGCTGCCGTCGAACAGCAGGTGCCGCAGCTCCGGCGCGAGATACCAGTCGCGCTGCCGCCACCCCATCGCCGTCGGGTCGAGACCGGGCAGGAGCGCCGCCCACGGCTCGTCGGGCGCGGCCGGCGGATCGACGTCGCCGTCGCACACGTACCCCGTCCCCTCGTCCAGCCCCACCGGCTCCGCCCCGATCGCGGCCAGCGCCGCACGGACCTCCGTCACCCGCCAGCCCGTCCACCACTTCAGGTCGGCCTCGGTGGCCGGACCGCACGCGGCGAGCCACCGCCCCAACAGCTCAGCCTGTGCCTGCGCGGTGTCCAGTTCGGGATGTTCGGGTGCGACGGCCCAGCGGAACTGGCTGGACGTCCAGGAGCCGAGGGGCCGGCCGCGTACGACCTTCCCTTCGACGCCCAGCACCCTCAACAGCCGGGTCGAGACCGTGTGCACCCCCTCGTAGCGCTTCCCGGCCGCGTACACGAACTGCTCCCGCAGGCGCGGCTCGTCCTGGGCGAGCTCGGCGGCCGTCGCCTGTCCGCGCCGGGCGAGCGCAGCCAGGGCCGACTCCTCGACCTCCTTCAGCCAGGCCGCGTCCGGCGCCCCGGCCGTCGCCATGTCCTTGAGCAGCGCGGCCCGCTCCCGGGCGGCGACCGCCAGACCGGTCGAGGCGTGCACGACGGCCGTCAGGGCCGTGGGGAACACGAACACCGTGTGCCGCATGCCGTGCATCCGCACCAGGGAACGGTCCTCGTACAGCGCGCGCCCCGTCTCCGCCACCGTGTCCGCCGGGTCCGCCAGCCGCGCGCCCACGGCCAGATACACCGTCGCCGGGTCCGTACCGTGCAGGGCGACCAGCGAACCGGCGACCTCCTCCGGCGTCGCCGCCCGCGCCGCCCCCACCAGCCGCTGCCGCAGCGCGAGACGGGCCCGCCGCTCCGCCACCCCGATGAACCGCCGCGCCCCGCCCATACCGGCCTCCGATCGCCGCGTTCGTCCGACCCGCACATCGGCGCCCCTGTGCGGCAACCACCCTCGACCGCCGAGGGGCCGTGCTCCTTGAGCGCCCGTGCCCGCGCGGACGGAGTGGCTGCGCCGAGGCGTGCGGCCCAGGCTATCGCCGCGCCTGGGAGAGGTCGGTGCCCAAAAGGGTGGGGAACACCGCGGGGGTCGCCCAGCCCCGCAGCGTCGCGTGGATCGTCGACCGGAACGTGTCCTCCGCCGTGGCGGCGTCGAGGGCTCCGGCCAGTTCCAGGGTCACCAGCCCGTGCAGGGTCACCCACACCGAGAGGGCGATGGACCTCGTTTCGCCGGCGAGGACGGACTCGGCCAGGCCGCGGTCGATCGCCTCGAGGAGCGGCCGGATCGGGTCACTGGTGCCGACCGCGCCCGACGGGTCGAAGGACTGCACGCCACCGAACAGCACCGTGTAGAGGTGGTTGTGCTCGCGCCCCCAGCGACGGTATGCGGCGGCCAGTGCGTAGAGGTCGGCGAGGGGGTCCTCGGAGGCCGGCACGGCCGACACGTCCCGGAACAGACCGGCGACCGCTCTGTTGCGCACCTCGCCGATCAGCCCGTCCTTGCCCCCGCACAAGGAGTACACCGCCGTGGTCGACGTCCCGGCGGCAGCGGCCAGGGCGCGGACGGTGACCGACTCCCGCGGGCGGGTGGCGAGCATCTCGGTCGCACACTCCACGAGCCGCTCTTTGACGCTCTCGTCGTTCGTCTTCGGCCTACCCACGGCACACAGCCTACCTTCTTTGATAACGTCGTTTTGAAACGCCGTTCTGAAACGCGCTGGAGACTCTCATGCCGAAGTCCGCCTTACGTCCTGTCCGCATGGCGTGCCGCCTCGTGCTGGCCCTCGCGGCCGTCACGGGGCTGGTCGCCCTCTTCCTGACGCTCATCGTCCTCACGGACGGGGCGGGTTCGGGGCTCCCCGCATGGCTGGCAACCCTGGGAACCGCGACCGCTGCCGCGCTGTGGTGGGGCCGGCGCCGGACTCGTCCGGGACGGCTCGTGCCGTTCCTGCCGGTGCTCCTCGCTGCCGCTCTGACGGCATCGGTCTGCATACCGACCGAGCCCACGGCACGGCGGTACCCGCCCGACCTGCCCTTCGTGGCCACACAGCACTGGAACCTGGCCACGGGCAGCCGGGTAGCCGTGTACCACTACCCACCCGCGAACACCGGCACCCCGCACCCCGTTCCGCTCGTGTACCTCCACGGCGGACCGGTTCGCGGCATCTCGCTCCCCGACCACCGGTTCCTGCGGCTCCTGGCGCGCCGGGGCTACGACGTCTACGCCTACGAGCAGGCCGGCGGGGGACGCAGCGACCTGCTTCCCATGGGCCAGTACACGATCTCCCGGTCGGTCCGCGACCTCGCCGCCTTCGTCGATCGCCTGGGCAAGGGCAAGGCCGACATCCTCGGGTTCTCAGCGGGCGCGGTCGTACTCACCCGGGCCCTGGCCGACCCGCGCGTCTCCACGCGCCTGCACCGGGCGATCATCGCCGAGCCCGGCCCGATGGACGGCCCCACCGCACGCGTCACCGGACACAAGGGACGGCCCTCCGCGCGCGGCCTCGCGCCGGACGTGACCGGGCCGCGGTCGACCCATGTCCCCCGGTACGCCGTCGCGTTCGGCCTCATGCGGCTCGGGCTCCTCACCCCCGACACGGGGCTGATCGGACAGGCCGAAGGCGCCAACGCCTTCACCGCCGCCGATCTCGGCAGCGACACGGCATCGAGCTACTGCGCGCGGGACGCGCACCGCATCCCCGTCGAGGACACGGCGCGAAACTTCTCCTTCAGTGCCGCCGCCAGCCTCCGCATCCAGCAGACGATCAAGGACTCTCCCTCCCTCGCCCCGCGGCTGAGGCTCTCCCGGACCCCCGCGATGCTGATGATCGCGGAGTGCTCGTCCCAGATCCGCCAATGGGCGACGGCCGCCCTCGCCCACGATCCCGCCATCCGGCGCACGCAGTACATGCCCGGCGTGGGACACCACATGTGGAACGGCCTCGACGACAACAACCGCCGAGCCGCCGCGGTCGTCACCGCATTCCTCCAGGACGAGCCGGCACCCCTGCCGAACTACCCGACCCGCCGTGACATCCCTGGCTTCCTCCGCGACCACAAGTGACGACGCCCCGCGGCCCGCTCCGTCGCCGCCGCCCGACCGCCGTCCGCCCCCAGCCGTCGCTCAGGCGTACCGCTCCAGCAGCTCCGCCACATACGCCTCCAGCCGCCCGGCCAGCACCTCGGGCGTCAGATCGGTGCGGCCCAGCTCCCGCCAGGGGCCCGCCAGTTTCGCCGCGTCGGGGACGTAGGCCAGCGTGTCGAGCAGCCGCCAGTACAGATGGTCCGGCCCGTCGGAGAGCGGGCGCCCGCCGTGCGCCTCGTAGCGCTCCCGGAAACGGAGGCCGTGCTCCGGCCCGTGCAGCAGTGCGAGTCCCGTCGAGCAGTGGGCGACGTCCAGATCGGCGGGTCCCCACGAGGTCTCCACCCAGTCGACGACACCGCTGATCAGCAGACCGTCCCCCGAGCCCGTGAACAGCACGTTCCCGGGGTGGAAGTCCCGGTGCAGGAAGCAGCCCTCGTACGCCGGCGGATCCCGGCGGATCACGTCCACCGCCCGCTCCCACATCGCCCCCTCCGGGGCGCGCACCCGCTCGGGAGAGGTCCACGCCTGGTAGGCACGGGGCCGCACCCCGGGAACCACCCGATGGATCCGGGCCAACTGGGCCGCCAGCAGGTCCACCCGGCGGTCCAGGTCCTCCTCGTCGACCCGGACCCGCCCCGGCAGCAGGGACATCAGCAGGGACGGGTGGTCGCAGTGCTCGGCGGTCGCGTCCACACCGACCAGCCCGGGAGCCGGCACACCGTCCTCCCCGGCCAGCAGGGTGAACATCTCCGCCTCGCGGGCCAGCAGCCCGGGTGCGTGCCGCCGGAAGAAGGGCTTCACGAAGGTCCGCAGGGCGAGAGCGGTGCCGTCGTCCAGGGTGAGCCGCCGCATCTGGGCGCTCCAACCACCCGACAGGAACGTCGACTTGTCGACGGTACGCCCCTCCGGGAGCTGCTTGGCCACCCACGCGCGGGTCGCCGTCCAGCCCCGCTCGCCGAGCCCGGTCAGTACCGCGCCGACGAACTCCCGTCCGTCCTCGGGATGGTCGCGGAACCACAGACCCAGCCGGTGCTCCGCCTCGGGAAGCTCCCAGTGGGTGAACTGTGCACGCCGGGCCAGCGCCTCCGAGACGGCCTCCGTCACGGCGGGCGGGATGACCTCGTCCGTGCCCGGCACCGCGAGCACGGCCCGCCCCTCGTACGCCCGCAGTACGTCGAGCGCGGGCGACCCCCGCCAGCTGCCCGGCCGCCGGATGATCTCGCTGAACCGCCCGTCGCCCGCGCCGAACGGCACCTCCCAGGCCTCCGCCGCGTACACCGCGGGCGCACACAGGCCCAGCGCCTCGACCCGCTCCCCGTAGTGCCGTACGAGGTCGGCCACCGTCTGGCCGCTCATGCTGAACCCGACCAGGACCAGCGGCTCGTCCCCGCGCGCGTGCGCGTCGATGACGGAGACGGCCTGTTCGAAACGGCGGCGCAGGCTCAGCTCGCGCAGCCGGCCGGTGCTCTCGCCGTGCCCGGAGAAGTCGAAGGCGAGGGCGCGGCAACCATGCGCGGCGAACTCCGAGAGCAGCGGCACCAGCCGTTCCTTGCTGCCGCTGCCCGCGCCGTGCAGCAGGACGGCGGTCGCTCTCGCCGGCTCACCGGCAGGAGCGCCGCCGTACCACCCGCTGAGGCGTTCTCCGTCGACGGCATGCGTGAAGGGGATCAGCTCGCTCATACGGCCATTCACTCACGCGGGGCGGCACCCTGAACCGTGATCACAGGCCCGGGGCTCCCCAGACCGGGAACCAGCGGCTCAGGTCCTGCTCGATGCGCAGATCGTCACCGAGCACGGCCCGCACCTGCAGTTCCAGCGCGTTGTCGCGCCGCTGCGCCCTGCCCGGCAGGGGCGCGAACGCGTAGAACGTGCCGCGCTTGTAGAGGTAGACCAGCGCGAGCCGCCGGCCCGACCGGTCCCGGAACCCGGCCAGGGAGCACAGCAGTTGGGGACCGAACCCGTTGACCTCCATCTGACTGTTGACGGCGTGCAGGTCGTTCACGAGCTCGGGAAGCCGGCCGGGGGCGCGGTGCGAGACCAGCCAGGAGTAGCCGTAGTCGTCCTGCCGGAGCTCCACCGGCGGGCCGTCGCGGTCGGTGTCCGCGTCCAGCAGCGCCTGCACCTCGCGGTGGGTCTGCTCGAAGGCCGCACCCTCGACCGTGGCGAAGCAGACCGCGCCCTGACCGGTCGGGGTGAAGCCCGCGGCGGCCTCCAGCGTCACGGCCGCCGACGGAAGGGCGAAGAGCCGGTCGAGATCCGGCGCGACCGGCTTCGTCCTGCCGAGCAGAATGTCCAGCAGCCCCATTCGCTCACACCCCTCCGGGTGTCGCCGCCTCGCCCAGCTCGGCGGAGATCCGGCCCAGCTGGTCGAGCCGCTGCTCCAGGCTCGGGTGGGTCGAGAAGAGCCGCACGACACCGGGCTCGCTGCCCAGCGCCGGAGTGAAGTAGAAGGCGTTGAAGGCCTGCGCGGTGCGCAGGTCGTCCGTGGGGATGCGGGCGATGTCCCCCGACACCTTGGTCAGCGCGGAGGCCAGTGCCGAGGGCCGGCCGGTGAGCAGCGCCGCCGCCCGGTCCGCCGCCAGCTCCCGGTACCGGGACAGGGCCCGGATCAGCAGAAAGCTGATCGCGTACACGGCCGCCGACACACCCATCACGACGGCGAAGACGGCAGCCGCGTTCTGATCCCTCCTGGCCCCGCCGAACACCTGGGAGTAGAAGGCGAACCGCACGATCAGCCCCGCGATCACGCCCAGGAACGACGCGACCGTGATCACGGCGACGTCCTTGTGCGCCACGTGTGACAGCTCGTGCGCGAGCACGCCCTCCAGCTCGGCGGGCTCCAGCCGCCGGAGCAGCCCGGTCGTCACACAGACCACGGCATGATCGGGATTTCGCCCGGTCGCGAACGCGTTCGGCATGTCCATAGCGGACACGGCGACCACCGGCTTGGGCATGTCGGCGATGGCACACAGCCGGTCGATCACGCTGTGCAGCTCGGGATACTCCTCCCGCTCCACGACCCGCCCGCGCATCGCGAACAGCGCCACGCGGTCCGAGAACCAGTACTGAGCGCCCAGCAGCCCCGCCGCGACCACCACGACCAGCACCCACGACTTCAGCACCACGATCAGCGCGGCGACGAAGCCCACGTACAACAACCCGAGCAGAAACAGCGTGATCCCCATCCGGGTGGTCAATCGCCGGTCGCTCCGGAAGCGGCTCTGCATCTGCATCACCCCGCAGTCAGGCACTCGTCCCACTGCCAGTGTGCACCCGCCGCCACCCATGAACGGGTCGCGCTCGCCCCCAGGACGAGCAAAGGAGCGCTACGGCGTGACCGGCTCCCCGCCCACCGCGTATCCGGGCACGGACGGCCATCGAACGGTCAGCACCACCGACTCCTCCTCCGCGAACCAGGAGTGATCGACTCCACGCCCCCACACGACGTAGTCCCCCTGCCGCTCCAGCAGCACACTGCGCCCGGGCAGCTCCACCCGGAACCGCCCACTGATCAGCACCAGCAGCGCGGTCCGCCCCTCCCCCCGCACCCACGCGGCACGCTCATCCCCCCGGGGATGAACCCCCCACTTGACCTCGACATCCTCACTGCGCCGCGGATCCCCGACGCCCTTGAAGTGCCCGAGTATCCATCCCCGGTCCAACGCGGCATCCGCACCGGCGTTGCCCACGTACACACTGTCGCTCACGGGGCCGGACGCTAGCAGCCGCTCTCGAGCAGTCGCCGGGCCCGTTCCAGCAGCTGACCGCCCTCGGCGTCGGCACGCACCGCCGCCGGGTACCAGGCCCCCGCCGACTGCGCCGCCCGAGTACGCAGTTTCCCGTCGGTGTCGCCCAACAGCCCGACCGCGGCCCGCAGCCGCACGATCCCACCCTGTGCCTCCAGCAGCCGGAACGCGGCGATACGCACGTGCCGGGGCGATTCCCGCGCGAGGCGCCGCGTCAGGTACGCCTCGGGCAACAGGGCCGCGGAGGGCAGCAGAGCGGCAGTGGTCTCCCGTACGACGGCGGGTGCGGGGTCGTCGAGCAGGGGTCGCAGCCGCTCCACGTCGGTCACCTCCAGCGTGCGCAACCCGGCTACCGCCCGGGCCCGCACCGACGGCGCAGGGTGCGTGAGCAGCGGGTACAGCAGCTCGGCGTCCGCGCGCTCCCCGCACTCCGCCAGTCCGATCGCCGCACCGGGAGGCAGGGCCGGGTCGCTCGCGTCGGCGCACAGGTCCCGGTAAAGGGGGAGCGGCTCCGCCCCGGACTGCCGTACGACATACCGTGCACAAGCCCGCACCAGGGCCGACCGGTCGCCCAGGAACTCCGGGGCCCGTTCGGTCCGGCCGGCCCGCCGCAGAGCGGTGACGCCGGCGGAACGGGCACGCGGGTTACGGGCCGCGAGCAGCGGTTCGAGCACGTCGTCGTGGTCGCAGTCCTCCCGCACTGCGGCCAGTGCGGCCTCGGCACACAGGGTCTGGACGACGACGTCGTCGTCCCAGGCGGCCGTGCGAGCCAGTCGCCCTGGGGACAGCAGGCCCTCCTCGCAGGCAAGCCGGTACGCGAACCGCCGCACTCCGCGGTCGGGGTGGACGAACAGGGAGGCGAGCCGCCCACGCGGCGATGCCTGGCGGAGCACTTCGGCGAGCAGCTCGACGCCGTACGCGCCCCGGTCGCGGCGGCCGATCCGCAGGACCAGGGGCGCGAGGGAGACGGCGGTCTCCACGTCGAGCCGTGTCCGCAGCAGTTCCCGTGCCCTGTCGCGCACCGGGGCGGCCCAGTCGGCGGCGCGTATGACGATCAGGGGCAAGAGAGCCGGATATTCCGCGGCCCGGGCGAGGGCCGCCTCGCGGGTCCGGCCGTCCGGGTGGCAGAGGGCGAGCGCGAGTCGCGGCTCGAGCGCCACCTCGGTGTCGCCGGGCTCGGCGCCGGGCTCGGGCCGCCGCCGGGCGAGCCGGAGGAGACCGCGGCCTGCGGTGCCCGTCGACTCCGGGGCGTGGCCCCGGGCGTCGACCCAGGCCGTGTCCGGCAGTTCCCCGGGCCGGTACCACGCCCAGGTCCTCACACCGATGTCCAAGGCGGTCCACGCACCCGGATCTGCCATGTCCAGAACTTCGTCGAGCAGCACTCCGCGAGCCAGCCGTGCCGCAGCCGCTTCACCGCTCAGGAGATCCTCGTCCATCCCCGCCCCCGCTTGACCTGCCGTTTCGGGGATAGTAGGGCGAACAGCCGCGGCCGGTCGCGCGATTATCCGGCCCCCTAGTACGGCGCCCGGAAGTTGATGTACCCGAGGAGCAGGATCACCGCCGCGACGCTGCCGAGGACGATGGCCGTGGAGATTAAGGACGACCGGGAGCGGCGGCCGGAGGATCTGTGGTCGGGGTCAGGCCGGAAGGGGACGGGCCCGGGCGGATTGTGCTTCCAGCGGGCGGCGAGCATACGGGCCCGTGCCGAGGGCTCCTTGTGTTCGGCCCGGTCCGCCCATCTGAGGTCGAACTCGCGCTGGTTGTCGTCCTGCTCAGGCATCCCCGTTACCTCTCTCGAACAACAGTGTCAGGGACAATCCTCCCCCGACGACTGGCCGTCTGTGAAGCCGGATTCATCGGACGTACCGCTACCGCCGCTGAGCTCCCGGCGCACCTCACGCCAGGCCCGGATGATCTGTGGCAACCGCCCCAGCACTTCGCTGACCTGCGACAACAGCAGTGTCACGCAGCCGCACGCGGCGAGGATCGCCAGGGTGACGTCGTCCCATTCCATGGAGCGCCCCTCAGCCGAACAGAGAACGGGCGGCGATCCAGTCCAGCGCGGCCGTGCCCAGCCGGTCGGGCGCTTCGAGCAGGGCGGCCTCCACAGCAGCGAGGTCGCCGAGCGCATCAGGGGCGTCGGACCGGTCCAGTGCGGTGAGCCGCTCCATCGCCGAGGCGACGGCCGCGGGCCAACCCGGCATGCCGAAGTGGCCCGGGTCCCTGAACACGGCCGGCGCGGCTCTGTGCAGCAACGCCGCCCGCCACCCCTGTTCGCGCATGACCTTCGCGGTGAACCAGACCCGGTCGTCGACGTGCCGTGAGAACTCTGCCGTCGGCTCACCACTCGCCCGCAGCGTGAAGCGCGACCCGCCCGCCCACGGCAGGTCCACGTCCGCGGCGACAGCCTGGAAGGCGAGCAGTGCCTCGGGGCCGTTCTCCCGCGCCGCGACGAGCGCGGCCCGGGCCCTGCGGTAGAGATCGACGCTCTGCGCGAAGACCTCCCCGTCGCTCGGCCCGCCGGCGGCGACGTGGATCTCGTCCAGCGGGCCGTTCCGCCATGCATCGGCCACGAGACCGACCGCTGCGACGCTGACGAGCGTCTCCGTGTCGTCCGGGTCGATACCGAAGTGCGCCAGCACGCCGAGGAGTTCGCTCATGTCGAGGGCCTGCCGCTCGGGCGTCGCGGAGGGCGCCTGTTCCCCGTCGTACGCATGGGCGGGGGCTGCGCGCTCCACTACGACTCCATACTCGGCCAAATCCTCGAACACGGCGTCCGGACCGCAGTCGATGTGCTCGGTGTCGTGCCGCCCCGAGCAGTCCTCCGGGCACTCCAACTCCGCGCACACCTCCGGCTCCTCCGGCGCGGCCTGGTTGATCACGTGGTAGGCCAGCCGGTCCGCCACCGTCTCCCTCGCCGAGGTCATCTCCAGAAGCAGCCGGAACTCGGCTTCCCGCAGTGCGCTGTCCGCATCAATGGCGGCCGGCGGCTCGGGCTTGTCGTCCGTCGCCCAGGCGTGTGCCGACTCCAGCGACACCAGAAGCCAGGCGATCCGCAGCGGCTCGATGTCCTCGTCCCCGGCGAGCCGGGCCACGGCTTCAGCGGCCTCGCGTACGCGCTCGACGCCGGCCACGTACCGTTCCCGCGTCCGTGCCCAGGCGACCGCCTCCGCCTGCGCCCGCTCGGCGTCCTGCACGCGTGCCGCGTCTCGCGTCCGCCGCGCTCGCGCCACCAGACGGGTCAGACAGGGCCGGCAGCCGTACGGCCCGGACGTCATCCCCGGGCCCAGCGGCACGGGCGCGAGTTCCTTGCCGAACAGCCCGGCACACAGGCAGCATGCCAGGCCACCCACCTGCCGGGAGGTGGGCACGGCCGGCAGCGCGGTGCGAATGGTGGCATGGGCGTAGGAGGGGATGTGCATGGTCGGCAGCTCCTCGGACGAAGGCGCCGACCCCCATCGGCGCTGCCTTACATGGTGCTCGGCCCGATCCCTCGTTTGACAGTCACAGCTCTAATTGGCAAAAACTGACATGCCATCTGGCCTGCGGATCCTATGATTTGGCGAAACTTGACGACGCTCCGGAAGGCAGGTTACCCACGGTGGCCACAACATCGTCCGTCCAACCGGTCGGAGCACACCGGGAGTTGGTCGAAGCCCTCCAAGAGCTGCACCGGGCAGCGGGCCGGCCGAGTGTGCGACGGGTGAGCGCACTCACCGAGAATCGGGACGATCTCCCGGACAGCGTCAGCCATGAGGGAGTCCGGACCCTTCTCAAGGGCCTGCGCGTTCCTCGCTGGGAGACCGTTCACACGATCGTCGCCGTGCTGGCCGAACAGTGCACACCGCCCCGTGACCCGCAGGAGGAGGTGGCCCGGTTCCTTCCACTGTGGCGCATGATCGGCGAGGGCGAGGCAGGGGCGCTGAAGTCCGCGAGAGAACTGGTTCTCGGCGGCTGGGGCGGTGAGGACGGCCGGTGGACACCCGAGCAGGTCGCCGGCATGTTGATCAACCCGTTCAACGCGATCGAGATCCATCCCTCACTCGCGGCTCCGCACGAGCCGGTGCTGTCGGAGGACGAATGGGTTCGCGTGGGCGTGCGGCTCATCGAGGAGAGCGGAGCCGAGTTCGCGCTGCGAGCTCTGCTGCGCAATCTGAAGGGCGACTACGTGGGGGCCGAGGGCGGTGCGCCGTACGGTTACCAGGATCCGAGCTTCGAGGCCGCGCAGGCGTTCGCGGCGTTCCGGTACGGCTGCCAGGAGATCCTCCGGCGCCTCCGTGACGAGCCCAACCTCCTCGCGGATTCCATCCGCGCGATGCGCACCGACGAGACGATGGACCGCGACGACCGGGCCGAGCTGCTGGAGTCCGAGTCGGACGTGAGCCTCATGCGCGAGGTGATGATCGTGACTCCGGACACCTGGGACGAGGTTTCGGAGGAGGCGCATCACATGATCTTCGGCTACCTCATCAAGTCGATCAGCCCGGTGGGCCCGCCGGGCCTCCCCGACGTCGAAAGGTTCCAGATCGTCTGGCGCGTACCCGAGCCGTCGGCCCAGTGACCCCGGTACGGAACGGCGGAGGGCCGCCCCCCTCGCGGGTGGCGGCCCTCGGGCGCTGTCGGTAGCGCGTCGATCACACGTCGAAGTACAGCTCGAACTCGTGCGGGTGCGGGCGCAGCTGGAGCGGAGCGATCTCGTTCGTGCGCTTGTAGTCGATCCACGTCTCGATCAGGTCCGGCGTGAAGACGTCGCCCGCGAGCAGGAACTCGTGGTCGGCCTCCAGGCGGTCGAGAACGGCCGGGAGCGAGGTCGGGACCTGCGGGACGCCCGCGTGCTCCTCGGGGGCGAGCTCGTAGAGGTCCTTGTCGATCGGCTCGGCCGGCTCGATCTTGTTCTTGATGCCGTCCAGGCCCGCGAGGAGCAGCGCCGAGAAGGCCAGGTACGGGTTGCCGGAGGAGTCGGGCGCGCGGAACTCGACGCGCTTGGCCTTCGGGTTCGAGCCCGTGATCGGGATACGCATGGCCGCGGAGCGGTTGCGCTGCGAGTAGACCAGGTTGACCGGCGCCTCGAAGCCCGGCACCAGACGGTGGTACGAGTTCACCGTCGGGTTGGTGAAGGCCAGCAGCGACGGGGCGTGCTTGAGGATGCCGCCGATGTAGTAGCGGGCGGTGTCCGACAGGCCCGCGTAACCGGCCTCGTCGTAGAAGAGCGGCTGGCCGCCGGTCCACAGCGACTGGTGGACGTGCATGCCCGAGCCGTTGTCACCGAAGATCGGCTTCGGCATGAAGGTCGCGGTCTTGCCGTTCTGCCACGCCACGTTCTTCACGATGTACTTGAAGAGCTGCAGGTCGTCGGCCGCGGCGAGCAGCGTGTTGAACTTGTAGTTGATCTCGGCCTGGCCGGCGGTGCCCACTTCGTGGTGCTGGCGCTCGACCTGCAGGCCGGCGCGGTCCAGCTCGAGGGAGATCTGGGCACGCAGGTCGGCGAAGTGGTCGACCGGCGGGACCGGGAAGTAGCCGCCCTTGTAGCGGACCTTGTAACCACGGTTGTTCTCGATGGCGCCGGTGTTCCAGGCGCCGGCCTCGGAGTCGATGTGGTAGAAGGACTCGTTCGCGCTGGTCGCGAAGCGGACGGAGTCGAAGACGTAGAACTCGGCCTCGGGACCGAAGTACGCGGTGTCCGCGATACCGGTCGACGCGAGGTAGGCCTCGGCCTTCTTCGCCACGTTGCGCGGGTCACGGGAGTACTGCTCACCCGTGATCGGGTCGTGGATGAAGAAGTTGATGTTGACCGTCTTGTCGCGGCGGAACGGGTCGACCCGGGCGGTCGACAGGTCCGCGCGCAGCGCCATGTCGGACTCGTGGATGGCCTGGAAGCCGCGGATCGAGGAGCCGTCGAAGGCCAGCTCCTCGGCCGGGTCGAAGGCCGATGCAGGGATCGTGAAGTGCTGCATCACGCCCGGCAGGTCGCAGAAGCGGACGTCGATGAACTTGACGTCCTCGTCCGCGATGAACTTCTTGGCCTCGTCGGCGTTCTGGAACATCCAGCTCCTCCTACTCCCGACCGTCCCGCCGGGGTGGTAGTTCGATCGTGCGGCCAGTGCGGGTGGCACACGCTGACCTAGACCCTAGGGACGGGTGATTTCTCTGGCGTGACCCATTTGTTTCGCACAAGTTAACCGGCTCCCTCCCACCGTAGCCCGGACCCACCCCGACGTGCGCTGGTCATTTACGGGCGCAGTACCGTGGACGGGTGGACAACAGGCAAGCACTCGGATCGTGGCTTTCCGGGCCCCGCGCGGCCGCGGAAGAGGCCGGTGTCGACTTCGGATACCGGGGCGAGCAGCTCGGTCTGCCCGAAGAGGGGTCCGGCTCGATCGCCCGCCCGGGCCGGCGGCTCGGCGCACTCGCCGTGGACTGGGGGCTGAGCCTCCTGATCGCATACGGTCTCATCACGCAGAGCTACAACGAGGCGGCCCAGGTCTGGGCGCCGCTCATCATGTTCGCGCTGATGGTGCTCACGGTCGGTACGGTCGGCTTCACACCGGGCAAGCGGCTCCTCGGCCTGCGGGTGCTCGCCCTGGACACCGGCCGTGTCAGCCCGTGGCGCGCGGTGCTGCGCACGGTCCTGCTCTTCCTCGCGATCCCCGCCCTGATCTGGGACCGTGACGGCCGCGGCCTGCACGACCGGCTGGCCGGCACGGTCGAGGTCCGCATCTGACCCGGACGGCCGGCTGAACGAACGACGCTGAACGAACGACGCTGAACGAACGACCGAGGGGCGCCCGGAGTGATCCGGGCGCCCCTCGGTCATGTCGTGTGCGGGCGGTCAGCGGCCGTTCGGCCCGCCCCTCGGCATCCGCATGCCCTTCGGCATGGGCCCCTTCGGCAGCGGCATGTTGCTCATCAGGTCGCCGAGGGCGCGCAGCCGGTCGTTGGTGGAGGTGACCTGCGGGCCGGTCAGCACGCGCGGCAGCTTCAGCATGGTCGTGCGCAGCTTCTTCAGCTCGACCTGGCCCTCGCCCGTGCCCACCAGCAGGTCGTGCACCGGGACGTCCGCGACGATGCGGTTCATCTTCTTCTTCTCGGCGGCGAGCAGGGACTTCACCCGGTTCGGGTTGCCCTCGGCGACCAGGACGATGCCGGCCTTGCCGACCGCGCGGTGCACCACGTCCTGGTTGCGGTTCATCGCCACCGCGGGGGTCGTCGTCCAGCCCCGGCCGATGTTGTCGAGCACCGCCGCGGCAGCGCCGGGCTGGCCCTCCATCTGCCCGAAGGCGGCCCGCTCGGCTCGGCGCCCGAACACGATCGCCATCGCGAGGAAGGCGAGCAGGAGGCCCAGGATGCCGAGATAGATGGGGTGACCGATCAAGAAACCGATCGCGAGGAAGACACCGAAGGTGACGATTCCGATTGCCGCGAGTACAAGACCGATCTTCTTGTCGGCCTTGCGGGTCATCTTGTAGGTCAGAGCGATCTGCTTCAGTCGCCCGGGGTTCGCAGCGTCCGCTGCAGGTTCCTTCCTCGCCATGGCACGAAGTCTACGTGGCCCCACGAACGCCTACGACGGCAGTGTCCGCGGGGTGCCCGCGGGGGGAGGAGGGCGGAGGTCAGTGCCGGACGGAAACGGACACGGACTGTTCGAGGACGCGCTGCGCCTCGACCCGGTCCTTGGCGCGCCTGCGGTCCTCCAGCACGGAGGTCCAGGCGTTGCGGCGGGCGGTGCGCTGACCGCTGCTCATCAGCAGCGACTCGACTGCACGCAGGGCGGTGGTGAACGACGGGATCGCGGTGGCGCGAACGGGCGCGGCCTGCATGGGTGAGGTCCCCCCTCGGGAGCGGGTGTACGTGCTGTGAGTTCAGCGTCACTGATTGGTGTTACCAGGGCGTGACCGACCGGTCAAACACCCATGAAGTCCTGGCGGGGGAGGGGGGAACGCGGACGCGGTCCTGACATGTGCCCTCATCTGCGAGGACGGTCAGGACCGCGTCGATTCGGTCGCTACCTGCGAGTAGCCTCTTGTGCGCGAATTCACACGCTTGTCTCGCCCCGTGGTGGGCAGGGGCGGTGACGGTTCGTCAGACGGCCTGGGTGGCGATGCGCGCGTCCCGCTGCTCCATGGCCATCTTGTAGAGCCGCCCCGCGCGGTACGAGGAGCGCACCAGCGGGCCGGACATCACGCCGGAGAAGCCGATCTGCTCGGCCTCCTCCTGCAGCTCCACGAACTCGTGCGGCTTGACCCAGCGCTCCACCGGGTGGTGGCGCACGGAGGGGCGCAGGTACTGCGTGATGGTGACCAGCTCGCAGCCCGCGTCGTGCAGCTGCTTCAGCGCGTCGCTGACCTCCTCGCGGGTCTCGCCCATGCCGAGGATGAGGTTGGACTTGGTGACCAGGCCGAAGTCGCGCGCCTGCGTGATCACCTTCAGGGAGCGCTCGTAGCGGAAGCCGGGGCGGATCCGCTTGAAGATCCGCGGGACCGTCTCGACGTTGTGCGCGAAGACCTCGGGGCGGGAGGAGAAGACCTCCGCCAGCTGCTCCGGGACGGCGTTGAAGTCGGGGGCCAGCAGCTCGACCTTGGTGCGGCCTGCCTCACGCCCCGCGGTCTGCTCGTGGATCTGGCGCACGGTCTCGGCGTACAGCCAGGCGCCGCCGTCCTCCAGGTCGTCGCGGGCGACGCCGGTGATCGTGGCGTAGTTCAGGTCCATGGTGACCACGGACTCGCCGACCCGGCGCGGTTCGTCACGGTCGAGCGCCTCGGGCTTGCCGGTGTCGATCTGACAGAAGTCACAGCGCCGGGTGCACTGGTCGCCGCCGATGAGGAAGGTCGCCTCGCGGTCCTCCCAGCACTCGTAGATGTTCGGGCAGCCGGCTTCCTGGCAGACCGTGTGCAGGCCCTCGCTCTTCACGAGGTTCTGCATCTTGGTGTACTCGGGACCCATTTTCGCCCGGGTCTTGATCCACTCGGGCTTGCGCTCGATGGGGGTCTGGCTGTTGCGGACCTCCAGGCGCAGCATCTTGCGTCCGTCGGGTGCGACTGCGGACACGACCGGCTCCCTAGCGTTTGATTCTTCGGCGCCCTCAAGGGTACGCCCGTCGATTTGAATGCCGTGTGGGCGCTAACCCCTCCACGCGCGCACTTATGCCGCGGGCGTCTTCTCGATCTCCCGGGGCTTCAGCTCTGCGTTCTCCAGGACCTCCCGCAGGTGGCGCTCCACCACCGGCAGGACCTCCTCGATCGTCACGTCCCTGCCGAGCTCGTAGGCCAGCGACGCCACGCCGGCGTCGCGGATGCCACAGGGGATGATCCGGTCGAACCACTTCATGTCGGGGTTCACGTTGAACGAGAAGCCGTGCATCGTGACGCCCTTGGCCACCCGGATGCCGATCTGGGCGATCTTGCGGTCCTCCCGGCGCTGGCCCGCGTTGGAGGGCGCGTACTCCGGGCCGTTCATACGAGGGTCGAACTCCTCGTCGTCCAGACGGGGGTCGAGGTCCAGCGACAAACCGCCGAGCGCGGGGCGCTGTTCGACCGGGTCGCCCAGGACCCACACGCCGCTGCGCCCCTCGACCCGGGTGGTCTCCAGGCCGAACTCCGCGCACGTGCGGATCAGGGCCTCTTCGAGCCGGCGTACGTGGGCCACGACGTCCACCGGCCGCGGGAGCTTCTGGATGGGGTAGCCCACCAGCTGGCCGGGGCCGTGCCAGGTGATCTTGCCGCCGCGGTCCACGTCGATGACCGGCGTGCCGTCGAGGGGCCGCTCGCTGTCCGCCGTGCGCCGTCCCGCCGTGTAGACCGGAGGGTGCTCCAGCAGCAGAACGGTGTCGGGGACCTCGTCCGTGAAGCGCGCCGCGTGCACCCGGCGCTGCTCGTCCCACGCCTCCTGGTACTCGACGGCCTCGTCACCGAACCCCATGCGGACGAACCGCAACTCACTCACGGCAAGCGCCTCCCTCGAACGGGTGTGTAAGGCACGTGAAGCGCCCAAGCCACTGTACGTCCGGCCCGGACGCGTCAGTCCCGGGGGCAATCCTCACACGATCGGATGAATGTGCGGGAAAATGTGTGATGGGGTGCTTACTCTCCGCTACATTCGCGCCGTCCAGCAAGGCATAAGGCCTGCTCACAGGCGATCCGCGCACATCGCGAAACATCACGAAGGCCGGAAGGCAGGAGACCGCACCGCAGATGACGGAACGACCCGCGCAGCGCACCCCCAACCGACAGCTCGCCGCGCTCATCGCAGAAGCGGGGTTCTCCAACGCGGGTCTCGCCCGTCGCGTGGACCAGCTCGGTCTCGAACACGGCCTCGATCTCAGATACGACAAGACGTCCGTCACCCGGTGGCTGCGGGGCCAGCAGCCCCGGGGCACCACGCCCGCGCTGATCGCCGAGGTCTTCACCCGGCGCCTCGGCCGCCGCCTCACCGCCCAGGACCTCGGCCTGGACGCCTGCGCCCCTGTCTACGCGGGGCTGGAGTTCGCCGCCACCCCCGAGGAGGCCGTCGACATCGTCAGCGGGCTGTGGCGCAAGGACTCCGGCAGCCACGCCGAGCTCCGCAAGATCGCCTTCACACCGGCCGGGCTCGTCGTGCCGAGCCGGGACTGGCTGATCGGCCGGGCCGACGAGAAGGTGGCCCGCGGTGAGCCGGCCGCCGCCCGCATCCCGGCGCAGGGCCGCGCCGCCCTCCGGCCCCCGGCCGCGGCCGAGCAGGGCCTGCCCCGCCAGCGCGCCCAGGCAGAGCGCGGCCCCGGCCAGAGGGTGACCGCCGGCGACATCTCCGCCCTGCGCTCGGTCGGCGAGCTCTTCCGCACCCTCGACGACACCTACGGCGGCGGCCACGCCCGCCAGGCCCTCGTGCGCTATCTGGAGCACGAGTGCGAGCCGATGCTGCGCGGCACCTACGGCGAGCAGACCGGCCGCCGCCTCTTCGCCGCCGCCGCCGACCTGACCCGGCTCGCGGGCTGGACGTCGTACGACATCGCCGCGCACGGACTCGCCCAGCGCTACTTCGTGCAGGCGCTCCGGCTCGCCCAGGCGGCCGGAGACCGCGCGTACGGGGCGTACGTGCTGGTCACCATGAGCCGGCAGGCCGTCTACCTCGGGCACGGACGGGAGGCCGTGCAACTCGCGCGGGTGGCACAGCAGGGCGTCGGCACCTCCGCCCCGCCCGTCGTCCAGACACTGCTGCACGCCTGCGAGGCGCGCGGGCACGGGGTGCTGGGCGAGGTGCGGGCCTGCACAGCCGCACTGGTCCGGGCCGAGCGCGCCCTGGAGACGGCCCGGCCCGGTGACGACGTACCGCACTGGGCGCGGTTCTTCGACGAGGCCCAGCTCGCCGACGAGTTCGGACACTGCCACCGGGACCTGCAGCAGTTCCGCGCCGCCGCCCAGCACGCGGAGCGCTCACTCCAGCTCCGCGCCCCCTCCTACGCCCGCAGCCGCCTCTTCTGCCGCGTGGTCCTGGCCACCGCCCGCCTGGGCCTGGGCGAACTCGATCAGGCCTGCCAACTGGCGGCGGAGGCCGCCGGCCAGGCCGCGGAGATGCGTTCGGTGCGGGCGGTGGAGTACGTGAGGGACTTCGAGCGCCGCCTGGAGCCGTACAAGGACGCGGCCCCGGTGCGGACTTACCGCGACAAGGTAGCGGCCTTGGGGTAAGGGACTTCCTTTTTTTGGGGGCGCGGGGCTGTGCTGATGTGCGGCTCCGCCGCGTGGGCGCGATCAACCCCCACGCGCCCGCACCCGGCGAACCACCTAGGCAGCCCTTGGCACAGTCGGCACGGGGTCGGCGACATGCATGGACCGCCCTGCCCCGAGATCCGCCAAGATCGCCGCCGACGCCCGATGCCCCGAGTGCAAAGCCCCTTGCACCGTGCTGGTATCCCGGTGATCACCACACACATACAGCCCGGCCAGCAACCGCACCGGCCGCCGCAGATCATGCGGCGGCCGCATCGCCGGCACCGCCTCGGCCGTGTGACGCACGGCCAACGTCTCCCACCGAGCCGTCGACACCCCGTACAGCCGCGCCAGATGCATCCGCACAGCCGTGTCGACATCCCCCGGCGGCCGCCCCAGTACCGTCGAGGACACCAGCGTCCGCCCCGCCGGGGCACGAGACGGATCGACCCGGCTGATCACGGCCGTATGGGCGACCGGCCCGCCGAGATCCGCGTCGAGCAGCAGGGACGCCCCGGTCCCCGGCGGCTCGTCCGTGGTGTGGTGCACCACCGTCACCGGATGGAACTCCGGCACCCGCAACCCGGGCAGCAGCTCGGCCGCCGCCCGGGCGTCCGTGGCCACCAGCACGGCCCGGCAGCGGATCTCGCCGTGCTCGGCGGTCGTCACCGAGGTCGTGGAGACGGAGGTGACGCGCACGCCGGTGTGCACGGAGCCCGGCGGCAGCGTGCTCGCCAGCAGCTCCGGCAGGGCCTCCGCGCCGCCCTCCGGCACACACAGCCGCCCGCTCGCGAAGGAGCGCAGCGCCAGGTCCGCGCACCGGCTGGACGTTGTCAGGTCCGGGTCGCACAACAGGGCGGCGAGCAGCGGACGCAGGAAACCGTCGATCGTCCGGGCGGGCAGCCCGCGGGCCGCCAGGGCCTCGCCGGCGGGCAGTTCCGGGCGGGCCAGCAGCCGTTCGGCCGGGGTGCCCGCCAGCCGGGTCAGCGCGGCTCCCAGACGGGCCTGGTCGACGGCCGTGCCCAGCGGGGCGCCGGACCGGCTCCGGGGCACCGAGACCTGCCGGCCGGGCACGGCCACCGGCCTCCTGGGCGGGCGGGGCGCCGACGGCGGCCGAGGGGCGCTCGCCAGGGCACGCACTGCATGCAATGCGCCCCGTGCGCCCCCGGCACCGGGCTGGAGGCCCGCGCGATGGTGGCGTCCGTCGCCGTGCAGCAGGACACCGGGTGCGAAGGGGCGCAGCACGAGTCCGTCGAGGCCGGGTGTCTGCCGTAGCTCCGGATACGCCGTGGACAGCAACTGGCCGACCCTGTCGAGCCGGAAGCCGTCGACCTTCTCCGTCGCCATGCGGCCGCCGACGCCGTGGGCGGCCTCCAGGACCATGGTCGTCACTCCTGCGACGGTCAGCCGGTGCGCGGCCGAGAGTCCGGCGACCCCGGCCCCCACGACGACCACGTCCGCCTGGTACGCGGGCTCAAGCACGTGCCCCTCCTCGAGGTTGCGCGGGCGCTGGAGACGTCATGCCCTCAACAGGCCGCAGGGATACGCGAGTTCTGGTCGAGGGTAGGACCGTGATCGGTCAGGGGGAGTCGCGCATCGACAGGGCACGGTCGCACAGCGGTCGCATATGGACGCCTGGTGGGCATGAAGTGGTCGCAGGGGGCTGGTGTGCGGCGCGAAGCGCTGTCTCAGAACGACCGGTCGGGGTGCGCGCGAACGCCCTCACAGGGCCGCCCGGATGGCCCCCTCGATCTCCGGGAAGGCGAACCGAAAACCCGACTCCAGCAGTCGTGCCGGCAGCACCCGGGCGCTGCCGAGCACATCGCCCGACATCTCGCCGAGCACGGTCCGCAACACCGGCGCGGGCACGGCGAACAGGGTCGGACGGTGCAGCACGCGCCCCATGGCCGCCGTGATCTCACCGTTCGTCAGGGGGTTGGGGGCGGTGACGTTGAACGGCCCGGACAGGCCGTCGGTGTCGATGAGATGCCGGATCGCCGCCACCTCGTCGTGCAGCGCGACGAACGACCAGTACTGCCGCCCGTCCCCCATCCGCCCGCCGAGTCCCGCCCGGAACAGCGGGAACAGCCGCCCCCACGCCCCGCCCCGGCGGGACACGACCAGCCCGGTCCGGCTGAACACCGTGCGCACGCCCGCCTCCTGGGCCGGTGCCGCGGCGCCCTCCCACTCCACGCACAGGTCGGGCAGGAAGCCCTCGCCCGCCGGTGCGCTCTCGTCGACGGCACGGTCCCCGGTCTCGCCGTAGTAGCCGATGGCGCTGCCATTGACGAAGACCCGGGGCCGGTTCCGCTCGTCCAGCGAGGCGACCGCGCGGGCGAGCGCCGCGGTGCCGTTCACCCTGCTGTCCCGGATCCGCTGCTTGTAGGCGTCCGTCCAGCGGCGGTCGCCGACCCCGGCCCCCGCGAGGTTGACCACCGCGTGGCACCCGGCGAGCCCGTCCGCGTCCACGCGCCCGCCGTCGGGGTCCCACCGGACCTCGTCCGCCGCCCTGGGCGTTCGGCGCACGAGGCGCACCACTTCGTGCCCGTCCGCGGTCAGGGACCGCACCAGGGCGCTGCCGATGAGACCGGAGGCGCCGGTCACCGCGATGCGTCGCATGACTCAATCTTGCCGGTCGCCACCGTAAAACCCCCGTTGGCAGCGGCTGCCGCCGACGTAGATTGCCGCCATGCCGACTCCACACATACGCCCCGCACGGCTCGACGACGAGGAGACCCTGGGGCGGCTCGACCGCGAGACCTGGGCGCCGCTGCACTCCGTCCAGCCCCGCCCCGAGCCGCCGTACGGACCCTTCTTCGACGAACAGCACCCGCCGCGGGAGGTGCTCGTCGCCGAGCTCGCCGGAACCGTCGCCGGCTACCTCCGGCTGGGAACCGCCACACCGCTCGCCTGCAACGCCCACGTACGGATGATCCGGGGGCTCGCCGTCGCGGCGGAGGCCCGCGGACACGGCGTCGCGCGGGCCCTGCTGCGGGCGGCGGGAGAGGAGGCACGGCGGCAGGGAGCGCGGCGCATCACCCTGCGCGTGCTCGGGCACAACGCGCCGGCCCGAGGGCTCTACGAGTCCGAGGGCTTCGTGGTGGAGGGAGTCCTGCCGGAGGAGTTCTTCCTCGACGGCGCCTACGTCGACGACGTGTTCATGGGGCGCTCTCTGACGGTCGGCTGACGGCGGTCATGACGGGGCGAGATCTCCCGTGTCCACCGGGGACGTCGCGCCCGCCGCGCGCTCCGCGTCGGAGGAGACCTCGGCCGCCGTCAGGACGTAGCCCGTCTCCGCGTCCGAGGTGGAGCGGGCGAAGACCACGCCGAACACCCGGCCGTCCGTGGTCAGGAGGGGGCCTCCGGAGTTGCCGGGGCGGACCGTGGAGCGGATCGAGTAGATCTCCCGGGTGACGGTGTCGTCGTTGTAGATGTTCTGGCCCGTCGCGCGGACCCGGTTCGCCACCGTGGCCGCCTGGAGGTTCAGGTCGCCGTCCTGCGGGTAGCCCGCGACGACCGCCGAGTCGCCGCGCTCGGCGTTGTCGTCGAAGCGCAGCACGGGCGCCTCGAGGCCGGGCACGTACAGCACGGCCACGTCCTTCTGCGGATCGAAGAGCACCACCCGCGCCTCGTACGTCCGCCCGACCCCGCCGATCTGCACGGTCGGCTCGTCGATGCCGGCCACCACGTGGGCGTTGGTCATCACGTGCTCACGCGCGTACACGAAGCCGCTGCCCTCGCGGCCCTGGGTGCCGGCGATGCCCTCGACCTTCACCGTGCTCCGCTTGGCGGCGTTGGTGGCGGCGGCCGTGACACTGTCGCCGGAGGGCTCGGCGACCTCCGCCGTCGACTCGTTCTCGAACGGGTTGAAGACCTGCGGGAAGCCGGCCTCGGTCAGCGCCGACGTGGCCCCCGAGAACCACGCCGGCGTGGTGTCCGGCATCGTCCGCTGCACGGCGCCCAGCAGCCGTGAGTCCCGGATCGCCGACGTGACCAGCGGCGACGAGGACGCGCCCAGGACGCTCGCGGCCACCCACGCCACGATCAGCACGGCGACCGAGTTGGCCACGGCCCCGCCGATCCCGTCCGCCACCCTGAGCGGCCCCCTGTCCAGCTCCCGCCGCAGCCTGAGCGCGAGACGCCCCGCCAGCTCGTGCCCCACCACCGCCGGGAGCAGCACCGTGAACACCGCCGTCAGGGTCGCCGTCGTCGTCCCCGGCTCCACCAGGTCCATCACCCACGGCAGGACCCACACGCCGACGACCGCGCCGCCGACGAAACCCGCCAGCGACACACAGCCGGCCACCAGCCCGCGCCGGTACCCGGACGCCGCATACGCCAGGACGACCAGCAACAGCAGGATGTCGAGCAGGTCCACGCACGCCTTCTTTCTCTCGGAACCCCTTAATACGTGAGGGGAGGGCCCGGTGATCAGTCACGCGCGCACGGATGATCAGAACCGGCCACCCACCCGTGCACCTGGAAAAACGTCGCGGACCGTGACGATGGTTCCACCGGGTGGCACATCACACATCGCGGACGCACCGGATCGGGCCGACAGTGGGTCTATGCGTGTCTTCCGAAGACGGCGAGGTGCGCACAGGCACCGCGCCGCCCGGACACCCGGCATAGCCGGCCTGCCGCGCGCCGCCCGGGTGACACTCGGCTGCCTGCCGGGCCTCGCCGCCGTCGCCGCCCTGGTGCTGTGCGCGTACGGCGTCGAGAACGCCGCCGACACCACCGCACGCCCGGCCACGCCCCGCCCCACCGCCACGGCCTACGCCGCCCCCCGGCCGCACATCGTGCCGCGATCGCACTGGCTGGACGACCCCCACCCGCAGCCGCGCCCGCGCTACGACGACCGGGTCGCCGCCGTCTTCGTCCACCACACCGACTCGCCCAACGGCTACGACTGCGCCGACGCGCCCGGCATCATCCAGGACCTGTACACCGGCCAGACCGGCACCCGCGACTGGGACGACATCGGCTACAACTTCGTCGTCGACCGCTGCGGCACCATCTACGAGGGCCGCGCCGGCGGCGTCGAGCGCGCCGTCACCGGCGCCCACACCCAGGGCTTCAACCACCGCACCACGGGCATCGCCGCCCTCGGCACCTTCACCGCGGGCCTGCCCGTACCGAAGGCCATGGTGCAGGCCATCGCCGCGCTGTCCGCCTGGAAGCTGGGTCTGACCGGCATCGACCCGCGGGCGAGCGTCCGCCTGGTCTCCAGCAACGGCCTGAGCCGGTACGCGGCCGGCACCACCGCCGAGCTGCCCGCCCTGGCGGGCCACAACGACGGCTACATGACCAGCTGCCCCGGTGCCGCCCTGCACGCCCGCCTGCCGGAGATCAGGGAGCTGGCGGCCCGGATGCAGGGCCGGACGGGGGACCCACAGCAAGACCACAGCCGGCGCGCAGTGTCCTCAGAGCCCGGCGCCCTACGGTCGTCCCCACAGCCGGCCGACCCGAGGTGGGGATCATGAACAGCAGCCTTACGAAGGACGAGGCGGTGCACACCCGGCCCGGGGCGCCCCGGGGTCCCTGGGCGGTACTCTGCGCGGCCGTCACCGTCGTCCTGGGCCCGGCGGCGGTCACCGCCTCCGCCCTCGACCAGGCCAACGCGGCGCCGCTGCACCGGGCCGTCGAACCCGGCGGGACGCACGCGTACCTCCCGGCCGACACCAGCCGACGCAAGGCCGCCTGATCAGCCCCTGAAGCGCTCCCACAGCCGCGGATAGCGCTCCGCCAGCCGCCGCTCGTTCTCGAAGTCGAGCGGGGTGCCCTCCGGTTCCGCCGGCGCGGGCGGGATCTCCAGATCGGGGGCGACCACGCCGGTGAGCTGCTCGTAGGCCTCGTCGGCCACGTAGCCGAGCTCCTCGCCGTCGCCGTCGATCTCCTCGTCGAAGTCGCCCAGCAGGTCGGCGAGCGCGTCCGGGTCGTGCAGGGCGCCCTCGAAGACCTCCCGGCCCTGGCCGATCAGCCAGCACCGGAAGAAGTCGAAGGCGTCGTCGCTCGCCCCGTCCAGGAGCACCCACGCGGCACCCCACAGGTCCCAGCGGTAGGCCCGGTTGTAGCGGGACTCGAAGTGACGGGCGAAGTCCAGGACCATGTCGGGGTCGAGTTCCAGAAGCCGCGCCACGAGCAGGTCGGCCTGCTCCTCCGGGTCGCCCTCGGCGGCCTCCCGGGCGTCGTCCACCAGCTCCCAGAACTCCGTCTCGTCCATCACGGGTCAAGCATCGGCCCTGGGGCACAGGGACGCACCCGGAGTGCGCGGGATCGTTATGCGCCGTCCCGGGGGTGACGGGTCCCGGAGTGGTACAACCCTGCCAGCCGCAGCGCGTCCCCGGCGAACCGCTCGCGCAGGCTCTCCGGGGCCAGCACCTCCACCTCCGGGCCCAGCGCCGTCAGCTGGGTGTGGGCGACCTCCTCGGACTCCACCGGCAGGTCCACCGTCACCCATCCGTCGTCGTCCGGGCCGTCCGCCTCCGCCAGGGCCTCCCGGGCGGTCAGCGAGTCGAGGGCGTGCGGCAGTCCGCGCACCCCCTCGGGGGACAGCCGCACCACGACCCGCGCCCGCAAGATGGACCGGGCGAACTGCTCCGCCCGCTCCTCCCAGAACGCGGGCAGGTCGAACTCCGGCTCCCGCTCGAAGCGCTCGCCGTCCGCCTCCACCGCCGTGAACCGGTCGATGCGGTACACCCGGAAGGACGCGGACCCCGCCACCCGCGCGCACAGGTACCAGACGCCGGCCTTCAGCACGAGCCCGTACGGCTCCAGCTCCCGGACGACCTCGTCCTCCCCGCGCCGGTAGCGCGCGCCGATCCGCCGGTCGTCCCACACCGCGTCGGCCACGGCCGGCAGCAGCGCGGGCGTCTTCGGCTCCTTGAACCAGTTCGGCGCGTCCAGATGGAACCGCTGCGCCGCCGTCCGCGAGGCGTCCCGCAGGGAGGGCAGCAGGGCGGCCGACACCTTCAGCCGGGCGGCGGAGGCGGCGTCCTCCAGCCCCATCTCGCGCAGCGCACCCGGCACCCCCGACAGGAACAGCGCCTCGGCCTCACCGCGGTGCAGCCCGGTCAGCCGGGTCCGGTACCCGCCGACCAGCCGGTACCCGCCGGCCCGGCCCCGGTCCGCGTACACCGGCACCCCCGCCTCCGACAGGGCCTGCGCGTCCCGCGTGACCGTCCGCTCCGACACCTCCAGCTCACGGGCGAGCTCGGCGGCCGTCATGGCGGGCCGGGACTGGAGCAGCAGCACCATCTTGATGAGCCGGGCAGCACGCATGGCCACATCATGCAGCAGGCCCCCGCCCGAGGGGTCCTCGGGCGGGGGCCTGCCGGCGGCCGGTCCTTGGGGAGTCCTTACAGACCGTACTTCGCGCGCGCTTCCTTCACGGCCGTCGCCTTGACCTCGCCCTTCTTGGCGAGCTGGGCCAGGGCCGCGACGACGATCGACTCGGCGTCGACGCCGAAGTGGCGGCGGGCCGCCTCACGGGTGTCCGACAGGCCGAAGCCGTCGGCGCCCAGCGAGGACCAGTCCTGCTCGACCCACTGCGCGATCTGGTCCGGGACCTGGCGCATGTAGTCGGAGACCGCCAGCACCGGGCCCTCGGCACCCTGGAGCGCCTGCCGGACGAACGGCACCCGCTCCTCGCCGCGCAGCAGCGCCTCGTCCGCCTCCAGGGCGTCCCGGCGCAGTTCGCTCCAGGACGTCGCCGACCAGACGTCGGCCGCCACGCCCCACTCCTCGGCGAGCAGCGCTTGCGCCTTGAGCGCCCAGTGGATCGCCGTACCCGAGCCGAGCAGCTGGATCCGCGGGGCGTTGGCCGGGGGCGTGATGCCCGCGGACTCCGCCGTGTTGAAGCGGTACAGACCCTTGACGATGCCCTCGTCGACGCCCTCGACGGACGGCTTCGCGGGCTGCGGCAGCGGCTCGTTGTAGACGGTCAGGTAGTAGAAGACGTTCTGGTCCTCGCCCGGGGCCGCCTCGCCGTACATCCGGCGCAGACCGTCCTTGACGATGGCCGCGACCTCGTACGCGAACGCCGGGTCGTACGTCAGCGCCGCCGGGTTGGTCGCCGCGATGACGGGGGAGTGGCCGTCGGCGTGCTGGAGGCCCTCACCGGTCAGGGTGGTGCGGCCGGCCGTGGCGCCGACGAGGAAGCCGCGGCCGAGCTGGTCGCCGAGCTGCCACATCTGGTCGGCCGTGCGCTGCCAGCCGAACATCGAGTAGAAGATGTAGAACGGGATCATCGCCTCGCCGTGCGTCGCGTACGACGTCGAAGCGGCGATGAAGTCGGCCATCGAACCGGCCTCGGTGATCCCCTCGTTGAGGATCTGGCCGTTCTGGGCCTCCTTGTAGTACATCAGCTGGTCGCGGTCGACCGGCTCGTACGTCTGCCCCTTGGGCGAGTAGATGCCGAGCGACGGGAACAGCGACTCCATGCCGAAGGTGCGTGCCTCGTCCGGGACGATCGGCACCCAGCGCTTGCCCGACTCCTTGTCGCGGACCAGGTCCTTGACCAGACGGACGAACGCCATGGTGGTGGCCACGTTCTGCGAGCCGGAGCCCTTGTCGAAGGAGGCGAACGCCTTCTCCGCCGGGGCGGGCAGCGGGGCGACCGGGTGCACACGGCGGGCCGGGGCCGGACCGCCGAGGGCGGCACGGCGCTCTTGGAGGTAGCGGACCTCGGGGGAGTCAGCGCCCGGGTGGCCGTAGGGGACCACGCCGTCGACGAACGCGCTGTCGGAGATCGGCAGCTCCAGCAGGTCGCGCATGTTCTTGAACTCGTCCACCGTCAGCTTCTTCATCTGGTGGTTGGCGTTCTTCGACGCGAAGCCCTCACCGAGGGTGTGGCCCTTGACCGTCTGGGCCAGGATCACGGTCGGCGCGCCCTTGTGCTCGACGGCCGCACGGTATGCGGCGTACACCTTGCGCGCCTCGTGACCACCGCGCGAGAGGTGGAAACACTCGAGGATCTTGTCGTCGCTCAGCAGCTTCGCCAGCTCCACGAGGGCCGGGTCGGCGCCGAAGAAGTCCTGGCGGATGTAGGCCGCGTCGCGGGTCTGGTACGTCTGGATCTGCGCGTCCGGTACCTGGCGCAGCCGGCGTACCAGCGCGCCCGTGGTGTCGAGCTGGAACAGCTCGTCCCAGGCCGTGCCCCACAGCGTCTTGATCACGTTCCAGCCGGCGCCGCGGAACTGGGCCTCCAGCTCCTGCACGATCTTGAAGTTGGCGCGGACCGGGCCGTCGAGGCGCTGCAGGTTGCAGTTGATGACGAAGGTGAGGTTGTCCAGCTCCTCACGGGCCGCCAGCGCGAGGGCCGCCGTCGACTCGGGCTCGTCCATCTCGCCGTCGCCGAGGAACGCCCACACGTGCGAGGCGGAGGTGTCCTTGATACCGCGGTTGGCCAGGTAGCGGTTGAAGCGCGCCTGGTAGATGGCCGAGAGCGGGCCGAGGCCCATCGAGACCGTCGGGAACTCCCACAGCCAGGGCAGCCGGCGCGGGTGCGGGTAGGACGGCAGGCCGTCGCCGCCCGCCTCGCGGCGGAAGTTGTCGAGCTGGGCCTCGTTCAGCCGGCCGTCGAGGAAGGCGCGGGCGTAGATGCCGGGGGAGGCGTGGCCCTGGATGTAGAGCTGGTCGCCGGAGCCGTCGGCCTCTTTGCCCTTGAAGAAGTGGTTGAAGCCGGTCTCGTACAGCCACGCGGCGGAGGCGAAGGTGGCGATGTGGCCGCCGACGCCGTACTTGCTGCCGCGGGTCACCATCGCGGCCGCGTTCCAGCGGTTCCACGCGGTGATGCGCTGCTCCATCGCCTCGTCACCGGGCACGGCCGGCTCGGCGGAGGTGGGGATGGAGTTGACGTAGTCGGTCTCGAGGAGCTTCGGCAGCGCGATGCCGGCGCCCTCTGCGCGCTCCAGCGTGCGGCGCATCAGGTACGCGGCACGGTGCGGCCCGGCAGCCTTGGTGACCGCGTCCAGCGAGGCCTGCCATTCGGCGGTCTCCTCCGGGTCGCGGTCCGGGAGCTGGTCGAGCTCGCTCGGCTGGATGGCGTTGGGGTCGGTCATGTCGCCGCCTTCCTCAGTCGAAGGGGGTTCCCTCATCGGTAAGGGGATCGGGGTGCCCTTTGTCTTTGGCAGGACAGGGCTGAGGCTTGGGTGGCAAGCCCGTGGAGGACTGTAACTCCCTGATCGATGATCGATCAAAGGGTTGAGGGGCAAAACCTCTTGATCACGAGAAAGTCGGCACGGGGTGCCTTCGGCGATGGCACGGAGTGACCGCCCCGATCTGGAGTTTTCGCAGGTCGGAAGGCGTTTGAGCGGGGTCGTGCTCGGGTGTCACGCCCGGGGCGCGCAGCCCAGGACGTGAGCCTTCACCAGTTCCGCGATACGGGGGTCACGGCGCTTGAAGGCGGCGACGAGCTCCTCGTGCTCCTCCGCGTACGACTGCTGCTGGGTGCCCAGCCAGCGGATCGACAGGGCGGTGAACACCTCGATGCCGAGGCCTTCCCAGGTGTGCAGCAGGACGGAGTTGCCGGCCGCGCGGACCAGCTCGCGGTGGAAGGCGACGGTGTGGCGCACCTGGGCGGTGCCGTCGGCGACGCGGTCGGCCTCGTACAGGGCGGTGACGTGCGGCTCCAGGGCCGAGCAGTCCGTCGCCAGGCCCTGCGCGGCCAGCTCCGCCGCGATGGCCTCCAGACCGGCCCGGACCGGGTAGCTCTCCTCCAGGTCGGCGGCGGTGAGGTTGCGGACCCGGACGCCCTTGTTCGGAGCGGACTCGATGAGGCGCAGCGACTCCAGTTCCCGCAGGGCCTCGCGGACCGGGGTCTGGCTGACCTCCAGCTCGGTGGCGATCCGGCGCTCCACGATCCGCTCGCCCGGCTGCCAGCGTCCGCTGATGATCCCCTCCAGGATGTGCTCGCGGATCTGCTCGCGCAGCGAGTGGATGACGGGCGCGGTCATGTGAGCTCCTTAGGCGGGATTGACGTTTAGACAATACGGCCGGTTCGCTCCGTGGGTGTGGCCGACGTGGGCGCTGTCGCGCAGGTGAGACGAGGCGCACATGGTGTTTGCGGCGCCTGTGAGCTCGGACCGGACGGTCTACGGGCGGCTGCGGGCCGTCGGTGCTCGATCGCGCAGTTCGCGCCCCTGGGTACGACGGTGCCCCGCCCGGAAGATCCGGACGGGGCACCGATCAGCCGTGGATCCGAAGATCAGAGGCCGAGTTCGACCTCGAACTCGCCTGCTTCCAGGATGGCCTTGACCGCCGTCAGGTAGCGGGCGGCGTCGGCGCCGTCCACCAGGCGGTGGTCGTAGGACAGGGTCAGGTACGTCATGTCGCGGACGCCGATGACCGTGCCCTCCTCCGTCTCGATGACGGCGGGGCGCTTGACCGTGGCGCCGATGCCGAGGATCGCGACCTGGCCCGGCGGCACGATGATCGTGTCGAAGAGCGCACCGCGCGACCCGGTGTTGGAGATGGTGAAGGTCGCGCCGGACAGCTCGTCCGGGGTGATCTTGTTGGCGCGGACCTTGCCCGCCAGGTCGGCCGTGGCCTTCGCGATACCGGCGAGGTTGAGGTCGCCGGCGTTCTTGATGACCGGGGTCATCAGGCCCTTCTCGGAGTCCACCGCGATACCGACGTTCTCGGTGTCGAAGTAGGTGATGGTCCCCTCGGCCTCGTTGATCTTGGCGTTGATCGGCGCGTGCGCCTTCAGCGCCTGGGCCGCGGCCTTGACGAAGAACGGCATCGGGGAGAGCTTGACGCCCTCACGCGACGCGAACGCGTCCTTGGCACGGGCGCGCAGCTTCATCAGCCGCGTGACGTCGACCTCGACGACCGAGGACAGCTGGGCCTGCTCGTGCAGGGCCTTGACCATGTTGTCGCCGATGACCTTGCGGATCCGCGGCATCTTGACGGTCTGGCCGCGCAGCGGGGACGCCTCCAGCACCGGAGCCTTCTTGGTGGCGGCCGGAGCGGCAGCCGCGGCCGGGGCCGGGGCAGCGGCGGCGGTCTTCGCGGCCTCGGCGGCGGCGACGACATCCTGCTTGCGGATACGGCCACCGACACCGGTGCCCTTGACGGTGGCCAGGTCGACGCCCTGCTCGGCGGCGAGCTTGCGCACCAGCGGGGTGACGTAGGCACCGTCGTCGGCCGGCTTGGCGGCTGCCGGAGCGGCCGGGGCCTGGGCCGGAGCCGGGGCGGGCGCCGGAGCGGACGGGGCCGGCTCGGGAGCCGGGGTGACCTGCTGCTGCGGGGCCGGGGCGGGCTGCGCCGGGGCCGGAGCCGGGGTGGGCTCGGGCTGGGCCGGGGCGGCCGGGGCCTCCTGCGCCGGGGCGGCGGCCGGAGCGGCACCCGCCTCACCGATGACGGCGAGCTTGGCGCCGACCTCGGCGGTCTCGTCCTCGCCGACCACGATCTCCAGCAGGGTGCCGGAGGCGGGGGCGGGGATCTCGGTGTCGACCTTGTCCGTCGACACCTCCAGCAGCGGCTCGTCGGCCTCGACGCTGTCACCGACCGACTTCAGCCAGCGGGTGACGGTGCCCTCGGTGACGGACTCGCCGAGCGCGGGCAGGACCACGTCCGTGCCCTCGGCGGAGCCGCCGCCGGCGGCGGCGTCGGCGGTGGGAGCGGGCGCCGGGGCGGCCTGCTCGGTGGACGGGGCGGCCGGGGCCGGCTCGGGAGCGGGCTCGGCGACCTCCTCGGCCTGCGGGGCCGGGGCGGCAGCGGGCGCGCCGCTGCCGTCGTCGATCAGGGCCAGCTCGGCGCCGACCTCGACGGTCTCGTCCTCGGCGACCTTGATGGAGGCCAGGACGCCGGCGGCGGGGGAGGGGATCTCGGTGTCGACCTTGTCGGTGGAGACCTCGAGCAGCGGCTCGTCGGCCTCGACGCGCTCGCCCTCGGCCTTCAGCCAGCGAGTGACAGTGCCCTCGGTGACGCTCTCACCGAGCGCCGGAAGGGTTACGGAAACCGCCATGGTTTCGGTTGCTCCTTACGGAAAGTGCGGAAGTCTGTGTCGTCGCTTCTCGACCGAGGGGTCAGTCGTGCGAGTGGAGGGGCTTGCCGGCCAGGGCCAGGTGGGCCTCGCCGAGCGCCTCGTTCTGCGTCGGGTGGGCGTGGACGAGCTGCGCGACCTCGGCCGGCAGCGCCTCCCAGTTGTAGATCAGCTGGGCTTCGCCGACCTGCTCGCCCATGCGGTCGCCGACCATGTGGACGCCGACCACGGCACCGTCCTTGACCTGGACCAGCTTGATCTCGCCCGAGGTGTTCAGGATCTTGCTCTTGCCGTTGCCGGCGAGGTTGTACTTCAGAGCGACGACCTTGTCCGCGCCGTAGATCTCCTTGGCCTTGGCCTCGGTGATGCCGACGGAGGCGACCTCGGGGTGGCAGTACGTCACCCGCGGGACACCGTCGTAGTCGATCGGAACGGTCTTCAGACCGGCCAGACGCTCCGCCACCAGGATGCCCTCGGCGAAGCCGACGTGCGCGAGCTGGAGGGTCGGGACCAGGTCACCGACGGCGGAGATGGTCGGCACGTTGGTGCGCATGTACTCGTCGACCAGGACGTAGCCGCGGTCCATCGCGACGCCCTGCTCCTCGTAACCGAGGCCCTGGGAGACCGGGCCGCGGCCCACCGCCACCAGCAGGACCTCGGACTCGAACTCCTTGCCGTCGGCGAGCGTGACCTTGACACCGTCCTGGGTGTACTCGGCCTTCTCGAAGAAGGTGCCCAGGTTGAACTTGATGCCGCGCTTGCGGAAGGCGCGCTCGAGCAGCTTGGAGGAGTTCTCGTCCTCGACCGGGACGAGGTGCTTCAGGCCCTCGATGACCGTGACGTCCGCGCCGAAGGACTTCCAGGCGGAGGCGAACTCGACGCCGATGACACCGCCGCCGAGGATGATCGCGGACTTGGGCACACGGTCCAGGACGAGGGCGTGGTCGGAGGAGATGATCCGGTCGCCGTCGATCTCCAGGCCCGGCAGCGACTTCGGCACGGAGCCGGTCGCGAGGAGGACGTGGCGGCCCTGGACGCGCTGACCGTTCACATCGACGGAGGTGGGGGAGGACAGCCGGCCCTCACCCTCGATGTAGGTCACCTTGCGGGAGGCGACGAGTCCCTGCAGGCCCTTGTACAGGCCGGAGATCACGCCGTCCTTGTACTTGTGGACACCGGCGATGTCGATGCCCTCGAACGTGGCCTTCACACCGAACTGCTCGCTCTCGCGCGCCTGGTCGGCGATCTCGCCCGCGTGCAGCAGGGCCTTGGTGGGGATGCATCCTCGGTGCAGGCAGGTGCCGCCGACCTTGTCCTTCTCGATCAGGGCGACGTCCAGGCCCAGCTGTGCCCCGCGCAGGGCCGCGGCGTAACCACCGCTGCCACCGCCGAGGATCACTAGGTCGAAAACGGTGCTGGCGTCGTTCGCCACGTCACGTCCTCCATGCATGTGCGCCGTACGCCGGCCTTCACTGACCGGCAGGCGGCTGGTGTCCGGCCGCTCGTTCTTCGGCCCTTAGGTGGGGCCCTGTCCTGCCGAGCCCCATCTTCGCACTTGTCGACACACAAAGAGACGCCGGGCTGCTGTGTGAGACGCCCCACGTTCAGATGAGAGACGCCCCTTGCGAGGCGTCGCCCCGAAGGGGCGCGGGGAACTGCGCGAACAGCCCCCACGCCCCCGCACTCGCCACACAACGGGCGAGACCGGGCTCTCAGGCGCCGATCAGCCCAGGTCACCCGCAGCGGTCAGCTCGGCCAGCCGTACCAGCGTCCGCACACCACTGCCGGTCCCACCCTTCGGCGTGTACCCGAAGGGCCCGCCCTCATTGAAGGCCGGCCCGGCGATGTCGAGGTGCGCCCACGTGATCCCCTCGCCCACGAACTCCCGCAGGAACAGCCCGGCGACCAGCCCGCCGCCCATCCGCTCACCCATGTTCGCGATGTCGGCCGTGGCCGAGTCCATTCCCTTGCGCAGGTGCTCCGGCAGCGGCATCGGCCACGCCGGCTCCCCGACCTCCTCCGCGGCCTCGTGCAGCGCCGAACGGAAGGCGTCGTCGTTGCCCATGATCCCGAACGTCCGGTTGCCCAGCGCCAGCATCATCGCCCCGGTCAGCGTCGCCACGTCCACGATCGCGTCCGGCTTCTCCTGCGACGCCGCCCACAGCGCGTCGGCCAGCACCAGCCGGCCCTCCGCGTCGGTGTTGAGCACCTCCACCGTCTTGCCGCTGTACATCCGCAGCACGTCACCCGGACGAGTCGCGGAACCGGAGGGCATGTTCTCGGCCAGGGCCAGCCAGCCCGTGACGTTGACCTCCAGCCCCAGCCGGGCGGCGGCGACGACCGCGGCGAAGACCGACGCCGCGCCGCTCATGTCGCACTTCATCGTCTCGTTGTGACCGGCCGGCTTCAGCGAGATACCGCCCGAGTCGTACGTGATGCCCTTGCCGACGAAGGCGAGGTGCTTCTTCGCCTTCGAGGAGGTGTACGACAGCTTCACCAGGCGCGGCCCCGACGCCGAGCCGGCGCCGACGCCGAGGATGCCGCCGTAGCCGCCCTTGGTCAGGGCCTTCTCGTCGAGCACCTGCACCTTGATGCCGTGCTCCTTGGCCGCAGCCTGCGCGATCGCGGCGAACGCCTCCGGGTTCAGGTCGTTCGGCGGGGTGTTGACCAGGTCGCGGGCGCGGTTGAGCTCCTCGGCGACGGCGACCGCACGCTCGACGGCGGCCTTGTAGGCCTTGTCGCGGGGCTTGCCGCCGAGCAGGGCGACCTCGGCGAGAGGGGCCTTGCCGTTCTTCGCCTTGGGGTCCTTGCCGTTGTCCTTGTAGGTGTCGAAGGAGTACGCGCCGAGCAGCGCGCCCTCACCGATCGCGCCGGCGTCGGCGGCGTCGGTCAGCGGCAGGGCGAAGGCGGCCTTCTTGGAGCCGGTCAGGGTGCGGGCGGCGATGCCGGCGGCCTTGCGCAGGACCTCGGTGTCGTAGTCGGCGTCCTTCTCGGGCACCGCGCCCAGGCCCACCGCCAGCACGAGCGGTGCCTTGAAGCCGGACGGCGCCGGCAGCTTCGTCACCTCACCCTCGGCGCCCGAGGCACCGAGAGTCTCCAGAACGCCGGCCAGCCTGCCGTCGTACGCCTTGTCCACGGCCTCGGCGCCCGGTGCGACGACCGGCCCCTTGGCACCCTTGGCGACACCGATCACGATGGCGTCGGCCCGCAGACCGGGCGCCGCGGCGGTGCTGAGAGTGAGAGCAGTCACGGTGGTGAAATCTCGCTTCCGATGTGAAGTTGCGATGGTCGAACGGTGTGGGTCGACCGGGCCCGACAGCCGACCCTATTCCGACCTCAGGGTTCGGGTACTTACGGGGCCTTCCCCGGTGCGGCGAACACTCGACGTCGAGACTACGCGCGTGGCCCGGTTCGCTCATTCCTTCGGGTGTTCACCTCTGGGGGGCATGGTGGCCATTTCTTGATCCCTCACACCGGTGACCTGAGTCACACTCGTCGCGATCCGGAGTTCCCGGCGAGTGCAACCGCGTGTGACCTCGCGGCGTCGGTGGTGTGCGGCCCCGAGATCATCTTTGGGGCACACTGCCGTACATCCCGCACCGCACGAAAAGCACGGAGAACGCCCCGTGAAACGCCCGTCTTTGCTCGTCGCCCTGCTGCTCCTGCTGCTCGCGGGCTGTACCCAGGACCCCGACGACAAGCCCGGCCCCCGCTGGCAGCCCCGCCCCGGCACCGCCTGGCAGTGGCAGCTCAGCGGGCGCCTCGACACCTCGGTCGACGTGCCGGTCTACGACATCGACGGCTTCGACCACTCCGAGGACACGGTCGCCCGGCTGCACGACGACGGGCGCAAGGTCATCTGCTACCTCTCCACGGGCGCCTGGGAGGAGTTCCGCCCGGACGCGGGGAGGTTCCCGAAGAAGGTGCTCGGCCGGGGCAACGGCTGGAAGGGCGAGCGCTGGCTCGACATCCGCCGCACCGACGTCCTGGAGCCGCTCATGGCGGCGCGCATCGACATGTGCCGCGACAAGGGCTTCGACGCCGTGGAGCCCGACAACATGGACGGCTACCGCAACGACACCGGTTTCCCGCTCACGGCAGCCGACCAGCTCCGCTACAACCGCCTCGTCGCCCGCCTGGCCCACGACCGGGGCATGGCCGTCGGCCTGAAGAACGACCTGGACCAGATCCCGGAACTGGTAGGGGACTTCGACTTCGCGGTCAACGAACAGTGCGCCCAGTACGGCGAGTGCGCGGCCCTGAAGCCGTTCGTCGAGGCGGACAAGGCCGTCTTCCACGTCGAGTACGAGGTGCCGACCGCCCGCTTCTGTGCCGAGTCCCGTCGGCTGCGCCTGAGTTCGCTGCTCAAGAAGTACGAACTAGGGGTGTGGCGGCAGGCGTGCTGAGCCCGATCCCGGTGACCGACGTGCCCGCCACCCGGTCGGCGAGGGACCGGCGGCCGGGGGAGAGCACCGGCAGCGCGTTCAGCAGGAACAGCAGCACCGCCACCGCCCACACCAGCACCGACAACACGACCTGCCCCTCGACCAGCAGCACACAGGCCACCGCGTACACGGCGACGTCCGCGGCGGTGGTGACGGCGGCCCGCAGCACGGCCCGGCGCGGGGGGGCTCGGGGTGACCTTCAGCCCCGTGAGGGCCTTGCCGACCGTGCGCCCGGCCAGGGCCAGGCACGCCCACTGGTAGAGGAACACCGTCACGACCAGCAGCCCGAAGGCCTGCTCGACGTACAGCACCGACTTGTCCCACAGCCTGAGCCCCAGGCCCTGAGACGCGTCGAGCACGTCGCCGCGCGAGGTCAGCAGGTCGAGACCGCCGCGGGCGGCGAGCTCGGGCACGTCGGTGACGAGCGCGGAGACCCGGTGGAAGGTGAGCACGGCGAGCGCCGAGGCCAGCGCCACCACCAGCGCGAAGTCGACGGACCAGGCCACGACGCGGCGCAGCTTCGGCATGAACATCCCCCGATCACTTGTGTGTTCGGGGCAGGAAACTAGCGGCTGGGCGGCCGGGGCGGGTGGCGGAGCGGGAGATCGTTTCAGCCCAGTGACAGAACGACCAGGGCCGTGGTCGCCGCCGTCTCCGCGAGGCCGCCGAACACATCACCGGTGACCCCGCCGAAGCGGCGCGTGCAGTGGCGCAGGAGCGCTTCGGCGGCGGCCAGGGCCAGCACGACCGCGAGCACGGTCCGGGCCACGTCGTACGGTCCGCAGGAGGCGCTCGCCGCGGCCGCGGCCCCCGCGACCACGACGGCGGCGACCAGTGCCGCCCGCACCGGCACCACACCCGCGACCGCCGCCCCCAGCCCCTCCGGCCGGGCCGCCGGCACCCCGGCCCGGGCCGCCAGGGTCAGGGCCAGCCGGGCCACGGCCGCGGAGACGACGGCGGCCAGCGCGCCCCGGGTCCAGGAGGCGTCGTAGATCTGGGCGAGCGCGGCGGCCTGGGCGAACAGGGTGAGGACGAGGGTGATGACCCCGAACGGTCCGATGTCCGACTGCTTCATGATCCGCAGCGCGTCCTCGGCGGGCTTCCCGCTGCCCAGCCCGTCGGCCGTGTCCGCCAGCCCGTCCAGGTGCAGCCCCCGGGTGAGGACGGCCGGCACGGCGACGGTGGCCACGGCCGCGAGCAGACCTCCCGCACCGAGGAACAGCAGCACCAGCCCGGCGGCGGCAGCAGCGGCACCGACCGCCAGCCCGGCCGCCGGAGCCCACAGCATTCCGCCGCGCGCCGCCTCCCGGTCCCAGCGGGTCACCCGGACCGGGAACACCGTGAGGGTGCCGAAGGCGAAGCGGAGGCCGTCGAGGGGCGAGGTTCTGGACATCGGCGCAGGCTACCGGCCGGTCAGGAGAGCGGGCACGGCGGCCGAGGATAAAGTTCGCATATGGGATGGTTCGAGCGGAACATCACGGAACCCGGCAAGCTGCCGCTGCTCCTCGCTCTCATCTCCTTCGTGCTGACCTTCCTGATCACCCGGAGCATCACCCGCCTCATCCGGGCGGGCAAAGGCCCCTTCGGCAACGTCAGCAGTGGCGGCGTCCATGTCCACCACGTGGTCCCCGGCGTCATCCTGACGATCGTCGGCGGCTTCGGCGCCGTCGCCGGCGGTCAGTACGGTTTCGGCTCGTGCCTGGCCGCGGTGTTCTTCGGCATCGGCGCGGGCCTCGTGCTCGACGAGTTCGCCCTGGTCCTGCACCTCGCCGACGTCTACTGGACCCCGGACGGCCGCAAGAGCGTCGAGATGGTCGTCCTCACCGCCTCCCTCGTCGGACTGCTCCTGATCGGCTTCTCGCCGCTGGGCGTCAACGACCTCTCCGAGGGCCAGCAGGAGAACCGCGCCGTCGTCCTCGTCAACATCCTGGTGAACTTCCTGTTCGCCCTCGTCGCGCTGTTCAAGGGCAAGGTCCGTCTCGCGGTCCTGGGGGTGATCGTCCCGGTCGTGGCTCTGATCGCCGCCGTACGGCTGGCCCGTCCCGCCTCCGCCTGGGCCAAGCGGTTCTACCGGAACCGCCCCCGCGCCCGCGCGAAATCCGTCCTGCGGGCCTATCACCACGACCGCCGCTGGGTGGGCCCGCGGCGCGCATTCCAGGACTGGATCGGCGGCGCGCCCGACCCCGAGCCGGCCCGGTCCCTCGAACGCCGCTGACGCAGCTCGCCGGCCGCGCACAGCACCAGTACGGCCGCGATCGCCGCCAGGTGCTCCTTGCCCGCGAGGTTCTCCTTCACGGCGACCTCGACCGCCATCGCCCCGATCACCGCCCCGGCCGTGACGTACGCGCGGTAGCGCAGGCCCAGGTACACGGCCAGCCCCACCACCGCCGCCGACGGCCCGGTGTCCACCACGCGTGCGTCCGAGATGGGCAGCCCCAGCGGGAAGTCCGGGCCCAGCCAGATGCCGAGGCGCGCGTACAGGGTGCCGGCGAGCGTCGCGACGTAGGCGATGAGCAGCGTCCGCCACCGGCCCAGGCAGATCTCCGCGACACCGAACACCACCAGGATCTGCGCCAGCGCACCCCACACCGGCAGATCGAGCGCGGGCACGAACAGCGACAGCGGCGTCCGCAGCAGCGCGAGCCACAGCGGGTCCTCGGCGCGCACGGCACCGATGTCCTGCACGAACCGGTAGCCCCACGACTGGTTGTGCACGCAGTGCAGCACCGCCGTGAGGCACACGGCCGTGACCGCCGTCGGCACGGCCCGCCACCGGCGCTCCCGCAGCCGCCCGCGCACGGCCGTGAACAGCGGCTCCCATTCGGCGCGGGCCCAGCGGGCGAGCGTGGTCATCGAGCGGTCGTCCTCGTCCGTGCGGCGGTACGTCTGAGGGAGTCCGCGACTCAGTCGAACCGACCCCACGTTCCAAGACCGACCGGAACGGGACGAAGTTGAGCCAGGCGTGCGTGACCTGGCTCTCTCGCGGGCGCTACTGCTCGGCGGGCGCCTCGGAGACCCCGGGCTCCACCGGCTCCTCGGGTCCGTTCGGCGCCTCGGACTCCTTCGGCTTCTCGGGCAGCTCCGCCGCCAGCGCGGCCGCTGCCTGCACCAGGGGGAGCGCCAGCAGGCCGCCCGCGCCCTCGCCGACGGTCACGCCCTGGGTCAGCAGCGGCTCCATGGCCATCCGGTCCAGGGCCTTGGCCTGCCCGGGCTCTCCGCTGTCGTGCGCGGCCAGCCACCAGTCCGGTGCCCGGAACGCGACCCGCTGCGCGACCAGCGCGCACGCGGCCGTCACGACCCCGTCCAGCACCACCGGCAGCTTCCGCACGGCGCTCTGCAGCAGGAAGCCCGTCATCGCCGTGAGATCGGCGCCGCCCACCGTCGCCAGCAGCCGCAACTGGTCCCCGAGCACCGGCCGGGCCCGGCGCAGCGCGTCACGGATCGCCGCGCACTTGCGCATCCACGCCAGGTCGTCGATCGCCAGCCCACCCCGCCCGGTGACGACCGACGCGTCGACCCCGCACAGCGCCGCGACCAGCACGCCCGCCGCAGTGGTGCCGCCGACGCTCACATCGCCGAGCACCACCAGATCCGTACCGGAGTCGGCCTCCTCGTCGGCGACCGCGATCCCGGCCCGGAACGCGGCCTCGGCCTCCTCGAGCGTCAGCGCGTCCTCGACGTCGATCCGCCCGCTGCCGCGCCGCACCCGGTGCCGTACGACGTCCTCGGGCAGCGCCTCCGGGTCGCAGTCCAGGGCCATGTCGACGATCCGCACGGACACGCCCAGCCGCCGCGCCAGCACCGACACGGGCCGGCCGCCCTCCAGCACCTCGCGCACCAACTCCCCGGCACCGCCCGCCGGACGAGCCGAGACGCCCAGCTCGGCCACGCCGTGGTCACCGGCGAAGAGCACCACCCGCGGCCGCTCGACCGGCCGCACCGGCACGGCGGACTGCGCCGCCGCCAGCCACTCACCCAGGTCGTCGAGGCGGCCCAGGGCTCCGGGCGGCACGATCTGTCGCTCCCGGCGCGCCTCGGCGTCACGGCGGATCCCGCCGTCCGGACGCTCGATCAGATCGGTGAAGTCGTCGAGATTAAGCGAGCTCATTCGCCGAACAGTACCGGCACGGGTCGAACAGCACGGCGCCACATCGCGACTCCGTCACCGCGACGTCGTTGCACCCAAGATCGGCATCCCATACGTTCCGGTTTGCAGCGGATTGTCGTACGTCCCTGCCGTACGCCTCGCGCCCGGGAGCCGCCCATGCCCGAACCCTCCACCCCCACCGTTCCGTCCGCCGCCCAGGCGACCACCCGCGTCCACGAACCACACCGGGACGACTGCCCCTGGTGCGGCTCCACCCGTCTGCGGAACCGGGTGCGCAGCGGTGACCTGCGGCAGTACAAGCCGGGCAGCTTCACCGTCGACCAGTGCCGCGACTGCGGCCACACCTTCCAGAACCCCCGCCTCACCTTCGAAGGCCTCGCGCTCTACCACCGCACCGCGCGCGGAACACCCATGGACCCCGCGTCCGACGCGCTCCTCGCCCTGCGCGCGAGCCGGCACCGCCACCGCTCGGCCGCCCGCGCGATGCTGTGCGCCGGGGAGCCGGAGAGCTGGCTGGACGTGGGCACGGGCCACGCCCGCTTCCCGGCGACGGCACAGGAGTTCTTCCCCTACACGTCCTTCGACGGCCTCGACCCCACCCCACGCGTGGTCCGGGCCCGGACGGCCGAGCGCGTCGAGGAGGCCCACGTGGGCCGCCTGACGGACCCTCGGATCGCGGGCCCGCTGCGCGCCCGCTACGACGTGGTCAGCATGCTCCACCACCTGGAGGGCACCACCGACCCCCGGGCGGAACTCCACGCGGCCCTCGGCGTGCTGCGCCCCGGCGGTCATCTGCTCGTCGAGACCGTGAACCCCCGCAGCGTGTACGCCACGCTCCTCGGCCGCTGGTGGCTCGCCTACGACCAGCCCCGCCATCTGCACCTGCTCCCCCCGCAGAACCTCAGGGCCGAACTGGAGGCCACCGGCTGCACGATCGTCGTCCTGGACCACCGCCCCACCCACGTCCCCCACGACCTCGCGGGCGCCACCGCCCTCGCCCTCTCCCACGCCCTGCCGGCCCCCGACGCCCCCTGGCGCTCGGTCCCCCCACCCCACGCCCACCAACACCTGCGCCGGGCACTGCTACGCGCCGGCCTCCCCCTGATCACCCTGGCCTCAACAGCAGACCACCTCCTGACCCCCTTGTCCCACCACCCCCGCTTCACGAACACCTACCGCCTGATCGCCCGTAAAGCCACTTAGCTGCGGGGCTCCGGTACCGCCCTAGCTGCGGGCAGTCGTGCCGCTGGGGCGATGGGGGTCCCCCCTGCTCGAGCGAAGCCGAGAGCTTGGGGGAGGGTGGGCGCAGGCGGCACCCCGCTACGCCGGGCTGCGCAACGCCCCACCCCCAACCCCCACGCCGAGCACCCGTCACCCCCGCAAAACCACCGCCTGCCCCGCCACCACCAACAACACCTGCTCACACTCACCGGCGAACCCCGCATTGAGCCGCCCGAGCTCATCCCGATACCGCCGCCCCGACGCGGTCGACGGCACGATCCCCGACCCCACCTCGTTCGACACGGCCACCACCGTCCGCCGCGTCGCCCGCACCGCCTCCGTCAGCTCCCGCACCCGCTCCCGCAACACCTTCTCCCCCCGCTCCGCCCACACCGCGTCGTCCCACGCCCCGGCGGAATCCATCGCGTCCGTCAGCCACAACGACAGACAGTCGATGAGCAGCGGCGGCCCCTCGGCCTTCAGCAACGGCACCAGATCGCACGTCTCCACCGTCCGCCACGACCCCGGCCGCCGCTCCCGATGCGCGGCCACCCGCGCCGACCACTCGGTGTCCCCGTTCCGCGACCCACCCGTCGCCACGTACAGCACGCCCGGAAAGGCCTCCAGCCTCCGCTCGGCCTCCACCGACTTCCCCGACCGCGCCCCGCCCAGCACCAGCGTCCGCCGCGGCACGTCCGGCACGTCCTCGTACGCCCCCACCGCCAGCGTCGCCCCGTCCGGCACGGCCCGCGCCCCGGCCGCCGCGAGCCGCCGCGCGAGCTCGGGCCCCGGAGGCACGTCGTGGTCCAGATGGACGGCGACCACATCCGTCGTCGGCCCCACCGCTCCCACCGCCCGCAGCTTCGCCAGCGCGTCCGGCCGCCCCACCACGTCCAGGCAGACCATGTCGTAGGGCTCGGCCGGCTCCTCGAGCCCCGCGGGCGCCCCGCCCGGCGGCAGATACAGCAGCCGCTGCCCCTCCGGCCCGGTCACCGCGTATCCCGTGCCCGGCGCGTCCATCGCCACCGCCCGCACCCGATGCCCCGTCAGCAACGTCAACTCCCGACCGTCCGGCACCCGACCGGGTTGCGGCAGTCCGGCCGGCACCTCGACGGCGGGCCCGTCGTGCGGATGCGACAGCAGCACCTGCCGTACACCGGTCAGGGAACGGCCCGCCCGCGCCGCCGCGAACGCCGCCCCGGGCGTCAGGTCGAGCAGCAGCGCCCCGTCCAGGAGCAGCGCGGTGGCCGCCCGCGCGTCGGGGCCGAGGGCGGCCGCACAGGCCGCGCAGGGACAGTCGGGGCGGGGGAGTCCCGCGGGGGCGCCGGTGCCGAGGAGAGTGAGTTCCACGCCCCGATTCTCACCCGTCCGCACTGGTCCTGCGTGGCGGAAGCGCCCCGCGGGGCACTCGCAGTCCGGTAACGGTGACGACCCACACGGGACGGAGCGCATAGGCTCGGACGGGAGCCGGACCAAGATCCGGCTTTTCGCTGTGCAGTGTGCTCATACACATGGGAGGCGTACATGGCGGCATGGACGTGGCGGTTCGAGAAGGCCGACGGGGCGGAGGTCCAGCCCGCGGTGCCGCCGGAGGAGTTCCCCACGCAGGGGGACGCCGAGTCCTGGATCGGAGAGCACTGGAAGGCCCTGCAGGAGGGCGGTGCCGATCAGGTGCGGCTGTTCGAGGACACCACGGAGATCTACGGGCCGATGAGCCTGCACGCGGCCGAGGCGTGAGCCCGGGGCGGGGGCCGGCGGACGGTCCTCGCCCCCTCCGGAAGCCCTGCGGCCTCAGCCCCGTACGCCGCACAGGTGCAGCAGCGCGGCCACCCCGCGGTACGGATCCGTCCGCCCGGCCCTCTCCTCCACCGCGAGCAGCGTCTCCGCGTCGGCCGGGACCTCCGCGCCGTCCGCCGCCGTGTCGGTGAACACGCGCACCCCGTACCAGGCGTGCAGCGGAGCCCCGATCCCGGCGAGCGTCGCCGTCAGGTCCTTCAGCCGGTCGGCCCGGACGTCGAGCCCGAGACGATTGCGGTAGGAGACCGTGTCGAAGGCGCTCAGCGCGCCCGCCCAGTCACCGGAGAGCCCCGGCCGTATCGCGAGCGCGTCCCCGTTGCGCACCAGCAGGGACAGCAGCCCACCGGGCGCGAGCATCCGGGCCAGCCCCGCCAGCAGCGGATCGGGCTCCTCCACGTACATGAGGACGCCGTGGCACAGCACCACGTCGAAACTGCCGGGCAGGAAGTGCACCCCGGTGTCCCGGCCGTCGCCCTCGACGATCCGCATCCGCTCCCGGATGCCCTCGGGTTCTCCCGCGAGGGCATCCCGGACCACGGCGACCATCTTCGGGTCCTGCTCGACACCGGTCACCTGGTGCCCGGCCCGGACCAGCCGCAGCGCCTGCGTGCCCTGGCCCATGCCCACGTCGAGCACCCGCAGCCGCTGACCGACCGGGAAACGCCCGACTATCTGCTCGTCCAGCTGGCGGGCCACCAGCTCCTGCCGGACGACATCGCGCAGCCCGCCCGGCTCGTCCAGCCGGGCATCCGCCGCACCCCCGGAGAACGGCGTCGTGGTCAGGGCCGCTCTCCGCGCTTGACCTGCGGCTTCGGCAGCCGGAGCCGGCGCATCTGGAGGGAGCGCATCAGGGCGTAGGCGACGGCGCCACGCTTGTTCTCACCCGCGAAGCGCTCGTTCAGCTGCTTCTTCAGCCGGAAGGCCGAGACGAACGAGTCGAGCACGATCAGCACGATCACCACGAGCCACAGCAGCAGCGCGATGTTCTGCAGCGAGGCCACCCGCACCATGCTCAGCACGAGGATGACCACGGCCATCGGCAGGAAGAACTCCGCGATGTTGAACCGCGAGTCGACGAAGTCGCGGGCGAACCGGCGGACCGGTCCCTTGTCACGCGCGGGCAGGTACCGCTCGTCGCCGCTGGCCAGCGCCTGGCGCTGGCGCTCCAGCGCGGCACGGCGCTCCTCGCGCTGACGCTTGGACGCCTCCTTGCGCGTCGTCGACGTGTTGGCCACGCTGCGGCGCTGCGACTGGGCCGCACTGCGCTTGGGCGTGGGGCGGCCCTTGGGGGCCTCGGGGTGACGGGGCTGACTGGAGTCGGTCACCGGCGCCTTGTCGGCTGCCTGGGCCTTCTCATCCTTCGCACGGCTACGGAACACAAAACCCAAGGGTAAGGGCTTCCCGGGCATGGACCCCAGCCCCGTGGGGAACGATCCGGCAACACCAGTCGTCAGTAAGGGGACAGAGGGGACGTTGCGTACGGCTTCGGCCGTTCCCCGGGATGTACGCCTCCGGTAACCCCGGGGACCACCTACTCCCTACGCCGGAGCAGGGGCCGGTGCAGTCGTCCTTGGGGATGAGCGCATCCGTCCCCGAACAGTGCGGTAATGGATGCAGGGCCCGTACTGTGGGTTCTGTCGCAGGAGCAGCTGCCGGAGTCGGTCAGAAGGGGGCGCGCGAAGCCCATGAGCGGTGTCATGAAGCGTATGGGGATGATCTTCCGCGCGAAGGCGAACAAGGCCCTTGACCGGGCCGAGGACCCGCGCGAGACCCTCGATTACTCGTATCAGAAGCAGCTGGAGCTGCTCCAGAAGGTCCGCCGTGGCGTCGCCGACGTGGCGACCTCCCGCAAGCGCCTGGAGCTCCAGCTGAACCAGCTGCAGTCGCAGTCCACCAAGCTGGAGGACCAGGGCCGCAAGGCGCTCGCGCTGGGCCGTGAGGACCTGGCCCGCGAAGCGCTGTCCCGCCGCGCCGCCCTCCAGCAGCAGGTGACCGACCTGGAGACCCAGCACGCGACGCTCCAGGGCGAGGAGGAGAAACTCACTCTCGCGGCCCAGCGGCTCCAGGCCAAGGTCGACGCCTTCCGTACGAAGAAGGAGACGATCAAGGCGACGTACACGGCCGCGCAGGCGCAGACCCGGATCGGTGAGGCCTTCTCCGGCATCTCCGAGGAGATGGGCGACGTCGGCCTGGCCATCCAGCGCGCCGAGGACAAGACCGCACAGCTCCAGGCCCGCGCCGGCGCCATCGACGAACTCCTCGCCTCCGGCGCCCTCGACGACCAGTCCGGCATGCACAAGGACGACATCCAGGCCGAGCTGGACCGGCTCTCCGGTGGTACGGATGTAGAGCTGGAACTGCAGCGCATGAAGGCCGAGCTGGCCGGGGGTTCCGGTGACGCTCAGCAGGCCATCGAAGGTGGCACGAGCAAGCAGCAGTCGCAGCAGCCGCAGGACACCCCGCGCTTCGACAAGCAGTAGGGGCCCACGCCTAGGAGGGCGACATGATCGTACGGATCATGGGGGAGGGCCAGGTGAGGCTGGCCGACGGCCACCTCACCGAGCTGAACAGGCTGGACGACGAACTCCTCGCGGAAATGGAGAACGGCGACGGCCCCGGCTTCCGCCGCACCCTCCAGGCCCTGCTGACCCGAGTCCGCGACCTGGGCGACCCCCTCCCCGACGACTCCCTGGAACCCTCAGAACTGATCCTCCCGTCCCCGGACGCGACCCTGGAGGAAGTCAGAGAACTGCTCAGCGACGACGGGCTGATCCCAGGCTGACCAGCATGCTGAGCTGCGGGCAATCGTGCCGCCAAGGGCGATGGGGGTCCCCCCTGCTCGAGCGAAGCCGAGAGCTTGGGGGAGGGTGGGCGCAGCGGCACCCCGCAGCGCCGGGTTGCACGAACGCCCCGCCCCCAGCCCCCACCCCGAGCACCTCACACCCGACCCCTGCCCCCACCCCCATACCCCCGCACACCCACCCCGGCTACCGTAAACAGCCGTGAGCACCCTCCAGCGGGCCAAACGCCAGGCCAAGGCCCACCCCCTGGCCCTGGACGCCACCCTCGCCGCGGCCGTCCTGACCTGCATGGTCGCCGGTTCCTTCGTGGAACCCCGCCACCCCGGCAACGTCAGCTGGAGCCTCCGCACCCCCGACTCCCTCAGCCTCGTCCTCATCACCCTCGGCGCCGCCGCCCTGGTCTTCCGCCGCAGCGCCCCCATGACGGTCCTCGTCCTCACCGGCACGGTCTCCGTCATCGAGTCCGTCACCGGCGACCCCCGCGCCCCCGTCGCCATGTCCGCGGTCATCGCCCTGTACACCGTCGCCTCCACCACCGACCGCCCCACCACCTGGCGCGTCGGCCTGCTCACCATGACCGTCCTGACCGGTGCGGCCATGTCCGCCGGCCCCCTGCCCTGGTACGCCCAGGAGAACCTCGCGATCTTCGCCTGGACCGGCATCGGCGCCACCGCCGGCGACGCGGTCCGCAGCCGCCGCGCTTTCATCCAGGCCATCCGCGAACGCGCCGAGCGCGCCGAACGCACCCGTGAGGAGGAGGCCCGCCGGAGGGTCGCCGAGGAGCGCCTGCGCATCGCCCGCGACCTGCACGACGTCGTCGCCCACCACATCGCCCTGGTCAACGTCCAGGCCGGCGTCGCCTCGCACGTCATGGACAAGCGCCCCGACCAGGCCAAGGAGGCCCTCGCCCACGTCCGGGAGGCAAGCCGCTCCGCCCTCAACGAGCTGCGCGCCACCGTCGGACTGCTCAGACAGTCCGGCGATCCGGCGGCCCCCACCGAACCCGCCCCCGGCCTGGACCGCCTCGACGAACTCACCGGCACCTTCCGCAACGCGGGCCTGCACATCGAGGTCGCCCGCGCCGACCAGGGCACCACCCTCCCCGCAGCCGTCGACCTGGCCGCCTACCGGGTCATCCAGGAGGCCCTCACCAACGTGCAGAAGCACGCCGGCCCCCAGGCCAAGGCCGAGGTCAGCGTCGTCCGGGTGGGGCCGAACATCGAGATCACCGTGCTCGACGACGGCACCGGCGAGGACGAGGCCCCGGACAGCGGTGGCGGGCACGGGCTCCTCGGCATGCGGGAACGCGTCACCGCCCTGCGCGGCACCCTCACCACCGGTCCCCGCTACGGAGGCGGCTTCCGCGTCCATGCGATCCTGCCGGTCAAGAACCGCACAGCCACCGGGGAGGAGCCCGCATGACCATCCGTGTCCTGCTCGCCGACGACCAGGCGCTGCTCCGCAGCGCCTTCCGGGTGCTCGTCGACTCCGAGCCCGACATGGAGGTGGTGGGGGAGGCGTCCGACGGCGCCGAAGCGGTGCGGATGACGAAGGAGCAGCACGCCGACGTCGTCCTGATGGACATCCGGATGCCCGGCACGGACGGACTCGCGGCGACTCGCATGATCAGCGCCGACCCGGACCTCGCGGACGTCCGCGTGGTGATCCTGACGACGTTCGAGGTCGACGACTACGTGGTGCAGTCGCTGCGTGCCGGCGCCTCCGGGTTCCTCGGCAAGGGCTCCGAGCCCGAGGAACTGCTGACCGCCATCCGGATCGCGGCCGGCGGCCAGGCCCTGCTGTCCCCGGCCGCCACCACGGGCCTGATCGCCCGGTTCCTCGCCACGGAGGACCCGGCCGACGCCGGCGACCGCGACCCGGCCCGCGGCGAGCGGCTGGCCTCGCTCACCGGCCGGGAGCGCGAGGTGCTGGTCCAGGTCGCGGGTGGACACTCCAACGACGAGATCGCCGAGCGGCTGGAGGTCAGCCCCCTGACGGTGAAGACGCACGTCAACCGGGCCATGGCCAAGCTGGGCGCCCGCGACCGGGCCCAGCTCGTGGTCATCGCGTACGAGTCCGGCCTGGTCCGTCCAAGGGTGGAGTGAACTCGAGCCGGGTGTACTGCGCCCGGAGTATGCGCCGCATAAGGAACGGGACCTGGGGCCTACGGATCGCCCCTCCCCTATGGCTCAGGGTGTAAGGGCGGGTGCTCATCTGCGCGCTCGCTGCCGCTTCTGCCGTTAACAGAAGAGAGACCCTCACCCATGTCCTGGCTGTCGAAATTCAGCCTCGCGCAACGGGCCCTCATCGGGCTGATGTCGATCATCGCGCTCGTCTTCGGGGCGATCGCGATACCCCAGCTCAAGCAGCAGCTGCTGCCCACCATCGAACTGCCCATGGTGTCCGTGCTGGCGCCGTACCAGGGCGCGTCCCCGGACGTGGTCGAGAAGCAGGTCGTCGAACCCATCGAGGACAACCTCGAAGCCGTCGACGGCATCAGCGGCGTCACCTCCACCGCCAGTGAGGGCAACGCCGTGATCATGGCGTCCTTCGACTACGGCAACGACACGAAGCAGCTGGTCGCCGACGTCCAGCAGGCCGTCAACCGGGCCCGCGTCCAGCTCCCGGACGACGTCGACCCGCAGGTCGTCGCCGGTTCCACGGACGACATCCCCACCGTCGTCCTCGCCGTCACCTCCGGCCAGGACCAGCAGGCCCTGGCCGACCGGCTCGACAAGACCGTCGTGCCGGAGCTGAAGAGCATCGACGGCGTCGGACAGGTGACGGTCGACGGTGTGCGGGACCTCCAGGTCGCCGTCACGCCCGACGACGCGAAGCTGGCCAAGGCCGGCCTCACCCCGCAGTCCCTCGTCCAGGCCCTCCAGGCGGGCGGCGCGACCGTCCCGGCCGGCTCCTTCGACGAGGGCGGCGCCAACCGCACCGTCCAGGTCGGCGGCGGCTTCACCTCGCTGAAGCAGATCCAGGACCTGATGGTCACGGGCGAGCCCGGCAAGGGCGAGCCGGTGCGCCTCGGCAGCGTCGCCAAGGTGACGCAGCAGGAGGCCCCGGCCGACTCCATCACCCGCACGGACGGCAAGCCCAGCCTCGCCGTCGCCGTCACCATGGACCGCGACGGCAGCGCGGTCGCGATCTCCGACGCCGTCCAGGACAAGCTCCCGGACCTCCGCAAGGACCTCGGCTCCGGCGCCACCCTCACGGTCGTCAGCGACCAGGGCCCGGCCGTGTCGAAGTCCATCAAGGGCCTGACCACCGAGGGCGCGCTCGGCCTGCTCTTCGCGGTCCTGGTGATCCTGGTCTTCCTGGCCTCGATCCGCTCCACCCTCGTGACGGCCGTGTCCATCCCGCTTTCCGTGGTCCTCGCCCTGATCGTGCTGTGGACCCGTGACCTGTCGCTGAACGTCCTGACGCTCGGCGCCCTGACCATCGCCATCGGCCGGGTCGTCGACGACTCGATCGTGGTCCTGGAGAACATCAAGCGGCACCTCGGCTACGGCGAGGAACGCAACGCGGCCATTCTCAACGCGGTGCGTGAGGTCGCCGGCGCGGTGACCTCCTCGACGCTCACCACGGTCGCGGTGTTCCTGCCGATCGGCCTGGTCGGCGGCATGGTGGGCGAGCTGTTCGGCTCGTTCAGCCTGACGGTCACGGCCGCGCTGCTGGCCTCCCTGCTCGTCTCCCTGACGGTCGTACCGGTCCTGTCGTACTGGTTCCTGCGGCCGCCGAAGGGCACCCCGCAGGACGCGGCCGAGGCACGCCGGATCGCGGAGGAGAAGGAGGCCAAGAGCCGCCTCCAGCGCATCTACGTCCCGGTCCTGCGGTTCGCGACGCGCCGCCGTCTCACCAGCGTGGCCCTCGCGATCGTCGTCCTCGTCGGCACGTTCGGCATGGCGCCGCTGTTGAAGACGAACTTCTTCGACCAGGGCGAGGTCGAGGTCCTCTCCGTCAAGCAGGAGCTGAAGCCCGGCACCAGCCTGGAGGCGACGAACGCCCAGGCGAAGAAGGTCGAGCAGCTGCTCGCCGACACCGAGGGCGTGAAGGACTACCAGGTCACCATCGGCTCGTCCGGCTTCATGGCGGCCTTCGGCGGCGGCACCGACACCAACCAGGCGTCGTACCAGGTGATGCTGGACGACTCGGCGTCGGCCGAGGACGTCCAGGACAGCATCGAGAAGGGCCTGGCCGGGCTGAAGGGCATCGGCACGACCACCATCGCCGCCGGTGACGGCTTCGGCAGCCAGGACCTCAGCGTCGTGGTGAAGGCCGCCGACGCCGACGTCCTGCGCACGGCGTCCGAGGAGGTCCGCAAGACGGTCGCGAAGCTCGACGACGTCAAGGACGTCACCAGCGACCTCTCGCAGAGCGTGCCGCGCATCTCGGTGAAGGCGAACGACAAGGCGGCCGCGGCCGGCTTCAACGATCAGACCCTCGGCGCCGCCGTCGCCCAGGCTGTCCGCGGCACCAACGCCGCCAAGGCGGTCCTGGACGACACCGAGCGCGACGTCGTCATCCGCTCGGCGAAGCCCGCCACGACCCTGAAGCAGCTCCAGAACCTGCGCCTCGGCACGGCGAAGCTCGGCGACATCGCCACCGTGCGGATGGTCGACGGGCCGGTGTCCATGACCCGAATCGACGGCCAGCGCGCGGCCACCATCACCGCGAAGCCGACCGGCGACAACACGGGCGCGGTGAGCACCAAGCTCCAGTCCGAGATCAACGCGCTGAAGCTCCCGGAGGGTGCCACGGCGTCGATCGGCGGTGTCTCCGAGGACCAGGACGAAGCGTTCGCCAACCTGGGCCTGGCGATGCTCGCGGCCATCGCGATCGTCTTCATGCTGCTGGTCAGCACCTTCCGGTCGCTGGTCCAGCCGCTGATCCTGCTCGTCTCCATCCCGTTCGCGGCCACCGGCGCGATCGGTCTGCTGATCGCCACCGGCACGCCGATGGGCGTCCCCGCGATGATCGGCATGCTGATGCTGATCGGCATCGTGGTGACGAACGCGATCGTGCTGATCGACCTCATCAACCAGTACCGCAAGCAGGGCTACGGAGTCGTCGAGGCCGTGGTCGAGGGTGGCCGCCACCGGCTGCGCCCGATCCTCATGACGGCCCTGGCGACGATCTTCGCCCTGCTGCCGATGGCCCTCGGCATCACGGGCGAGGGCGGCTTCATCGCCCAGCCGCTGGCCGTGGTCGTGATCGGCGGTCTGGTGACGTCGACCCTGCTGACGCTGCTGCTGGTGCCGACGCTGTACGCGATGGTCGAACTCCGCAAGGAACGCCGGGCGAAGAAGCGCGCGGCGAAGAAGGGCCTTCCCGCCCAGCGGGAGTCCGAGCGGGAGCAGGAGCCGGCTCAGGTCTGACCCCCCGTACGATCCGAAAGGCCCCACCCGGACACCGGGTGGGGCCTTTCGCTCTGCGCGGGGGCCGTTACGGCAGCGCCAGCATCCGCTCCAGCGCCAGCTTCGCGAACGCCTCCGTCTCCTTGTCCACCTCGATGCGGTTGACCAGGTTGCCCTCGGCCAGCGACTCCAGGGCCCAGACCAGGTGGGGGAGGTCGATGCGGTTCATGGTCGAGCAGAAACAGACCGTCTTGTCGAGGAAGACGATCTCCTTGCCCTCGGGCGCGAAACGGTTCGCCAGGCGCCGGACCAGGTTCAGCTCCGTGCCGATGGCCCACTTGGAGCCGGCCGGGGCGGCCTCCAGGGCCTTGATGATGTACTCCGTCGAGCCGACGTAGTCCGCCGCGGCCACGACCTCGTGCTTGCACTCCGGGTGCACCAGGACGTTCACGCCCGGGATGCGCTCGCGGACGTCGTTCACCGAGTCCAGGCTGAAGCGGCCGTGCACCGAGCAGTGACCGCGCCACAGGATCATCTTCGCGGCGCGCAGCTCGTCGGCGGTCAGGCCGCCGTTCGGCTTGTGCGGGTTGTAGACGACGCAGTCCTCCAGGGACATGCCCATGTCCCGCACCGCGGTGTTGCGGCCGAGGTGCTGGTCCGGCAGGAAGAGGACCTTCTCACCCTGCTCGAACGCCCAGTCCAGGGCCCGTTTGGCGTTGGAGGAGGTGCAGATCGTGCCGCCGTGCTTGCCGGTGAACGCCTTGATGTCGGCGGACGAGTTCATGTACGAGACGGGCACGACCTGCTCGGCTATGCCGGCCTCGGTCAGCACGTCCCAGCACTCGGCGACCTGCTCGGCCGTCGCCATGTCGGCCATCGAGCAGCCGGCGGCGAGGTCGGGCAGGACGACCTTCTGGTCGTCGGACGTCAAAATGTCCGCGGACTCCGCCATGAAGTGCACACCGCAGAACACGATGTACTCGGCCTCCGGACGCGCCGCCGCGTCCCGGGCCAGCTTGAAGGAGTCCCCGGTGACGTCAGCGAACTGGATGACCTCGTCGCGCTGGTAGTGGTGCCCCAGAACGAAGACCTTGTTCCCGAGCTTCTCCTTCGCCTTGCGGGCGCGCTCCACCAGATCCGGGTCGGACGGCGAGGGCAGGTCGCCGGGGCAGTCCACGCCGCGCTCGCTCTTCGGGTCGGCCTCACGGCCGAGGAGCAGCAGGGCGAGGGGCGTCGGCTGTACGTCGAGCTCCTGGGGCTGGGCGGTGGTCACTACACGCACCCTTTCTGTTCCGCGACTTTTCGTCGATTTGACGCTATCTATCATAACCGCTTCACGTCACGTTGACGATGGCCATAGCGTCTGTGTGACGTGAATCCCGACGAGTCGCCGTTCATTCCCGGGAACACCCGGAAAGAGCCGTTTTCCGGTTCCCGGTGCGTGTGCGAGCATGAAAAGGAGCCGAGATCGAGCGCCCGGCCCGGAATGAATCCGCGGCCCCGCCGGTTGGACCCGTCGGCAAGCAGTCTCCGTACAACCCGGGAGAGATGTAGATGTCCGTATCGGACGAGACCACCACCGTCAGCGACGGCATCATCCTGACCGACGCCGCCGCGGACAAGGTCAAGACCCTGCTCGACCAGGAAGGCCGCGACGACCTCGCGCTGCGCGTCGCCGTCCAGCCCGGCGGCTGCTCCGGTCTGCGTTACCAGCTCTTCTTCGACGAGCGTTCCCTCGACGGTGACGTGGAGAAGGACTTCGGCGGTGTGAAGGTCGTCACCGACCGCATGAGCGCCCCGTACCTGGGCGGTGCCACGATCGACTTCGTGGACACCATCGAGAAGCAGGGCTTCACGATCGACAACCCGAACGCGACCGGCTCCTGCGCCTGCGGCGACTCGTTCAGCTGAACCGGCCGTCGCCGCCCACGGCGGCAGCGGACATGACGAAGGCGGCGGCCCCCTCCGACGGGGCCGCCGCCTTCGCGTGTGCGTACTGCCTTCGCGCCGCGTGTGCCGCCTTGGCGCTGTGCGGTCCTACCGTGCCCGCGTCGGGGGAGCCGGCAGCCGCGCGCCCTCCTTGGCCATCGGGATCGCCTTGCCGTCCGAGCCCACGACCGCGCGGTCGCCGAGCGGCTCGTCCAGCCGCACCGTCTGCTGGAACTTCTTCGCGATCATGATGCAGACCTTGTCGGGCCAGGCCTTCGAGGTCACCGTGACCGTCACCTCGTCCGCCTTCCCGCTCGCCTTCACGTCGTAGTCGGCGCACACCCCGCCCGTGAAGGTCACCGTCAGCTCCGAGCCCTCGGCGCGGTAGCCGTCCACCTCGACGTTCCGCGGCCCGGGCGCCGACGTCGGCTTGTCACCCGGCCGGCTCGACTCGGGCGCGGCCAGGTACTTCGGGTCGACCGCCGGGTACGTCACCGTGAACGCGTCCTTCGCGCCCGGCGCCACCACCTCGAACAGCCAGGACGGCACCAGCGCCTGCCGCCCGTCCACGAAGTGCGAGGCCAGCCCGAACACGGCCTTCTCGACCGTCACCGCGTCCTGCTCGGGAGCGCCGCTCGGCGACGACCCGCAGGGCTGCTCCAGCCGGTCCTTCTGCGGCACGGGGCTGGCGCAGCCGCCGATGCCCATGCGGTGGTCGCTCTGCGGCCGCTCCTCCATCAGCTCCAGCGCCTTCTTGGCGCTGACCACGGGGTAGGTGTCGCCCTTCACCGGCGTGCTCAGCTGTCCGCTGCCGCCGACGATCTCGCCGTCGGGGCCGACCGTCACCCCGGTGGTCCAGCCGTGCGTGGGCAGTCCGCCGACCTCGGGAGCGGCGTTCACCACCCGCTGGGCGCCCATGACCTGGCTCGCGTCCTGCTTCGCGTCGTCCTGACCCAATGCCTTCAGCACGGGCGCCGCGGCCTTCTCGGCTTCCGCCTCGCTCACGGGCGTGCCGTCCGCCCGCGGAGCGTCGCAGCGGTCGGTGCCCTTGCAGTTGTCGGTGCCCGGGGCGTACCGGCTGAAGGTCCAGGCCCCCGGCGCCTCCTTGTTCACCTGGAGGTTCGGCCCCGTGCCGTCCTGGCCGGCCCCGACCTTCCAGACCTCCCCCTGCGCCACCGGCGCCCCGTCGACCCCGAGGGCCTTCGCCAGCCGGGTCACGTCCGCCTTGGAGACCTCGCCCTGAGCCCGGTACACAGGGGCTTCGCCCGGGCCGTCCGGGAGCGTGCCCTCGACCCGGTAGGTGGCGCCGTACGGGTTGGGCTCGCCGGGTGCGATGCCGTTGCCCTCGCCCGGCGTCGACTCCGAGTACCCGTCGAGCGCGAGCGGCGGGGGAGTGTCGTCCCCACCCGGCGCACCCGACGTCGCACCTCCGCCGGACCCGCCCGAGGCGTTGGCGGCGAGCCAGGCACCACCACCGCCGATCAGCAGCACGGCCGCGGCGACGGAGGCGATGATCGCGGGGGTCCGGGGACGCCTACCGCCGTGCCGGACCAGGTCCTCCTCACCCCGCGGGATGTCCCCGTGCGGGGCGGGGGCCGAGGGCTCCGGGGTCGCCTTGGCCTCAGTCTTCTGCGGGGTGACCTCGTGGCCGGAGGCTGGGCTGGTGTCGGTGTCGGTGTCGGTCTGCTCGTCCTCGGCGGCACCGGCCTTCCCGGCGGCACCGGCCGCACCGGCCTTTTCGGCTGCCGGGGCCGCCTCGCTCTTCCCGGCCTCGGTCACGTCGGCGTCCGTCACGTGTGCCTCGGAGGCCTCTGCCTCGTCACCCGGCGTCTCGGCGACCTGAGCCGCCTCCTCGGGCTCAGCGGCATCTGCAGACGCCTCGGTCTCGGCAGCATCCCCGGCGTCCGCCGAACCCCGCTTCCCGACCTCCGGGGCGTCTGCGGTTCCGGCGTCGCCCGCTGCCCTGGCGTCGTCGTCGTTCTCGGGTCGCTCGGTGTTCACCGCATCGCTCCTTCGGCTGCACAGCTGTCCCATCGGGACCCTGCCCGGTCGGAATCGGGCCGCTGGTGGGTCGTATCCCGCCTCCCCTTTACGGGGGACGGCGATGGGACGCAGCGGGGGAGCGCGCGGTTCCCCCAAGGGCGCCGCTCAGTCCCCGTAGTCCGACATCGCGTCGAGCAGCCGCGCCGACGCCTGGGGTACGTTCACACCGTGGATCAGGGCCGGGGACACCGGCCGGGAGGCGATCCGGTCGGGGACCGCCCAGTGCGGGGCCATCCGGGCGCCGTCACCCGGCAGCGATGCCAGCTCGCCTTCGAGATCGACCGGAGCGGGCATCTGGACCTTGAGGTTCGTCATAGCGGCACCGTAGGCACGGTCGAGCTCATGGAGAAAGATCTACTATCAGGTAGTTTCGACGCCTTCAGAGCGGCCCCGCCCACCCGATAGCGTGAAGTGTCAAGGTCCGCCTCCCTCAGGAGAGTCCACGCCGTGCGCATCGCAGTCACCGGCTCCATCGCCACCGACCACCTCATGACCTTCCCCGGCCGCTTCGCCGACCAGCTCGTAGCGGACCAACTGCACACGGTCTCGCTGTCGTTCCTGGTCGACAAGCTCGACGTCCGCCGTGGCGGCGTCGCGGCGAACATCGCCTTCGGGATGGGCCAGCTCGGCACCCACCCGATCCTGGTCGGCGCCGCGGGCGCGGACTTCGACGAGTACCGGGCCTGGCTCGACCGGCACGGCGTCGACACGGAGTCCGTCCGCATCTCCGACACGCTGCACACCGCCCGCTTCGTGTGCACGACCGACGCCGACCACAACCAGATCGGCTCCTTCTACACCGGCGCCATGAGCGAGGCCCGCCTGATCGAGCTGAAGACCGTCGCCGACCGCGTCGGCGGTCTGGACCTGGTCTCCATCGGCGCGGACGACCCGGAGGCCATGCTCCGCCACACCGAGGAGTGCCGCTCCCGGTCCATCCCGTTCGCCGCCGACTTCTCCCAGCAGATCGCCCGTATGGACGGCGAGGAGATCCGCATCCTGCTGGACGGGGCGACGTACCTCTTCTCCAACGAGTACGAGAAGGGCCTCATCGAGACCAAGACCGGCTGGACCGACGCGGAGATCCTGTCCCGGGTGGGCCACCGTGTGACCACCCTCGGCGCGCAGGGCGTGCGCATCGAGCGGGCCGGCGAGGACCCGATCGAGGTCGGCACGCCGGACGAGGAGCGCAAGGCCGACCCCACGGGTGTCGGCGACGCCTTCCGGGCGGGGTTCCTGTCCGGACTCGCCTGGGGTGTGTCCCTGGAGCGTGCGGCTCAGGTCGGCTGCATGCTGGCGACGCTCGTCATCGAGACCGTGGGGACGCAGGAGTACCAGCTGCGTCGGGGGCACTTCATGGAGCGGTTCACCAAGGCATACGGGGATGAGGCCGCGCAGGAGGTTCAGGCGCACCTGGCCTGAACAAGAGACTTTCCCCGAGCTTTCTCAGCTCGCTCGGCGGACCAAGTACGCCGTTCCTTGGTCCGCCGGCTCCTCACCGACGTACTCCTGGTTCCTCATCTCGCACCACGCCGGGATGTCCAGCCGGGCCGCCTCGTCGTCCGACAGGACCCGGACCAGGCCTCCCACCGGCACCTCACCGATGACCTTGGCGAGCTCGATGACCGGAATCGGGCACCTCTTGCCCAGGGAGTCCACGACGAGCGTGTCGGCCTCCCGCACCACCGCCTCCGAGACCGGCGCCCCCAGCTTCTCCCGCACCGCCGACACCGCCCCGGGGAGAACCGCCAGGAACCGCTCCACGTCCTCCTCCGCCACCCCGAGCGGCAGCGACACCCGCACGTTCCCCTCGCTCAGTACGCCCATCGCCCGCAGCACATGGCTCGGCGTCAGCGTGCTGCTCGTGCAGGACGATCCGGACGAAACGGAGAAACCCTCCCGGTCCAGCTCGTGCAGCAGCGCCTCCCCGTCGACGTAGAGGCAGGAGAAGGTGACGACTCCGGGCAGCCGGCGCACCGGATCGCCGACCACCTCGACGTCGGGCACCAGCTCCGGTACCCGCGCCCGGATCCGTTCCGTCAGCTCCCGCAGCCGTGCGGCCTCCTCGGCCGCCTCCGCCCGTACGGCCCGCAGCGACGCGGCCGCCGCGACGACGGCCGGGATGTTCTCGAAACCGGGCGCCCGCCCCGACTCCCGCTCGTCCACCGGCCCTTGCGAGGCGAACCGCACCCCCTTGCGGACCACGAGCAGCCCCACCCCGGAGGGGCCGCCCCACTTGTGCGCGCTGGCCGTCAGCACCGACCAGTCCCCGTCCACCGGCCCCCATCCCAGCGACTGCGCGGCGTCCACCAGCAACGGCACCCCGGCCGCCCGGCACAGGCCGGCCACGGCCGTCACCGGCTGCTCGGTCCCCACCTCGTGGTTGGCCGACTGAAGGCAGGCCAGCGCGGTGTCCGCGCGCAGGGCGGCCCCGTACGCCTCCGGGTCCACCGCTCCGCCCCGGTCGACCGGCACCTGCGTGACGGTGCCGCCGTCGGCCTCGTGCACCTCGGCGGAGTGCAGCACGGAGGAATGTTCGACCGCCGACACGATCAGGTGACGCCCGACCCGCCGCCGCCCGGCCAACGCCCCCGCGATGCCGGTGTGAACGGCACGGGTCCCGGACGAGGTGAACACCAGTTCGTCCACCCGGCACCCCACCGCCTCGGCGGCAGCCTCCCGCGCCGCGTCCAGCAGCATCCGCGCCCGGCGTCCCTCCCTGTACAGACGTGCGGGATCCGCCCACCCCTCGTCGAGCGAGGCCAGCAGGGCCTGCCGCGCGATCGGATGAAGCGGAGCAGCGGAAGCAGCATCGAAGTAACCCACACAACAACGCTAGAACGCCCGGCACACAGACGTCCCTCAGGGGCGCGGGGAACTGCGCGACAGGCCACAACGACCGCCGCACCCGCCAATCAAGCGAACACCCCACCCCACTAGGCACCCCTCCTCGATAACCCCCAGACGGCGTCGGCTAGGGTTTGGTCCGCATAAACATCCAAACCCCTGCCCGACGCAGGGCGGCGACCGACCAGCGAGAAGGCCAGGCCGCAGCCGACCGCGCGGGCGAGACTCTCGGGAAGGCGCTACGTGAGTCCCAACGGCTCCGACCGCTCGCCGCGGCGCCCGATGCGGCGGAAGCTGCTGCAGGCACTGACCGCGGGCCTGGTCTTGGCGACAGCCACCGGTTGCTCGTACAACTGGGAAGACTTCCCCCGCCTTGGTATGCCCACCCCGACCACGGAAGAGGCTCCGCGGATCCTCTCCCTGTGGCAGGGGTCCTGGGCGGCTGCGCTCGCCGTCGGCGTGCTGGTGTGGGGTCTGATCCTGTGGAGTGCTTTCTTCCACCGGCGCAGTCGCACCAAGGTCGAGGTTCCTCCGCAGACCCGGTACAACATGCCCATCGAGGCGCTGTACACCGTGGTCCCGCTCATCATCGTCTCGGTGCTGTTCTACTTCACCGCCCGCGACGAGTCCGAGCTCCTCAGCCTGAAGAAGAAGCCCGACGTCACGGTCAACGTGGTCGGCTTCCAGTGGAGCTGGTGCTTCAACTACATCGAGCCGGTCGCCGGTTCCACCGGTGACGCCAAGAAGTCCCCGGACCTGGCGGCGATCCCGGACCGGTTCAAGGACGACTTCCCGGCCAACGCCGGCGGCGTCTACGACTGCGGCACCCCCGGCACGCGGAACCCGCAGACGGGCAACCCGGGCCCGACCCTGTGGCTGCCCAAGGGCAAGACGGTCCGCTTCGTCCTCACCTCTCGTGACGTCATCCACTCCTTCTGGGTGGTGCCGTTCCTGATGAAGCAGGACGTCATCCCGGGCCACACCAACGCCTTCGAGGTGACCCCCAACAAGGAGGGCACCTTCATGGGCAAGTGCGCCGAGCTCTGCGGCGTCGACCACTCTCGGATGCTGTTCAACGTGAAGGTCGTCTCCCCCGAGCGCTACGAGCAGCACCTCAAGGACCTCGTGGACAAGCAGCAGAACGGTTACGTTCCTGCCGGCATCGCGCAGACGAGCCACGAGAAGAACCGGGAGACGAACAACCTGTGAGCATCCTCAACGAACCCCAGGGTGCCGCGGCAGCAGGGTCCCACTACGAGGACGAGCTGCCGGTCCGGCGCCAGAAGCGCGGCAGCGTGGTCATCAAGTGGCTCACCACCACTGACCACAAGACGATCGGCACGCTGTACCTGGCCACCTCGTTCGCGTTCTTCGTCATCGGCGGCGTGATGGCGCTGCTCATGCGCGCCGAGCTCGCCCGGCCCGGTCTGCAGATCATGTCGAACGAGCAGTTCAACCAGGCGTTCACGATGCACGG